>NZ_JAABNH010000025.1:0-266507 GCF_009915985.1 Proteus sp. G2626 | reverse complement strand
TGATGCCCTTCTCTAGGAGAATTACGCGAGTAATTAACCTAATACTTTAGCAACAACGCCCGCACCTACTGTACGGCCACCTTCACGGATAGCGAAACGTAAACCGTCGTCCATCGCGATTGGGTGAATCAGTTCAACGATCATGTTGATGTTGTCACCTGGCATTACCATTTCTACGCCTTCTGGTAATTCGATAGTACCAGTTACGTCAGTTGTACGGAAGTAGAACTGTGGACGGTAGCCTTTGAAGAATGGAGTATGACGACCACCTTCATCTTTGCTCAGAATATATACTTCTGATTCGAATTTAGTGTGTGGCTTGATTGAACCTGGTTTAGCCAGTACTTGTCCACGTTCGATTTCTTCACGTTTAGTACCACGCAGCAGAACACCAACGTTCTCACCTGCACGACCTTCGTCAAGTAATTTACGGAACATTTCAACGCCAGTACAAGTTGTTTTAACTGTTGGTTTGATACCAACGATTTCAACTTCTTCACCAACTTTGATTACACCACGCTCAACACGACCAGTTACTACTGTACCACGGCCTGAGATTGAGAATACGTCTTCGATTGGTAACAGGAATGGTTTGTCAATTGCACGCTCTGGTTCTGGGATGTATGAATCCAGTGCTTCTGCTAATTCAACAATTTTTGCTTCCCACTCTGCTTCGCCTTCCAGTGCTTTCAGCGCTGAACCACGGATTACTGGAGTGTCGTCACCTGGGAAATCGTACTGAGACAGAAGTTCACGAACTTCCATTTCAACTAATTCCAGTAACTCTTCATCATCTACCATGTCACATTTGTTCAGGAATACGATGATGTAAGGAACACCAACCTGACGACCTAACAGGATGTGCTCACGAGTTTGTGGCATTGGGCCATCAGTCGCAGCAACTACCAGGATCGCTCCGTCCATTTGCGCAGCACCAGTGATCATGTTTTTAACATAGTCGGCGTGACCTGGGCAGTCTACGTGTGCGTAGTGACGAGTTGGAGTGTCGTATTCTACGTGTGAAGTAGAGATGGTGATACCACGAGCTTTTTCTTCTGGTGCGTTATCGATTTGATCGAATGCACGAGCAGCACCACCGTAAGTTTTAGCTAAAACTGTAGTGATTGCAGCAGTCAGAGTTGTTTTACCGTGGTCAACGTGGCCGATAGTACCAACGTTAACGTGCGGTTTTGAACGTTCAAATTTTTCTTTAGACACGACTATATTCCTTAATATCGCTCCCTCTTATTAGAGGGAGCGTAAACTAAATTGAACTCGAAAGGATCTTATTTCGCTTTACGAGCTTCGATAATAGCCTGAGCGACGTTGCTAGGCGCTTCGTTGTACTTCAAGAACTCCATAGAGTATGAAGCACGACCCTGAGTTTGTGAACGCAGGTCAGTTGCATAACCGAACATTTCAGCCAGTGGTACTTGAGCACGGATGATCTTACCGGTAGGCAGATCGTCCATACCTTCAACCATACCACGACGACGGTTTAAGTCACCGATAACGTCGCCCATGTAATCTTCTGGCGTTTCAATCTCAACTTTCATGACTGGCTCAAGCAGAATTGGCTTAGCTTTCATGAAGCCGTCTTTAAATGCCATTGATGCGGCAATTTTAAACGCGATTTCTGAGGAGTCAACATCATGGTAAGAACCGTAATGTAAACGAGCCTGAATATCCACAACAGGGTAACCTGCTAATGGACCAGATTTCAGCTGTTCTTGAATACCTTTATCAACAGCTGGGATGAATTCTTTAGGAATTACACCACCAACGATATCGTTGATAAATACGTAGTTCTCTTCACCACCTGCTGGTAATGGAGACAGATCGATAACAACATGACCGTACTGACCACGACCACCAGATTGTTTCGCGTGCTTACCTTCGATATCAGTTACTGTATCACGAATAGTTTCACGGTAAGCAACCTGTGGTTTACCTACGTTCGCTTCAACTTTAAATTCACGACGCATACGGTCAACTAACACGTCTAAGTGCAGTTCACCCATACCAGCAATGATAGTTTGACCAGTTTCTTCGTCGCTTGATACGCGGAAAGATGGATCTTCTTGAGCCAGACGGTTCAGAGCGATACCCATTTTTTCTTGGTCAGCTTTAGTCTTAGGTTCGATAGCAACAGAGATTACTGGCTCTGGGAATTCCATACGTTCTAAGATGATTGGTGCATCAATTGCACATAAAGTATCACCTGTAGTTACGTCTTTCAGACCGATAGCAGCAGCGATGTCGCCCGCACGAACTTCTTTAATTTCTTCACGCTTGTTAGCATGCATCTGAACAATACGGCCAAAACGTTCTTTTTTGTCTTTAACCGGGTTCAGAACAGTGTCACCTGAGTTTACAACACCAGAGTACACACGGAAGAATGTTAAGTTACCAACAAATGGGTCAGTTGCGATTTTGAATGCCAGAGATGAGAATGGCTCTTCGTCGCTTGAGTGACGTTCTGCTGGAGTATCTTTACCGTCTGGTAACATACCGTTGATAGCAGGTACATCTGTTGGTGCTGGCAGGTATTCAATTACCGCATCCAGCATTGCCTGAACACCTTTGTTCTTAAAGGCAGAACCACAGGTAACCAGGATAATTTCGTTATCTAGAACGCGTTTACGCAGAGCAGCTTTGATTTCTGCTTCTGACAGTTCTTCACCGCCCAGATATTTGTCCATCAGTTCTTCTGATGCTTCAGCTGCAGATTCAACCAGGTTATTGTGCCATTCTTCAGCTAAATCTTGCAGATTTGCAGGAATGTCTTCGTATTCGAAGGTAACACCTTGGTCTTCTTCATTCCAACGGATTGCTTTCATTTTGATTAAATCAACAACACCGGTGAAATTTTCTTCAGCACCAACTGGGATTTGCAGTGGAACTGGGTTTGCTGCCAGACGTGTTTTGATTTGTTCAACAACACGCAGGAAGTTTGCACCCATACGGTCCATTTTATTAACGAACGCGATACGTGGTACATGATATTTGTTAGCCTGGCGCCATACTGTTTCTGACTGAGGCTGAACACCACCAACTGCACAGTAAACCATAACCGCGCCATCAAGAACACGCATAGAACGTTCTACTTCGATTGTGAAGTCAACGTGTCCTGGGGTGTCGATGATGTTTACACGGTGAGGCTCGAACTGTTTAGCCATACCAGACCAGAATGCAGTAGTTGCTGCGGATGTGATAGTAATACCACGCTCCTGCTCCTGCTCCATCCAGTCCATTGTTGCTGAACCTTCGTGAGTTTCACCAATTTTATGGTTTACACCGGTATAAAACAGAATACGTTCACTTGTAGTGGTTTTACCGGCATCGATGTGCGCACTGATACCGATATTACGGTAGCGTGCTATGGGGGTTTGACGAGCCATTTTTTCCTCTCTCGTGGGCGTTCAATTCAGGTAAAGGACAGCATAGCTGTCCTGAAAAGAGTTGCTACAACTACTTCGTGGATTACCAACGGTAGTGTGCGAACGCCTTGTTTGCATCTGCCATACGGTGAACGTCTTCACGTTTCTTAACAGCAGCGCCTTTGTTTTCAGCCGCATCAGATAATTCATTTGCCAGGCGAAGAGCCATGGATTTATCACCGCGTTTACGAGCAGCTTCAACAATCCAACGCATTGCTAATGCATTACGACGAACTGGGCGTACTTCAACTGGAACTTGGTAAGTTGAACCACCAACACGGCGGGATTTAACTTCCACAGTAGGACGTACGTTATCTAATGCGATTTCGAACGCTTCCAGTTCAGTTTTGCCTGAACGCTGAGCCAGGGTCTCAAGCGCATTATATACAATTGATTCCGCAGTAGATTTTTTACCGTCTACCATCAGAATGTTTACAAATTTAGCCAGCAGTTCTGATCCGAACTTAGGATCTGGCAGAATTTTACGTTGACCAATTACACGACGACGTGGCATGGAAATACTCCGTTTAAAATTCAGGGTTGTCCAAAACTCAATGAGTTTATTTTGACATTATTTGTGAAAAAATGTTTGGCCTTACTTAACGGAGAACCATTAAGCCTTTGGCTTCTTCACACCGTACTTAGAACGAGCTTGTTTACGGTCTTTAACACCAGAACAGTCCAGCGCGCCGCGAACAGTGTGGTAACGCACACCTGGTAAGTCTTTAACACGACCACCACGGATTAAGATTACGGAGTGCTCCTGCAAGTTGTGGCCTTCACCACCGATGTAGGAAGAAACTTCGAAACCGTTAGTCAAACGCACACGGCATACTTTACGCAGTGCTGAGTTTGGTTTTTTTGGAGTGGTAGTATATACACGAGTACATACGCCACGTTTTTGCGGGCAAGCTTCCAGAGCTGGAACGTTGCTTTTAACAACTTTCGAGCTACGAGATTTGCGTACCAGCTGATTAATAGTTGCCATTTAAAAAAAGCTCCTGGTTTTTGCTTCGTAAACACGGATTTGAACTCTGTCTTGTCAACAAGACAAAACATGAGGACGCAGAATTTTATTGCTGACAGGCTCATGTGTCAAGAATTATACAGCAATTCTACGCTCCCCAATGAATTTGTTGAGGGTGTTTTACCGTTAAATCGACAAAATCACCATAACTAATGAGTTTAATATGATGAGATACTTGATCTTTTAAGCCTCTCGCTAAAACATCATCAATTAATGCGTAAACTGAAATTTGCTGTTGAAGACAATATTTTAATAAGGGATTCTCTTCAAGAACTGCCAGTACACCATCTTGAATTAACAACACGTCATCTTGTTTTGTTAATAAAGATAAAAAAGCCTCTAAATCACTTTGGTAAATAGAGACGGAGTAAGTATACAACATAACCGTTCAACCTTCCTGCCTAACTTCTGTATTAAAAGCGCAATACCACCCCATATTCACTCAATTTTTGAGCAATATCTTGATGAGATATCACCTGTGCATCCAGCACAAAAGCAGTTTGAGAGGACAATCCACGATGAGTCATATCTTGATGTGATATATAGACGTTTGTTACATCATACAAGGGAAGCACTTTAAAAGTTGCAGCGTGATGGCGAGATAACACACCTTCAGGCTGTTGATTTTCAACTAATTGGAACACGCCATCTGATATAAAAAAAACACCTATCTCTTCCGTTAATGCAGAGGTTGCGAGTAAAGCATCCAAACCTTCCCGTCCAGCACTATTACCGTGAGGTGCTTGTGTAAAAAGAAAGGCAATTGAATTCATTTTTTTCATTAAAATTGCACCACACGTGAACACGTCAACATCGCTTGAGCAAGTGAACCTAGGCCACTAAGTTCAAATTCCGTTGCCATATTATGATTATCAATTCCTTGCTCTTTGGCTTGTTGTTCATCAATGATCCCTCGACGTAATGCAGCAGCAACACAAACATGTAAAGGAATTTGGTGTCTTTTCGCCAATGTTATCCACGCTTTGGGAAGATCAAATTCATCATTTGCTGGTAACACCAATCTGTTGGCATTTACCACCCCTTCCCGATAGAAGAAAATTTGCGCAATTTGATGCCCTTTCTCAAGAAGGGCATTTGCAAATAAATAGGCACTTGAAGCTTGTTCAGTTCCATAATGAGGCCCTGTTACCACTAAACAATATGTCAAGGAACTCATAATGTGGCTCTATTCTCCATTTTTAAACTGGCGAATATAGAGATAGACCGTATGTTTTGAGATATTCAGTCGATCAGCAACTTGGTTAATGGCGTCTTTAATATCAAAAATACCTTTTTCATAAAGGCTTAACACAACTTGTTTATTTTTTGCGTTATTGGCAACTTCACGATCATTATTCACTTCCTCAATGGTGAACTCTAATGTTTGGGCCACGAGATCATCAACAGATGAGGCAAAGTTAACATCAGAAGCAACTTCATGTGTTTCTTCAGGAATAAAGGTTTTGATTATTTCAGAGAATGGAACATCAAGGTTCATATTAATACACAATAAACCGATAACACGACGTTCGCGATTACGAATCGCAATCGTGATCGATTTCATCAATGCACCACTTTTCGCTCTAGTAAAATAAGCCTTTGAAAAACTTGAATCTTCATCTGTAATATCATGTAACATTTGTAATGCCAAATCGGTAATTGGAGAACCAATCTTACGACCAGTATGTTCTCCATTCGCGATTTTAACCGCTGAACATTTCAAATCTTCCAGAGAGTGCAATACGATTTCACAATGGTTGCCAATGAGTATAGCTAAACCTTCTACGGCAGCCTCATAGGACTTCAATATTTCGTGATCAGTTTGAGTAAAAGGTCGGCTATCTAGTTTTTCAAACTCGCTGCTGTCACCATTAAATAACGGGCTAGACATTTGATTATATAATCCTTAAAGGCTTTAATTATGATAATGACTTGAGGTTCTATTTTTTATAACGGTTCGTCACTGCGGATCAATTTAATATTAAAAAATTTAAATATAAAAACTGAATTAGGCACAATTCTGACGTTAGATCGTCAGACGATCTACGTCAAGTGTCTTAGAATAAGAGCTTTGTCATAGGTCACAGCTTTTTTCGTTTTTTTAATCTTTTCGTATCAACGCCCTCTTTATTTTTAAAAATTTCACCTTTAAAGATAGGAGGGATAAAGATTGACACTCTTGAAGAGATTACCTATATTCCAAATTATTATTTTAGCGTGTAATTAATCCCTTGAATATACTGATGATATGCCAATCTCAGCAACTTTCATCAACAGTAGGGTTAATGTCTGTTGCTTCTATGCCTATTAAAATTCCCTCTTCACCACTTCCGTCTGTCAAAGTGGTTGTCGTCAATACAACGGTTGTTGTTGCAACTGACATTGCTTAATTTATTAGTTCGACTTAATTGCGTATGAACCAACATACTATAATTGAAGTGTTATTTACGTTTATTTGTTAATGTTTTCTCAATTGCCAACTATTACTAAAAATAGTCAAGCCATCTTACTGCTCATTTTACAGGTATATCGTCATGTATTTACGTCAATATTGGGCGAAATTCGGTCCAACGACATTATTCGTTTTATTATGGAGTAGCGGGGCTATTTTTTCGCGTTGGGGTTTAGATAATGGTAGCTCATTTGCTATTTTAACTTGGCGTTTTATTATCGCGTTAGCATTTCTTTCTTTTTTGTGTATTCAGCGTCATCGTTTTTTGCCTCCGAAAGGAAGTCGATTAAAAACAGCATGGGTAGGTTTGTTAATTATCGGCGGTTATTCTATTTGTTATCTTTTGGCGCTTGCTAATAGCATAACACCCGGAATGCTGGCCACAATAATGGGTGTACAACCGATTATTACATTATGGATAATTGAACGTAATTTTACCGCAACTCGATTGTTAGGACTTCTAATCGCATTAGCAGGGCTAGTGTTGGTAGTTGCACAAAGTGTATTTAATACAGCCCTTTCATTAACAGGGATGATTTATGCATTAATTGCCCTACTTTGCATGAGTGTTGGTGCAATTTCACAAAAAAAACTGCAATTAGCTCCCATGGACGCCTTGCCACTGCAATATGTTGTTAGTCTCGTATTGTGCTTGTTATTTGTGCCATTTAAACCTTTTGATGCCTCATTCGATATTGGCTTTATCATTCCTGTTCTTTGGCTAGCTATTATCATTTCTGTTGTTGCTCAGCTACTGTTATATCGTTTACTCACAACAGGTAATTTAGTTAATGTCACGAGCTTATTTTATTTAGTACCGGGAGTGACGGCATTCATGGATTACATCTTCTTGGGTAATAAGATGTCTTTACTCACTTTAATAGGGATGGGGGCAATCATTATTGGCTTGCTGTTTGTTTTTAAAAAACCCAAAGCTATTATTATCGAAGAGACTGTAGACTAACGCTATACGTTAATAAATGATGTACGATACATTAGAAATAAAAATGCTGGCATTTATGCCAGCATTTTTTAGTGATATTGAGTGATAAGTGAATTACTTATCGCTTTCAACACTCAGTAATTCAACTTCAAAGACTAAGGTTGAGTTAGCTGGAATACCACTTGTTGCGCGTTGGCCATAGCCTAATTCTGGTGGAATAACTAACTTGATTTTGCCACCTTCTTTGATGTATTTCATGCCTTCAGTCCAGCCAGGAATAACACTCTTTAGGCTAATTGTCAGTGGCTCATTACGATCATAAGAACTATCAAATTGTTTACCATCAATCAGCATACCTTTGTAGTGTACAGTCACACGATCAGCATCTGTTGGGGTTTTACCTTTACCTGGATTTTCAACTAAATACAATAGACCTGATTTTGTTTTTACGACACCTTTTTCAGCTGCAAATTCTGTACGGAATTTATCACCCGCGGCTTTGTTTTCTGTGGCTTCTTTTTCCATTTTCGCGGTTGCAGCAGTACGGACTTGATCTTCAAACGCCGCTAAGGTTAATTCAATCTCAGCATCTGATAATTTGGATTTACTGTTAAATGCATCCTGAACCCCTGCCAACAGTTGTTTAGAATCTAAAGTAATACCAATATTTTTTTGCTCTTGTAATGCAGCTTCCATATAGCGACCCATCGACGCGCCTAACGCATAGGCATTTTGCTCATTTTGAGTTTTAAATGCACTATTTAATGTTGGCACTTTAGCTGCTTCTTCAGCAAATGCTTGAGGTGCGCTGAATGCGAAAGCTAAACTGGTTGCCAGCAACGTCGTTTTTAATAAAGATTTCATCCCATTCTCCAGTATATGTTAGTGAGTCGCTACGTTTTAAAAATGATCATCATAGATCTTCACTAAAACGTTTTGCATCACATCTTGCTGTCGTTGCGGTATAGATCTCATCCGCGGGTAGCAATTTTATATGAATTAAAAAAATTTGCCGACACTCATAACAGTTAATGTTAGGATTTTTGTCAGCACAGAGTGTTATCACATTAACAAAATAGTCTTTTATCTCAAACCAGATTTATGTCTTCCTGTGTATATATCAGTAAATAAGATTAAATTTCACGAGTTCGTTAGTCACATTCGTCGTAATTCGACATTTCAAAGGAGGAAAAACACAATGGATATTAAGGAAGTAGAACTATTGCTCATTCAATTAGAAAGCAAAGTTGCTTTCCAAGATGCGACTATTGAAGAGTTAAATCAGGTGGTTACACAGCAACAAATTGAAATTAGTCGCTTTAAAGAAGCATTAAAGATTGTCACTGAGCGCTTAAAAACATCTCAATCCTCAATAATTGCAAGACCCGAGGATGAAACACCTCCCCCACACTATTAAGTGATGACTTTCCTTTTAACGTAATCAAAAAAACAAAAAGGAGCGTTTAAACGCTCCTTTTGATCTTTCTTTAGACAGATTAGTGTTGGCAACCGCAACCGCCATGACCGTGGCCGTGACCACCGTTGCCATGACCTTCGCCACCGCAGCATCCACCTTCTTCACCGTGAGAATGGCCATGACCATGACCACCGCCACAACATCCACCGTCTTCACCGTGACCGTGGCCACCACAACATTCGTGCTCTTCTTCTTCACCGTGCACGTGGCCGTGTGCTAATTCTTCTTCTGTCGCTTCACGAATAGCAACGATTTCAACATGAAACTTCAGGTTTTGGCCTGCTAACATGTGGTTACCATCAACGATAACTTCGTCACCTTCAATACCTGTAATTTCTACTGGTACAGGACCTTGATCGGTATCCGCAAGAAAACGCATGCCAACTTCTAACTCATCAACACCAACAAAAACATCTTTTGGAACGCGTTGAACTAAGTTTTCATCGTATTGGCCATAAGCATCATCAGAAGCCACTTCTACGTCGAATTTCTCACCGACTTCGCGACCTGTTAATGCATTTTCTAAACCACTGATTAAAGAACCACGGCCATGCAGATAGTCTAACGGTGCGCTCACCGTGGACTCATCAACTAAAACACCGTCTTCTGATCTTACTTGATAAGCCAGACTAACTACCAAGTCGTTTGCTACTTTCATGACATCTCCTACATACCCGTGGGCAAAATTTTCCCGATTGTAACGAAAAATAAATCTTCTGTATCGGGTTATATCAAAAAAACCTACAATTATTGTGGTGTAAAGATCCCAATGACCTGTTCATTTTCACGAACAAGTGAATTAACTTCACCCTCTGTTTGTCGTTGCTGATGGCCACATTGAGCACATTCGACAATATCAACTTTATCTTCGCGCCACATTTTGAGTGTGTCTTGAGCTTGACAGTGTGGGCACACAGCTCCTGCGATAAAGCGTTTACGGGTTGCAGACATGGGGTCAGTTCTCCTGTTTATCAATAGATCTTTTTTCTTTACTTATTTGAGGAATGTCCTCTGTTAAAGATTCATCCCAAATATCAGGTTGATGATGCTCTTGGCGAATTTCTTCATTAAAGAGTTCTTCAAGCTCTCGCCTTGCTTCTTTTACGCGAGATACGTTGGAAACCTCTTCTGGTGATTCATCCACCAGCTTTCTGAGTAATTGCATATCCAAACGGCGAAAATGCTGTTGCGCTCGATAAGCTTGATGAGGATGCATACCCAATTCAATTAATGTCTTACGGCCTAACTCTAAAGCACTAGAAAATGTTTCTCGACTAAAATCTGTTACACCCGCTTTAAGCAATTCATGAGCCTCAACACGCCCTCTTGCTCTTGCAATAATATGCAAATTAGGAAAGTGACGCTGACAGAGGTGAACAATTTCCATCGTTGCTTCAGATTCATTACTCGTGATAACAATCGTTTTTGCGTATTCCGCACCTGCCGCTCGTAATAAATTAAGATCCGTTGCATCACCATAATAAACTTTATAACCGTATTTACGCATGGTACTTAAACTTCCCACATCATGCTCTAGTACGGTGATGTTAATCTTGTTGGCCATCAACAAGCGTCCTACAACTTGCCCCATTCGACCAAAACCAACAAGAATGACTTCTGGATGATTATTTTCAACAAAAGGCTGTTCGTCTGTTTTGGCCTCATTATAACGGCGAGATAACACAGCGTCTGTCATTTGCATCACAAGTGGTGTAGTCATCATAGAAAGCGTGACAACCACCAGCAATAATGCCATTTGCTGACTATCTAATACCCCCATCGCCATTGATGTTGAAAAAACAACGAAGGCAAATTCACCACCTTGACTTAATACTGATGAAAACTGTAAACGTGTAGAAAAGCGCAATCCAGCTAGCCATGCAATGCCATAAAGTATTAGTCCCTTAGTTATCACGAGAATAAGCACACCCAGTAAAACCTCAGGTAAATAGCGCCATAAAATACCAATATCTAAAGACATGCCGACAGAAATAAAAAATAGCCCTAATAATAACCCTTTAAACGGTTCAATAGAGATTTCTAATTCATGCCTATACTCTGAATCTGCTAATAACACGCCAGCAATGAAGGTTCCCATTGCCATTGAAAAACCGAGAGTTTCCATAAAAATGGCGGCTCCCAGCACGACTAATAGTGCTGCGGCTGTAAAGACTTCTCTTACACCCGATTTCACCACTAAACGAAACAGAGGTCGTAATAAATAACGCCCACAAATCAACAATGCCGCAAAAGAAGCAATTTTTAATCCAATGCGATACCAATCACTACTAGCTGTTTCCCCCGCAAGTAATGGAATAACAGCAAGAATAGGGATCACAGCCATATCTTGAAATAACAGCACCGCAAAACCTAACTGCCCTCCCTCGTTATGATTCATCCCTTTTTCATTCATAAGCTGTAGTGCCATAGCCGTTGAAGACATTGCAATACCCAATCCACCAATAACCGCCGCTTGCCATGAAAAAGAGGTTAAAACGAGAATAAGTCCTGAAAAAATAGAAGCGGTGAAAACTACCTGCATGGAACCCACACCAAATATAGCGCGTCTTAATTCCCATAGCTTAGCTGGGTTTAATTCCAATCCAATCAAGAACATTAGGAAAACCACACCTAATTCAGAAAAATGTAAGATGTCATCAACATCTTTAAATAACCCAAGCCCCCAAGGTCCAATAACAATACCTGCTATCAAATACCCTAATACCGCCCCAATTTTAAGACGTTGTGCAATAGGCACCATGACCACCGCAGCACAAAGGAAAAAGAGCACCGCTTTAATCATCCAATTATCTTCCATCAGACATGCTCCCCTTCAAGTGGCGCACCTAACCAATGGCGATAAGCCTCTCCAATATGCGTCAATGTTGTTTTAGACTGTTGCCTTGCTGAATACACAATCATAGGCGATAACCAACGCATACCACACATTTCTGCCATTAATTCGAAAGGACGTAATAATTCAGTGAGTGTGTAGCGATTCTTTCCGTTATGTTGGTAAGCATATTCAGGTTCGCCTGTGGTCACAACACAGCGAAATGCTTTCCCTTTTAAATGTGACCTTCCACTTTGATTTGCAAAAGGACGTGTTAGTACTCTATCTTGCCACTCTTTTAATAATGCTGGGCAACTATATGTTTGTAGTGGAAATTGAAAAACAATCACTTTATGCTGACACAGCAAGGATTGCTCATGATGTATATCAATAAAAAAATCAGGATAAGTAGCATATAAGTCATGGATAGTTATATTCTCTAGATCCCTCACCGCATTTAGTAACGCTTTATTAGCAATTGATTGGCGCGGCTCGGGATGGACATACACCAGTAATACATTTGATGCGTTTAACATCATTCCTCCTTACAAAACGTGTCAGAAACCATTTTTTCCGTTACCATGCACGCATTGTGACCAACTGTTACGAACAACTTACTCTATATATTAATTTACATACTCCTAATAGACGATATTTATGATTGTTTTTTCTTCTTTGCAAATTCGCCGTGGTGTCAGAGTGTTACTGGATAATGCCAGTGCAACTATTAATCCAGGGCAAAAGATTGGTCTAGTCGGCAAAAATGGTTGTGGTAAAACCACATTACTCTCTTTATTAAAAGGTGAGCTTCAAGCTGAAGCGGGAAATGTGACCTTTCCCAGTACTTGGGCAATGGCGTGGGTTAATCAAGAAACACCTGCACTTGATATACCAGCAATTGATTATGTCATTGATGGTGATAGAGAATATCGCCAACTAGAACAACGATTACAAAAAGCCAACGAGATCAATGACGGCCACGCTATTGCGCTTATTCATGGGCAATTAGATGCCATTAATGCATGGACAATACAATCTCGTGCTGCAACCTTACTTAATGGCTTGGGTTTTAGCCAACAGCAACTTAATGAACCTGTAAAATCATTTTCAGGCGGTTGGAGAATGCGTTTAAACTTGGCGCAAGCGTTAATTTGTCGTTCTGATTTACTATTACTTGATGAGCCTACCAACCACTTAGATTTAGATGCCGTTATTTGGCTTGAGAAATGGCTGAAAAGCTATACTGGTACCTTAATTTTAATTTCCCATGACCGTGATTTTCTTGATCCGATCGTGGATAAAATATTGCATATTGAACAAGAGAAAATCTTTGAATATTCAGGTAACTACTCTTCATTTGAAATGCAACGGGCAACAAAACTCGCTCAGCAACAAGCCTTGTTTGAAAACCAGCAATCAAAAATTGCACACTTACAAAGTTTTATCGATAGGTTTAAAGCAAAAGCCACTAAGGCTAAACAAGCACAAAGTCGAGTGAAAATGCTTGAGCGAATGGAGCGCGTTGCACCAGCTCATACCGATAACCCATTCCAATTTAGTTTCCGTCAACCTGAAAGCTTACCTAATCCATTACTCTCGATGGAAAAAGTCAGTGCTGGTTATGGTGAAAAAATTATTCTTAATGATATTAAACTGAATTTAATCCCTGGCTCACGTATTGGGTTATTAGGGCGAAATGGTGCAGGTAAATCGACGCTAATTAAATTACTTGCGGGTGAGCTTGAACCACTACAAGGAAAAATGGCTCTCTCAAAAGGCATTAAACTAGGTTACTTTGCACAGCATCAATTAGAGTTTTTACGCTCAGATGAATCAGCGCTACAACACCTAACTCGTTTAGCGCCTAAAGAGACTGAACAGAAATTACGTGACTATCTTGGTGGCTTTGGTTTCCATGGTGATAAGGTTACCGATGCTTGTGGTCAATTTTCTGGGGGTGAAAAAGCACGTTTAGTGTTATCCCTTTTAGTCTGGCAACGCCCTAATTTGCTGTTAATGGATGAACCAACTAACCACCTCGATTTAGATATGCGCCAAGCGCTAACTCAAGCTTTAATTAGCTTTGAAGGCGCGATTGTTGTGGTATCGCATGATAGGCATTTACTGCGATCAACAACCGACGATCTCTATCTTGTTCATGATGGTCAAGTTGAACCTTTTGATGGCGATCTTGATGATTATCAGCAGTGGTTAGTTGATCAAAACCGCCAAGAAACACAAGCCAATAAAAACCAACAAGATAAAGACAATATCGCGACAACAAATTTAAGTGCGCAAGACAAAAAAGAGCAAAAACGCAAAGAAGCCGAGTTTAGGCAACAAACCCAACCTCTGCGTAAAAAGCTGACGATATTAGAAAGTAAAATGGATAAACTCAGCCAAGAGTTGACACTTATGGAAACGGCGCTTTCTGACAGTGGTATTTACGATGTCAGCCGTAAAAATGAGCTTTCTGATTGTTTAAACCGACAAGGTATCGCAAAGTCAGCGCTTGAAGAAGTTGAAATGGAATGGATGGAATTACAAGAAACATTGGAAGAGATGACAAATACATTTGGATCTCAGTAATTACCTATCATTCATTAAAAAAGGAACTGTTTTAAGTAAAATAGTTCCTTTACCTTTATCTCATTATTCATTCTTAAAATTTATACAATTCATTTCACTTACGGTATTTATATCATTTTATAGTAGCACTATTTACACAAAATATAATCTTACCCTATCTGGTAATACCCCAGTAAAAATAACAAGCTAACATTTATTTTCTGACTATTCAGATTAAGTAAGGGAAATAAATTCTTTCACACTAAAGTTTCTAACATTCCAGCCGAATTAATCATTCTGCTAAGTGGACCTCCCACTTACCGACGAAAAGATAAAGCTAATAGGTAGGGTTATGTTAAAACGAATTAAAATCTCTCAAGGTTTAATGTGTGTCCTGACGCTGTTTTGTATTATTCAGATTATTTCTGGAGTACAAAGTATTCACGATGCCTACCAGACTCAGAATAAACTCAAGAAAATTTCATACAGTTTCGACCAACTACGCACAATGGATAATACTTATGCGGAGTTGAATACATTACGTACTGATATTATTGCACAAGCATTTAGCTATATTTCAAATCCTCAGGCTGAAGATGCAAACATCACTGCATTTATGCAAACTATGCCAGCGCGTAAAGCACAAGTTGATACTCTGATGAATGAGTATGTTGATTTATCCGCTCAAACAGGATTTGATCAACAGCGTATGGCGCAGATCAAACAGCTTTATCAAAAAAGCCGCGCTGATCTTGATTTGTTAGCACAATATTTAAATGAGCGAAATACCAATGCTGTTCGATTGATCTTAAAAAGCCCAGCCAATACTGATTTTACCAACTCACTGTATGAAGCCACAGATTTTATTACAGATGACGTGGTCAATCCGTCAGTGGCTGAAGCGGAAAAGAACTACTACAGTATGTTATGGATAGCCTCTACCTTTATGGGTATTTTCCTTATCTTCACCACATTAGTTCTTATTTGGATCCGCAAATACATCATTGCTCGTATTAATCAAATGATCACCTATCAGGAAACTATCGCTAAAGGCGATTTAGTCAGTCGTATAGATAGTGATGTTTCGGGTAATACTGAAATAGACCAGCTTATGCTGGGCTTACAACAAATGCGAGCACAATTAAAAGAGATGGTGAGCGCTATTCGAAATAGTAGTGCCACCATTTATACCGGTGTACAAGAGATTGCGGCAGGAAATAATGACTTATCCAGCCGAACAGAAGAGCAAGCCAGCGCATTAGAAGAAACCGCATCCAGTATGGAGCAGATGACAGCAACTATCCGTAATAATACCGATAGCGCTCGTGAGGTCACAGAACTGGTGATGAGTACCGCTGATATCGCTGTTCAAGGTGGAGAACATAGTAACAAGATGGTCATGACGATGACAGATATTGCCGATCGCTCACAAAAGATTGGTGAAATCACGGCTGTTATTGATGATATTGCATTCCAAACAAATATCTTAGCTCTCAACGCAGCGGTTGAAGCCGCAAGAGCGGGCGAACAAGGCCGAGGATTTTCTGTAGTTGCAAGTGAAGTGCGCAACTTAGCACAGCGAAGTGCCGAAGCAGCGAAAGAGATCAAAGAGCTTATCGAATCAACAATCTTACGTGTTAGACAAGGTAATGATCTGGTTGAACAAGTCAGTTTATCAATGGGTGAAATTGTCACATCCGTCAATCATGTTTCAGGTTCAATGAAAGAAATTTTATCTGCATCAGAAGAGCAAACTCGTGGTATTGCACAAATTAGTCTTGCTGTTAATGAAATGGATAAAGCAACTCAACAAAATGCAGCCATGGTTGAACAATCAACCGCTGCGTCTACCACACTAAGTGAACAAGCCAGTATGTTAGATATTATCGTAAATACATTTAAAGTAGAGAACGAAAAACCAGCACTGACTAAGTTACCCACCTTTTCAGCTCAATCACAAGAAAAAGAGGTGATTAAAACATCAACAATAAAAACGAATCATCATGAAACCGATGATAACTGGGAAAGTTTTTAAGTTCCCAAAAAAGTGAAAGCTAGGTGCAATAAATAGTCTATTACATTACATATAACAAAACCTCTACCTACCATACTCCCAGCCATTTTTCTGGGAGTATGTCTAACCCACGATACATTGACATATTAAAAACGATCGTTTTTATACGAAAAAACATATTTTTTAAGAAAATTAAACGCATTCATCAAGACGATGTATCTATTTCACTTATCATAAAATAAAACGAACACTAAAAATAAAACACAGCTACAATCGCTTTATTATTCAGCAAAGACATTATTAAATCTTAATATTAGCAAATAAACATAAAAAATTAGTAAGATAATATACCTATAGTCTTTTATATAAATCATTAGAATATTTTAGCTATTAGCTGGTAATTAAAACTAAAAAAAGAAATATAAATCATCTTTACCATTAAATAGAGTAGAAAAGGTAAAGTTTTTAGATATTAAGCCGAATAAGTTTAATTGATGAATGTTTATCGCTCCTTGCTGTGTGTCCTACAAATCAATTAAATAGGTAAGGCTATGCTGAAACGAATAAAAATATCTAATGGCTTAATGTTTATCTTAATACTGTTTTGCACCATTCAACTTTTCTCTGGTGCAATGAGTATCCGTGACGCGAGTTTAACAAATAAGCGGATCTCACAATTAGCAAATGGCTTTGAACAGATAAAAACGATGGATTATGGTTATGCTGAGTTAAATAAATTACGTGAAGATATGCTTAATGTTATGTTTGACGCTCATCTCACGCCCGACATTGCAGAAGATAAAATTACCCACTTTCTATCCACCTATCCACAACGCAAACAAGAAGTTACCCATATTATTAGTGCCTATTTTTCTTCCGCTCAAAATGCCAATTTTGATCCCGAAAAAATAGAAAAAATGAAAAAACTATTTAACCGAGTACTTTACGATCTCGATCAGCTTGCATCATGTTTAGAAATTCATGATTACTACGGCTTTCAATCCCTTTATGCACATAATACCAATGAACGATTCACTCAATCCCTCTATGAAGCAACAGATTATCTCAGTGATAACGTGGTGACCCACGCAAGAGAAGCCGCACAAGGTAATTACGAACGCACATTAATTTTAGCGTTTGTTTTTATGTTTATTTTTATTCTTTTTACGGTTCTTGTTGTACTTTGGATACGTCGAAATATTGTTTTACGTATCAATCAAATCGTGGATTATATGTCAGAAATTTCTCAAGGAAATTTATTAGAAAATAAAGACATCACAGCAAAAGGGAATAATGAAATTGACCAATTAATTACGGGTATTCAGTATATGCGCACTGAACTCTCATTAATTGTAAATGCTATTCGAGGAACAAGCCATCATATTTACACGGGTGTTCAAGAGTTATCAGCAGGCAATACCGATCTTTCTTGCCGTACTGAAGAGCAAGCAAGCGCATTAGAAGAAACCGCATCTAGTATGGAACAACTCACAGCAACAGTGAGAAACAATACAGAAAGCGCTCGTGAAGTTTCACATCTCATTAATCAAACATCAAATATTGCCAGTAAAGGGGGAGATGTCACGAATAGAATGGTTAAAACTATGACGGATATTGCCGAAAGTTCGCAAAAAATTGGTGAAATTACCACCGTTATTAATAGCATTGCTTTTCAAACTAATATTCTCTCATTAAATGCGGCCGTTGAAGCAGCTAGAGCGGGTGAGCAAGGACGAGGTTTTTCGGTGGTGGCGACTGAAGTGAGGGAATTAGCACAGCGTAGTGCAGAAGCTGCGAAGGAAATAAAAGAATTAATTGATGCTTCAATTAGCCGAGTTCGCCATGGTAATGATCTTGTTGAGCAAGTTAGCATGTCTATGGGTGAAATACTGACCTCTGTCAAACATGTTGAAGACTCAATGACAGAAATTTTATCCGCATCTGAAGAACAAACTCGTGGTATTACTCAAGTCTCTCTGGCCGTTACAGAAATGGATAAAGCAACCCAACAAAATGCCGCTATGGTTGAACAATCCTCCTCTGTAGCAAGTTTATTGACTGAAGAAGCGGGTAATCTTGAACAGATCGTTGAGCAGTTTAAAACAACGGAAAGTAAGCAGTACGATAAAAAATCACATCATAACGTCATTGAAATACCGTTCTCTTCTGAAAAGTTATCACAGAAAAAAGGGGAAAAAATAAAAAACACCGTCAAGGATGAAATAAAAGAGAGAAATTCCACAAAAGAAACATCCATCAAAAATGATGAAGACGATGATTGGACAAGCTTTTAATTCACTTATTATATGATGATAAAACAGTGGGTTAGGTACAAAGACACCTATTTTTAGTAGGTGTCTTTAACTTCTTAATAATTACAAATTAGTGGAATACATTAATTGCACTGACTAAGTAATTCGTTTGTACCTTCATTTCACCTGAAATCATCGAAGCCTTAGAAACATAGTTGGCATTTTCATGCGTAATCAATTCCAGTTTTTCAACTGCTCGACCTAATTCTTTTAGACCCGCACTTTGTTCTGAAGACGCTAGGCTAATTTCACCAATTAAATCTGTCACATTTTTGACATGTACAACAATATCCTCCATTGTACCGACCGTCTCATTGACTTGTTTTGAACCCACTTTGATATTGCTACTTGAATCACCAATCAATTTTTTAATCTCTTTGGCGGCTTCTGCACTACGCTGTGCTAATTCCCTCACTTCAGTCGCCACCACCGAAAAACCTCGTCCTTGTTCACCCGCTCTGGCTGCTTCTACTGAAGCATTCAATGCAAGAATATTGGTTTGAAAAGCAATGCTGTCGATAACACCAATAATATTACTAATACGCTCTGAACTCTTTGCGATATCATTCATTGTATTCGCGATATTATCCATGGCATTACCTCCCTTTATCGCCGCATCACAGGTGATATTAGAAAGGTTATTTGCCTGACCCGCAGTTTCACTATTATTACTTACTGCCGTAGTAAGCTCATTCATCGTCGATGCTGTTGCTTCAACATTACTGGCTGTTTGTTCCGTTCTTACATATAAATCACGATTACCAGCAGCTAATTGATCACAAGAAATATCGACTTGATGAATTTGATGACTTACATCATTAACTAACCAACGAAACATTCGCCCTAACTGATTAACTGAGCGCTGTGTCATCCCAATTTCATCAATCCGATTAAGATAAGCAACGTTATGTTCATCTCCTGTCGCAACACGATTAGCCTGTTCATTTAATCGAATTATTGGCTTTACAATTTGAAAATAAAGAATGCGTTCATTAGCTATTAGCAATAACAGCAATACAACGACATGCATCAAAAGGACATAACCAGATAAACCAGCAAACCATGCACTTAATAGCATAAATGGTAATGGTAGTAGAATAAAAAAGCGAAGGCGTTTCTTTAATGAAATAGTTTGATTCCATGAGCGCCAACGTTGCCACCCTTTATAAACAAAAGCACCTTTTAAAAAGGTGTGAGAGGGATATTTACCTTGATTAAACGCATCATAAAGCGCTGAAGCTTGAGCTATTTCTTCTTTTTTTGCATAGGTTCTTACTGACATAAAACTTTGAATTTTACCTTGACGAATAATAGGGGTGATATTGGCCCTTACCCAATAGTGATCGCCATTTTTACGTCTATTTTTAACGATCCCAGTCCAAACCTCGCCTTGTTTTAAGGTTTTCCACATATCCTTAAAGACTTCTGAAGGGATATCAGGATGTCGGACAATATTATGGGGTTTTCCCACCAGCTCTTCGACTGAAAACCCACTGGCCTCGACGAAATCCTCGTTGGCATAAATAATATTGCCATCAAGATCTGTCGTCGACATCAGTGTTGCGTTTTCAGAGACCGGGTATTCTCGCTGTGTCACCGGTTGATTGTTACGCATTAGTTACTCTCCTCGATATTGAAATTAGAATATCTCAACAAAAAAACACGACCTAAATAACTAACGTTTCGGCCGTTAGGAGAATAACTTTAGTAATAAGTGTAAATACCTAAATTTAAATATTAATTTTTTGAATCAGTTCAAATTTTTTAATTATCCAGGCTATTAATTAATGCTTGTGAACTTAGCACTAATGTCTTTGCACACTCATCACGTTTCTTCAATAACGCCATAAAAATAAGATCTGTGATTGTATTTTGTGCTGTACGCGAAGAAATTGAAGCACTCCGCCACTCACCTTCATCCGCAATTGTTTCTAATATATAATCAGAAATTCTTCCTAATGGAGAGTGCTTTTCTCCTGTAATCGCAATGATTTTAGCTCCTTGTTTTTTAGCCACCGAGGCTGCAACTAGCATATCTTTTCTTTTGCCACTATAAGAAATCACTATCTGTAAATCCTTTGGACTTAACATTTGTGCAACAGATATTTGAACATGATGATCTGTTTCAATCAGAGTTGTTATTCCTATTTTTTGTAATTTATAACTTAAATCTCTTGCGACTAATCCAGAGCCACCAATACCGATAATTTGAACTCGTTGAGCCTCATCAATAAGTTGGATCACCTTTTCGAAATGAAGGTAATTTATTTGACGAGTTGTATCGCTAATTGAATTATTTTTCTCTTGAGCTAACTTTTGTGCAATAACCACTAAGCTATCTTCAGAGCCTATTTGATTATGCAATATGCTAGGGTTTGTCCCTGAATTTGCATTTTTTCGACCCAGCTCTTCACTGATAGCCAGTTTCAAAGAAGGGAAGCCTTTAAATCCTATTTTTTGACTAAATTTAACAATAGCAGATTGGCTAACCCCCATTATTTCAGCAAGCTGTTGTGATGAAAGAGTGACTATTTTTTCTGGATTATCTAAAATATAGTCCGCTATTTTTCGCTGATTTGTAGCCATACCTGGCTTTATCCAGGCTATTTTCGTTAATGTTGGCATAATGACAATATCCACTTCGAGTACTATATCGTGATATATGAGATTGTTCTTGATAAAGAATTTGATGCCTAAAGTTATTTAGATTTTTCAGAATAAACCAAATAAAAATAGAACCTAAACAATAGGTTATAAAAGTTAATATTGTTATTATTATAATACTTACTTTTATAATGGTTCTATAATTCTCTTTTCTATCCGTCTTTGTTCATTAACCGCTATATTCTATAATGCTTAATTTATTTTTTTCCAACTTTTAATAATAATTTATTCTTTTTGGTCAATAAGAGAATATAAATTCAATTTATATCTTCAATAATATTGCGTTTTTAAATGCTTCCATTAAGTTAATAACAATTAGAAAACACACTAAAAACGGATGTACAATAAAATTCTCTTTAATTACAAACAGTAAAAGGGAATAAATAATTCCTTTAGAAGATGATTTATTTCTCCATTCTAAGGGATAAATAAAGAGAAATAAAAAATAACATACTTAAAGACTAAAATTTATATATAACCATTGAAAATAACCAAACGCCATTTTATATAATGTGACTATTTTAACATGAATACACACAACAATGGGTGTTCGTAGCTCTCTCTTTTTATAGATGAATACTCTTTTTTTGATACATATCTAAAGAGATCGTTCCAACCAATCTTAAAAAAAACTCATTTTAATAAAAAAAGTTAGGTTACCTATTGATTTATAACTATTTTATTGATTTACCCTATCCAGATTAGCGGTACACAGAGCGCGGTTAATAGCCCCATTGAGATATTGAAAATAAACCAAGAACGCCTACTTTGTAAAAACAGACTAATTAGCGTTCCACCTAATATCCAAACAATACCCGCAACAAAATTAACAATAACCATAATAACGCTGATCGCAATAACAGAGCCAAAATAAGCATCACCCGATAAACTAAAACTCCCCACGGCCCCTAATCCCATCATCCACGCTTTTGGATTAAGAAATTGTAATAATCCACCTTGAAACCCACTGACTGCTTGCGATGTTTTTGCTGGAATATCTAAACGCTGATAAGATGATGTTGCTGTTTTCCAAGCAAGCCAAAGTAAGTATGCACTCCCGACTATCTTTAATCCTATATGTAATGCAGGATAAATAATCAGTAATGCAGCAACACCAAATGCTGAGCTAAGTAAAACACATTGCATACCCAGCATAATACCCGCCATAAGCCTTAATGAGCCTTTAAAACCGACATTAGCACCTGATGAAGTAAGCAATAAGTTGTTGGGACCAGGTGTAATAGCGGCAATAAACAGGAAAACCGTTAAAGAAAAAATAAGGCTAATGGTCATGGTGAGAGCTCAAAGATGTGACAGATGTTTTATTTTCACCGAAAATAGCAGTATGTTATTTAGCAAACAAGTGTTAATTCATTTTGATAGACGGAAAATATGTCTCAATACTTTAATCCAATGCGTTGGGCTAAAAATCCACATTTACAAACGCTTTTACCAAGAATAGTGCGTAGAACACCACTATTAACGCCTTATTGGCAACGGCTAAACCTTCCTGATAATGATTTTGTCGATTTGGCATGGAGTGAAGATCCTAAAATGGCACTTGATAAACCACGATTAGTGATCTTTCATGGTTTAGAAGGAAGCTTTAGCAGTCCTTATGTCCATGGCATGTTATCAGCAGCCAAAGAGAGAGGCTGGTTAAGTGTTGTAATGCATTTTAGAGGATGCAGTGGTGAACCCAATAGACAAAAACGCATCTATCACTCAGGTGAAACCGAAGATGCTCGCTATTTTTTAAATTGGCTAAAACAGGAGTTTGGTAAACAACCTACAGCAGCCGTCGGCTACTCTCTTGGCGGTAATATGCTTGCTTATTACCTTGCTGAAAGTGGTGAGAGTGCCGTTGTAGATGCTGCTGTTATTGTATCAGCACCATTAATGCTAGAACCTTGTTCAACCAAAATTGAACATGGGTTTTCCCGTTTTTATCAATGGTATCTATTAAAAGGGCTAAAAAGTAACGCGACACGCAAGCTGATCCGCTACCCAGAATCATTACCGATCAGCTTATTGACGATAAAGTCGATCAAAAAGCTGCGTCAGTTTGACGACCTTATTACATCCAAAATTCACGGATTTAAAGATGCGTTAGATTATTATCGCCAATGCAGTGCATTGCCTTTATTAAATAAAATAAAGAAAACAACGCTTATCATTCATGCTAAAGATGATCCTTTCATGTCTGCGGATGTAATTCCAGATATCACAACACTACCTAATAATATTGAGTATCAACTTACCGAATTTGGTGGGCATGTGGGGTTTGTCAGCGGAAAACTCTCGAAACCAGTGATGTGGCTTGAGAGTCGGATACCTGACTGGTTATCCGCTTATTTGGAGAAAACCCAATGATAATACCTTGGAACGAACTTTCCACAGAGACACTAGATAATCTTATTGAAAGTTTCGTTTTACGAGAAGGCACAGATTATGGTATCCAAGAAAAGACGCTTGAACAAAAAGTCGCCGACGTAAAAAAACAACTTAAATCTGGCGAGGCCGTGTTAGTTTGGTCTGAGCTTCATGAAAGCGTCAATATTATGCCTGCCTCGCAATTTCGCTCTGATTAGTTACCCAGAGCGTAATATCGCCATCAATAAGGGCTAACCTTATTTTGCAAAAGGATAACCTATGTCAGTCAAACATCCTATCATCGCCGTTACGGGCTCAAGTGGTGCAGGAACCACCACAACAAGCCAAGCTTTTCGTAAAATATTCCAACAACTTAGTGCAAATGCCGCATTAATTGATGGAGACAGTTTTCATCGTTATACTCGCCCTGAAATGGATATGGCGATAAGAAAAGCCAAAGAGCAGGGTCGACATATTAGCTATTTTGGCCCTGAAGCAAATGATTTTAGCCTACTGAGTTCCACATTCAGCCACTATAGCGAAACAGGACAAGGTCAATCACGTAAATATTTACACTCTTATGATGAAGCGACCCCCTACAACCAATTACCAGGAACATTTACTCCTTGGGAACCATTACCCGATAATACCGATGTTCTCTTTTATGAAGGGTTACACGGAGGTGTTGTCACCAACGAACATAATGTTGCACAACATGTTGATTTACTGGTTGGTGTTGTCCCTATTGTGAACCTTGAATGGATACAAAAGCTTATCCGAGATACTACTGAACGAGGACACTCACAAGAAGCGGTTCGAGATTCTGTTGTTCGCTCAATGGATGATTATATTAACTACATCATTCCACAATTTTCGCGTACCCACATCAACTTCCAACGAGTGCCTACTGTCGATACATCAAACCCATTTTCAGCTAAAGCTATCCCAACACTCGATGAAAGTTTTATTGTTATTCGTTTTCGAGGCTTAACCGATATTGATTTTCCTTATTTACTCGCGATGTTGCATGGCTCATTTATGTCAACAATCAATACGATTGTCGTGCCTGGTGGGAAATTAGGATTAGCAATGGAATTAATTATGGCGCCATTAGTCAAAAAATTATTAAATGGCGAAAAAATCAGTTAACCAAAATAAAATCTATTTCTATAAAAATAATATCCCCTTAATTAAGGGATATTATTTCTAAATTAAACTTTATTTTAAAATATCAAATTTATTCAGCATCTTTTATTTCAAATGAATGTGTAATATTAGCTGCTTTTCCTAACATTAAAGAAACAGAACAATATTTTTCTGCAGATAATTGAACCGCTCGTTCAACAATTTTATCTGTGAGTTCTTTACCTGAAACGATAAAATGCAAATTGATATCAGTGAATAAACGAGGGGCTTCTTCTCGACGCTCTGAAGTTAATTTCACTTCACAATCAGTCACTTGATGACGACCTTTACGTAAAATACTGACGACATCAATAGCACTACATCCACCCGCAGCAATTAAGACCATTTCCATTGGGCTTGGTGCTTTATCACCAGAGTTTCCATCCATCATAATTTGATGACCCGATGAAGATTCCCCAACAAAAGATAAATCTTCAACCCACTTAACGCGTGCTTCCATTTATTTTCCCCTAAACATGACAGAAACTAAAAGAGTACATTCTCATAATTCAACTAGCAATTAGCAAATAGGTTTATTATGCTGACTGCGTAAAACGAGACTTAATGCACTAATTGTGTTAAAAACAATATCTGCTTGATGATAGTGGTTAAGATCAATGCATTATTTTCTCATTTATTATAATCTACTCCATATTAACTTACCGTGTTCTCAGGAAGTTAATAGGTCAAGATAGGATTTTTAAGCACGCTGTCTCAAAAGGGAGCCTATCCGTTTTGAAAGGCTGCATTTAACGTACAGAGGATAACGCGAATGGTTCTCGGCAAGCCGCAAACAGACCCGACTCTTGAATGGTTTTTGTCACACTGCCATATTCACAAATATCCATCCAAGAGCACGCTGATCCACCAAGGTGAGAAAGCGGAAACACTTTATTATATTGTTAAAGGTTCCGTGGCTGTTCTTATTAAAGATGAAGAAGGAAAAGAAATGATCCTCTCCTACCTAAATCAGGGGGATTTCATCGGTGAACTCGGATTATTTGAAGAAGATCAAGAACGTAGTGCATGGGTTAGAGCAAAAACAGCCTGTGAAGTAGCAGAAATTTCCTATAAAAAATTCCGCCAATTAATTCAGGTTAACCCTGACATTCTGATGCGCCTATCAGCTCAAATGGCGAACAGATTACAAACCACATCAGAAAAAGTAGGTAACCTTGCTTTCCTTGATGTAACAGGCCGTATTGCACAAACCTTATTAAACTTAGCAAAACAACCTGATGCGATGACACACCCTGATGGCATGCAAATTAAAATTACACGTCAGGAAATTGGTCAAATCGTGGGTTGTTCACGCGAAACTGTAGGCCGTATTCTTAAAATGCTAGAAGATCAAAACCTGATCTCAGCACACGGTAAAACTATCGTCGTTTACGGAACTCGCTAATTTTCCCCACCCGAACAAACAATAGCTCTATACAAAAGAGCTATTGATAAAAAGAACGGTATGAACCCCATCCTTGCTGATGGGGTTTTTTAATAACTATACCCCTTCTACAAACGCGGCAATGGCGGCTTTTAATGCGACCATCCCCTCTTGTAATTCTTCTTGGGTAATAATTAATGAGGGTGTAAAACGCATAACATCAGCGCCTGCATTTAACATCATTAATCCCTGCTTTGCAGCCAGCCCTAATAATATTTTTGCTTTGCCTTCATATTGTGGTGCGAGTTGTGCGCCAATCAATAATCCTTGCCCACGGATTTGCGAAAAGACGTTGTAGGTTTGATTTATTGCTGTGAGCTCGTCTACAATCCACTGATAGCGCTTTTCTACTCCCTTAAGTACCTCAGGTGTATTGATTAAATCAAAAGCGACATTGCCCACTGCACACGCTAATGGATTCCCCCCATAAGTTGTACCATGAGTTCCTACCCCCATTACTGACGCTATCTCTTGTGTCGTTAACATCGCACTGAGCGGAAAACCACTTCCGAGTGCCTTTGCCGTGGTAATAATGTCTGGTGTCACATCATAATGCATATAAGCAAAAAGCTTACCTGTACGCCCCATACCTGTTTGTACTTCATCAAGGACAAGTAATGCTTGATGTTTATCGCACAGCTCACGTAGCCCTCTCATAAATTCAGGGGTTGCTGCTGTTACACCACCTTCACCTTGTACTGGCTCTAACACAACGGCACAAGTATGATCATCAATAACGGCTTTCACTGCATCTAAATCATTAAAAGGAATATGTACGATATCAGCAGGTTTTGGGCCAAAACCATCGGCGTATTTAGGTTGTCCTCCAACCGATACTGTAAACAAGGTTCGACCATGGAAGGCATGGTGAAAGGCAATAATTTTGGTTTTATAAGGATGATGGCGGGTGATTGCATAATGGCGAGCGAGTTTAAATGCGGCCTCATTTGCTTCGGCGCCAGAATTAGCAAAAAAGACACGTTCTGCAAATGTGTTATCAATGAGCTTTTGTGCTAAACGCAGTGCAGGCTCATTCGTGAAAATATTACTCACATGCCAAAGTTTTTCACTTTGTTCTTTCAATGCTTGATTGAGAGCAGGATGAGCATGTCCTAATGCCAACACGGCAATACCACCAGCAAAATCAATATAAGATTTTCCTTGCTGATCCCAAACTCGACTTCCCACCCCTTTAACAGGAATAAATTCTGCGGGTGAATAAATTGGCAACATTACTTGATCGTAAGTTGCCCGGTTGATACTTTGTTTTGTCATTACCCCACCTGATCGTTATTCGTCTTTAATATGAAAATATAATCACTAAATATGAATAAAAAATCAAATGTGGTTTTGTATAAAAAGGCGTTATTTTGTTATTTAAATACTATCTTATTAATATTTAAGAAAATTATTTAATAACTCATGGCCTTGTTCACTTAAAATACTTTCTGGGTGAAACTGAACCCCTTCAATTGGAAGTGTACGATGACGAATACCCATAATTTCATCAACATTGCCATCATGTTGGCTCCATGCCGTTACTTCAAAAGGCACTGGTAACGTCGTAGCATCTATCACTAAAGAGTGATAGCGCGTTACACTTAAAGGACGATTAAGTCCTTTAAAAACCCCTTGTTGGTTATGGTGTATCAATGAATTTTTACCATGCATAACTTCTCGTGCTCTGATAACAGATGCACCAAAAGCTTGCCCTATTGCTTGATGTCCAAGACAAACGCCAAGAATAGGGATTTCACCGGCAAACCGCTGTATAGCCTCAAGAGAGATCCCGGCTTCATCAGGAGTACAAGGCCCTGGTGAGATAACAAGATGTGCTGGCATCATCTTTTCTATCTCTTTAAGTCCAATCTCATCGTTACGCTTAACAACAACCTCAGCACCCAATTCACAGAAATATTGATAGAGGTTGTAGGTAAACGAGTCGTAATTATCAATAAGTAACAGCATATTAGCCTATCCGACTGATTTTCTTATCATTATTTATTTTATTACTATTTTAAAGCGAGTATGTCTTTGCCAAAATAGCTCGTTGTTTAACCGACTTGGGTACAACAAAGCCGATTATCATAGCACAGGTATAAAATATGAATAGTAAGCAAGAAAACCTGCTGATTTATTGCGCAATAACAAAAAGGGTGGTAATCGACAATAAATAGAGTGATTAATAACGTAGTTAATACTTATTACAGTAGATCACACGAAAAAAGAGGTAATAAAAAATATTTTTTTCATACTAAAAATCCCGGAATGAACAAGCTCATCCCGGTTTATATGCATTTTATCTTATTAGAATACGTAAATATTCTATCCTAATAATGCGCTTATTCTTTTACAACTTCAGCAGATAAAATAGTGACTGTTTTTACTGGTACATTTTGGTAAGGGCCAATATTACGAGTTTGAGCTTGTGAAATTTTATCCACCACGTCCATACCCTTTACCACTTTACCAAATACGGCATAACCAAAATCACGTTGACCGTGATCTAAAAAGGCATTATCAGCTACATTAATGAAAAATTGGCTGGTTGCACTGTCTTTATCTGATGTGCGTGCCATAGCAATAGAGCCTTTTACATTTCGTAACCCATTATCAGCTTCATTTTTAATGGGCGCTCTAGTTTGCTTTTGTTGTAAATCAGCTGTGAAGCCACCACCTTGAACCATAAAACCTGGGATAACACGATGAAAAGTTGTGCCGTTATAGTATCCATCTTCGACATACTGAATAAAGTTTTTCGTTGTTATTGGGGCTTTTTTATTATCCAGTGCTAATTCAATATTGCCTTCAGAGGTGACTAATTTAACGAAGGTTTCTCCCGTTGCCATTGCAAAAGTCGCTGTTGTTAAAGTGCAAGCGGTAACGAAGGTGACAAGAAAACGTTTTAACATGCAGGGATCCTTTACTTTAATAGTCTACAACTTACTTAATATGCAGCGATTCTAATTCGCTGAGGTAAATAGTGCCAATCATTTACCTTTATTTACGCTCAATAAGTCTTATTACGTCATAACAGAGTAAATTTTAATTTTTAAACGCTGTTATAAGTCATTAAATTGCGCCAAAATAGAGCGAATAAATATTTTAGATATTCATTCTCATGCAGAATTGAAATGAGTATGCATGAGAAGCCGCATTATTTCAGAGAGGTTTATACCATAATGGCCCAATTTAATTACCAAAAAGCACATTTCATCATCAGTGCTCCTGATATCCGTCATTTACCGCCAGATACAGGGATTGAAATTGCCTTTGCGGGTCGCTCTAATGCCGGTAAATCCAGTGCTTTAAATGCATTAACCCAACAAAATGGATTAGCAAGAACCAGTAAAACCCCAGGCCGTACTCAATTAATCAACCTCTTTCAAATTGAAGAAGGTTTACGCTTAGTCGATTTACCAGGCTATGGTTATGCCCAAGTTCCTGAAGAAATGAAGCGTAAATGGCAACGTTCTTTAGGTGAATACTTACAAAAAAGAGAGTGCTTAAAAGGTGTTGTTATTTTAATGGATATTCGTCATCCATTAAAAGATCTCGATATGCAAATGATCGACTGGGCTGTTGAATCTGAACTCCCGACACTCGTTTTACTGACTAAAGCAGATAAACTGGCATCTGGTGCCCGTAAACAACAATTAATGAGTGTACGTGTAGCATTAGCGAATAAAGTCGGTGATATTCGTATTGAATATTTTTCGTCATTGAAAAAAATAGGTATTGATAAACTGCGTAACACACTTAATGAATGGTTTTCAGGCACAGAAAAAGCGCCTGTAAACGACGATAACGCTTAATACCGTCTTTGCCCACCAACACTGACTGATCTTTTATTAATGAGGGGAAAATCACCTTTCCCCTTTCACTTCTAGCACAAATCACTTCAGTAAATTTTAGATAAAAAAATGCCCCAGTCGAAATAAAGTCGACTGGGGCAGCTAATATTCAGCTAAATCCGATTACGTGAAGTAAAAGGTCTGAAAGATAGAACATCTTACCTCTGTACCCTACGAGAGATAATGTACTCTATTTTATTGGTTAATAAAAGCCCTTTTGTAATTTTTTTTCACATGCAGACACGATTCAGCCATGTGTTTATGTATTCAAATCATAAATAAATGTAGTTTAATTACATAATTATGAGACTTTAATCACCCATGTGAATATGATTAAAAATAGAACAAATCACACAAAAGGTGCGGTTTATCGTTGATGATTTTGTGATACGCTTACCGCGAGACCGTAGTACATATGTAATTAGCGATAAAATGAGGTATCCATGGCTGTATTAACGCTCCTGCGTTTTCCTGATGAGCGTCTGCGCAGAGTCGCAGTACCAGTGGAAAAAGTAGATGACGAAATACGCACATTAATCGATGACATGATTGAAACCATGTACGCAGAACGAGGTATTGGCTTAGCGGCACCTCAGGTTAATGTATCTAAACGCATTGTTGTTATTGATGTTTCTGACAATAGAGATCAACCGATTGCCCTAATCAATCCTGAAATTGTCAGCACCGGAGATGAAGTGATGGATATGATGGATGGATGTCTATCTATTCCTGATTCTTTTGCCCCCACAGAGCGTTACCGCTTCTTAAAGGTAAAAGCATTAGATAAAAAGGGTAATGAAATTGAATTTGAAGCCTCTGATCTGTTTGCAGGCTGTATTCAACATGAACTAGATCATCTTGATGGCAAACTCTTTATTGACCATTTGTCTCCATTAAAACGTCAACGCATTGAGAAAAAACAAAAGAAATTAAGCAAACTAATCGATTCACAAGTTGCTTAATTATTCACTTATCTCTTTTTCATATTGTGATAAGTTTTGACATAAAAAAGCTCGGTAAAGCACTGAGCTTTTCTTTTTCCTATCTTAATACTAATAAATTCCCGCTGTTTTTCTCGCCATCTCTTATACAATAAATGTAAAACGTATTAGTACATCAATTGAGGTAAAAATGGAAAACAGTCGATTTATGGATTTATGTGAACAACTCAAAACAGCCGGTGCAACTAACCCTAAATCATGGGCAAATAGTGAATTACAAGAAAATATTCCACAATTTGCACGTTTCCTTGTGTTAAAAGGACTCACCAAAATCTATCGTGACGTTGAAGGAAATATCAATGAAATGGATATTTACTCTGATGAAGCCACCGAAGTATATCAAAAGGTAGCATCTCAATTTGATGAGAAAGCGCTTAAAGAACTGCTCCATTTCTATGGTAAATCAATGATAAGCAAGGTGATTAATATGCTTGATGAAGGCTATCTTTATGATGTTAATGACAACGTAGGTTGGTCTTTGATGGAGCTTAATGACAAAGGCACAACAACAGACAGGCTAATCCAAGGTTTGCACGAAGATTTTCTTGAATTTGAAGAGTCAGAGCTTGCTCCTGATACGAAAGCATAAACAAGACAGGGCATAATTTTGTGCCCTGTCTATTGAAACATAGTATTTAAAAATTAATGTGCTTCATCCCAGTTATTACCTACCCCTACTTCAACTTTTAGTGGAATAGCTAATTCCATACTACCTTCCATCAGTTGGTGGATCATGGCATTTGCTTTCTCTAAATAAGACTCTCGTACTTCAAACACCAATTCATCGTGTACTTGCATGATCATATGAACATCATCAGGACATTCATTACAAATCCAGCTATCTACTGTAATCATCGCTTTTTTGATGATATCAGCAGCGGTACCTTGCATTGGCGCATTGATCGCCTCACGCTCTGAAGCTTTACGGCGGATAGCATTCTTTGAATTGATTTCTGGCAAGTAGAGACGGCGCCCATCTAACGTTTCAACATAACCTTGCTCAGAGGCTTGTTTACGTGTGCGCTCCATATAATCTAATACACCTGGATAACGCTCAAAATAGAGATCCATATAACGTTGCGCTTCCCTTCTTTCAACACCAATTTGTTGAGACAAGCCGAACGCACTCATACCGTAAATTAATCCAAAGTTGATTGCTTTCGCGCTACGACGTTGTTCCGAGGTCACCTCATCTAAAGGAATACCAAAAACTTCAGACGCCGTTGCACGGTGGATATCTTTACCTTGAGCAAAAGCATCTAACAAACCTTTATCTTGCGATAAATGCGCCATGATCCGCAATTCAATCTGTGAATAGTCGGCTGCAACAATTTTAAATCCTTCTCGCGCAATAAATGCTTGGCGAATACGGCGTCCTTCTTCATTTCTTACTGGAATATTTTGAAGATTAGGATCACGTGATGATAAACGACCGGTTGCTGTTACAGCTTGATGATAAGAAGTGTGTACACGCTTCGTTTTACTATTCACCATCAATGGCAATTTATCAGTATACGTAGATTTGAGTTTCGCAAGCCCGCGATGTTCTAAAATCAAGCGCGGTAATTCATGACTATGCGCCAACTCTTCTAATACTTCTTCATTAGTTGATGGTGCCCCTTTCGGGGTTTTCTTGATAACAGGTAATTGCAGTTTATCAAACAGGATTTCTTGTAATTGTTTAGGTGAAGAAAGATTAAATTCTTGCCCAGCTAATGCAAACGTCTCCTTTTCAATTTCCGCTAGACGTTGCGTGATTTCTTGAGATTGAGTGGCTAAAACTTGAGCATCAATTAATACCCCTTTGCGTTCCATTCTAGAAAGAACAGGCACTAATGGTATCTCAATATCACAGTAAACATGTTTAAGAGGCTCAATGGCTTCTATTTGAGGATATAGCGCTTGATGGAGTAATAAAGTGATATCGGCATCTTCCGCCGCATATAACGTCGCTTGTTCCACCTCAATTTGGTTGAAAGTCAGCTGGCCTTTACCTTTACCCGCGATCTCTTCGAATGTTGTGGTTTTATGGTTTAAATGCTTGTCTGCTAGCGTATCCATATCATGTCGATTACTGACACTATTTAATACGTAAGATTCCAACATCGTATCAAAATGAATACCATTTAATTCAACGCCTTCATTTTCCATAATACCGCGGTCAAACTTCAGATTCTGTCCAATTTTCAAGATATTTTTATCTTCTAAAATGGGTTTTAATACCGCGAGAACATCATCCACAGGAAGTTGGTCTGGTGCATCTAAATACTCATGACGTAGTGGGATATAAGCTGCTTTACCGGGTTCAATCGCAAACGACATCCCAATTAAACGCGCATCAATATTATTTAAGCTGTCAGTTTCTGTATCGAATGCAAATACAGGGGCTTTTTTAAGAAGCTCAACCCAACGCGCTAAGCTTTCAGGAGTTACAATTGCTTCATAATTCTCTTGTGTGATGACAGGAAAATTTGCTGATGCAGGGACTTCTTTAGATTGAGTCGCTTCTGAGGTATAAGGCACAGCCACTTTTTGTGTACTGCGTTGTGCTAACCAGCCACCATTTTGGAGATCACTTATCCAACGTTTAAATTCGTAACGTGTAAACATCTCTAATAATTGATCTAGATTTGGCTCATTAACGACTAAATCATCAAACGTTTTATCAAGTTCAACATCCGTCTTAATGGTTGCCAATTTATAAGAAAGCTTTGCCACTTTCTCATGCTCAGCCATTTTAGCACCAAGAGTTTTAGCTCCACGAAAACTCAATGTTGCGATATTATCAAGCTGTTGATAAATTTCGTCTAAACTACCCAAACCTTGTAAAAGGCCCAATGCCGTTTTCTCACCCACACCGGGTACACCAGGGATGTTATCTGATGAATCACCCATTAATGCGAGAAAATCAATAATCAGTTCAGGAGGCACACCATATTTTTCTTTCACTTCATCGGGGCCTAAAATAACGTTAGTCATGGTGTTAATCAGCGTGATCTTTGGTGTCACTAACTGCGCCATATCTTTATCACCAGTGCTTATTAGGACATCACGCCCATCAGCGGCTGCTTTTAATGCCAGTGTTCCAATAACGTCATCCGCTTCCACACCTGAAATAGATAATAAAGGTAAACCCATTGCTTGCACCATTTCATGTAAAGGCGCTATTTGTTCACGTAAATCATCCGGCATTGGTGGACGATTAGATTTATATTCCTCATACAACTCATCACGGAATGTTTTACCTTTAGCGTCAAACACAACCGCAACATGGCTTGGTTTATACTGTATAATCAGGCTACGTAACATGTTCAACACACCATACATCGCACCGGTTGGCTCACCTTGGCTATTGGTTAGCGGTGGAAATGCATGATAGGCGCGGTAAAGATATGAGGAGCCATCTACAAGGATAAAGGGGTTTTCTGCTATCTGGACCATAATCTGTTCATCATTGTTCTGAGGTTCGTTGATATGACTAGAATGCCACATCACAGCCCAATAGACGAATATTACCTGTTCTTAAATGTGGAAATTTGGTTTAAAGACTCCATTATTTATTACTAACCGAACTTAGTAGAAAAGAAAAAGCATTAATGATTACGTTAATATGAGTTAACGTACTTTTTAATCAGACAGGACATCTGTTAATCTAATCCTCATTAAAAATAAAAGCTAAAAATCAAATTTATGAGTTTGTTTAAAAATGGTTTAGGATAGTGTCATTAATTCATCATAAATATTAATATTCATATTAGTGTCACCTTTTTTTTATTAAAATTTCAACTATTCAGCAAACACCATAATAACCTGTGGATAACTCTGTGAGTAGTTTTTTTATTCTCTCTATATTAATAAGTTACCTTTCTTTTCAATTTATTAACATAATTAAAAAATCAATCACTTAGCGAATTTGTTAAGATATTATAATTTAATAAATACTTTTTTTATTAATGTGGATAGTTATATTATGACAAATTTATGAAAGCAAAAAAAATAGCACTCCTATTTAGTGAGTGCCATTTTTCATATAAAAACTATATACTTTTACTTAATCCAGACAAGAAAGAATTTAGTCTATATTATTTTTTCAGCAATAATTGATTCACAATATCTGAATATGTTTTCGCATATTCTTCTGGTGATTTAGCGCTGATACCATCATTCTTCATCTTGTATTTACCACCAATGATCATAGCTGGTACACCATTAATTTGGAAATCAGCAACAGCATTTTGTTGTTGGCTCACTAAAGAATTCACAACAAAGCTATTCATTGCCGCGTCATAGTCTTCACCTTTAACGCCTGCATTAATAAAAGTATTACGGATATCATCAACAGAACGAATAGACTGAGTTTCTTGAATGCCTTTAAACAGAGCAGGAGAAACTTGATCTTCAACGCCTAATGCCATGGCTACAGCCCAAGAACGTGTTAAGTCTTTACCTAAAGGCCCTAAAAAGTCAACATGATAGCGGACAATATTGGTATTTTCTGGCGCATTCTTTTCAACAGTACTATTGACTTTATAGACTTCAGAGAACTGGTAACAATGTGGGCAATAAAAAGAGAAAAACTCCACAACGTCAGGCGCTGCAGTGACAGGTTTGGAAAGATTAGTATATTGTTTTCCTTCAGAAATATCTGCAGCAGACACGCTGAATGCTAACACCATGCTTGCTAACGCCAACCAAATCTTTTTCATTTTTCATCGTCTCCTAAGAATTAATACATTGGACTAAGTTGTAAAGGAGGCTCATTTAATTGCTCCACTTGTCCCTTGAATAAGGCTAATTGTTTAAACCAAAAATCTTGTTCTTGAAACCAAATAAAAGCTCTTGGAAAAGCAGGATCATTCCAGCGTTTTAATACCCACGCGAGATAATGTACCATTCTCATCGCTCTTAGCGGTTCAATTAATGACAATTCTCGTAAATCAAAATCTTGATATTCATAATAAGACTCAAGGATTGTATCTAATTGTATAATTTGCTCTTGCTTTGAACCATTTAATAACATCCAGAAGTCTTGTATTGCTACCCCCATTCGGGAATCATCAAAATCAACCATCACAACTTCATCACGCCACAATATATTACCGGGATGGCAATCTCCATGCAGTCGTAATATTTGCCATGCAGAATCTTCTATTCGAGGATTCACTTCATGAATAAGTTTATCAATTACCTTAATAAACTGAGGTTTGAGGCTATTCGGAATTAATTCACTATTTTCAAACTCTAATTTTGGGGCTATTAGATATTCTTTAATAGAAAGAGTGGGACGATACTGATAACTCTTTTTTCTGCCTATTTGATGAATGCGCCCTAATGTGCGTCCGACTTCTTCTAGTTGAAATAAGTTATCCGTTTCATATGCCCTTCCACCAATACTAGGAAATAGTGCAAAATAAAAACCATCATCAGAAAGATGAACTGTCTCATTATGAATGATTAAAGGAGCGGCAACGGATACTTGAGCCTCCTTTAATGCTAAAACAAATTCATGTTCTTCTTTTATTTGTTCATATGACCAACGCTTAGGGCGATAGAACTTCACCACATAACGCTGTCTATGTTCATCTATAAATTGAAAAACACGATTTTCATAACTATTTAATTCCGTTAACCCTGATTCAGGATAAAAACCGATTTTAACTAGTGCATCCCAAATGTTATCAGGTGAAAGTCCCTGAAAATTAAATGAGGCAGACATTTCCATTTTCTATCCTGAATTTAATCTTTAATCACACCGCGGGCACGTAAAATAGCGGTTTTAAAATCTTCTTCATAATCTTTTTTTAGTCCTGGGATAACATCTGTCGGTGCTGAGCCACGCATTTTCAGATGGTAAATCAAAATATCATCAGTCAGATCAGATAATTGACCTTTAAAACCCGCTTCATCAGCCAGTTTCTGCAATAATTGAATTAAGTTTAAATCAGAATTCTCTTCCCAAACTGGGTGCAGTAATTCCATAACTTCATTAAGACGGTGACATTTCATACAAAAAATCCTTATTATTAATGACAACAACAAAGTACCAATTATTATCTGATAGAAAAAGGAAACCTCTGTCAATATGCGTAAAGATTACGCTTTTTTGATAAAAATTGCTGTTGCTTTACATGAAATCTCACTGAGTCGAGACTTTTTATTAGTATATCGTCTTTCCCTGATAAAAATCGTTCGTAAATTTTAGCCAATTTATTCACAAATATTGAATATGAAAAAGAAGAATATTACAGGTGGCATACTCGCTGGAGGCCAAGCAACTCGAATGGGTGGCGCAGATAAAGGGCTACAAATTCTACATGGACAACCGTTATACCTCCATATTGCCCAAAAACTAGCACCTCAAGTCAATAGTCTATTGATTAGTGCGAATCGAAATTTAGAACAATATCGCCAGAGCCCATATCCTGTTATTACTGATGAAATAGAGGGATTTTCGGGTCCTTTGGCTGGTATGCTGACACTATTAAAACAAGCATCAACGCCTTGGGTTGCCTTTGTACCTTGTGATGTGCCTTATTTTCCACTCAATTTGGTAGAGACTCTCTATGAACAAAAAGGAGCGTCTTTAGCTGTTTATGTTGATGATGGCGAAAGAGAACATCCTACATTAGCGCTATTGCATCGTAGCATTATACCTATGCTAGAAGCCTATTTAGCACAAGGTGATCGAAAATTAATGCTGTTTATGAAGCAGATAAATGCACACCCCGTTTTATTTGCTGATCAAGCCAGTGCTTTTATTAACTTAAATACCCTTGACGATATTGAAAAAGCCAACAAATTACAAAAATAGGAGTTAATAATATGGCACAGATTGATCTCCCTCTTTTAGGGATCACCGCATGGAGCGGAACCGGAAAAACAACGTTACTAAAACAACTGATCCCACAACTACGCAAAAGAGGGATCCGTGTGGGGATGATCAAACACACCCACCATAATATGGATGTAGATAAACCTGGCAAAGACAGCTATGAGCTTAGAAAAGCTGGAGCTGACCAAACATTAGTGGCAAGCCAACAACGCTGGGCCTTAATGACCGAAACACCTGAACAATCAGAATTAGATTTGTATTACCTTGCTTCTCGCTTTGATACTCGGCAATTAGATTTGATCTTAGTCGAAGGCTTTAAAGGAGAAACTATTCCTAAAATTGCACTTTATCGCCATATCAATGAACGTAACTTTAATGATTTACTTGATGAGCACGTTATTGCCGTTGCCAGTGATTGTGATTTAAGCGTAGATTTTCCATTACTAGATATCAACGCACCCGAGGCAATCGCAGAATTTATTGTAGATTGGCTGAAGAGAACGAAATAAAATCACAAATAATAAAGCGCCCTATAAAGGCGCTTCATTTTCAATAAAATAGAGGGAATTAAGCAAAAATAATCGCCTGATAAGGTTGAAGAATAAGGTTTCCTTTTGCATCTTCGACAATTGGGCTATTATGCAGGTAAGTCTGTTTTACTTTAAGTGTTAACGTTTTTTTCTCACCACTAAAATTACAGTAAATATTGACTGAATTACCTTCATAAGTACGCTTAAAAGCAATCACATTTTCTGGTGAATCTAATGGAAAAAACCCACCATAAATTAAAATGTCACTAATATCGGAATGTCGTCTTAAAGCAATTAATTGCTGGTAATAAGCAAAAAGAGAGTGCTTATCTTCCATCTGTTGCTTTGCATTAATCTGCGTATAATTAGGATTAACTTTTAACCATGGTTTGCCAGTACTAAAACCGCCATTGATTTTGCCATTCCATTGAAAAGGCGTTCTTGAATTATCACGGCTACGTTCATTAAAATATTCAATCATTTGCTTATCGCTATAACCTAATTTTTTGCCCCACTCATGTAATTTAAACACATGTAAATCGTCATGCTCTTCCAATGTCATCGGGCAATTTGTCATGCCAATTTCTTGCCCTTGATAAATAAAAGGTGTGCCTCTTTGCGTTAATAAAAATGTTGCTAACATTTTGGCACTAATAGGATTAATCGCACCTTTAGGGAGAAATTTATTTAATGAACGAGGTTGATCGTGATTTTCTAAATAAGGTGCTCCCCAACCCACTCGCTGAGTATCTAATTGGCTTTTAATAAAGACCGGTTTTAATCTTTCACCTGTAATTGGGTTAATTGTAAATGGCTTTTCATTGCGAATATCTAAATCCGCAATACTAAAATCAAATACCATAGAAAAATAACCATTCTCTCCCACATAAGCACGTAAATCTTTTTCTGGCACATCGATTTCAGCTACAGTCATGCTATTTGCAGGTCTAAAAGTATTTTCTGTTAACTCAGTTAAAAACTTATCAATGCCGGGTTGATTTAAAACCCAAGGTACTAAAGACGCTGAACCATCGTCTTTATCGGGTTCAAATTGATATTCAGATAATGCTTCAGGGGATTTTTTTAAATTGCCAATGGCATCAATACGAAATCCAGCAACCCCTTTTTTGATCCAGACATTTATCATATCGATAATATCTTTACGTAATTGTGGATTTTCCCAATTTAAATCTGGCTGCTCTGGACCAAACGAATTAAAGTACCATCGATCCGTATTGCCTACACGACTCCACACAGAGCAATCAAAATAAGTACGTAAATTATTAGGTGGCGTCGGTTTATCCCACTGTTTAAAAATATAATAACCCGCATAGGGACTATTAGGATCGTCGAGTGCCGCTTTAAACCAAGGATGTTCATCGGAAGAGTGATTTAATACTAAATCTAATAAAATTTTAATATCTCGTTTTTTAGCTTCACTGATTAGTTTATCTAACGCCTTATTGTCACCAAAAATAGGATCAACAACAGAATAATCAGCAATATCATAACCATTGTCTTTCATCGGCGATTTAAAGATAGGACATAACCAAATAACATTTGTACCTAGCGATTGAATATAATCTAATTTTTCCGTGATCCCCGCTAAATCTCCAATACCATCACCATGACTATCGTAATAACTTTTGGGATAAATTTGATAGACCACCGCTTCTTTCCACCAAGTATTAGACATTTTCACCTCACCGAGACGATCAATAAACATGGAACTGTTCCATGTTTCATATAAGATACTATAGGCACTAAAATAGTGGATAAGGTAATTAACATACTAAAATGTGAAATAGCTCATACTAAAAAAACACAATTACCTCATTAAAGAGGGGTTTGTCTTAATCAGATTAAGATATATTAGTTAATCAACTAATTGAAAGGAGCAACAGCATATTCAATGGCCGGGATCCGTGATGTCGCAAAAAAAGCCAACGTCGCCGCAAGCACTGTTTCAAGAGCACTAAATAACAGTGGCTATGTTTCTCAATCTGCACGAGAGAAAATAAAAAAAGCGGTAGAAGAATTAGATTATATTCCAGATACTTGGCTTAGAAATTTATATCAACAAAAGAGTGCTGTTGTTGGCGTCATTATTAATAGCCTTGAGTATCCTTATTTTGCGACAGTGACCCGTTTTATCGAAAATAAACTCGCCGAGAACGGCTATAGCATGATGTTATGTGCAACACAAAATAGCAAAGTACGTGAACGTATCTTTTTTGATATGCTCAAACGTGGCCAGATTGACGGTATTATTGCAGAGTATCTGCTATTGAATGACAGAGAATATCATCATATTCAAAAGCCTGTGGTAACACTTGACCGCCATCTTCGTGATATTCCATTAGTTTGTTCTGATCACCATACAGGAGGGCAATTAGCGGCTGATCATCTTATTCAAAAAGGTTGCCAAAAAATTCTCTATATCGAAGATAATTCAAGTTATTTATCTTCAACCCCCTCTTATCAAAGCTGTTTAGCCTTTAAGGAAACACTTATTCAAGCAGGTATTACCCCAATTTCCTGTAAAGTAAATTGGAAAGAAGAAGAGAAAGATTACTTCCATACTTTTGCGACAAAAATACTGACACAGCATCCAAATATTGATGCTATTTTTGCTGCTGATATTCCAGCAATGGCCTTGTTTAACGAGGCAACAAGACGAAATATCGCCATTCCAGAACAACTAAAAATTGTCGCTTATGATGGAAGCCCTTGGTTAAACCAAACATTGCGTCAACTCACCTGTATTGAGCAACCCTTTGAACAATTAGCTGAAAAAAGTGTAGAAGTGATTAGTGCATTAATTGAAAATAAGGAAATAACAGATAATGTCTTTGTGATCCCTGTGAAATTTATTCAAGGTGAAAGCAGTTAAAGTTCGTGAGTTTAAAAATGAAATAACACGCGTTTTCCTATTGTCTGTATAACATCAATACTTAATTCACCACCGAATATAGAGGTATAACGCTTTCATGTTGAAAGACGAAGAACATTATCTGGTTGTCTAATTTTGGCTAATGTAGACTTTTACCCCCAATCAAATAAGCTAACTCAGTTTGATAAATATGTAATGCCTCATACAATTGCTCCAGTAATACGTTTTGTCTTAACACAGACTGTTTTTCAACATTTCCTTTTAATTTTCAGTATCTTGTTTTCCATTAATGCAAGCGAAGTAATGTATCAGCAAGATTAATCATATATTTGTGAAATTCTTTTCATTCATACCTATTTTATCACCAGCACATAACACGATTGCTTTACATGTTGGATCGAAAGCAAAAATGCCCTTATTGGCTTTCCGGCATGTTGTACTCTTAACTCTTTCATATTTGCTTACATGTCATTTTTTAATGACTGATTTTGTGTATCAAACCAAGGATCGAAAATATACGTTGCCTCAATATTCCACATCACAACACTCTTATAGCTTAAAGGCTATAAATGAAATGTAACTTTTAATCTATAAATACAATAAAAAAACGCCAAAGAAAGTTACCCTTCTTTGGCGTTTTATTGAATGATATTTTACTTCAACATTGAGTTAAAGCTATCGTTCTTATTTTGCAGGACGAACTGCGATAACTTCAATTTCTACACGCCATGCTGGATTGGCCAGTTTAGCGATTTGGAAAGTCGAACGAGCTGGCAATTGATCAGTTTTCGACGCATCAAAATACTTAGAATAACCGTCCATAAATCCTTTAAAATCCATCTCGCCCTTAGTTTCTTCACCGCCCACTAAGAAGACTTGCATTTTCACAACGTCTTTCATCTCTAAACCAAGCTCATTTAAGTGAGTTTTGATTTGTTCTAATACACTGATAGTTTGTTCTTCAGTGTTACCATAAGACGCTAATACGCCTTCTGGTGCATCTGCTGACTTCTTAGCGGGTACTTTACCACTTAAAAATACGAGGTTATTAGCTGCGCTCACTTCAACAGATTCAGAAATAGGCATACCGTTTAATTTATGGTGCACAACACCCTCCGCGTTCGCGCTTGCTACACCAAAAATAAAAGGTAGGGCAACAAGTAAACTTTTATAGCGCATGAAAACTCCTTAACATGTTTAATTGACAGTAAAACAAGGGGTTATTTACTTCTTAAAGCGATCCATACTAAATGGTGTTGGATCAATAACAGGTTTCTTACCTGTAACGATATCAGCAGTTAATTCACCTGCTGCAGGGCCTTCGGTCATCCCCCATACGGTTGCGGTATTAATAACCAGACCCGGGTACTCTTTGACTTCAGAAATAATAGGTAATTCGTCAAATGTTGGACTAACGACTGCACCCCAACGTTCAACAACTTGTGATTTTTCAAAGACTGGGAACTCAGCTTTCATTCTTTGGAATACCGCATCTAAGTGCTCAGTATTTTGTGTTGCCGTTGCAATGCGATATTGTTCGAACGGTGTTTTTTCATCTAATTTCCAAGATGTTGCCATCTTGAATGAATTAAATAAGTCTTCACCGATAGAGAATTCTAATGGCAATTCACCACCCCCTAATAGGTGCATGAACTTCGGCCCTAACAAGAAGCTATCTTTCACAATAGAACTTGTGAAAATACGTGGCGCGACAGCATAAGTACCATCAGCTTGCTCACGGAAGTGAATTCCGTTTGGTAAATGTACGTTACCACGAGGGGCGCCCGGCACACCTGATACACGTTGTTGTGATAAGTAAACATTCAGCGTTGGAATATCAATGCCCATGTTACCCATAAATAAACGTGACCAAATACCACCAGCAAGCACAACGTGAGATGTTTTAATTGCACCTTTTTCTGTTACAACATCAGAAATTTTACCACCTGCTGTTTCGATGCCTCTTACTGCACAGTTGGTATAGATTTTTACGCCGATTTGTTTAGCATAACGCGCTAATGCTGGTGTGCCTGTTTCTGGATCAACAGAGCCTGAATCTTCTTCAAAAGCAGCAACAGTCCATGGTGTTTGGGCTCCAACAAGGCGGTTTGATAACTCGTCACCTTTAATAATGCGAGTATTCAATGGTGTGTCAAATCCTGCAGATTCTTTTGCTGTTTTGATCCACGCTTGTGCTTTATCAAACGCTTTTTCATCAGCAAGTGCTTCTACACGACCTTGTGTACGATAACTGGTATCAGCACCAATTTTCTCGTTCATTCCACGCCATAAGATTTTCCCGTAATGGTGTAATGGGAAAATTTCTGGTGATGTTTGATAACTAATAATTTGGCTGTATGCACGGCCTGATTGCTCACCCGCAATCTCGCCTTTTTCTAAAATGGTAACACTCATACCACGTTCTGCAAGGTTGATAGCCGTCATGATACCTTGAATACCGCCACCAATAATCACGGCATCAGACTCTTTAGGCAGAGCACCCTCTGTACCTTCGACAAACGATGCTCTAGATTTAGCTTCAACGAATTTACCATCACGGCGAACCATTGGAACTAATGCGGCACCACCGGCTAAAACACCCGCAGCACCAACACCTAAAAGCAGCTTTCTCCTTGAAATTTTCATCTTCTACCTCAGTAATGGATTTACCATTTATATTTATAATGTTATTCATTTATTGCTTTAAAACTGAATATTACCATAGTTCATTATATTGTTAATAAATATAATTATTTGTTAATCATTTACTTCAGCAATAATATCCATGAATACAATATGGTTACTTTAATCGTTTTTTTTCATAAAAAACGGCCACTTAGAGATAGTTATTTTTTGATATAATTGATATTACTTAATGATAAATAAGGATATTATAATAAATAATATGATTACAGATGAAAAATATAATTGTTTATTTTATTAACATTTTGATACAAATCCGCATGTCGTCTTGTAAATAATTGTTTACAAAACCAGCAAAACACACCGCACAATTACACAAAATAAAAAATTGATATTGTCTATGTAATGACCTTCTTTTTCACAAAGTAAGTAATTTTACTTAATAACTGGTTTATTGGTCAGTACACAGACGAATATGCTTTTTGAAAATAAATAGAAAAGAGTGTGTTTGAGTTGGAAACGAAACGAGGATAGGTGCAAATTTTTCAATAAAAAAAGCCAGAGGGTTAACTCTAGCTTTTCATGTAATAATAAAAGTAAGCTGTATTAACGGCTTATCTCATCGTAACAAATTCTTCCGCAGCTGTTGGATGAATGGCCACCGTATCATCAAAGTCTTTTTTCGTTGCACCCATTTTCAGTGCAACCGCAAAACCTTGTAGCATTTCATCCATACCAAAACCAATACCGTGAATACCAACAATTTTTTCATCGGCCCCCACACAAACAAGTTTCATACGACAAGGCTGACGATGACGTGTCACTGCGCTATACATTGCAGTAAATGAAGATTTGTAGACTTTGACCTGATCAGCACCGTATTGCTCAACCGCTTGAGGCTCAGTTAAACCAACAGTGCCAATCGCAGGATGGCTAAAGACAACCGTAGGAATATTCGAATAATCTAGGTGCTCATTCGGTTTATTGTTAAATAAACGCTCTGATAGGCGACGGCCTGCAGCAACCGCAACCGGGGTTAATTCAACCGCACCGGTGTTATCGCCTACCGCATAAATTCCTTTAATATTGGTATTTTGGAATTTATCAACTTTGATATAGCCTTTTTCGTCTAATTCAACACCCGTTGCTGCCAGATTGAGGTTATCCGTTGCAGGCTCACGGCCAATTGCCCAAATTAAAGTATCGACAGTTTGTTCTGTACCATTTTCCAATTGTAGCGTTAAACTGCCATCTGCATTTTTGATAACCGCTTTAGGAATAGCCTGTGTATGTAGCTTAGGCCCTTCACTCTCCATTACTTCTAATAATGTTTCAACGATTAATGGGTCGAAATTACGCAGTGGAGCATGTTTACGTACAAATAGATGCGTTTCGCTCCCTAAGGCATTTAGCACACCTGCCAGTTCTACGGCAATATACCCCGCACCAACAACTGCAACGCGTTTTGGTAACGTCTTTAATTCAAAGAAGCCATCTGAATTAATACCATATTCAGCACCTGGAATAGCAGGCTGAACAGGACGTCCTCCTGTTGCAATCAGAATATTATCAGCCGTGATTTTTTCACCATTGACTTCGATGGTATGAGCATCAACAAAACGAGCAAAACCTTGGATAACATCAACTTTATTATTACCTAAGACACGGTCATAAGATTGGTGAATACGGTCAATATAAGCAGAACGGCTGCTGATAAGGGTATCCCAATCAAAACGGTTAACCGTCGTTTCAAAACCATAATCTGGGCCATATTGATGAATAGCTTCGGCAATTTGTGCTGCATGCCACATCACTTTTTTAGGTACACAACCCACGTTAACACAAGTGCCACCTAATGCTTTCGCTTCAATTAATGCGCATTTCTGACCATACATTGCTGCTCTATTAATTGATGCAATACCGCCACTACCGCCACCAATGGCGATATAATCGTAATGTTTGCTCGTCATTTCTCTGATCCATTTATCTGTAGAAAAATAGGTAACTCACAGGCTAAATCTTTCACGTCATAAAGTCTATTATGACTAAATTTAACACATCGCTCGTCAGATTTTAGCTTTTACAGTGATAGGCAAAAACAATAATAAAAAGACTTATTCAGGTACAACCCATTCAACCAATGTATGACCAATACCTTCAGGAACTAAGGCTTTATGTAACCAAGGTAATATTGATTTCATTTGTGACTCTAGCTTCCAAGGCGGATTAATCACAATCATGCCTGATGCGGTCATACCTAATTGATCACTATCGGGTTTTACTGCTAACTCAATTTGTAAGATTTTACGAATGCCTGTTGCTTCAAGCTCTTTTAGCATACGTTTAATTTGCTGGCGATGAACCACGGGATACCAAATTGCATATGTACCCGTTGCAAAGCGTTTATGACCTTCCACAACACCTTTCACTACAGCGGAATAATCTTGTTTAAGCTCATAAGGAGGATCAATTAATGCGAATCCACGACGACTTGCTGGTGGTAATTTAGATTTCAATTGACCAAAGCCATCTTCACGAAAAACACGAACGCGTGGATCACGAGAAAACTCGGTACGTAATAGAGGAAAATCCGTTGGATGTAATTCAGTTAACACCAGAGAATCTTGTTCTCTTAAGAGTTTTCCAGCTAATAAAGGAGAACCAGGGTAATAACGTAGTTCACCATTTGAGTTTAATTCTCCAACTGCTTCAAGGTAAGGTAAAATAAGCTCCGGCACCTCATCTTGTTGCCATAAGCGAGCAATCCCTTCTAGATATTCGCCGGTGCGAGTCGCATGAGCATTGGTTAATTGATAACGTCCAGCGCCAGCATGAGTATCAAGATAAAGAAATGGTTTTTCTTTATCTTTTAAAGACTCAATGATGAGTGTTTGAACAATATGTTTTAAAACATCGGCGTGGTTGCCAGCATGAAAACTATGGCGATAGCTCAGCATTCTTTATCTTCCGTTAGAAATAAGTATAGCTTAGTAGTGAATTTACTCTGAAAGCTTGATTAAGCTCAGTGTATCAGAAAAAGCCGAACTTCTTCATTGAAAGCGAAAGAAACGTTGTGTCTCAGTGTTCAGTCGCTATGATAAGTCCATATTTCACTTAAGTTTAAATAGGATTGAAAGATGAAAAAATTACTTTTTACTGCCGTAGCCTTAAGCTTACTAACAAGTCACGCTTACGCAGACAGATTAACCAATGGTTGTGAGATAAAAAAACAAAATATCCAAAAACAGATGGAATACGCAAAAGCACATGGTAATCAATACCGTATACAAGGCTTAGAACGAGCATTACAAAATGTTGAACGCTATTGCACACCAGAAAAAGTAGTTGAAAACACGCGCCTTGAATTACGTGAAAAACAACTGGACATTAAAGAGCGTGAGCTCGAATTAAAAGAAGCACAACTTAAAGGTGATCCGGATAAAATCGCCAAACAAGAAAGAAAACTGGCAGAAGAAAAAGCGGAATTAAAAGCTATTGAAGATGAATTAAATCTACTGACAAAATAATTATCACCATAAATTAATGCCTACTCCTTATTTATCTGTGAAATACAGAATAAAACAATAAGTGAGTAGCCATTTCTTATTAAACCAAGGTTATCACATTTTAATAGTGCATCATCTACACTTAAACCAGAACAAGCAATTACATCATCTAAATCAGAGGCTAATTATAATAAGCATAAGGTATGTAATAGAAATTAAGCTATGCTATTTTTGAGTAGAAACTAAAGTAGTGTCACTAATTTATTAAAAATGGACTGATCTAATTAAAGAGGATATATGTCAGAAGAGCAGCAACAAAAAACAGCAAATGAAAAAACTCAACTGACTCAGCCACTCAAAAAGGGGCTGGAAAAAGGGCTCGATGGAGGAAAAAAAGCCATCGGTATTGGGATAAAAATCAGTAATTTTGTAACCCGTATTCCTTTTATTGCGCACCTTATTCGTGCAGCAGAACGCTTCACTGATAGGATGGGAAACCAGTTTGGTGCGGCAATCACTTATTTTTCATTTTTATCATTAATTCCTGTATTAATGCTTTCCTTTGCCTGTGCGGGTTTTATTTTAGCCTCAAATCCTGATTTACTCGCTAAATTAATTACCGGTGTAGCAAATAGTATCGACGATCCAACATTGGCAGCAACCGTTCAACAAAGTATTGATACCGCTGTTCGTCAACGTACAACCGTCGGTTTAACCGGTTTAGCTATTGCTCTTTATTCTGGTGTTAATTGGGTCGGTAACTTGCGTCAGGCCATTTTGGCACAATCACGCCCCGTTTGGGAAAGAAATAAAGAAGAGCAAGAAAAAATCTATTTCCGCTATTTCCGTGATTTCTTAGCACTTATTGGCTTACTTTTCGCATTAATTGTAACTATTACGCTGACTTCAGTAGCAGGCTCCGCTCAAAGAATGATTGTTCATACATTGGGGTTAGATGGTATTGAGTGGTTAACGCCTGCATGGACGACCATTGGCTTGACGATCTCCATTACTGCAAATTATTTACTATTCTTATGGATATTGTGGATCTTACCTCGCCATCAACCTAAGCGAATCTCTCTGATCAAAGGTACGCTTATCGCCGCCATCGGTTTTGAAATTTTGAAATCAGTAATGACATGGATGTTACCAAGAATTGCCAGTTCACCTTCAGGTGCCGCATTCGGTTCAGTAATAGGCTTAATGGCTTTCTTCTACTTTTTTGCCCGATTAACCCTCTTTTGTGCAGCATGGATCGCTACCGATGGCCCAAATATGCGCAAAGAACAGTTGGCTGAAACGCAATCAACATCTTAAATTTATGATAAAACAACATGGTTAATTCCCTACATTAACCACCTATTAATAACGTCATAAGGAAAAACAATGCCATACGTTAATATTAAAATTACACGCGAAGGTGCAACCGCAGAGCAAAAAGAGCAACTCATTGCGGGCGCAACACAACTTCTGGTTGATGTGTTAGGTAAAAACCCAGCAACTACCGTTGTCGTCATTGATGAAGTAGAAACAGATAATTGGGGAATAGGCGGTAAAACCGTAACAGAATTACGGGCAACGGCAAAAAATAAATAAAGAATAACTGTGATATTTAAATAAAGGGTGCCAAGTACACCCTTTTTACTGATTATTTTCCTGATAGATAAGGAAGTAACTATGGTTCAATCAATGACTGATGCTTTTCATGCCTTACCCTCAGCGAGTGCTATCTATATTACAGGCGCCGGTGTTCAATACCCTTTTGGTATGGCACATGGATTCTCCGATGAAAGTACTCAGAAGAAATTAACTGTAGATACTCCTTTTCGAATCGCAAGCAATACAAAAACCTTTCTTGCCGCGGCTTTTTTACGCTTATGGGAACAAGATGCGCTGTCTCTTGATGATGATATCACCAAATATCTAAATCCCCGTTATCAACGAACATTATCAGAACTTGGATATGATCTTAACACTATCACATTACGCCATTTATTAAGCCACAGTAGTGGTTTATTTGATCACGCTAATGACGCTTACCTTGTAAAAGTTATTAATAACCCGTCTCATAAATGGACGCGCGAAGAGCAGATAGCGCATTATGCTGAACAAGGTTTTCCTGTTATTCCTGCGGGTAAACGTTTTATTTATTCCGATACTGGCTACATCTTATTAGGCGATATTCTTTCTCAATTTATGAGAAAAAACATGGCTACAGCAGTTCGTGAATTATTGCATTTTCAAGACTTAAACTTACCACAAACGTGGTGGGAGGATTTAGAACCTTCCCCCATCCCCCTAAAAACTCGCGCTAGACAATTTACAGGTGAACATGAAGGCACTTATATTGACGCCTCCATGGATACTTTTGGAGGGGGTGGATTAGTGATGACAACACTTGAGTTAGCTAAATTTACAGCTGATCTTTTTGAAGATAGGGTTTACTCACATCCATCAACTTTAAAAGAGATGAAATGGCAAGGTTCACATACAGGTGCTGCAAATTACCGCTTAGGATTGATGGCTGAAGAAACTAGCCTAGGTACACTTTATTATCACCTAGGTTACTGGGGCTCTGTTGCTTATTATTTACCTGAAAAACAGATTGCTATTGCAGGATTTACAACTCAAAGAAATACTCGTGAAGATTTAATCGCTATTATTAAAGAAGCATTTAAACGTCTTTAATAATAAACAATAAAAAGCCAAAAATGTTATGAATACACTTTTGGCTTTTTATTTTATGACTCATATATATTCAATACTCGCCTATTCTTGTTTTATCACTCTTTCTTTGCTGTCGGTTCCACAGTTATATTTTGCGTAACAGCTGGAGTCGGCGCATTCGCCGTTTCTGGATGAACTTGCTTTTCAAATTGAATACGCAATTCACCTAAATTTACAGTAGGTGTTTCACCACTTTGTGTTAATACAAAAGTAATATCTTCAGATAATACTCTAGATAGCTCCTGATTTAATGTCTCTTTGGTTAAACCCGCTAAAAACGCTTGGCGTAAACGTTGATATTGTTCTGGAGGAATATCAATAATATTACTTTGTTGTGATAACAAACGCTGATTAATTAAAAGAGCCGTACTGGTTTTTGCATAACGAGCAAACAGCTGTGTTAGTTGAAGTTGCTTCTCTTGTTGGAGTTCTTGATACAACTCATCACTAATCCCTTGATTACGCAAACGGCCCAGTTCTTCCCCCACCCATGATGCTAATGCTGGGATATTCGCTGTCGCAGTATCGATATTTAAAGAACAACTTGCGCGCTGATATTGTACTCGACAATCAATGTTAATTTGTGTGCTGTCATTTTCTTTACGTTGTTCAAGGCTACGACCTAAATGCACAAAAATCACTTCGCGAGCTAAGTCGCTTAACCAATATTTATTTAACGTATCAGAGTCTTTTACTGGCGACCAATCTAAATCCCAAATTAACGAAATTTGGTCTTTAGCCCGCATTGATTCTTGTACATATAACGTTTCAGGCTTCATATCTGCAAGCATCGGCACAGGGACAGGAGTGACTCGCTTACCAGATAGAGATGAAAATGCCTGATTAATACTTTCGGTTAATACTCGATTATCAACATTACCTGCAATATAAAGCGTCATCATATCAGGGGTATACCAACGCTGTTGATAATCCGACAATTCTTTCGTATTCACAGATTGATTAACAGGTTTACCTGGATTATGGCCTTTTAGGTTAGAACCTTCAAGGCGTGAGCGCCAGATAGGATCTTCAATATTAAGCGGAAATGTCGCAACAGGAAGTGGTGACTGAATCGCATTACGAACTGCATTTTCAGTATATTGTGCGGGTTTAGTAATACCGGCTAGTAATGCAAAAGCATCTTTTAATAGTTCAGGTTGGTTATTTGGTAGACTTAAATTATAAACCGTAAAATCGTATGAAACGATCATTGGAGGTAACGGGTAATCTGGATCTAATGCATTTTTCCATAAATTATCACGTTTTTCAGGTGTAAGGCCTGTATTTTCCAATACATTGAGTTTAGACACCAAGGATGAAAAACCCGTTTCACTGCTTTTCTCTGATAAAGAACCAGTATTCACTAATAAGCGAATTTGTATTCTATCATTAGGGCGTTGCGGTGTTTGTAAAATTTGCCACTGAAAACCATTTGCTAGTCGCCCTTCTTGCCAAGCGGGATCAGGCTGTAAAGCTTCAGCTTGAACTTGACAAACAACAGCGCCAAACATAACGCTTCCCAATAAAATTCGTGTCATTACACCCTGCATGTGAACCTCTGTTTTATTAATCCTTGGTATTAAACCACTTATGAGGTTTAACAATAAGCGCCAAAAGACATGTGAGATGTTTAATGTCTATTTTTTGTATTATCATTCTTTGTCACCACAGAAACATGAAATGAAATCACTATAGTGATTAGACTCATTATGGCGTAAGAAGGTTCAGACCTTCGGCAATTTTCGATCAGATTTTTGATGATTATATCCTTTAACCAGCAAACCAATCTCATCATCACGATGTGATTCTGGGCAAGATAAAGCTGAAACCTGGCTATCTTTATTAAGAGTAACGGCGATTTGGCGTAAAGGTTTCACCACAATACGATTGATACACCAACTAATAGCAACTGTCAGAATAAGCCCCATCAACAGATATGTTGTTAACATTAATGCGACAGTATTGCTGGCAAAACGATAAAAGCGGTTTGTGTCAGCTTGTAAAATAAGATAGCCAGTATAGGATTTATCATCCGTTGACGTAATGCCTAATGGTTGCAATGGCACAACGGTTTCAACAGGAATGCCAAAAAGCCAACTTGAGAAATCAGAAACTTCCTTTTTGGGTGCAAAATCTAAGCTCATCACTTGAATATTTTCAGGTTGCATGACAATCGCTTTACCGAGAATACCAGTGGCTTTTAACCCAATTATCTGTTTTTTGGCATCATTTAAATCTGATCGTAACAATGCATCAGCGAGTGGCTGTTGGATACTGACACCCGCATTAAAAAGCTGATTTTGATAATCTTCACGACGTTGATCTATCAAATAAATAAGTTGAATACTGATAAAAATAGCAATAGTCACCAACGTAACGCCCGCAACTGCAGCCATCTGTTTTATTGTTAATGAATGTTTAAGATGAGGTTTCATCATTGCTATTTCCAATATACATACTTGAACAGAGTGATTATACTGTATTTTTTAGGTTATGTATCACCCTCAATAAAGAAAATAGCGCGATAAAAACGCCCTATCCATTAAAATGAAAGTAGATAAATATATAATTATTATTATTTGAGTATAGTTGTAAGATAAAAATAGTAAAATGAAAATAGAAGTTCAATTTCACTTTTTAAGTCATAATATTGATATTCTATATTGATGAATAATATAATTCACTAAAAAATATGATACTCTCTAAAATTTAAATCTATAAAAATCTTATTAAGATGTTACAAAACAAAATAAAGTGATGACGTTTTATAATAGGAAGTGTTTTTTATTTTTAATATCAATAGTGTTTTAAAATTTTATATAAAAATAAAATTTAATATTTATTAAATCATAATCAGATTATTCAATCAAAATTAGTTAAATATTATTAATAAAACAGAAGCGCAATATAATATATATATTGCGCCGTTTAATTAGTTACTCTCTTTGTTATTTAAAACACCATATTATCTTGCTCAACAGCGAAGCAAGCAATAAGTTGACCATTATAATCTTTTAAAGTGGGCTGTAATTGACTACATGGACCAAACGCACGACGGCAACGCGCGGCAAAAGCACACCCTATTGGTGGATTTAACGGACTTGGCAATTCCCCTGTGAGTTTGATACGTTCACGTCTTAATTCAGGTGTTAATCTTGGTGTTGCTGATAGTAAGGCTTGTGTATAAGGATGTTGAGGATTTTCAAAAATTTGTGTCTTCGTTCCTTTTTCTACACAACGGCCTAAATACATCACAATCACTTCATCCGCAATATGCTCAACAACGGAAAGATCATGGGAAATAAAGACGTAAGAAAGCCCCATATCCTGTTGAAGATCCATCATTAAATTCAGTACTTGAGCACGCACGGAAACATCGAGAGCTGAAACCGGTTCATCCGCCACCACAATGTCGGGCTCAAGCATTAAACCACGTGCAATAGCAATACGCTGACGTTGACCACCAGAAAACATGTGAGGGTATCGGCTATAATGCTCTGTTTTTAAGCCTACTTTTGCCATCATTGATAATACTTTTTCTTTGCGCTCAGAAGCATTAAGTGTTGTATTGATCAATAGAGGCTCTTCTAAAATTTGTCCGACTTTTTTACGAGGATTTAATGATCCATAAGGATTTTGAAATACAATTTGGATCTTTTGGCGACGTAATTTCTCTGCGGATTTATCTTTAATTAACAGATCTTGCCCACGATAAGAAAGCGCTCCCGAAGTCGGGATTTCAATCATGGTTAATAATCGACCTAACGTCGATTTTCCACATCCTGATTCACCGACAACCGCCAAGGTTTTACCACGTTCTAACTCAAATGAAACACCATCAAGCGCCTTCACCGTTTTCTCTTTTGAAAACAGTCCACCTTTAACACTGTAATATTTGGCTAAATTGACCGCCTTTAATAAGGGCGTCGTGACATTGGGATTAACTTCAGCCATGAGTAGGTCTCCCTGTATTATCTAACGGTGTATGGCATTTCACGCGGTGGTTCCCCAATTCTTTTAGGGCTGGTTCAGTTTTATAGCATTCATCATGAGCATAAGGACAACGGGGATTAAGTAAGCATCCCGTTGGCCTATCATAACGACCAGGCACAACACCCGGCAGTGATGCTAATCGCGCTTTATTATTCGCAAACTCTGGAAGTGCTCTTAATAATGCCTGCGTGTAAGGATGGCGAGGCGATTTGAAAATTTCAGACGCTTTCCCTGATTCCACCACTTGTCCCGCATACATCACAATAATGGTGTCAGCAGCTTCAGCGACTAACGCTAAATCATGCGTAATAAGCACCAGTGCCATATTTTCTTGCTTTTGCAAATCAAGTAGAAGCTCAATGATCTGTGCCTGAATAGTGACATCCAGTGCCGTTGTGGGTTCATCTGCAATCAATAATTTAGGGCGACAAGCAATCGCCATTGCAATCATCACTCGCTGGCTCATACCGCCAGAAAGTTGATGCGGGTATACATCTAAACGAGAAGCGGGATCTGGGATCCCCACCAGCGTTAAAAGGTCAATAGCGCGTTGCTTACGAGTTTTACGGCTTCCACCTTGATGGACTTTTAATGCTTCCATGATTTGATAGCCGACAGTAAAACAGGGGTTTAAACTGGTCATCGGATCTTGGAAAATCATCGCAACATCTGCACCTACAAGGTTTCGACGCTCTGATTCAGAAATTTTCATAAGATCTCGTCCATCAAAATAAAGCTCTTGCGCCGTCACTCGACCTGGAAAATCAATCAGCCCCATAATAGCCAGTGAGCTCACCGATTTACCTGAACCAGACTCTCCAACAATGCCAACAACTTGCCCTTCTTCAACCTGATAGCTAATTCTGTCTACCGCTTTAAACGGAGTATCTTCATCACCGAAGTGAACAGATAATTGATTAATATTTAATAGTGCCATCTTTTTACTCCGTTACTGCTTTAATTTCGGATCAAGCGCATCTCGTAAACCGTCACCCATTAAGTTAAAGGCAAGTACAGTAAACAAAATAGCAAGACCAGGGAACGTCACAACCCACCATGCACTTTGCGTAAACTGCAACACGTCAGATAACATAGTTCCCCACTCAGGAGTTGGTGGCTGAGCGCCCATACCTAAAAAGCCCAATGCTGCCATATCTAAAATTGCATTAGAAAAGCCTAAAGACGCTTGAACAATTAAAGGTGCAAGACAGTTAGGTAAGATATTAATAAACATTTGACGCATTGAACCCGCACCTGCGACGCGAGAAGCAATGACATAGTCACGATTTACTTCAATTAAAACAGCGGCACGTGTTAATCGAACGTAATGAGGTAAAGCAACAAAAGTCAGTGCAATAGACGCATTGACGATTGAAGGTCCAAAGATGGCCACTAGCACTAATGCCAGTAATAAACTTGGTAATGCCAGCATAATATCGACCACTCGCATAATGCCGATATCAACAAGTCCACCAAAATAACCAGCAGCCAATCCTAGAATAATCCCTAAGATCAGTGATAGCACCACCACGATACAGCCAACTAATAATGAAAGGCGAGCACCAAACATCAAGCGAGAAAGAATATCTCGGCCAACATCATCGGTTCCTAAAATAAATTGCCAACTACCTCCCTCTTGCCAAACAGGAGGTGCTAATAAGAAATCACGAAATTGCTCATTCGGTGCGTGAGGTGCAAGGAAGCCCGCAAATAACGCAATCAGCAACATAATTACAATATAAATCAACCCAACAACTGCGCCCTTATTTTGTTTAAAATAGTGCCTAAACTCTTGGAACGGTGTCATAGGTGCCGGTGCATTGATGACCGGTATAACTTTATTTTCAGTCATTATGCATTCCTTATTTTTTATGGCGAATACGCGGATCCACAATGCCATAAAGAACATCAACCAACAGATTGACAAAGATAATCATCGTTGCAATTAAAAGCACACCACCTTGAACAACGGGGTAGTCTCGTCGTTGTAAGGCATCAATTAGCCAGCGACCTAAACCTGGCCATGAGAAAATAGTCTCCGTTAAAATAGCACCAGCTAACATCGTACCGACTTGTAATCCAATAACAGTAACAACAGGCAACATCGCGTTACGCAATGCATGAATAAGAATGACACGAGCACGACTTAAACCTTTTGCTCTTGCCGTTCGAATATAATCTTCACCTAATACTTCAAGCATGGATGAGCGAGTCATACGCACAATAACCGCTAAAGGAATGGTTCCTAATACAATGGCAGGTAAAATAATATGATGGACTGCATCAATGAAATCGCCTTCTTCTCCCCAAATAAAAGTATCAATGAGCATAAAGCCAGTTAATGGATTGCTATCATCTAAAAAGACACTATCAGCAAGTCGCCCTGATACGGGCGTTAAATCTAATTTCACAGACACCAGCATAATAAGCATAATTCCCCACCAGAAAATTGGCATGGAATAGCCTGCTAGTGACACACTAATAGCGGTATGATCAAAAATAGAACCGCGTTTAACCGCCGCTAGAACCCCCACAGGGATGCCGACAGCAATTGCAAAAATCATGGCACAAACGCCAAGTTCTAGTGTCGCTTTAAAACGAGGTAAAAATTCATCCCAAACAGGGATACGGCTTTTTAATGAAATGCCCAAATCACCATGGAAAATTCCATTAAGGTAATTGAGATATTGTTGCCATAAAGGTTTATCTAACCCTAATTCTGCCATTAAATAAGCATGGCGCTCTGGAGATAATCCACGCTCACCCGCCATAATCATGACCGGATCACCCGGAATAAGATGCACGAAAATAAACGTAAGTAATGTAATTCCGATAAACGTAGGGATCACAAGTCCCAAACGTTGAAGGATAAATTGCAGCATATCCTATATTCTCTTTTCAAACATCAGCTAAAAGACAGCGCTGATAAATCAGGGGAAAGTCCCCTGCGCCCACAGTGTACTGAATGTATTCTTTATTATGGAATAGCGGTGCCTTTCTCAAAGAAAGACACCGTACTAAAGTAAGGTATTACTGTTATTTCAGAGAGACATTCTCGAAGTGATGTTTGCCTAATGGATCAACCACATAGTTCTCCACTTTTTTACTCACTGGTTCATAAACAGTTGAGTGAGCAATGATCAATGCTGGGGCTTGATCATGCATAACAACTTGAGCTTGCTTATAGAGTTCAACTCGTTTGTCGTGATCAGCGGTGATCCGCGCTGGCTGGATCAGATCTTCAAAAGGTTTGTAACACCATTTTGAATAGTTCGACCCTTGTTCTTTTGCCGCACAGCTAAAGAGTGTAGCAAAAAAGTTATCTGGATCCCCATTATCACCTGTCCATCCCATCATAACAGCTTGATGTTCACCGGATTTAGCACGTTTGAGATACTCACCCCACTCATAACTCACAATCTTGGTTTTAACACCAATTTTTTCCCAATCCGCCTGTACCATTTCAGCCATACGACGTGCATTTGGATTATAAGGGCGTTGTACTGGCATTGCCCATAAATCGATGGTAAAGCCATCTGCCAAACCAGCTTCTTTTAACAGTGCTTTCGCTTTTTCAGGGTTATATTCATAATCAACGATCTCATCGTTATAACCCCACATAGTTGGTGGTATAAGGTTTTTGGCTTTTTGACCAGCTCCTTGATAAACAGCCTCAATAATGGCGTCTTTATTCACTGCCATGCTTAACGCTTGACGAACTTTTTGGTTATCCAGTGGCTTTTTCTCAACATTAAATGAGATATAACCTACGTTTAAGCCTGGCTGTTCTAACAGATTGATATCGCTATTTTGTTTCATCTTCGCGATATCGGCAGGATTAGGATAAGGCATTGCCTGACATTCACCTTTTTGCAATTTAGCGTAACGCACAGAAGCATCAGGTGTAATAGAGAAGACTAAACGATCAATATCTGGTTTTTTACCCCAATATTGGTCATTGGCTTTATAAAGAATACGAGAATCTTTTTGGTATTGCAGTAATTGGAAAGCACCTGTTCCGATAGGATCTAAGTCGACTTTTTCAGGTGTTCCTGCTTTCATCATATTATCGGCATATTCCGCAGATAATATAGATGCAAAGTCCATCGCCATATCAGCAATAAAAGGCGCTTCTGAACGTGTTAAAACGAAACGAACGGTATGATCATCAACTTTCTCGATTTTCTCGATCATATTGTTCATATCCATGCCAGTAAAGTATTCATAACTGCCACCTGACACTTTATGGTAAGGATGTTTTGGATCCATTTGACGCATAAAAGTATACATTACGTCATCGGCATTAAATTCACGAGTTGGCTTAAAGGTTTTACTACTGTGCCAATTTACACCTTTACGTAAATGGAAGGTATATACCTTACCATCATCACTCACATCCCAACTTTCAGCGAGCCCTGGAATGATTTCCGTTGTACCCAGTTTAAATTCGACTAAGCGGTCATAAATAGGCACTGAACTTGCGTCATAAGTCGTTCCCGAGGTAAATAACTGAGGGTTAAATCCTTCAGGCGAACCTTCGGAGCAATATACTAATGTTTTTGCCTGCACTCCCGCAGAAACAGCTAATGCAAGTAGCCCGATTGTGGCGGTTAAAATTCCTGTCTGTTTTTTGGAGCTTTTCATCATTACTCTCCGACATTGTTCTGTTGTGTTTTGGTTTCCTGTTTAAAAACGGAATACCTTTTTATTTTGTCATTGTTCAATTAACCAACTGTATCCCCTTACGTCAATAAGGGTCTACGCAGTAAAAAGAACCCGTTATAAACACAAATGAAACAAATATCGAACAAACTCAGAATAAAAAAATAAGTCTCTGGCTAATATCTAGTCAATAAAACTACGTATTAAGAAATCCTTAAGTGAAATGACTGTTTTAAAAAAAGCGGTAATTTGTGATTAACCGCTTAAATATTGAACGAATATTTTGAAATGAAACAAAGAATTTGGTGCTTTATTCTGTTATAGAAGAAAAATCACCGTACGATTAGAGGGGCCTGACTTTGATACAAATAAAATCATTAGAGTAAAACAACCAAAATACCGAACTTAACAAATCACTAAACTAAACAGGACCATTAAATTCAGTGTGTTATTAATAGTTTTGATCCTTTAATAGTAGAAAATTCATATTTTTTGAGGATTATCAGAAGTTCCATTGCCCATAAAAAGAGAATTGAGCTGATGATCTAGGCTTCTCATTAAGAATAAATAAAAGTATTCCTCCAATAAGCCTAATAACTGAACGACTTTATCATCGTTGCCAAATCAAAAGCACAATTCATCAAATAATTATCTTTATTATGGAAAATATTTCCACGAATTTCTGTTTTTGAGCTTAATAAAAAAACGGAGTACCCGACGCGATATAAAATAAGCCAAAGAGGATGCCAATATGGCGAAAAAAGAAAGGCGAAGATCTGATACATCGAAATGTATCAACCTAATTTCTAGGGACTAGAACGACAAAACCCCGCTTTAAAAGCGGGGTTTCTTAATATGGTCGGCGAGAGAGGATTCGAACCTCCGACCCACTGGTCCCAAACCAGTTGCGCTACCAGGCTGCGCTACTCGCCGAAAACGAGGTGCATCTTACTGCCAGAAACCCACTGCGTCAATACTTTTTTAGTATCTCCTGACTGTTCGTATGGTTTTCAACCAAAACGATTGATTTTTAACTTTTTATCATAAAAACGATGTGTATTTTAAAGTTATTGTAACAAGCCTATTTCCCTTTCTTCGCTTTACTATGGTTTTCTTTACTCTATAGAGACAAAATGAAAAAAAATAACAAATTTATTCTCAATTATTATCGTCTAATTAATGTACTTTTTATATAATTGCCTTACGTCAAATAAGGTAGGTAGTTTAGAGAATGAAACAATGTTGGTGGGGTGTTGTATTACTTTTATTGTCGACTGCACTTCCAGCTCAAGCATCCACGACTCATGCTTGTCGAGTGTACTTTAAAGAGGCTGATAAATTTATTCAGTACATCTCTCAAAGAGAAGATCTGAAGCACAATATGCCGGAGATTAAAGGAAATTTTGAGCAAAGCAAAAAACGGATAATGGCAGCATCTCTGACAGAACAAAAAGCAATATGTGAAAAGGAAATGCAAGAGCTCAATAGCTTAAATAAAATGTTTGGTCCTAAAGAAGAAACCGTACTAAATAAATAATAAAGTAAACAAATAATGACTAAATATAATTACTTATTTAGTATTTAGTCATTAATTTGATATTAATTCTTGTTTTCATGATTATTATTTGCAGTGGTGCTTTCCAATCTTTTTATTCGTTCTTTAGGCGAATTATCACTTTTATCATCATCTTGAGTATAATAATCATAAGGTAATAATAAAGTATCTAATACTGCACTAAAAGGGAGATCAAGAATAACCAATGGTTTCATTGCCCATCCTGTTTCGTTGTCTTTTAACATTGTCATATTATTTTTTGTTCCCGAATAAAGTTCTTTATTCGGGCCTGCATGAGTCATTACACTTGAACACCCTGTCAGTAATGTCACCAATAATACGAGTAATGTTAAATTTTTACTTGTCGTTCTGAATGTCATAGGGCACCTATAAAACGAGATCTGTAGTCAACGCTTTTTATCATATAGTTAAACCTGTTTTCTCTTATAGAACAAGAGAAAGATAATATAAAACAGCTTAATTTTCTAATCACTAAATAAGTTTAGTAAAAAGACTCATTTTTTCTAATTAGAATAAACATAATAATATTATTAATTATTATGTTTCTCTGATATTAAAATTCAACCCTCATTATTTAAATAAATACTTTAACTCTATATTTGTCTTTTTTATTTTTTTGATCTCTATATATGTTAAATCTGTGCGATAAGACACAGCGGCTTTCATTGTTCTTTGCCAAAATAGGTTTATCGTTTTAGCTCAAATTTTCTCATTTCTATTTTTTTAGGTACAGGATCTTTTTTATGAGTGATATTGCACTAACAATGGTGATGTTGTCATTAGCAGGCGCTCTAGGTCTTTGGATTGGCAATATCAAAATCTATCGAGTCAGTTTAGGGATAGGCGGTGTTCTTTTTGGTGGGATTATTATTGGTCATTTTGCTCAGCACTATAATTTTTCGCTTAACGCACAAACACTTCATTTTATTCAAGAATTTGGGCTTATTCTTTTTGTTTACACGATTGGTATCCAAGTCGGTCCTGGCTTTTTCTCTTCACTACGCGTTTCAGGCTTAAAACTAAACGCATTTGCGATTTTAATTATTCTTCTCGGCTCAATAATAACAGCCTCTATTTATCGTTTGTTTGATGTTCCTTTGCCTATTATTTTGGGTATTTTTTCTGGTGCGGTCACTAATACCCCCTCTTTGGGCGCAGGGCAACAAATACTGACAGATTTGCAAGTTGACCCGACCTCTGTAGGACAAATGGGAATGGGTTATGCAATGGCTTACCCTATGGGGATTTGTGGCATTTTACTCGTTATGTGGCTTCTTCGTGTCTTCTTTAAAATCAATATTGATGAAGAAGCAAAAGCCTTTAGTAATCAACAAAATAGTACTAAAGATACACTACATACCATTAATATTGCTATTAAAAATCCCAATTTAGATGGCCTATTAATGCAAGACATTCCTTTACTCAATGAAGATGCCCTCGTCTGCTCACGTTTAAAACGAGGAGACAACATTATGGTACCTATGCCATCAACAATTATTCAATTAGGGGACTTACTGCATATTGTTGGTTCAAAAGAAGATCTCAATAAAGTACGTCTTATATTAGGGGAAGAGGTCGATGCGTCACTTTCAACGTCAACAAATTTACTGCAATCTGTGCGGATCGTTGTCACTAACGATTCAGTATTAAGCAAGCGTTTAAAAGATCTTGATCTTAAAAGAAAATACGATGTCGTAGTCACTCGATTAAATCGTGCAGGTATCGAACTTATACCAAGTCATAACAGTATGTTACAGTTCGGGGATATTCTTAATGTTGTTGGTCGCCCCGAATCTATTGAAGCGATTACTGTCTTGTTAGGTAATGCTCGCCAAAAATTAGAACAAGTTCAAATGCTACCCGTTTTTATTGGTATTGGATTAGGGGTTTTACTTGGCTCTATTCCTATTTTTATTCCCGGTATTCCTGTGGCACTTAAATTGGGATTAGCTGGTGGTCCGCTTGTTGTTGCCTTAATTTTAGGGCGTATTGGGACATTTGGTAAGCTCTATTGGTTTATGCCCCCAAGCGCAAACTTAGCATTGAGAGAATTGGGCATTGTCATGTTTCTTGCTGTGGTAGGACTAAACTCTGGCGGTGAATTTGTCGAAACCTTAATTTATGGTCAAGGACTGAGTTGGATTGGCTATGGTATTCTTATTACGCTATTACCGTTATTGATTGTAGGTGTCATCGCCAGAGTCTTCTTTAAACTTAATTATTTAAGTCTTTGTGGTATGTTAGCAGGCTCAATGACTGATCCTCCTGCATTGGCCTTTGCAAACTCAATTCACAGCTCAAGTGGGGCTGCGGCTCTTTCTTATGCCACCGTTTATCCTTTAGCGATGTTTTTACGCATAATAACACCACAATTAATGGCACTTATAATCTGGACTTTGTAGCAAAAATAATAAATATATTAATCAGTTGAACTAAATATGTTACTAAAATCCACATTTTGCTTAGCAGAGGGATAATTAAGGCTATGAATGGCTCTTATTTAAGCCATAGATTTTATAAATGTCTGTTTTAATAGTTCTCGTGCTAAGAAATTTAGATTGAGACGGATTGCTAACGTTTTAGTAATCAATTTCTTTCCGTCAAACTTATGCTCAAAAGTCCTCGTTATTGTCTTTGCCCCTTCTTCTCGCTGAAGGGGCATTTTTATTAGATATTCACTGGCTGATAGATGTTCTCGATTTCTTCAGCCAGAATTTTTATTCCTTTCTCTATCAATTCAGGCTCAGGCACGTAATTCATACGCATACATTGATGAGCATGCTCCCATGAATCCTCTAACCCCGGGAAAAAGTAATGCCCAGGCACCATTAACACACCACGTTTTTTCAAACGACGATAAAGCTCTTCACAAGAAACAGGCAAATCTTTAAACCAAAGCCACAAAAAGATAGCACCTTCAGGTTTATGAATGAGACAACGATCCTCAGGTAGATAACGACGGATAATATCAATCGTTTCCAGTACACGCTGATGATAGAAAGGCCCAATTACCTCTTGAGATAATCGCATTAAATCATCACGTTTTAGCATTTCTAATGCCATTGCAGGACCAATGCCACCAGGTGCAAGACTAATAATGCCATTCACATTTGTGATAGCCGAAATTAGCTCTTCATTAGCAATGATAATGCCACAACGTGTGCCAGGTAAGCCTAACTTAGACAAGCTCATACAAAGAATAGTGTTGTCATTCCAACGAGGTGTGGCTTGGGTAAAAATAATACCCGGAAAAGGAACGCCATAAGCATTATCTATAATCAGAGGAATATTATGTCGCTTGGATAAAGCCTCTAGCTTCTCCACTTCGTCATCAGTAATAACATTCCCCGTTGGATTTGTTGGCCTTGAAACACAAATAGCCGCAATATCATCTCTGATCTCAAGATGAGCGAAATCAACATGGTATTTGAATTGGCCATTAGGTAACATTTCTATAGTTGGCTTATTTGCAACAAACAGATCTTCTTCTAATCCTGAATCTGCGTAACCAATATATTCAGGGGCAATTGGAAAAAGAATTTTACGTTTTTTCCCCTCTTTGGTTGTGCCACCTAATAAATTGAACAAATAGAAAAAAGCACTTTGACTACCATTGGTTAATGCAATATTTTTTGCTGATATATTCCAACCCAGTTTCTCTTTTAAACATGCCGCCAACGCTTGTAACGTCGCATCTTTGCCTTGCGGGCCATCATAGTTACAAACGGCATCACTTAACGTGCCATTTTCTGTCATCTCTTTAAGTAACTGGCGAAAATAGTTATCCATTTCAGGAATATGAGCTGGATTTCCTCCCCCTAACATCACAGCACCGGGTGTACGGATCCCTTCATTTAAATCTTGCATCAAGCGAGCAATGCCTGAATGCTGAGCAAACTTTTGCCCAAATTGTGATAGTTGAGTCATCTTTGCAGGTATCTTCTATGTTGCTTTCTCGTTAAGAAATACCATACCGCGAGCTTTAATCTGCATCAATAGTTATAATAGAAATGATAAAATAGGAATATTAATACAGATTTAAATATTGAAATATAAAACCAATAACTTCTTAAGTTAAAGATAACTCAACCCACATTTTACTTTTTATTGGTGTTTTCACTCTCTTCTTGACGACAAAAACAAGAGAGAATATGGTCATTTACCATACCTACGGCTTGCATAAAAGCGTAACAAGTGGTTGTACCAACAAATTTAAAACCTTTTTTCTTTAACGTTTTTGCCATCTTATCTGAGATTTCAGTGGATGCAGGTACTTGAGATATATCATCCCACTGATTAACAATTGGTTTATTATCAACAAATTGCCAAATAAACTGACTAAAATCTTCACCTTGTTCTTCCATTGTCATAAAAATACGCGCGTTATTAATAATGGCGTTAATTTTTCCTCGATGGCGAATAATCGCGGGATCTTGTAATAGCGCGTCAACATCGTTCTCAGTCATTTTGGCAATTTTTTCAGGTGAAAAGCCCAAAAAACAGTGGCGATAACCTGCTCTTTTTTTGAGTACAGTATACCAAGACAACCCAGCTTGTTGACCTTCAAGGCAAATCATTTCAAAAAGCTTGTATTTATCTCGTTCAGGTTTCCCCCACTCATCGTCATGATATGCTAAATAATCAGGATCATGGGTTACCCAGTCGCAACGCTGTTTGCTCATTCTCTCATTCCTTGTTATCAATAACTTTCAATAGCACCACTTATATACTGTATAAATATACATGTAAATAGATGAAAAAAAATTCAATCTATTTCTTTGAGCATAGTCATAAAGTCAATTAGAGGATTATTTTTTTGATCGAGGGAAAATTGCCCGCATTCCTTGCTGTATATCTTTCGTCTAGAAGGTATACTGAAACCTTTCTTTTTATTCTATGTATCGCCATGCGGATATAACATGCAAAAGTTTGATACCAAAACCTTTCAAGGTCTTATCCTGACACTACAGGATTACTGGGCTCGCCAGGGCTGTACCATTGTCCAACCATTAGATATGGAAGTGGGTGCAGGTACATCACACCCAATGACTTGTTTACGAGCATTAGGGCCAGAACCTATTGCGGCGGCTTATGTACAACCTTCACGTCGCCCAACTGACGGACGCTACGGTGAAAACCCTAACCGTTTACAGCACTATTACCAATTCCAAGTTATCATTAAGCCATCACCTGATAACATTCAAGAACTGTATCTTGGCTCATTAAGAGAGTTAGGTTTAGACCCAACAATCCATGATATTCGTTTTGTGGAAGATAACTGGGAAAACCCAACATTAGGTGCTTGGGGCTTAGGCTGGGAAGTTTGGCTCAACGGCATGGAAGTGACGCAATTTACCTACTTCCAACAAGTGGGTGGATTAGAGTGTAAACCGGTTACGGGCGAAATTACTTACGGCTTAGAGCGTCTTGCCATGTATATTCAAGGCGTAGACAGCGTCTATGATTTAGTTTGGTGTGATGGCCCATTAGGTAAAACCACTTACGGCGATATCTATCATCAAAATGAAGTTGAGCAATCAACCTATAACTTTGAATATGCTGATGTCGACTTCTTATTCTCTTGCTTTGAACAATATGAAAAAGAAGCTCGCGAGTTGTTAGAGTTAGAAAAACCTCTGCCTTTACCTGCCTATGAACGTATCTTAAAAGCAGGACACACCTTTAATCTATTGGATGCACGTAAAGCGATTTCAGTGACAGAACGTCAACGTTATATTTTACGTATCCGTACTTTAACCAAAGCAGTTGCTGAAGCATATTATGCTTCTCGCGAAGCGCTTGGTTTCCCTATGTGTAAAAAGTAAGAGGCTATCATGACAACTGAGACTTTCCTCGTGGAAATCGGCACGGAAGAATTACCGCCGAAAGCGCTTCGTTCTTTAGCTGAATCTTTTGCTGCTAATTTTACTGCAGAGCTGGACAACGCCAATATCACTCATGGTGATGTATCTTGGTTTGCAGCACCTCGCCGTTTAGCCATTAAAGTCGCTAATATGGCGAAATCACAAGCAGATAGAACCATTGAAAAACGTGGTCCTGCAATTGCTCAAGCCTTTGACGCTGAAGGTAAACCAACCAAAGCAGCTGAAGGTTGGGCAAGAGGTAATGGCATTACTGTTGACCAAGCAGAACGCTTGTCAACAGATAAAGGCGAATGGTTATTTTATCGTGCAGAAGTAAAAGGTGAAGCAGTTAACCAATTGCTGATTGGCATGGTAAGCACTGCATTATCAAAATTACCAATTCCAAAATTAATGCGCTGGGGTGATAAAGATACTCACTTTGTACGTCCTGTTCATACTGTCACCTTATTATTAGGTGATACTGTTATTGATGGTGAAATTTTAGGTATCCAAAGCGATCGCGTTATTCGTGGTCACCGCTTTATGGGGGAAGCCGAATTTACGATTGATAATGCAGATCAGTATCCTGAAATTCTTTATGAGCGCGGAAAAGTTATCGCTGATTACGAAACTCGTAAATCCATTATTCTTCATGATGCTCGTCTTGCCGCTGAAAAACTGGGCGGTATCGCAGATTTAAGCGATAGCTTAGTGGAAGAAGTCACTTCATTGGTTGAATGGCCAGTTGTGTTAACAGCAAAATTTGAGGAAAAATTCCTTGCCGTTCCTGCTGAGGCACTGGTTTACACCATGAAAGGTGACCAAAAATACTTCCCTGTTTATGATAAACAAGGTGGATTATTACCTAACTTTATTTTCGTCACTAACATTGAATCATCTGATCCACAGCAGATCATTAGTGGTAACGAAAAAGTCGTACGTCCTCGCTTAGCTGATGCAGAGTTCTTCTTTAAAACTGACCGAAAACAACGTTTAGAAGATAACTTACCACGTCTTGAAACCGTATTATTCCAAAAAGACTTAGGTACACTGCGTGATAAAACCGACCGTATTCAAGCATTAGCTGGCTTTATTGCAGATAAAATGGGTGCTGATGTTAATAAAGCAACCCGTGCGGGTTTACTGTCAAAATGTGACTTAATGACCAATATGGTGTTCGAGTTCACGGATACCCAAGGTGTTATGGGTATGCATTATGCACGTCATGATGGTGAAGCCGAAGACGTTGCTGTTGCACTGAAAGAACAATATCAGCCTCGTTTTGCCGGTGATGAACTCCCTTCTAATCCTGTTGCTAGCGCCCTCGCTATCGCAGAGAAGATGGACACCCTTGCAGGTATTTTCGGCATCGGTCAACATCCAAAAGGGGATAAAGATCCGTTTGCTTTACGTCGTGCATCACTGGGTGTCTTACGCATTATCGTTGAGCAAGATTTACCGTTGGATATTGAAGAGCTGACGCAAGAAGCGGTTCGCCTTTACGGTGATAAACTGACGAACAAAAATGTCGTCAGTGATGTGGTTGAATTTATGTTAGGCCGTTTCCGTTCTTGGTATCAAGAATTGGGTTACAGCATTGATACTATTCAAGCTGTATTAGCTCGTCGCCCAACACAACCAGCTGACTTCAATGCTCGCGTTAAAGCGGTAACTTATTTCCGTACATTAGAAGAAGCCTCCGCATTAGCAGAAGCAAATAAGCGGGTTTCTAATATCTTAGCGAAATCTGCTAACGTAAAACTGAATGACACTGTTTTAGCTTCCGTCTTAAAAGCACCAGAAGAAGTTCAATTAGCGGCTAATCTTTCTGTATTACAAGATAAACTGGCACCATTATTTGCCGAGCGCAAATACCAAGAAGCATTAGTTGAACTGGCTTCATTACGTGATGTGGTCAATAACTTTTTTGATAAAGTTATGGTAATGGATGAAGACGAAGCGGTTCGTATCAACCGTTTAACCATGTTAAGCCAATTACGTGAACTGTTCTTAAAAGTCGCAGATATTTCTGTTTTACAATAAGTTGTAAACCTCAAAAAACACAAACCGGCATTGCTTTCACAATGCCGGTTTTTTATTAAATGAGAAGATATCTTCTCAATATATTATGACACTTTACAACCCTGTCTCGACTGTAAATATCTGGCGATAACCATCAACATCGCGCATAAATGCAATATATTGGTCATCCGGAGAGAATACAACGGCATCACTACTTGGTGCTTGTGCTGTTTTTTCTGTTAATCGCGTTAGTTCACCCGTTTTTGCATTACATAACATCACGCTGTTATCGCAAATAAAAGTGAGATATTGTCCATTACTATTCCATGTAAAGGCTGACTGAATATCCCAATCCTGCGAGGTGATCTGTTTTATTTCTTTCGTACTTGGCGAAACGGTATATAACTGTACAACACCATTACCCTCTTTCATTAAGAAAGCAATCGCATCACCTTGAGGTGAACTTCTTAACCAATGACGAGGCTGATTTAAAACACCCGCATATTTTCTATTTGCTGTGTTTGTTAGACGGACTTGGTGAATACCTTTAGCAACAGCTGGCATTGTTATGTCGGTTCCTGCCAGTGGTTTATCACCTTCAATGCTGAAAGCATGATTATCATCCGGTAAATCCACTAAGAAAATATCAGAAACTTTTTTGCCATCTTCACTCACCGTATCGCCAATAAAAGCGATCGCCCAACGCTGTTGTGAACCATCAACTTTAGTGTAGCCTTGTGTTCCAATCCAGCACTCTTCATAAGCTTTATTAATTTCGTCACTTCCCTTTTTCGGATGAGCAACAGTTTGACTTATCACAGTGCAAAAATATTCACCGTCATATTCACGCGGGTGTTTTTTAGCAACATTAACTGCTTTTAATGGTACCGCGACAGCGACATTACGTTGATCATATTCGCAACCCAGTTCATGCATAATATGGTCATTATAAGTAAAGCTTAATCGTGAACCATCAGGGCTAAATACATGAACATGCGTACCACCCCGTAATGCCCCTGCTTGATAAGGGGGAGTCAAAGAGCATGCATCGATATTAAAAGCACGATTTTGCTCTGATTCATTCACAATCACACCGCGACGGTGATGAAAATCATAATGCCATTCATCGTCTGGGTTTTCAGGGCCATGAATGAAGGCATAACGTACAGGCTCTATTGGACATACAGTAGCAACACCAACGTGTGCCCCTTGCATGGCTGTGTAAATTATCTGTTGCTGTTTTGTTTTCACATGAATTTTTTCTATGGTTAGACCTGTAAAAGATCCTCCATTGGGACGTACATCATAGACTAACCACTGGCTATCTGGCGTCCAAACATTTATATTAGTTAACTGATGATGACGGCGATCGAATGTAATCTGGTGTTCCTGAAAAGACATATTTATCCTTATCGGGAAATAAATTTCCACATTATAAAAACTAATTAATTTTACCTGGCACTAAAAAAATTCAGTCGAGACTTTTTCGCAAGGTAATTACTCTATCCTCACTAAATAGTCAGAAAATTAAAAAATCATGTTACTTAGTGTTCTCTATATTATTGGTATTACTGCAGAAGCCATGACCGGTGCGCTTGCTGCTGGTCGTCGTAAAATGGATGTTTTTGGCGTCATTATTATTGCCTCTGCAACCGCCATTGGTGGAGGCTCTGTCAGAGATATTCTCCTCGGCCATTACCCACTAGGTTGGGTTAAGCATCCTGAATATATTGTCACTGTTGCATGTGCTGCTGTTATCACCATGTGGGTTGCTCCCATGATGAAACATCTACAGCGACTCTTTCTTATCCTAGATGCCATTGGTCTCATGGTTTTCTCTATTATCGGCGCACAAATTGCACTCGATATGGAGTATGGCCCAATTATTGCTGCGATTGCCGCGGTGATTACAGGTGCTTTTGGTGGTGTATTAAGGGATATGCTTTGTAATACCATTCCTCTGGTTTTCCAAAAAGAAATTTATGCCGGTATCGCTTTTGGCGCCGCATGGCTTTATATGGGATTACTGTTTTATACACCATTACCAAGAGACGTCATTATCATCATTACCCTTATTGCAGGATTGACGGCTCGACTTCTCGCTATTCGTTATAAATTGGGCTTACCTGTCTTTAATTACGAGAATCAAGATTAACGAATCGCTGTTTTAACAACAGCGGTTATTTTTGATTCTGTGGGGTATCTCAAAATATAATCTCTTTTCGCTATTGTGATAAAAGGTAATTCCTATCACTGCACCCTTAATTATATGTTAATATTGACATAGTTTAATTTTTCTCTTGTTTTCCCAATTAAAAAAGAGAATACAATAAGAAAAAAATAGCCCTCTATTAAACATGGGCACTGTATGTCATTCATTGTATGTGTATACTATATGGGGGATTTGCTCCCTAAACTTGTATTTATACTTAATTCTCCAGTCAAATTCAGAAAGTCATCATGATCCAAGGAACTCTTTATATTGTTTCCGCTCCAAGCGGTGCGGGTAAATCAAGTCTTATTCAAGCGCTGTTAAAAACACAGCCTTTATATGACACGCAGGTTTCCGTCTCCCATACGACTCGCCCTATGCGACCGGGAGAAAGCCATGGTGAACATTACTTCTTTGTTACTGAAGAAGAATTCAAAAACATGATAGATAGCGGGGATTTCCTCGAACATGCTTGTGTTTTTGGTAACTACTACGGTACATCCGGCAAAGTCATCAAAGAAATCTTAGCCAGTGGCGTTGATGTCTTTTTAGATATTGATTGGCAAGGTGCGCAACAAGTGCGTAAAGCGATGCCTGAAGCTCGCAGTATTTTTATTCTGCCACCGTCAAAAGAAGAGCTTTATCGCCGACTTCGAGGACGTGGGCAAGATAGCGAAGAAGTGATTACAAAACGTATGTCACAAGCTGTATCGGAAATGGAACATTTTAATGAGTATGATTATTTGCTGATTAATGATGATTTCAATACTGCGCTTGCTGATTTACAATCAATTATTCGTTCCGAAAAATTACGCCTTGATCGTCAAACGCTACGACATGGTGATTTAATCAGCAAATTATTGGCAGACTGAGTTAACTTTCAGTATTATGCCCAGTCATTTCGTTAATGGTGGAGTAACACAAATATGGCACGCGTAACCGTTCAAGACGCTGTAGAAAAAATTGGTAACCGTTTTGACCTTGTTCTGGTCGCAGCACGTCGTGCGCGTCAGTTACAAGTTGGCGCTAAAGATCCTTTAGTTCCAGAAGAAAATGATAAAATGACTGTTGTCGCGCTACGTGAAATTGAAGAAGGCCTGATTAACGGTAAAATTCTTGATGCTCGTGAACGTCAAGAGCAGCAAGAGCAAGAAGCAGCAGAATTACAAGCTGTTTCAGCGATTGCGGAAGGTCGTCGTTAATCGTTTTATAAAATAGGGGTAGGTCTGCCTTGTACCTGTTTGAAAGCCTGAATCAAATCGTTCAAAAATACTTGCCATCAGAGCAAGTTGAACAACTTAAAAAAGCCTTTATCGTCGCCCGAAATGCCCACGAGGGACAAACTCGTTCAAGTGGTGAGCCTTATATTACTCACCCTGTTGCGGTTGCGTGTATTCTCGCAGATATGCGATTAGACCACCAAACGCTGATGGCGGCGTTGTTGCATGATGTTATCGAAGATACGCCTGCAACCTTTCAAGATATCGAAACTCTTTTTGGTAGTACAGTGGCCGATCTTGTTGAAGGTGTTTCTAAACTGGATAAATTAAAGTTTAGAGACAAAAAAGAGGCTCAGGCTGAAAACTTTCGTAAAATGATTATGGCGATGGTAAAAGATATCCGCGTCATTTTAATCAAACTGGCAGACCGAACTCACAATATGCGCACTCTGGGTTCATTGCGCCCAGATAAACGTCGCCGTATTGCTCGCGAAACACTCGAAATCTATAGCCCTCTGGCACATCGTTTAGGTATACATCATATCAAGACAGAGCTTGAAGAACTGGGTTTCGAGGCGCTACACCCTAATCGTTACCGAGTGATAAAAGAAGTCGTTAAGGCTGCTCGAGGTAACCGAAAAGAGATGATTAATAAAATCCTCTCTGAAATTGAAGGTCGCCTGACAGAAGCACATATCGAATGCAAAGTTAACGGTCGCGAAAAACACCTCTACTCTATCTATCGCAAAATGTTGCTAAAAGAGCAACGTTTTCACTCGATTATGGATATCTATGCCTTTCGCGTTATCGTGAAAGAAGTCGATACCTGTTATCGCGTATTAGGTCAAATGCACAGTCTTTATAAACCACGTCCGGGGCGAGTTAAAGACTATATTGCTATCCCTAAAGCTAACGGCTATCAATCTCTTCATACATCACTTATTGGCCCACATGGTGTGCCAGTTGAAGTGCAAATTCGCACTGAAGATATGGATCAAATGGCTGAAATGGGGGTTGCAGCACATTGGGCTTATAAAGAGCAAGGTGAACAACCGGGTACAACCGCACAAGTAAGAGCTCAACGCTGGATGCAAAGTCTACTTGAATTGCAACAAAGCGCAGGTAGCTCATTTGAATTTATCGAAAACGTAAAATCAGACCTTTTTCCTGATGAAATCTACGTTTTCACCCCAGAAGGTCGCATTGTTGAATTACCAACGGGGGCGACGCCTGTCGATTTTGCGTATGCTGTACACACTGATATTGGTCATGCGTGTGTGGGTGCAAGAGTTGATAGACAACCTTATCCACTTTCACAATCGCTACGCACAGGACAAACCGTTGAAATTATTACGGCTCCAGGTGCAAGACCGAATGCGGCTTGGCTAAACTTTGTCGTCAGTTCAAGAGCCCGCTCTAAAATTCGCCAACTACTGAAAAATTTAAAACGCGAAGACTCCATTAATTTAGGCCGCCGTTTATTGAATCATGCTCTAGGTGAGCATAAGCTCACTGATATTTCAGCCGAGAATATTGAGCGTGAATTGAAGCGAATGAAGCTTCATTCCATTGATGACTTAATGGCTGAGATTGGTTTAGGTAACACTATGAGTGTTGTTGTCGCGCGTAATTTATTAATTGATAGCCACAATCAAGATGATAACGCACAAACAAATGCAACTAATGATGAAACACCTAAACTGCCAATTAAAGGTGCCGATGGCGTATTGATCTCCTTTGCTAAATGTTGTCGTCCTATTCCAGGTGATCCTATCGTGGCACATATTAGCCCAGGAAAAGGCTTGGTTATTCACCATGAATCTTGTCGTAATATTCGTGGTTATCAGAAAGAGCCTGAAAAATTCATGCCTGTCGAATGGGATAAAGAGATCAACAGTGATTTCATTACTGAAATCAAAGTCGATATGATTAACCATCAAGGTGCATTAGCAAACTTAACCGCCGCAATCAATGATGCAAATTCAAGTATTCAAAGTATGAATACAGAAGAAAAAGATGGTCGTGTGTATTGTGCTTTTATTCGCTTAACTGCGAAAGACAGAATTCAATTAGCCAATATCATGCGTAAACTTCGCATCATGCCTGATGTTCTGCGTGTTAGTCGCAATAAAAACTAATCATGAATTCAATTCGATATGCCCGCATCTGCCAAATGATGGCAATGCGGCAACCCGACCTGACAGTTTGCCTTGAAGAAGTGCATAAATCCCATAATGTGGCAGCAGTCATAAGAACAGCTGATGCCGTGGGTATTCCTAAAATTCATGCTATTTGGCCTGAAGAAAAAATGCGAATGCTCATCTCCCCCGCAGCAGGAAGTAACAGTTGGGTAAATGTCGAAACGCACCCTTCAATCACTGATGCCGTGAATGTCTTTCGTACTCAAGGTATGCAAGTTCTTGCGACACATCTCTCAGATAAAGCTGTCGATTTCCGCGAGATTGATTACACTCGCCCAACTTGTATTATTATGGGACAGGAAAAAACAGGTATCTCACAAGATGCTATCGCACTTGCCGATCAAGATATCATTGTTCCTATGATGGGTATGGTGCAATCACTGAATGTTTCGGTTGCCAGTGCTTTAATTTTGTATGAAGCACAACGACAACGCCAGGCCGCGGGTATGTATAATCGAACAGAGAGCGCCCTGACAAAAGAACAACAACAAATTCTGCTATTTGAAGGTGGATACCCAGTATTGGCTGAAGTTTCTCGCCGAAAAGGCCTGCCTCGCCCATACATTAATGATCGTGGTGAAATAGAAGCACCTGACTCATGGTGGGCTGAAATGCAAATGACACAAAAACAACTTAGGAAATTAAAAAAGACGGAGTATTGATCCCATGAAAGGAAAACTGCTTGATGCAATCCCCTTAACCACTCTTCACGGCGTAGGTGCAAGTCAGGCAGACAAGCTGGCAAAAATAGGGCTTGTGACTATTGAGGATTTATTACTCCACCTTCCTTTGCGTTATGAAGATCAAACACATTTATATGCCATTAGTGATCTCCTTCCCGGTATTCCTGCGACTGTTTCAGGTGAAATCTTAAGAACCGAGGTCAGTTTTGGCCGACGAAAAATGATGACCTGCCAAATTTCTGATGGCTCAGGAATTTTAACGCTCCGATTTTTTAACTTTACGGCGGCGATGAAAAATAACCTTGCTCAAGGTAAACAAGTCACGGCCTATGGCGAGGTTAAACGTGGAAGTAGAGGCCCTGAAATTATTCATCCTGAATATAAAATTAAAGTGGCTGGTGCTGAAGTTAAACTGCAAGAAACTCTCACTCCCATCTATTCAACGACAGAAGGCTTACGCCAAACATCATTACGTAAATTAATAGAGCAAGCATTAGAATTACTTGATACCTGTGCTATTAACGAATTATTACCTGAGCAATTTATTCATGGTTTACCCCCGCTAGCCACAGCATTACGTACTTTACATAATCCGCCTCCTGATATCGCTTTTGCTGAACTTGAGAAAGGACAGCATCCTGCGCAAAAAAGGCTAATTATTGAAGAATTGCTAGCTCACAATCTAGGTATGCTCAATGCAAGAGCTGGTGCACAATCTTATCGTGCAGAGCCATTGTTTATGCCATATACATCAACATTACGTCAGCAATTTCTCGCCTCTCTCCCCTTTACCCCGACTAATGCACAACAACGTGTCGTCAATGAGATAGAAACAGATTTAGAAAAAGACTATCCAATGATGCGATTGATCCAAGGAGATGTAGGCTCAGGTAAAACGCTAGTTGCCGCATTAAGTGCGTTACGTGCTATTGCTAATGGTAAGCAAGTGGCTTTAATGGCACCAACAGAATTGTTAGCAGAGCAACATGCATTAACCTTTAGAAAATGGTTTGAGCCTTTTGGTATCCAAGTAGGTTGGCTAGCAGGAAAACAGAAAGGGAAAGCCCGCGAAACACAGCAAAATGCCATTGCGAATGGTGAAGTATCGATCATTATTGGAACACATGCGATTTTCCAAGAACAAGTTAAATTTCACTCTCTAGCCCTAGTGATTATTGATGAACAACACCGTTTTGGAGTACACCAACGTCTCGCTTTATGGAAAAAAGGTGAAGAGCAAGGCTTTCATCCTCACCAATTAGTAATGACAGCAACCCCGATCCCACGTACCTTAGCGATGACCGCTTATGCCGATATGGATACGTCTATCATCGACGAATTACCGCCGGGGCGTACGCCTGTTACTACTGTCGCTATCCCTGATACTCGCCGTAATGACATTATTGAACGCATCAGACTGGCTTGCACAGAAGAGAATCGACAAGCCTATTGGGTATGCACCCTAATTGAAGATTCTGAAGTGCTTGAAGCGCAAGCAGCCCAAGTTATCTATGATGAACTAACAATAGCACTCCCTGAAATCAAAGTAGGATTGGTACATGGGCGAATGAAGCCCACAGAGAAACAAGCTGTAATGGCGGCATTTAAAGAAAATGAATTACACCTCCTCGTTGCAACAACTGTTATTGAAGTTGGTGTCGATGTACCTAACGCCAGTTTGATGATTATTGATAACCCTGAAAGATTAGGTCTTGCGCAATTACATCAACTACGTGGTCGTGTTGGCCGTGGTGCGATTGCCTCTCATTGTGTTTTACTTTATAAAACCCCCTTAACGCAGACCGCTCGTTTACGATTACAGGTATTAAGAGACAGCAATGATGGCTTTGTCATTGCACAAAAAGATCTCGAAATTCGTGGCCCTGGTGAGCTTCTAGGTACTAAGCAAACAGGTAATGTACAATTTAAAGTGGCTGATTTATTACGCGATCAGGGACTCATTCCTGAAGTACAACGTATTGCACGTTACCTACATGAACATTACCCTAAGCATTCACAAGCCTTAATCGAACGCTGGTTACCGACTAAAACACAGTATAGCCAAGCATAAGATCATTCTTTGCATCGCCTTAACATGCCGTTAAACTCGATTCAGCGTGATATTGAAATAGAACATCCCATAAAAAAACACCCCAATGCTGAAAACCAACAATGGGGTGCTATTTAATACAGAGATACTTCTTCAGTGATAACGGTAAAACTATCCTGCTATAGGTGTAAAGAATGGCAATAGTAGATACAGCTTGATCACTATTGCATTCACAATATCAATAAAGAACGCACCAACCATTGGTACGACTAAGAACGCTAGATGAGAAGGCCCAAAACGATCCGTAACGGCTTGCATATTGGCAATTGCCGTTGGTGTTGCCCCTAAACCAAAACCACAGTGACCCGCAGCTAAAACCGCCGCATCGTAATTTTTACCCATTACTCGGAATGTCACAAAAATAGCGTATAGCGCCATGACACCCGCTTGAACGCCAAGGATAACCAACATAGGTATCGCCAGAGATGCAAGCTCCCATAATTTCAAGCTCATTAATGCCATCGCTAAGAATAACGATAAACTTACGTTACCTAAAACGGACACAGCTCTATCAAAAACACGATAGAAACCAAGCATTGACAGGCTATTACTTAAAATAACGCCGATAAACAGGACACACACAAAGGTCGGTAATGAGAATGCAGTACCTTCTAATAATTGAGAAAGGAATGTACCCGCCATTAAACAAATCGCGATCATCGCAATGGTTTCTAACAAGACCATTGACGTGATCATTCTGCCTGTAGTGGGTTTCTCAAACGCTGTTGGCATTTCATGGTCGTCAGCGCCTAATCCTGGCGTTGGAATATTTTTGATTAAGTAGCGCGCAACAGGGCCACCAATCAATCCTCCCAAAACTAAACCAAAGGTTGCACACGCCATCGCTACTTCAGATGCACTCATGAAGCCATAGTTTTCAACAAACGTTTTACCCCAAGCCGCTCCTGTACCATGACCACCCGATAATGTAATCGAGCCTGCAAGTAATCCCATTAATGGATCAAGACCTAACATTTTTGCTAGCGCGATACCAACGGTATTTTGTACTAACAACAACCCAACAACGACAAAGACGAAAATAAAAAGCGCTTTTCCTCCGGCCTTTAAGCTCGCGAGATTTGCGTTTAACCCGATTGTTGCAAAGAAGGCTAGCATTAATGGATCTTTAAGTGACAGATCAAAACTCACTTCCCAATCCATAAAAGATTTGAATGCTAATAGAAGAACTGCAACAAGTAGCCCACCTGCAACAGGTTCTGGGATCGTATACCGTTCTAAAAAAGGAACAGATTTCACTAACTTACGTCCGATCAAGAGAACCAAAGTGGCCGCAACCAGCGTGCCATAAACATCAAGATGATACATTTATGTACCCCGTCTTATTTGTTAATTTTATATAAAAATACTACGACGCTAAGTTCATCCATAAACAACGCCAAAAGCAGGTATCCCCGATTAGAAAAAAAAACGGAGACAAACACAAGTTAAAACATATAAAAATGTGAGCGCCTCTTATGCATTTTGATAACATCATTTTCACGCAAACGATTGCTTTTGTGGCGCAGATCATTAAAATACCGTTTTTGTCGAATAAGAAATTCACACCATGGTTACTTCAGAAAATCAAAAATTGCCTAAAGATAGTGATGTTTCAGTTAAAAAAAATAGCGAGCTTCTTTTTGCTTTAGAAGAAAAACCGCCATTAGCTCAAACGCTTTTTGCCGCATGTCAGCACCTTTTAGCCATGTTTGTCGCAGTTATTACTCCCGCAATTTTAATTTGCCAAGCATTAGGACTACCGGCACACGATACCCAACGCATTATTAGTATGTCTTTATTTGCATCAGGTATTGCCTCTTTAATACAAATTCGTGCGTGGGGGCCAATTGGTTCAGGATTATTATCGATCCAAGGAACTAGTTTTAACTTTGTTGCGCCTTTAATCATGGGGGGCTTAGCTCTTAAAAATGGCGGTGCCGATATTCCAACAATGATGGCAGCCCTTTTTGGAACCTTAATGATCGCCTCATTAACAGAAATCGTCCTTTCACGCGTACTTCACCTAGCAAGACGTATCATTACGCCTTTAGTTTCAGGTGTAGTCGTGATGATTATTGGTCTATCATTAATTCAAGTCGGATTAACGTCTATAGGTGGCGGTTATGCTGCTATCGAAAATAATACTTTTGGCTCACCACAGAACTTATTGTTAGCAGGCTCTGTACTTATCGTCATTATTTTACTAAACCGACAAAAAAACCCTTATTTACGCGTTGCCTCTTTAGTTATTGCAATGGCAGTGGGTTATGTTCTTGCTTGGGCTTTAGATATGTTACCCACACCCGCAGAACATCAAGAAACACCGCTGATCACGATCCCTGAGCCATTTTATTATGGCCTATCATTTGATTGGAATTTACTTATTCCTTTAATGCTGGTGTTTATGATCACTTCGCTAGAAACCATTGGTGATATCACGGCAACTTCTGATGTTTCAGAGCAGCCCGTCAGTGGTCCCTTATATATGAAGCGCATCAAAGGGGGTGTATTAGCTAATGGAATTAACTCCATGGTTTCAGCATTTTTCAATACCTTCCCAAACTCTTGCTTTGGTCAAAATAATGGTGTAATTCAATTAACAGGCGTTGCTAGTCGTTATGTAGGTTATGTTGTAGCAGCAATGCTTGTTATTTTAGGCTTATTTCCATTCGTTGCGGAATTTGTGCAACGAATTCCTGAGCCTGTATTGGGTGGGGCAACATTAGTCATGTTCGGTACGATTGCCGCATCTGGTGTACGTATCGTTTCTAAAGAAGCATTAAATCGCCGAGCAATTATGATCCTTGCGATTTCACTTGCTGTGGGATTAGGCGTTTCACAACAACCTCAAATATTACAGTTTGCACCTGATTGGTTAAAAACTTTACTCTCATCAGGTATTGCCGCGGGTGGTTTAACAGCCATTATTTTAAATCTGATTTTTCCACCAGAAAAATAATTAGAAAATCAGTCTATAAAGCGTTATTTCTCCGATTAAGAAATAACGCTTTATCTTCAAATTCAAAGTGATGGGTGTTTTTATACAAGCATTTTCCTTTCTGTTGCAGTAATTAATACTTATGATTTAACTGATGATAAAAGGAAAAGAGATGCCAACCTCATTCAATATTGTCAACAATAAAGCTCTGCAATTTCTCAAAACACATCCTTCTACTGCAAATTACCATATAAAAACGCTTGGTCAGTTTTTTACTTATCTTAAAGATTCCATTCTTTCATTATTTAACACCAACCATAAATTTGCATATTTAGGTAATAAATCAGTCGCTGAATTTAATCTAGAACATATGCAAAAAGATCTAAATACTTTTTTGGCGAATCCACACTTAAACCAGCCCCAAAACAAAGACAAATCGGATGCTCTTCAATATTCATTTGATTACTTACAAAACCAGATTCGCATCACACCTAATTTTTATGATATTTATCGTTCAGGAAGTCTAGAACCTAATGAATTGATTTCCCAATTAATTAATTACAATAATAAATTAAAAAACAAGGATCTAAATAATACAGAAAAACAGTATTTTCAAACGACGATAAATATATTAGAAGAAGTAAGAAACCAATTAGATAAATTTCCAAACTCACAGAATTTGATAAACAAAATATCTTATCTCATTAATAAGTAGGTTAAGACTCTTTGATTTATTAGATGAAAGCTTGAGCATCGCTCAGTTTTCAGGCATAACTGTATAATGTTTTGATGGAGTATAAAACTACGGGAGAAGGGTTATGCGCTGGTTGATGAAAAGTTTGGTATCTCTGATACTTATCGTGATTTTATTTATTATTATAATTTATGCTTTCATCCAAACTCAGTGGGGCGCACAAAAAACAAGCGAATGGCTAACACAATATACTGACTATGATATTCGCTTCTCCGGCATTGAGCATGACCTTGCGCAACCAGAACAAATTATTGTTTATGACCTTTTCGTTAATCCTAAACAAGACAAAACAACCGTATCTGCAAAATCAGCGCAAATTCGATTTGATTGGCAATTTTTTACCGCGCCTTCTCACCTTCAAAAAATCACATTAGAAAATGGCAATATTGAATTTACTAATAAAACCACTTCGATGCCGTTAAGTGCTGATATTCTGCAATTTAAAAATATGGCGTTAAACGGTACTCAAACCAATTTTTCTTTTGAAGCCCAAAAAGTCACTGGTGGTATTACGCCTTGGGTACCAACCTCAACAGATTTTATTGGCGCTGGTCATTTCCAATTTTCTATTGCTAATGGCATGATAAATAATAATGAATTCAGTAACTTTATCATTTCTGGTCAATATCAACCCAATCATATTCAAATAGAAAAATTGGGAACGCGTTTACTCAATGGTTCACTATCATTAAGTGGTCAGTATCAAGATAATCAATGGAAACTTGATGACGTCTATATGAACGGCTTACGCTGGCAATCGTCTCAAACCTTCAGTGATTTAATGCAATCAATTTCTGAATATCCTCGTATTAGCATAAGAGCACTTAATATTGTTGATTTTACGGCAGAAGGAAAACAATGGGCTGTGAGTGGCTTTGATGGGCAATTCTCTCAATTTAACTGGGGTAAAAACCTTGCATTCACAACAGGTGAACTCAACGCAAATGACATTGTTTTTCAAGATGAACATTTCACTGATCTTATCGCAAAACTGAATCAACAAAATAATCAGCTCAATCTCGATAACCTTAGTTTACGTTATGAAAAAGGCCTAATTAAACTTGCTGGTAATTGGAATAAAGACAATAAAACCATTTCTATTCACGAAGCGACGCTTTCAGGCCTTTTATATACCCTTCCTGAAAATTGGCTCGTTTTTCTAGCTAAACCAATTGACGACAGCTATGATATTAAAAATATAACTATCGAACAGTTATCCATAAACCAATCAATTTTAATTGATATCACACCAGAATTTCCTTTCCAATTCACAGGATTAACAGGAAAACTGCAAAATTTAATAATTGCAAAAGAAGGTGAATGGGGATTATGGCAAGGCTCAGCAAGATTAAATGCAGATAGTGGAACATTAAATCGTATTGAATTACGTCGCCCTGATTTAAACATTGTCACTCAGCAGGATAACGCAATTGTTGAGCAATATTCGGCCTTTATTGGTGATGGCATTGTGCGAGGCTCAGCGGGTTTAGTGCAATCTAGCCAACAACGCCAATTCTCACTGATTGCTAATGGACTGAATGTCCCATTATCAACACCATATACATTAGGTTTAAAAACAACCTACTCTGACGAAATAGGTCAATTTACACTAAAATTGAAAGGTGATTTACGTGCAAACTCCGTGGTATCAACACTTAATGGTACATTAACTGGAAGTAACGGTGAGCAACAAATACTCAACTCAGTAATACAAAACGGCGAAATAATTAATCACCTATAATCTTGATCTTTCGCAGGAGCACGGATTGCTCCCTTAATAAAAAGCGTTACAATGCGTCATTACCCTTTTCTTTATTGTGGAGTTTTCATGTCTGACGAAGATTTTTCCCCTGAAAAAATATCTTTAAATACGTTTCAACAATCTCCTTTAACTGCACTTGAAGATAACAGCACACTGCTTGTGTGTGATGACCACGAAACTCCATTGTTCTATTGCCTATCGAAAGAAGACTATGACACTTTAATTGAACGCGTTATGAATGCCGAACTTGCTGCGATTGTGCTTGAACGTCGTCAAAATAAATTAGATGAGTTGAATTTAGACTAGTATTATCGATGCATAAATAGAGCAAACAAAAAACACCCTTTCAGGTGTTTTTTTGTTTTTCTCGCATCTACAAAGATGAAATTAACGCTTTTTCTTTTTTCGGCCTGGCTGAACAAAGCGCTTACGTGCATTATTTTCTGATTCTTTGTTTTTTGTTTCAGGAATATAAATACCCAGCGCTTTTGCATTACTACTGATTTGTTTTTTCGGTTTATTCTGCTTAGCTTTTGGTGGTGCTTCAGACGTTGATTTCTCAATCGCTTCAAATAAAGTGATCAGTTCGTCATCGGTCAGATCACGCCATTCACCAACCGGTAATCCTGATAAACTCACATTCATAATACGAACGCGTTCAAGCTTAGTGACTTCATAACCAAAATATTCGCACATACGACGAATTTGGCGATTTAAACCTTGAACTAAGGTAATACGAAACACCATTGGCGCCTCTTTTTTCACCTTACATTTCTTCGTTTTTTGCCCCATGATAGGTACGCCAGCACCCATTCCATGAATAAATTCATCTGTAATCGGTTTATTTACTGTCACAAGGTACTCTTTTTCATGAGAGTTACCTGCACGTAAGATTTTATTGACTAAATCACCATGGTTAGTCAATAAAATTAGCCCTTGAGAATCTTTATCTAAGCGCCCAATAGGAAAAACTCGGGTACTGTGGTTAACATAGTCAACAATATTATCTTTTTCGCCATCATCTGTAGTACTCACAATACCCACAGGTTTATTCAGCGCGATTAAAACAAGCTCAGAGTTATCCTGTGCTTCAATTAATCGACCATTGACTTTGACTTCATCGCCAGCAAATACTTGTGAGCCAATACCGGCTCGTTTACCATTAATAAGGACAAGTCCTTGCTCAATATAACGGTCAGCTTCTCGACGTGAGCAGATCCCGCTTTCACTGATATATTTATTAAGACGAGTAGATAAATTGGTGTCCATGCTTCCCTCCGTAAACTGCGAAATATACATCAATTGGATAGCGATAGAAACTCTATAAAATAAGCATTAAAGCACAGTCTTTTATCTCTCTACCTGAATGTCAAAAAAACAATAGAAAAGGAGTATTAACTTATTAAAAAATTTATTTCAATAAGTTAATATCATGATATTTAGCACTGTTCTTTTTGTGAAGGTAACACAATATAAGTCCCGCTAAAGACAGCACCTACACCTTCATCACCACAAATATCAACGTCTAGTTTAATACGCGCTTTACTCCCTTTCGCTAATCGTCCTAAATCTCCACTCAAATTTTCCATATCAGCAACAGCGGCAGGACGTCCAGAAACAGGTTTTCGATAGCGAATATGAGCATCCACTAACACAATATCACCTTGTAATTTGTGCTCTTGCATTAATAACCAAATCAATCCCCAACCTGTTAAGGTAGCAAGTGAAAATTGACTACCTGCAAAAATAGTGTGATGAGGATTTTGATTTCCAGCTTCGGGAATAGTGGTATAAAAACGTGTTCCCGTGTATTGAGTAATACGTAATCCCATTTTTTCACTTAAAGGGATATGTTGGTGCCACTGTTTTTGTAATTCAGCACACCAGTCTGGTCGATGAAGAATATCATCTAAAGACTCAATACTTTTTTTCATAAAGAAGTGTTTAATGGGTGTGGTTTGTGGGCCTGTAACTAGACCACAGTTTTCATAACCTAACTTCTCAAAAAAGTTGACAGACTCTTCTCTTGCACTACACACTATCCGTTTTATACCTTCTTGACGAGCCAATGACTCTAATGCCATTGCAACAAGAGTTCCTAAGCCTTTACCTTGTGCATCTGTACGTACCGCCATAAAGCGGATAGCACCTTCATTATCCGCATTAATATAAAGTCGCCCAATTGCAACAGGTTGCCCGGTTTCATCGACAACCATTTGATGATGAGCAAGGGTATCATAACCGTCTTTTTCAGAGCCTTCAGGTTGATGTAGAGGTTTACGAAGCATTTCCCAGCGAAAAGCATAATAAGCATCGAATTCCGCCTCTGTTTTTGGGGTTCGTAAATGGTACATATCTGAGCTCCTCTTAACATCACTGACTATTTAACACTACACCTGTAACCAGAATGTGACAGGTCCGTCATTAGTCAGTGTGATTTGCATATCAGCAGCAAATTGGCCTGTTTGTGTTTCTAAACCTTGTTGCTGACATTGTTCAATAAAGTAGTGATAGAGATTTTTCGCTAATTCTGGAGAAGCACCATTCGAAAATCCTGGGCGCATACCTTTTTGTGTTTCTGCAGCAAGTGTAAATTGAGAAACAACGAGCAAACTTCCCCCAGCTTGTTTCACATTCAGGTTCATTTTGTCGTCTTCATCACTGAATATGCGATAACCACAGACTTTTTCACATAACCTTTTCGCTTTTTGTTCGTTATCGTCTTTCTCTACACCTAATAGAACTAATAAGCCTTGATTAATAGCGCCGACTGTTCCACCAGCAATATCCACTTTTGCTTGTGTTACTCGTTGAATTAACGCGATCATACTCTCTCCGAAATAAATCAATAAAAAAGGATAACAAATTCAATTCATTGTTATCCTTACGATAGCATTATTCTTCTACTGGGAGAGTAAAATCGTAATCTTTGAAATACTCGATAATGGTATTTTTATCAATTACGTGTACTGCATTCATGCCAACCGAAAGAGCGGCATCAACATTAATTTGTAGATCATCAAAAAAAACAGCATTTTGTGCTTCAACATCTTCAGATTCTAAAACATACTTAAAGAGTTCAGGATCTGGTTTTCTCATACCAAGATCTTGCGACAAATAGAGAAAGTCAGCAGAAGCCGCAATTTCAGGATAGTGTTCAGGCCAGTAATCTTGATGCAAGCGATTCGTATTTGATAACACCACAACCCGATGCCCTTGCTCTCTTAATTTATTCATTATATCAATGACTTCAGGTCGTACTGCGATAAAAATAGCCTGCCATCCTTCAGCGAATTGCTCAAAGCTTAAGCTCATGCCAAGTTCTGAGTTAATTTCTTCAGCAAATTCGATATCTGTAATATTACCGCGTTCATGTAATTTAAAAACTTCGCCTGCTGTAAAGTTCTTTTTTATGCTTGCAAGTGGAACACCGCTAAGCTTACTCCATACTGCGAATACTCGGTTAAAATCGATATCAATAATCACATTACCCATATCAAAGATATAAAGCATAAATCCTCTCCATAATAGAAAACTCATTTTACTTTAATCATAAATCGCTTTACTGAACAGGCTTAAACGTTAAAAAAGTACAATAATCACACTTAATTTTTAAGCAATCCCAAAAACCTGAATAATAGAGTAGGAAAAATGGTACTAAGCGTAGAAATATTTAAATATGAAATGGATTTAGGGAAACTTGAAGTGATTAGTACACTTAGTCATTATCTTTTTTTCGCATTAGATAAAGTAAGCCACTTATTTTCAAGTGATAAAGAAGTTAGGTTTTTAGCTATCTAATTTAAGGACAATCACCGTCAATTTCAGTGCATCAATCAACATAAAATATACAGCAACCCACGAATAAACATTAAAAAAATACAATATGTTAAAAAGATACCAATAAGTAAAAGAAACTCTCAAAACATCAGTAACAAGCTAAACAGTACTTTAGTTGTAAAAATAAACCGAGGGATAAACGATAAGCAGGAAAAAGAGAAAAACTTATGCGGTGACAAATTACCCACCGCATTCGTCTTATATATAAACTCTAAATAATTTAAATCACAGATAGGTGAGGAACATCGATAAACTATGTTGTTCGCTAGATGAACGTAGCCAACACTCCAGTAACTTAAAATATGACGAGTATAAACTCAGGGCGCTGACGCGCCCTAAGAATTAGGTTATCAGAATAACGAATTAGTCTTTGCTACGGTAAGCACGACGACGATCATTTTCTGACAGATAACGCTTACGCAGACGGATAGACTGCGGAGTGACTTCAACTAACTCATCGTCATCAATAAATTCTAATGCTTGTTCTAACGTTTGCTTTATATGTGGCGTCAGCGTTGTTGCTTCATCCGTACCAGAAGCACGCATGTTAGTCAGCTTTTTACCCGTTAAGCAGTTTACTGTTAAGTCATTAGAACGAGTATGAATACCAATCACTTGGCCTTCATAAACTTCTGCACCATGAGTTACAAATAATTTACCGCGGTCTTGTAAACTATACAGTGCGTAAGCAACAGCTTTACCTTGGCCATTAGAGATCATCACACCGTTATTACGGCGACCGATTTCGCCTGGACGAACATCGTCATAATGACTGAATGTTGCATACAGTAAACCAGTACCTGATGTCATGGTCATAAATTCAGTACGGAAACCAATCAGACCACGGCTAGGAATAATGTAGTCTAAACGTACACGTCCTTTACCATCTGGTTGCATATCACGCATTTCACCTTTACGTTCACCCATCGCTTGCATCACATCACCTTGGTGTTGTTCTTCAATGTCGATAGTGACTTGTTCGAAAGGCTCTTGTTTACGACCGTCGATATCACGGAAGATAACTTTAGGACGAGATACCCCTAATTCGTAACCTTCACGACGCATATTTTCAATCAGAACTGACAGGTGAAGCTCACCACGACCTGATACACGGAATGCATCTGGATCTTCAGTTTCTTCTACACGTAATGCAACGTTATGGACTAACTCTTTTTTCAGACGATCTAAAATCTGACGAGAAGTCACGAATTTACCTTCACGTCCACAGAAAGGTGAAGTATTAACACAGAAATACATGCTAACAGTTGGTTCATCAACGGCTAATGCAGGTAGCGCTTCAACAGCACCCACTTCACAAATCGTATCAGAGATATTCAGTTCACCTAAACCTGTGATTGCGATGATATCGCCAGCTTCAGCAACATCAACTTCGATACGTTCTAAACCTAAATGACCTAAAACTTTACCGACTTTGCCGTTACGGGTATTACCTTCGCTGTCAATGATAGTCACTTGTTGGTTAGGTTTAACCTTACCACGCTTAATACGACCAATACCGATAACACCTAGGTAGTTGTTGTAGTCCAACTGAGAAATTTGCATCTGGAATGTACCTTCCAGATCCACTTTTGGTGGCTCTACATATTTGACAATAGCTTCATATAACGGGGTCATATCTTCAGCCATGTCATTGTAATCTGTTCCCGCAATACCATTTAATGCAGATGCATAGATAATTGGGAAATCAAGTTGTTCGTCAGTTGCACCTAAGTTTACGAACAGGTCAAATACCTGATCAACAACCCAGTCTGGACGCGCACCAGGGCGGTCAACTTTATTGATAACAACAATTGGTTTTAAATTGTTAGCAAACGCTTTTTGTGTCACAAAACGCGTTTGTGGCATTGGGCCATCCATCGCGTCAACCAGCAATAGAACGCTGTCTACCATAGACATAACGCGTTCTACCTCACCACCGAAGTCGGCGTGTCCTGGGGTATCTACGATATTAATACGATAGTCATTCCATTTAATCGCTGTATTTTTCGCAAGAATAGTAATTCCGCGCTCTCTTTCGAGATCATTTGAGTCCATCACGCGCTCAGCTACGGTTTCACGTTCACCGAACGTACCAGATTGCTGTAGTAATTTATCGACGATAGTTGTTTTACCATGGTCAACGTGGGCGATGATGGCGATATTACGCAAGTTTTCGATCACAAAATTTGCCTCAGGCATTGTAGAAATAAGCGCAGTATTGTACACGCTTTAGACGAGAGACTAAACAAGATCACAATAATGATTGCTTAACAATATGCAATTAATTGAATTGTGATCCTTTTCACGCCTCAGAATTTAGTAGCATCCGTTCGATTGCACCAAAATAGTGCAACTAATTAGGCTTAATTTGCACCAAGTTTGTGCAATAATTAAAAAATCACAGGAGATATTCTACACTAAACTTCATCAATACAGTATATATCCCTTTTTAGATAAGTTGGCATGCTTTTCGCAATAGAATTTAGGTGAGCAAAAAATTCACCGAAAAATGTGTAAGGCCACTGCACTCAATAAAACCATTCGCCAGGAGAGTTCCTATGTCCCTTGAACATGTGTTATCCATGATTGAAGAACATAAAGTTAGATATATTGACTTACGTTTCACTGATACCCGCGGTAAAGAACAACATCTTACTATTCCGGCTCATCAGGTTAACGACGATTTCTTTGAAGAAGGAAAAATGTTCGATGGTTCCTCTATTGGTGGCTGGAAAGGTATTAACGAATCAGACATGGTACTGATGCCAGATGCAACAACCGCAATGCTTGACCCTTTTTTCCAAGATCCAACACTGATTATTCGTTGTGATGTATTAGAGCCAGGCACTATGAAAGGTTACGACCGTGACCCACGGTCTATTTCAAAGCGTGCTGAAGATTATTTAAAATCAAGTGGTATTGCAGACACCGTATTATTTGGGCCAGAGCCAGAATTCTTCCTGTTTGATGATATTCGTTTCAAAAACGATATTTCAGGCGCTTCTTACGCTATCAATGATATTGAAGCTGCATGGAACACCAATACCAAATATGAAGATGGCAACAAAGGTCACCGCCCTATGGTTAAAGGGGGCTATTTTCCACTGCCACCCGTTGATTCATCACAAGATATTCGTTCTACCATGTGTAATATTATGGAAGAAATGGGCTTAGTGGTTGAAGCACATCACCATGAAGTGGCGACAGCCGGTCAAAACGAAGTCGCAACTCGCTTCAATACCATGACCAAAAAAGCAGATGAAACCCAAATTTATAAATACGTGGTACAAAACGTTGCTCATGTATTTGGTAAAACAGCGACCTTTATGCCTAAACCCTTAGTCGGTGATAATGGCTCTGGTATGCACTGCCATATGTCACTGTCTAAAAATGGTGTAAACCTGTTTGCCGGCGATAAATACGGCGGATTATCTGAAATGGCGCTGTATTACATCGGCGGTATTATCAAGCATGCTCGTGCGCTAAATGCATTTACCAACCCAACGACTAACTCCTACAAGCGCTTAGTTCCGGGTTTTGAAGCCCCTGTTATGTTGGCTTACTCTGCGCGTAACCGTTCAGCGTCCATTCGTATTCCAGTTGTGGCTAGTATGAAAGCGCGCCGTATTGAAGTGCGTTTCCCAGATCCTTTAGCAAACCCTTATCTTGCGTTTGCTGCTCAGTTAATGGCTGGTCTTGATGGAATTATCAATAAAATTCACCCCGGTGATGCTATGGATAAAAACCTTTATGACTTACCGCCAGAAGAAGCAAAAGAGATCCCAACTGTCGCGGGTTCATTAGAAGAGGCATTAAACGCATTAAATGCCGATCGCGAATTCTTAACTCGCGGTGATGTATTTACTGATGATGCTATTGATGCCTATTTAGAATTATTACGTACTGACGTTCAACGTGTACGTATGGCACCGCATCCTCTTGAATTTGAAATGTATTACAGTGCTTAAGATGATCTTTACTGAGAAAAACTTAACCCCTGAGATGTAAAACGATTTTTTTTGCCGTGAAGCTATTTTGCCCATCTTCGGATGGGCACTTTTCTCCCATTTAAGGAGTCCGTCTATTCACTTACGCATTGGTTCATTAATGCAATAAAGGTAAGATGCACTAAAATGGTGCAAAGAGGTATTCAATATGGAAACGGCAGACTTACCTGATAACACATTAATTTTAGACTCATTAATACACTCTGTATTGGTTATCAACAAAGAGTTTATTATTTGTTATGCAAATCATTCTGCGTTACAAGTTCTAGCACAAAGCCGTCGAAAATTATTTGAAACACCTTTTACCGCCTTATTCAGCTATTATTCTTTTGATGCTGATTTAATGCGTGAAACGTTAGCGAGTGGGCAAAGCTTTACCGACAATGAAGTGATCTTGGTTGTTAATAACCAATCACACACAATGTCGCTCAGTGCCCAACCTATTTCCGAGCAACACATTTTGCTGGAACTGGCGCCTATGGATAGTCAACGCCGGTTAAGCCAAGAGCAGATACAACAAGCCCAACAAATGGCTGCTAGGGAATTGGTTAGGGGGCTGGCACATGAAATTAAAAATCCGTTAGGCGGATTACGGGGGGCAGCTCAGTTGCTGGCAAAATCCTTACCTGATCCTGCACTAACGGAATATACGCAAGTCATTATTGAACAAGCCGATCGCCTACGTGTTCTTGTGGACAGGTTACTCGGCCCACAACATCCAGGTACGAAAACACACCAGAGTATTCACCATGTTGTTGAGCGTGTAGCTCAACTTATTTCACTTGAATGCCCTGAGAATGTCATTTTACTCAAAGATTATGATCCCAGTTTACCTGAATTATCACATTACCCAGATCAAATAGAACAAGTCCTCCTCAATATTACACGTAATGCCTTACAAGCCGTTGAAAAAAAAGGAGGTACGATTATTTTACGTACCCGTACAGCTTTTCAGGTCACACTTCATGGTGAACGTCATCGCCTTGTTGCTCGTATTGATGTGATTGATACAGGTGATGGTATCCCTCCTCATCTACAAGATACGCTTTTTTATCCTATGGTAAGTGGCCGAGAAGGTGGAAATGGATTGGGATTATCGATTGCTCGTAATTTAGTAGATCAACATTCAGGTAAAATTGAATTTACCAGTTGGCCCGGAAATACTGAATTTTCTATTTATTTGCCAATTAAGTAGGAGATAACCAATGCAAAAAGGAAATGTATGGGTTGTTGATGATGACAGCTCTATTCGGTGGGTACTTGAACGTGCTATTTCTCGTGAAGGTATGTCATGCAAAACTTTTGAACATGCGAATGATGTGCTTAATGCATTAAATACCGAAATACCTGATGTATTGTTATCAGACATTCGTATGCCTGATATTGATGGTTTATCTCTTCTAAAAATAATTAAAGAACAATGTCCAACTCTACCCGTTATTATCATGACGGCGCATTCTGATTTAGATGCTGCTGTTAATGCTTATCAACAAGGGGCTTTTGATTATTTACCTAAACCCTTTGATATTGATGAAACATTAGCATTAATTGATCGTGCCATTACTCACTATCGTGAGCAAAAACAACCAACTAACGATGAAAACTCGCTACAATCAGTTTCAGATATGATTGGTGAAGCTCCCGCAATGCAAGAGGTTTACCGTATTATTGGTCGACTATCTCGCTCCTCAATCAGCGTGCTTATTAATGGTGAATCCGGAACAGGTAAAGAGCTAGTCGCGCACGCTTTACATCGTCATAGCCCAAGAGCTACCGCGCCTTTTATCGCCCTCAATATGGCGGCTATTCCTAAAGATCTCATTGAGTCCGAACTTTTTGGTCATGAAAAAGGGGCCTTTACGGGAGCTTCTCAAGTACGTCAAGGGCGATTTGAACAAGCAAATGACGGTTCTCTTTTTCTTGATGAAATTGGTGATATGCCTCTCGATATTCAAACACGATTACTACGCGTACTTGCTGAAGGACAATTTTACCGTGTAGGTGGTTATGCTCCCGTTAAAGTTGATGTACGCATTATCGCGGCGACACACCAAGACTTAGAAAAACGTGTTCAAGCCGGTGATTTTCGTGAAGATCTCTATCATCGGCTCAATGTAATACGCATTCAATTACCCCCTTTACGCGATAGAACGGAAGATATTCCAAGTTTGGCACGTTACTTTTTACAAAAAACAGCAAAAGAACTTGGTGTGGAAGCAAAAGTACTCCATCAACAAAGTTTACAAATAATGATGGAATACAACTGGTCAGGTAACGTCAGACAATTAGAGAATGTGTGTCGCTGGTTAACGGTAATGACGGCAAGCCAAGAAATTATGCCTCAAGACTTACCACAAGAAATTCGCCAGCCCGATGAAAAAGTGAAAAGTGTAAGCCGACTATCATCTCAACATTGGTCACAACACCTTTCATTATGGGCAGATGAAGCATTAAGTGAAGGAAAAGAAAACATCCTCACTGATGCATTACCTCAATTTGAACGCACTCTTTTGCTAAGTGCCTTAGCCTATACGCAAGGACATAAACAAGATGCAGCACGATTACTAGGTTGGGGCAGAAATACGTTAACCCGTAAATTAAAAGAATTAGGGATAGAAGAATATTAATCCTCTACCCCTATCTTATTTAAATAACACGAGAAAATTGACGTTGACGCATTTGATTGCGTAAATAGGTATCGAAACACATACAGATATTACGAATAAGTAGACGACCTCTTGGTGTCACTTGAATATCCTCTTTTGTGATTTCCACTAAGCCATCATTCTTCATTGAGATAAGTAATTCTAAATCTTCTTTAAAATAGTCATGGAAGACAATACCGTGCATTTTCTCAATATCAGAAAAATGTAGATTAAAATTACAAATTAAGGTTTTAATTACATCTCGACGAATACAATCATCATTAGTCAGTGATAAGCCTCGCCATAGTGCATTCCCTTCACTATTTACACGAGCATAATACTCCTTTAATACCTTCTCATTTTGCGCGTAGTTATCCCCTAACATACTAATTGCAGAAACGCCCAGGCCTAATAAATCACACTCTTCGTGAGTGGTATAACCTTGGAAATTACGATGTAAAATACCTTTACGCTGAGCTACGGCTAATTCATCATCGGGCTTCGCAAAATGATCCATTCCAATAAATTGATAGCCATTTGTCGTCAGTGTGGAAATTGTCTCTTGTAATATTTCTAATTTTTCTTCCGCTAAAGGAAGGTCTTCATCTTTAATTTTACGTTGAGCTGCAAATAAATTAGGTAAATGGGCATAATTGAATACACTTAATCTATCTGGTGATAATTCAATGACACGTTTGAGTGTAAAAGCAAAACTCTCTTTGGTTTGTTTAGGCAAACCATAAATTAAGTCAATGCTGGTAGAGTGAAAACCCACTTCACGTGCACGTTCTACTAATGCAAAAATGAACGATTCATCTTGCTCACGATTCACCTTTTGTTGCACTTCTTTATTAAAATCTTGTACACCCATACTCAGGCGATTAAAGCCTTCATTACGCAAATGATCGATAACATCTAATTCAATTTCACGCGGATCGATTTCAATAGAAAGTTCTGCATTATCAACAAAATCAAAATGCTGACGTAATAATAAAACGAGCCGACTAATTTGTTGCTTATCCAGAAAAGTAGGTGTTCCTCCCCCCCAATGCATTTGAGTTACTTTTCGGTCTTTAAAATAACGTGCTCTATTAATAATTTCTTTTTCTAAAACATCAAGATACTCATCTGCTTTATGTTTATGGCGCGTAATCATTTTATTACAACCACAGAAATAACATAGCTTATGGCAGAAAGGAATATGAATATAAAGCGATAAAGGGCGCTCAGGGTAACGTTGAGTCGCTTTGATAAAATCGGTAGCCCCATATTGCTGATTAAATTCCAATGCTGTTGGGTATGATGTATAGCGAGGACCTGAATAGTTATACTTATGGATCAGGTCAAGATCCCAAATAATTGTTTGTTCTGACATGCCTCTACCTTCCAAAAGTGAACCGCTGATATCTCATACCAGCAAACAGACACTATGAATATCTGAAATAGTAGTGTAACCAATAAATCAAGAACTGAATATGATCGAAAGGGGTATCGTATAAATCCCTTCTTCTTATTGATAGGTCGTTATGCTCGAATACAAGGTGTGATATAAATCACATTAAACAAAAATAGTCTTACCCATGAAAGATATTCATGAATAAATTACGTTTATTCAATATGTTAGTTAACTTTTATTATTCTAAAATAACACTTATCAACTTTTACACAGAGTTTAAAGCGATATTTTACTCAAAATACGATTTAAATTAATTAAATATCTCGTTATATTAATTTTATTATTTTTTTATTCTCTCGTAATTTGATGATTATAATAATAGTAATAATTATATCTTTACCTAAATTATAATATTACATACCCTAGAACAAAACATTGATTAATATCCAACTCAGTCGTGTTTTGATTTAAATTTAAGGGTCAGTTAAAGAATAAAGGTCACTATATTACAAGGAAAGATAGTATCCCCATACCTTATCTTATTCTAACGACCGTACTCTTATTTAATCAGTCTCTTTTATATACCCAAATTATGGATTATTAACCATGGAAGGAAACGGACTAGCAACCAAGGATGGTTCTTCTCTTCAATAAAATAGTCTCTTTATTTTCTTTGTTATTAATTTAATCCCTTTTATTAAAAATATCCGTTCTTCTTTAATGACTAATAAGAATAATTATTATTTGATAATGGAAAAATAAAAAGCTCTATTTATTATAATTATATAAAATAGAGCTTTTTTCTTTATTATTGTTAATTTATAGCATTAATTTATTCTGCATCTTTACCATAATTAGGAGAACGAGGACCATATAAAATACCATCGGCTTTCCCTGCCGAAAGTAACCGTACACTGGTTATTCCTGCAATTTGATAGCTTTTATCGGAAACTGTATTGACGATTTGATTCACAACAGCAGAAACTAGCATTCCCACTAAACTGCCAGATGATCCCTCTGTTTCAGTACTTGATGCTGTTGCAGCACGACGCCACAACATGTCACCATTACGGAGATCAACAAGTTTAGCGCTAACAGTTACTCGTGTATCACTAGAAATAACTTGATATGACGTACCAAACTCAGTGATATCTAAGTATAAAACAGCATCCGCACCAAAGATCTCACGCAATTTTTTCGGGCTTACAGCATGGATATCTCCTGCCATGGATAACCCATTATGCTTAAAGGTTTCTTCAACGACGGCCACCGGGAAAACATAATAACCCGCTTCTGCTAAAGGATATGTCACTTGAGATAAGAAGCTGTGCTCTGCACCCACTTCTGTCGTGTGGTTTTGAGGCACTAATACTAAAATACTTTTTGGCTTACTTTGTTTAAATGCGGTGTAATCTGTTTTGACAGGTTGAGCACAGCCCGTTAATACCAACGCAAATGCAAAACAGATTAACGTGAATAAACGACTCATTTTTGCATTCCTTTGTTTTTCATCAGACGATCCATAAATTCGGCTGATTCAGGATAAAGTGATTTTTCCTCATTAAATTCAGCCATGGCTAAATCTAAAGCGCCTGTTGCGCCATATAACATGCCTAAGTGCGCATGTAATCCAGGTGGAATACCTAATGATTTAGCACGAGAAAGTTCGATACTTTTCTTTAATGCATCAATCTGTGCTTGTGGGTCACTTTCACTTTGTTGATAGTATTGATAAACCACTTGCTGATAGCTGTCCCAGTTATAAAGCGGTTTAGGGCTATTCACACACCCCGCTAATAACAGCGTAAAAGCAAGGCTCATGACTGATTTTAACATTGTTATATCCTTATAAAATGAGCATTACTTTGAAGGTTGCCAAGCGTTGCTTTCAATACCTGCCACTAAATTATTGACGGCCTCTCGAATAGCTAAATCGAGTACTTTACCGTTAAGTGTTGAGTCATAGCTTGCTGTTCCACCAAAACCAATAATTTCACGGTTAGAAAGTTCATATTCACCGGCACCTTGAGATGAAAACACGACTTCTGATGTATTCACATTCACAACGTTTAAATTCACTTTTGCATAAGCAACTTGTGTTTTACCACGACCTAAAATGCCAAATAATTGGCGATCACCCACTTCTTTACGGCCAAATTCAGTCACATCACCTGTGATCACATAAGTGGCACCTTTCAGTTGTTGGCTTTGCCCTTTAATACCTGCTTCTTCTTTTAATTCCGATAAATTGGCCCTGTCTAATACATTAAAACGCCCGGTTTGCTGTAAATGAGTCATTAAAATGGTTTTTGATTGATTACCTAATCTATCAACGCCATCAGAGAAGATCCCATTCATATAGCTAGAACGGTTATCAAACTTACCAATCGAAATAGCGCTCTTAGCGCCTGTGTAAGTGGTGTTATAGGTTGCGACTTTAGCGACGTCTAAAGAGCGTGAAGATTCTGAAGCACATCCTGCAAGTAATGTTGCAGAAACCAAGATCAAGCCAAGTGATAATTTATTTAAATTCATATTAATAACCCAATAAAGGTGAAATAAACCTATAGACATTCATTCTATTAATTAATAGAGAGTTGATATAAACAAAAACAATGTTTTTTCAGTTTTAGCTCATAGACGTTCACTTAAAAACCTTATTGTTAATAAGGTCATAAGGCGATCAACTCATATTTTATAATATAAAGGTAATCAGCGATGGGGAGAATAGAAGATGGATGATAAAAATAATAATAAATAAATATAGAGATAAAATAGAGCATACTTTATTTATTATTTTTTGAATATCCCTTAAGTCAGATTAAAACAAAACCAACTAAAAATAAAAAACAAATGAGAGAAGATTTAGGCTACGTTATTCTTTATCAGCATTTGGTTATTAGAAAATAAACGAGAATAAGATAAATAAAAAAATGTGATGCCACAATATCTAATGACACCACATTCAATAACGCTAGAGCCTCTTACTCATTAACACCGTAACCATAAAGGTGTCATTAGCGTTTTTTTCCAAACGCAGCAGCTAACGCATCACCCATTGCGCTATTTCCCGCATTATTGCCACTATTTGTTGATTGGCGGTGATTACGAGTCGGTTTTTGCCCTTTATTATTTTTAGGATGATTATGACTTGGTGATGATTGTCTATTTTCACTATCACCAGCAACTTCATCTAAACGCATAGTTAATGCAATACGTTTACGGGCTAAATCAACTTCAAGTACTTTAACTTTAACAATATCACCCGTTTTTACCACGGTATGTGGATCTTCAATAAATCGGTCTGCTAAAGAGGAAATATGGACTAAACCATCTTGATGTACACCGATATCAACAAATGCACCGAAATTAGTCACATTGGTCACAGTACCTTCAAGGATCATACCACTAACTAAGTCATTCATCGTTTCGACACCTTCAGCAAACGTTGCTGTTTTAAACTCAGGACGTGGGTCGCGTCCTGGTTTTGCTAACTCTTTTAAGATGTCATTAATTGTCGGTAAGCCAAATTGCTCTGTAATAAACGCTCTTGCATCAACCTGTGAGATTAAGGCGCTATTACCCATTAAATCATCAATTTTTTGTTGCGTGGATTGTAGGATATTTTCGACGACTGGATACGCTTCAGGGTGAACCGTCGATGCATCCAGAGGGTTTTTACCATCACGAATACGCAAGAAACCAGCACATTGTTCAAAAGCTTTTGGCCCTAAACGCGCCACTTTGAGTAGCTGCTTTCTATCATTAAAGCGACCATTTTCATCACGCCAATTGATAATATTTTGAGCTATAGATTGGCTAAGTCCTGCAACTCGCGTTAATAACGGTACTGATGCTGTATTTAAATCCACCCCAACACCATTCACACAATCTTCAACAACAGTATCAAGTTTTCTGGCTAATAATGTTTGGCTAACATCATGCTGATATTGGCCAACACCAATCGATTTAGGGTCAATTTTTACAAGTTCAGCTAACGGATCTTGCAGACGACGGGCGATAGATACGGCACCACGAATAGACACATCTAAATCAGGGAATTCATTAGCTGCAAGCTCTGAAGCGGAATATACGGATGCCCCTGCCTCGCTCACAATTACTTTTTGTGCTTTGACTTCTGGGTAACGTTTTACCGTTTCAGCGAAAAAGCGCTCTGTTTCACGAGAAGCAGTACCATTACCAATCGCCACCAGCTCAACATTATGCTTAATACATAATGCAGCTACACTAGCCGCTGCTTTATCAGCTTGCCCTGTATGAGGATAAATCGTATCTGTCGCAATTAACTTACCCGTGCTATCTACAACAGCAACTTTAACACCTGTACGTAAACCAGGATCAAGCCCCATAGTTGCTCGCATACCTGCTGGTGCAGCCATCAATAAATCATTAAGGTTACGAGCGAAAACATTAATGGCTTCTTCTTCTGCCTTTTCTCGTAATTGGCTCATCAATTCGGTTTCAATATGCATTAAAACTTTAATGCGCCAAGTCCAGCTTACGACTGCCTTACGCCAGTTATCTGCTGGTTGGTTATTTAAACGTAATCCTAAATGCTCCGTGATCAGTTGCTCACCATAACTTTCTTTGGGCGCTTCTTCAAATTGAGGATCAGGGTTAAGCGATAATTGTAAAATACCTTCATTACGGCCACGAAACATGGCTAACGCACGATGAGAAGGAACATTCGCAATAGGTTCATGATGGTCAAAATAATCGCTAAATTTTGCCCCTTCGACTTCTTTCCCTTCAACGACTTTTGAAACAAGATGTGCATTTTTCCATAAATACTGACGAACTTTTGCCAACAAGCCAGCATCTTCTGAAAAACGCTCCATTAAAATATAACGCGCACCATCTAAAGCTGCTTTCGTATCATTCACGCCTTTTTCTGCGTTGATATAAGCCGTTGCAGCATCTTCTGGATTATGTTGTGGTTCATTCCACAATAAATCGGCTAAGGGCTCTAATCCATTTTCAATGGCAATTTGCCCACGAGTACGACGTTTAGGCTTATAAGGAAGATAAAGATCTTCAAGCTCTGTTTTACTTTGCGTTTCATTAATTGAAGAGCGTAACTCTGGTGTTAATTTTCCTTGCTCTTCAATTGACTTTAAAATTGTTTGGCGACGATCATTGAGTTCTCGTAAATAACTAAGGCGAGTTTCTAATTGGCGTAATTGCGTATCATCTAACCCACCAGTGACCTCTTTACGGTAACGGGCAACAAATGGCACCGTATTCCCTTCATCCAGTAACGTTATGGCCGAAAGGACTTGCTGAGGCTTAACCGTGAGCTCTTCTGCAATAATTCGGCTTAATGATTCATTCATACTATATTTACCTACCGAGAGGAATAATTTAAAAGAGGGCTATTATACACACGCCACACTAAAAAAATTTGGCAAATTTCCGATTACACTCGACAATTATGAGGAAAATAACAGATTAATTTATCATTCACGCTATAGTATCTTTATGAAATTCAATGTTGATGATAGTTTTAATTTGTAATGGCAAAAAGTAATTATATTACTCGTGATGGCTGGTATGCGTTGGACAAAGAGCTAAAATATCTTTGGAAAGAAGAGCGCCCTCGTGTCACACAATCAGTTTCAGAAGCGGCAGCACAAGGCGACCGTTCAGAAAATGCTGAATATATATATGGAAAGAAGCGATTACGTGAAATTGATAGACGTGTTCGCTTTTTATCAAAACGTCTTGATGAGCTAAAAATTGTTGATCCCGATCCTCGCCAAGAAGGAAAAGTTTATTTTGGTGCTTGGGTCACACTTGAAGATGATGACGGAAATGTCAAAACCTTCAGACTTGTGGGACCCGATGAGTTTGATCCAGCAAAACAGTGGATTTCTATTGATTCACCTGTTGCCCGAGCGCTTATCGGTAAACAAGTCGATGATGAAATTAGTGTGCAAACACCAGGTGGTGAAGTTAATTACTGCGTATTATCTATCAAATATTATTCGGAATAAGATAAATAAATAGATTTATAACCTTTATTATCACCAAAGAACAAGTTTTATCTGTAAATTATTAACATTTATTCTTTGGTTTTGGTTTAATATTCTTAACGATGATAGAATTCGCTAACAAAAGCATTTGCACTTCGGGAGCTTAAAAATGCAAGAAAGTTATAAAGTGCTAATCGTGGATGATGATTTACGTCTACGTTCACTACTCGAGCGCTATTTGACAGAGCAGGGTTTTCAAATCCGTACTGCTGCAAACGCTGATCAAATGGATCGTCTGCTCACTCGCGAATCTATCCACCTTATTGTGCTCGATTTAATGCTTCCTGGTGAAGATGGCTTATCTATCTGCCGTCGCTTGAGAAGCCAAAACAACCCTATTCCTATTATTATGGTTACGGCCAAAGGGGAAGAGGTTGATAGAATTGTTGGACTTGAAATTGGTGCTGATGATTACATCTCGAAACCATTTAATCCAAGAGAGCTACTGGCTCGTATTCGTGCTGTACTCCGCCGTCAAGCGAACGAATTACCCGGCGCCCCTTCACAAGATAATGCTATTATCTCTTTTGGTAAATTCAAGCTAAATCTTGGTACACGTGAAATGTTCCACGAAGAAGAGCACATGCCACTAACAAGTGGTGAATTTGCTGTATTGAAAGTGCTGGTTTCTCATCCTCGAGAGCCTCTTTCTCGTGACAAACTAATGAGTCTCGCTCGTGGTCGTGAATACAGTGCTATGGAACGTTCAATTGACGTGCAAATTTCTCGTTTACGTCGCATGATTGAAGAGGATCCAACACACCCTCGTTATATTCAAACAGTTTGGGGGCTTGGTTACGTCTTTGTTCCTGATGGAACCAGCGCTCAATGAGAAGGCTGAGGCTTTCACCCCACAATAAACTGACTCGCTCGTTATTTCTGGTTATCTCGCTACTTTTTTTTAGCTTGATAGCCAGTTATATCGTTGTGCAACATCTTATTGTAGGGCCAAGCCTTCAGCAATTTAATAAAGTTTTAGCGTATGAAATACGCACATTAATGCCTGAAGAACTTATTTTAGTCGATGGCACTCCACTTAAAATTTCTCCTGCTTTACGCAATAAAATCTATAGCGAATTAGGTATCTCTTTTTTTGATAAAGAGGCCGCGCTTGAGGAGGGGCTCTATTGGGCTAAAATCGACGACAAATTAAGTGAGCAGATGTCTGAATATCTGGGAGGAGAAACAGAGATTTGGATTGAAAACACGCTAGAATACCCTGTTTTATGGATCAACACGCATATTTCCCCCTCTCTTTGGATCCGCGTTCCACTCACTGAATTAGGGCAAAACTTCTTACTACCTGTTTATCGACAAGCGATTATTTTTATTATCATCGTTGTCGCTTTTTTCTGGCTCTATAACCGTTTTCAAAATCGCCCACTCAATGAAGTCGAATATGCTGCACGTCGTATCGGGAAAGGCGTTATTCCGCCACCTATCACTGAATCTGGCTCCTCTGAAATGCGATCAATCATTCGTGCATTTAATCAAATGTCATCAGGCATACGCTCATTAGATAATGATAGAACACTCGTAATGGCTGGCGTAAGTCATGACTTACGTACACCGCTCACTCGTATTCGCCTTGCTACTGAAATGATGAGCCCTGAAGATAGTTATCTTGCTGATTCTATCAATAAAGATATTGAAGATTGTGATGCCATTATTGGCCAATTTCTAGACTATATGCGCACCGGTAAAGAGATGTCTTTGGAACTGTGCGATATGAATAATCTACTACAAGAAGTCATTTCAGCTGAAGCAAATTCAGGCAAAATAAGTGAAGTTCACCTTCATCCTACCCCCATTAATATTACGGCTAACCCTATCGCTGTGAAACGAGCACTTGCCAATATGATGGTGAATGCCACTCGCTATGGCAATGGTTGGATACGCGTTTCAAGTGGGAGAAATGAAGAATATGCATGGTTTCAAGTCGAAGATGATGGCCCAGGTATTCCACAAGAAGACCGACAACGTCTTTTCCAACCTTTTGTTCAAGGTGAGCAAGCACGTAGCTCAACGGGCGCGGGTTTAGGATTATCCATTATTCGCCGTATTATAGATGCCCACGGCGGTTATGTTGAACTTGATGATAGCGTTAAAGGTGGCTTACTCATCCGTGCTAATTTTCCGTTAAAAGAGCGCGATGACGAGGACGATTAATTTCTCTTCATCTAAAGCCTCTTTTGATTCCATCGTTTCCATTCTATTTTCTCTTCTTCCTGTCAATATTTCATCATTTTTTTACTTTGTCATAAAACTGTCACAATTAAGACATTTAATTGTCATCTTACTGACCTATTGTCTGTGCGTACCGTAACCGAAGTTGATAGATGTCGAAAATTATTCTACCTATCCCACAGGAGGGATTATGAAACTGATGCGTACCACCCTGACTAGTGTCATTGCCGCTGCGTTTTCAATGACCGCTCTTTCTGCACAGGCAACGACCTCGCTGACTGGTGCTGGCGCAACGTTCCCTGCCCCGGTTTATGCTAAATGGGCAGATTCCTATCAGAAAGAAACGGGTAACAAAATTAACTACCAAGGCATTGGATCCTCTGGTGGTGTAAAACAGATTATTGCAAATACCGTTGATTTTGGTGCTTCTGATGCCCCATTAGCGGATGCTAAGTTACAAGCTGACGGTTTATTCCAGTTCCCAACCGTGATTGGTGGCGTTGTTATGGCTGTCAATATTCCGGGTATCAAATCAGGTGAACTGACCTTAGATGGCGATACTATTGGTAATATCTATTTAGGCAAAATCCAAAAATGGAACGACCCTGCCATCACAAAACTCAATCCAGGCGTAAAATTACCAGACCAGAATATCGCGGTTATTCGTCGCGCTGATGGTTCAGGTACATCATTCGTTTTCACTAGCTACTTATCCAAAGTCAATAACGCATGGAAAGACCAGGTAGGCGCAGGTTCTACGGTTAAATGGCCTACCGGTTTAGGTGGCAAAGGGAATGATGGTATTGCTGCATTTGTTCAGCGTGTACCAGGTTCAATTGGTTATGTTGAATATGCTTATGCCAAACAAAATAATCTTGCTTATACTAAATTAGTAACCGCTGATGGTGAAGTGATTGCACCAACGTCTGACAGCTTTAGTGCTGCGGCAAGAAAAATTGATTGGAGCAAAAGCTTTGCACAAGACCTGACTAACCAGAAAGGTGAAAATGCATGGCCAATTACTTCAACCACCTTTATCTTAGTGCATCAAAAACAACAAAATGCAGAAAAAGGTAAAGAAGTGCTGAATTTCTTCAACTGGGCTTATGACAAAGGTAATCAGGAAGCGAAAAACCTAGATTACGCAGTATTACCCGCAGAAGTTGTAGAACAAATTCGAGCTGCATGGAAAACAAGTATCAAAGACAGTAATGGTAAACCGATTTACTAATAAAATCGGCAACCATTAAGAGATAAGTTAACGTTCACCCCCTGCTAAACAGGGGGTAATAAATTAAAAGAGGCTTTATGGCCGAGCACACAACGGTAATAAAGGCCCCTAGTAAACGAGGGGACGTTATTTTCAGCGCACTAGTCCGTCTAGCTGCGTTGATTACGCTTTTGCTTTTAACAGGTATCATTGTTTCACTGATTTTTGCCTCATGGCCAAGTATTCAACAATTTGGTCTCTCGTTCTTATGGACGAAAGAGTGGGATCCGCCTGCTCAGGAATTTGGTGCGTTAGTGCCCATTTATGGCACCGTTGTAACGTCAATCATCGCACTGGTTATTGCCGTTCCTGTCAGCTTTGGTATCGCCCTTTTCCTCACTGAGTTAGCACCTAACTGGTTAAAACGCCCATTAGGTATTGCTATCGAGCTACTCGCTGCCATTCCAAGTATTGTTTATGGTATGTGGGGACTGTTTGTCTTCGCTCCATTGTTTGCAACTTATTTCCAAGAGCCTGTCGGTAATGTGCTTTCATCCATTCCTATTGTGGGTGAGCTATTCTCAGGCCCGGCTTTTGGTATTGGTATCTTAGCTGCAGGCGTTATCCTCGCTATCATGATCATTCCTTATATCGCTTCTGTTATGCGAGATGTGTTTGAACAAACACCAGTCATGATGAAAGAGTCCGCTTATGGCATTGGCTGTACAACATGGGAAGTGATTTGGAATATCGTTCTACCTTATACCCGTAATGGCGTCATTGGTGGTGTTATGTTGGGATTAGGTCGCGCTCTAGGTGAAACGATGGCGGTCACCTTTATCATCGGTAATACCTACCAATTAGATTCCGCATCGCTGTTTATGCCAGGTAACAGTATCACGTCTGCATTAGCCAACGAATTTGCAGAAGCAGAAACAGGATTACATACTGCGGCATTAATGGAATTAGGGCTTATCCTGTTTGTCATCACCTTTATTGTCCTTGCGATTTCTAAGTTTATGACATTACGTTTATCTAAGAATGAAGGAGCACGTTAATATGTCTAAACCCTCCTCTTCTTCATTACAAGTTCAAACAGAGAACGAACTGCGAGTACGTCATAAACGCCAACTTTGGCGTCGTCAAAAAAACCGTATCGCACTGTTCTTGTCTATTTCTACAATGGCATTTGGTCTTTTCTGGTTAACGTGGATTTTATTCTCCACCTTCACCAAAGGCTTTGATGGTATGTCATTAGCCCTTTTCACAGAGATGACTCCGCCACCTAATACGGAAGGTGGTGGATTAGCTAACGCCATTGTCGGTAGTGGATTATTGATTTTATGGGCAACGGTGATTGGAACACCACTTGGTATTCTTGCAGGGATTTATCTTGCTGAATATGGTCGTCGTTCATGGCTTGCTGAAACCACTCGTTTTATTAACGATATCTTGCTGTCAGCGCCATCAATTGTTGTCGGGCTCTTTGTCTACACCATTGTTGTCGCACAGATGCAGCACTTTTCAGGATGGGCAGGAATTATCGCATTAGCGTTACTGCAAATTCCTATCGTTATTCGCACCACTGAAAATATGTTGAAGTTAGTACCTGATAGCTTACGCGAAGCCGCTTATGCATTAGGAACACCAAAGTGGAAGATGATCTCTAAAATCACCTTAAAAGCCTCAGTATCAGGCATTATCACAGGTGTATTATTAGCGATTGCACGTATCGCAGGCGAAACTGCGCCACTGTTATTTACTTCACTATCAAATCAATTCTGGAGCACAGACTTAAACGAACCGATAGCTAACTTACCAGTGACTATCTTTAAGTTCGCCATGAGTCCTTTCGCAGAATGGCAAGAGCTTGCCTGGGCTGGCGTATTACTTATCACCCTCTGTGTTCTATTTATCAATATTATCGCGCGCGTGCTATTTGCTAAACGCAAGCACGGTTAACGCAGAAAGTTAAGCAAGAGAGAACGTTGAATGATTATGGCTAATGATAACGCAGGAAATAAAATCCAAGTTCGCGACTTGAACTTCTATTACGGTAAATTTCATGCGCTGAAAAATATCTCTTTAGATATTGCCAAAAATAAGGTGACAGCCTTTATCGGGCCTTCTGGTTGTGGCAAATCCACCTTACTGCGTACTTTTAATAAAATGTATGAGCTTTACGGCGAACAGCGTGCAGAAGGCGAAATTTTGCTAGATGGCAACAATATCTTGACTGATAAGCAAGATATCGCGCTATTACGTGCCAAAGTTGGTATGGTGTTCCAAAAACCAACACCTTTCCCGATGTCAATTTATGACAATATCGCTTTTGGTGTACGTTTATTCGAAAAATTGTCTCGCGCTGATATGGATGAACGTGTTCAGTGGGCTTTGACTAAAGCCGCATTATGGAACGAAACCAAAGATAAATTACATCAGAGTGGATATAGTCTCTCTGGCGGTCAACAACAGCGTTTATGTATAGCACGCGGTATCGCTATTCGCCCTGAGGTTTTATTACTTGATGAGCCTTGTTCAGCGCTTGATCCAATTTCGACGGGTCGTATTGAGGAGCTTATCAGTGAGCTCAAATCAGAATATACCGTGGTTATCGTGACGCACAACATGCAACAAGCAGCACGTTGTTCTGATTACACTGCATTTATGTATTTAGGCGAATTAATTGAGTTTAGCGATACGGATACGTTATTTACGCGTCCTGCGAAAAAGCAAACTGAAGATTACATCACTGGGCGTTATGGCTGATAACGAGGCAATTAATGGATAATTTAAATCACAATAAGCATATTTCTGGTCAATTTAATGCTGAGTTAGAGCATATCCGCACTGAGCTGATGGTTATGGGGGGGCTTGTTGAAGAGCAACTAAAAAAAGCCGTTATGGCAATGCATAATCAAGACCAAGCATTAGCGAATGAAGTCATTCAAGGTGACCATAACGTCAATATGATGGAAGTAGCCATTGATGATGCGTGTATGCGAATTATTGCTAAACGTCAGCCAACCGCAAGTGACTTACGTTTAATTATGGCGATTTCAAAAACGATCGCTGAACTAGAGCGTATTGGTGATGTTGCTGAAAAAATCTGCAAAACAGCACTTGAAAAGTTTTCACATCAACATCAACCGCTGTTAGTAAGCTTAGAGTCTTTAGGCCAACATGCGATACAAATGCTTCATGATGTTTTAGATGCCTTTGCCCGTATGGATTTAGATGAAGCAGTACGTATCTATCGTGAAGACGCTAAAATTGATAACGAGTATGAAGGTATTGTTCGTCAATTAATGACTTATATGATGGAAGATCCTCGTACCATTCCTAGTGTACTCACAGCTCTATTTTGTGCACGTTCTATTGAGCGTATTGGTGACCGTTGTCAGAACATTTGTGAGTTTATTTTCTATTACGTAAAAGGTCATGATTTCCGCCACTTAGGAGGCGACCAAGTAGAAAAAATGCTAACACAAAGTGATGACAGCAATACCACTAAATAAATGTCTCTCTCATTTTTTATCTCTTACAAACAGCGACGCTTATGTCGCTGTTTTTTTATTCTTTTATAACTTGATCCTACTCTAGCTCAACACTTTTCCTCATCTTATTCCTTAAAAGCATATTCATATCAATTTTTATTATTTTATGAACTTAAATCAACTTGATAGCGTGATACCCAATATAACGATGATAATTCTTTTCTTTGGGGTGAATAATGAAACTACGTGTTTTGGCAACCGCATTAATTGCAGGCTCTGTGCTTTTCTCTGGTATTGCAAAAGCAGATAAACTTGATGATATAAAAAAAGCAGGTGTAGTACGTATCGCTATTTTTGACAGCAATCCTCCTTTTGGGTTTATTGATCCTCAAACCAAAAAGCTCGCAGGTTATGATGCGGATATCGCTAATGAAATAGCCAAAGATCTAGGTGTAAAACTGGAACTGCGTCCAACAAACCCAGCAAACCGTATTCCACTGTTAAGCTCTAAGAAAGTCGATTTAATCGCAGCTAACTTCACCATTACCGATGAACGCGCTAAGCAAGTTGACTTCTCTGTTCCTTACTTTGCAACCGGACAAAAATTTATTGCACGTAAAGGGGTTTTAACTAACCCAGAACAAATTCACTCACTGCGTATTGGTGCAGATAAAGGTACTGTTCAAGAAATCACATTACGTGAACGCTATCCTGACACCAAAGTTATCTCTTATGACGATACACCACTGGCTTTCGCTGCATTACGTAACGGTAATGTACAAGCCATCACACAAGATGATGCAAAATTAGTCGGCTTATTAGCAAATCTTCCTGATGCCATAAAAGCAGATTTTGAGGTGTCATCATTTAGTATCACCCGTGAATACCAAGCAGTTGCAGCAGCTAAAGGTGAAGAGCGCTTAATTAACGAAATCAATAACACCCTATTAAGATTGGAAAAAGAAGGTAAAGCAGACGAGGTCTACAATCGTTGGTTTGGCCCTGAAACAAAATCAGCTCAACCTCGTGGGGACTTTAAATTTGCGCCATTATCCGAGCAAACACCACAATCTTAATCTTTAAAGCGTAATAACTTTCTTCTTTCATCAAAATAAAGTTATTCCTTTACTAAAACACCTACCCCGCTTTTGCGGGGTTTGGTGTCTACAATAGGCCTATTATATGTTTGAGCAATTTCTATCACATTACCTTCTTGAGCCACACTATTTAAGTTGGCTTTGGAGTGGTTTTTTAATCACCTTGCTTATCTCTTTTTGGACTATTGTCATTGCAACATTAATGAGCTTTGCCCTTAGTGCTGCAAGAGATAGCACTTTTGCATCATTACGCTGGTTAGCCACGGCTTATATATCGCTATTTCGTAATACTCCACTGTTAGTGCAGTTGTTCTTTTGGTATTTCGCATCCGGAGAAATTCTGCCACTAAGCGCCATGATATGGCTAAACACGCCTCATGAGATTGCATTTTTAGGTGTAACGCTTTCTTGGCCTTCTTTTGAATTTTTAGCGGGCATTGTGGGTCTGACATTTTATTCAACGCCATTTATTGCCGAAGAGCTAAGAGCCGGTATTCAAGGCGTTAAACAAGGGCAAAAATATGCTTCTTTGGCATTAGGTTTAACACAATGGCAATCTATGCGTTATGTGATCCTACCTCAAGCCTTTCGTATTGCTCTACCCCCTTTGCTAGGTCAATACATGAATGTGATAAAAAACTCATCACTGACTATGGCTATTGGTGTTGCAGAGCTTTCTTACGCATCAAGACAAGTCGAAACAGAATCACTACGTACCTTTGAAGCCTTTGGTGTTGCAACGGTTCTCTATATTGCAGCAATCGCATTGATGGAAGCTTGGGGACAATGGCATCAGCAACGTAAATTAGCACAAGGATATTAAGATGGATTTTACTGTTATTGCTGATAACTGGCAGTACTTACTCTTTGGTGCTTATCCTGATGGACCTTTAGAAGGTGCTACACTGACCGTCTTTATCAGTATCATTGCAGGTATTGCATCAATTATTTTGGGTACATTAGGTGGCATTGCTTTGGCTATGCTCAGAGGTATCTGGGTTAACCTTTTCGCAGCTTTTTTAGGTTTTTTCCGCGCTATTCCTGTCATTATGTTGATATTTTGGGTCTATTTTTTATTGCCCGTTGTATTGGGGATGGAAATACCTGAAATCACCACCGTAATTTGTGCATTGACTTTAATTACATCGTCTTATATTGCGCATGGCGTTAAAGCAGGTATTTTAGCGATTGGAAAAGGACAATGGCAGGCAGGGTTATCGTTAGGCTTTAATCGCTGGCAAGTGCTATGGCATATCGTATTGCCGCAAGCATTACGCATGATGGTGCCTTCATTTATTAATCAATGGATAGCCTTAATTAAAGATACTTCATTAGCTTATGTGGTGGGTGTAGGTGAACTTTCGTTCTTAGCAACACAAGTTAATAACCGTAGCATGGTTTATCCAATGGAAGTCTTTCTGTTCGTTGCATTTATTTATTTTATTCTCTGTTTCTCATTAGAAATTATTGCCAATAGAGTGGCTAAATTATTTTCAACACAAAAAGAAAAGCGCCCTTTTTGGCAGATGGTGTTGCCGTTTAGAAAAAAATATTTTACTGAAAAAAGTTTAGGCTAATAATATAACTAGGCTAAAGTAATTTAGCCTTTTTATTATATTCGGATAACAATATAAAAATAAACAAATTATAATAATGTCCTGATTAAAATAGCCAATTAAACACACGTTAAATTTAATTAAAATAAAGAAAAGTTAATATAAATAAAATCTTATTTTATTTATCCTATTTGTTTAACTCTTTTTTTATTACACTATATACTGAATAAAAATTAATAAACTAGTATTTTATTCAGTCCCAATAAAAGATATTTAAACTAGATTAAAAATTAAAGGATAGATGATGTCTCATTTAATTTATTTAACCTTAGAAGGATCTAAGCACGGCTTAATTTCGTCAGGTTGCTCAACGCAAGATTCCATCGGTAACCGTTATCAAAAAGGTCACGAAGATGAAATTCAAGTTCTTAGTTTAAATCATTCAATAACACGTAATCAGAATACATCTCCTCAACCTGTTCAGATTGTAAAACCAATAGATAAAGCATCCCCATTACTTGTAGCAGCAATTGATAGTAATGAAGTATTAAAAGCTAAATTTACTTTTTTTAGAACTTCAGCAAATGGTCAACTTGAAAAGTTCTATGAGATTAAGTTAACAGAAGCGTCAATTATTGATATTTCCTGTGTGTATCCTAACTCAGTAAATGATCACGAATCGATGCCTTATGAAAGAATACAATTGAAATATCAATCTATTGCATGGAGCCATTTATCTGCAAACACCTCCTCCTATAGTATTAGTAAAGATAACGTATTATAAATAAAATCAAAAGCTATGCTATTAACAGCATAGCTTTGATAATGTAATTTATCTATTAAATAACATACATAACTAATTGTCAGAGTAATAACATTAATGACACATTTTTAGCGATCTAACATAAAGATTAGATTCTGTAAAATTGTTTTTTTATAGATAAAATAACCTTGAGAAAGTAGATCTCTTTCAACATAGTTAGAAAAGAAAAAGCTAAAAAATGCACCCAAAATAAAAACAATGAAAAAAAACCATTAAATTTTGACTTCCTTCCATTGGTCTATTTTTTATAGCAACAGAAACCAATAAATAAAGAAAATAAAATATAGTAGGTATAATAAATAAAAAAATCCGATGTTTAAATGAAAATCTAATTTTTTCAGCAAGAGAAAAATAATTAATATAACTTTCTATAGAGAGATACATTCCTATAGAAAAAATAATGAAAAGAACACCTGATACCAAATGCTAATATTTTTTATCGTTAATTAAATAACGTGTTGCATTCAGATATTTTCTAACAGAAGGTTCTCCAGAAAGATTTATATACCTATTACCATCTTTGCCAACATATTCAGTTGCAACAGTACCAATATTTTTTAACTCTACAATAAGTTTAATAACTACTAAACTATCATTGATATTACCTGCAAAATTTGACATAAAATCCGTATAACCAAAAATTGTATTTTTCCATCGTTTATAGGGATTTGGGTCTGTTAAAACATAAAGAAAATAAGCTCCTTCCTCAGCGGTTAATAATGCATAAATTTCTTCATTTTCACTAAGTTGTCGCCTTAGTTCTACATATTTATACTCATCTCGATCCCAATAAGTTGGCTTACCATCGAAAGTATTATGCAGTGATAATCCTTTAGTTAACTCTATTTCTTCTGCTCATTACTCCACATCCATTTCCCCTACTCCTTTTTTCTTTTATTCAAAGAAATAAAAATAAACACCACATATAATCATTAATATACCTTAACATTTAAGTCTAAAAAACAAAGATTTTTTTAATCAAAATACATACCTATTTTCGTCCGAAAATTAAAACAACCTATTATCAATTGATGTTTATTTTAGAATATATTTCTAAAATATTTAATATAAAACATCAAAACTACGAGATCCTTTTTAACAATAAGTTTCACACTTATTCTTATATTTTAATGACAATACATTTTTCATTGAACCTTTCCTCTCTTATCCATATTTTATTTCTCATTGACGCAATCGATTACTTTTTTAGGTGCAGTTATTGTTTTATTTGTGTAGGATAAAGCGAAAAACATTTTTTTTGGGATCTTTTGTCTATGAGCATGTCATCACCAAATTCTGATTCACAGGGTTTGCTCCAACGCCTGTTTAAGCTACAAGAACACGGCACAAACGCTCGCACCGAACTGATTGCGGGTATCACGACTTTCTTAACGATGGTTTATATTATCTTCGTTAACCCTCAAATCCTTGCAGCTGCCAATATGGATATCAAAGCCGTCTTCGTGACGACCTGCTTAATTGCGGCTTTCGGCAGTATTTTAATGGGATTAGTAGCAAATTTACCTATTGCCGTTGCACCCGCGATGGGCCTAAACGCCTTCTTTGCCTTTGTGGTTGTTGGCGCAATGGGGTATTCATGGGAAGTCGCTATGGGGGCGATTTTCTGGGGGGCTGTAGGTCTATTTTTACTGACCCTTTTTCGTATTCGTTACTGGATAATCGCCCATATTCCACTGAGTCTTCGAGTGGGGATTACTAGCGGTATCGGTCTTTTTATCGCCATGATGGGCTTAAAAAATTCCGGTATTATTATTCCTAACAACGATACCATCGTCACTATCGGTAATTTTGCTTCTCATAATGTGTTATTAGGTGCTTTAGGCTTCTTTATTATTGCCATTCTTGCCGCACGTAATATTCATGCAGCCATCCTTATTTCTATTGTTATCACTACCGTTATTGGCCTTATTTTAGGTGATGTACAATATCAAGGTATCTTTGCTATGCCACCGTCTATCACCACTGTAGTCGGTAAAGTGGATATTGTTGGTGCGTTAGATATTGGTCTTTCTGGCGTTATTTTTGCCTTTATGTTGGTTAACTTATTTGACTCTTCTGGCACATTAATTGGTGTGACAGATAAAGCAGGCTTAACGGATGAGAAAGGCAAGTTTCCACGAATGAAACAAGCGTTATACGTCGATAGCTTAAGTTCTGTTGCAGGCTCTGCAATGGGAACATCTTCTGTTACTGCCTTTATTGAAAGTACTTCAGGGGTTTCAGTCGGTGGACGTACCGGTTTAACTGCGGTTGTTGTGGGTATTCTTTTCTTACTTGCTATTTTCTTATCACCACTTGCAGGTATGGTGCCAAGCTACGCAACGGCTGGTGCATTAATTTATGTGGGTGTATTAATGACCTCAAGCCTTACACGCGTGAAATGGGATGATTTAACAGAATCCGTGCCTGCCTTTATCACTGCAGTCATGATGCCATTTAGTTTCTCAATCACCGAAGGTATCGCGCTTGGCTTCATTGCTTATTGTGTAATGAAAGTAGGGACTTTCCGCTGGAAAGAAATTAACCTGTGTGTTGTGATTGTTTCACTGCTGTTTATTTTAAAAATATTACTGATTGATACTCATGTTATTGATTTAAATTCTTTATTTTAATATTCAATAAATCAGAGTAATCATAATAACGAACAAAACGGCACAGATAAGTGCCGTTTTTTATAAGAAAAGAGGTGATCATGCACGTTCTTCTACAAGTCGATTTCCCTTATCAGGGCCCTTTTGGTGATGAAATGACACAAACTATGGATACATTATCTTCATCAATTAACCAAGAGCCCGGTTTTATATGGAAAATTTGGACTGAAAATAAAGAGACACAAAAAGCAGGTGGTATTTACCTTTTTACTTCGAAAGAAGAGGCTCTCGCTTATCTAGAGAAACACCGTACCCGTTTAAAATCTTTTGGTATTCCAGAAGTGCGTGGGGAAATTTTCTCAGTGAATCAGGCCTTAAGTTTACAAAACCAAGCTTCTTTTCTGTCAAAATAATAAAAAAGCACAAGTGTTATCTGTCACTTGTGCTGTTTAACAGCATAATAATTACGCTTTTGACGGCAATAATAACCCAAAAATAGCAGAGTCTGATACTTCATCACCTACTACCCAACGCTGTTTAAGATACCCTTCTTGTTCAAAACCCAATTTCGCTAATAAAGCAGCTGATGCCTTATTATCAGGATGAATATCCGCTTCTAAACGACGAACCGCTAAATGTGTTTGAAGATAATCAATAAATGCGACCATGGCTTCCTTCATGATCCCTTTGCCTTGATAAGCCATATCAAGGCAATACCCAACCTCCCCTCGTCGAGAACTCGGATAATGATTAAAGAAAACACACATCCCCATTAATGCATTTGTCTCTTTGTCTATCACCGCTAAACGCAGATACTCTTTTCTTTCCATATGCGTAATATCTTGAATGATATCTTGTTGCGCTTCTTGAAGTGATTGCCAAGGAAGGTGGCTCCAGTAACGTGTGACTTCAGGTGAACGCATAATATTAAACCAATCTTCAGCATCACCCATTTCAAAGGGACGCAAAATCAATCTAGGGGTTTCAACCTGAATATCAGCATAACGCATTTTCTACTTTTCCTTATGAGTGTTTGGAGCCACAAATGCAATACAAACGGGCTCTGCAATAGCATTTGGCTCAGCACGAAACATTATCTCTTGAGTATCAGCTATCTTTAAACTCGGCCAGTACTTTAATCCTTTATCAAAAGAGGCTTTTTCACAGTAATAGCCGACTTCGCTGATCAATACGACGCCTTTTTCTTCTAATTGTTGAAGCGTGATATAACGATTATAGATATTAGGTGGTTGTACATTCTCTTCTAATATCCACGGTTGCGAAGATAGAGGCCTATCTTTACCATAAAAAGTCACCCATTCATGCATATATTCGCCTCCCACATACGCTAATGGCGTGTGATAATGTTGATGCCAAGCTTGCTCAACATCTTGCACAAATGTTTTGATACCAATAAACTTTTGACCCGCATTACGCACATTAGCAGCTTGTACGACGGTATAGCCAGAAACAACTAACATGCCAAAAACACCTAAACCATACAATACACCACGCAATGAGCGCTTAGGCATGACACTGATTGAACCCACAAAAAGCGCCGTCGCTATCGACACAAATGGCTGTAACCACTCAGTGATACGACCACCTTCATGAAAGCTAAACCAAGTAAAAATAATCGCTAATGGAAATAACAAAATAAAATTCAGCAATTGACTATCTTGAGATGCAGACCAACTTAATCGACCACCATAAAGGCGCAATATTCCCCACATCAAAATAACGGGATAAAAAACTGTCAATGCTGCACGAGTCGTACGCAAATTAAAACGGCTTTCTATTTGAGAATCGACCCATTTAAATGCAGCAAAATCGGTTTGCCATAACCAAATAAAATTAGGGATAACAAAAGCAAGCCAAATCGCAATAGCCACATAAAAATAAGGTGACCGATAACTCACTCGCACTTTAGGTACAAATAGACTCAATAAAAAGACAGAGCCCATAAAAGCTAGTGATGAATATTTTCCCATAGTGGCAATGCCCATAACAATGGCAAAGCCAATCCAATATTTTTGATTGTCATTAATTGCGCAAAGGAAAAAATAAAGTGCCCAAGCCCAGCAACCGACTAGAATATAGTTATCGTTATAAGGGATAATATCAAAATTGATAATGCCAGATAAATTAAGCCCTAACATAGCAAACCATGCTAGATTAATGTTGCGTGTCAATTTATAAGCTAAATTCCAAACGCCCAATAACCCAATGGCAATCACAATAAAGTGGATAAAATACCAATAAAAGCTAAAATCGACACCGCCATAAATAGCAGGTGACATTATAAAACCTACAAACCAAGGATTTTTAGGAGAGCCCCAGCCCCCATTGGTTCCCCAATTGACCGCTTCTACGGCATCATAAGGTACCGTAGGATCAAAGAGATAGCTGACTAAGATCCAGAGTGTCGCATAGCCAATAACCCACCAATATACTGGTTTACGCAATTGCGCAGATGATAATGTCATAATAAATAGAAAGTTAAGTTGATTAATTTAGTTTTATCATTAGAGAAAGTCACAATACCGTAAAGTATAGTGAAATGAACCGCACATTGTACGTGAGCAAAAATTAAATTGTCTTAAATTTGCGCTTTTATTGAAAATTTGTTTCTGATAGATTGCGCAACCAAGAAGATCACTATCGAGTTACCATTATGAATATGATTAAAAGAAAGCCCGCCACAGCTAAAACACGTAAAAAATCACGTGAAGAGCTGAACGCGGAAGGACGTGAACGTAAACGTCAAAAGAAACACCGTGGCAATCCTGCCGGTAACCGTCAGCAGGAAGCGGAAAATAAACAGCAAGCTAAAAATACAGCGCCGAAAGATCCACGCATTGGTAGCAAAAAACCCATCCCTCTAATTGTGGGTGATGCACCAAAAGTTGCGAAGAAAAAACCTGCGCCAGCCAAAGTAGAACCTGTTCGTTTAACACCAGAACAAGAATTAGACTTGTTAGAAAACGATGCACGTTTAGATGAATTACTATCTCGTCTTGAAAACGGTGAAAAACTTAACGCTGAAGAACAGGCTTATACTGAAAAAACCCTTGATCGTATTGACGAATTAATGGTTGAACTGGGTATTGAGTTTGAAGATGATGACGATGAAGAAAAAACAGAAGACATCATGCAATTACTGAAAGGTAAATAATCAAAAGGCTAATCATTCGCCTTAATTACCTTATATCCAACAGATATCAATAATTTATTGATATCTGTTGTTTTTTATCAAGACACCTCTTCTCTACTTTTCATGCTCTCATATCATCAACGATAGGTTAAATACCCCTCTCAAGCTCAGATAACTCTATCTATTCCTCTTTTGTTATCCCTGATATCCTATTTTTCTATCTTTTATATACGAGTGATAAAAAATATGGATAACAGACAGCAGTACTTAGATATCGCAGCCGGGCAAGGAGAAAAAGTGCCCTCTCGTATAGTGGCTTTCCCTGCCCAGCCACTAAACTATGCGCTTATTGAACAACGCCTAGAAGAACAAACGGATTATACTGACGGTGAAATCAATTATTTGAGTGAAAATATTGATGATGGTTTTTTTTATCGTTGCCAACATGGTGATGCTGAATTACATTTTTTTGTCTGCCTTTACCCTCGCGATGAAAATTATGAAATACGTCCAATGTATTCAACAGATGAACTCACACCACAACGCTTAGCGCACGCGAATGCCACAACCCAAGATTTATTATTAGAAACACTCTTTACTGAGACGTTACATCCTTTAGCAAGTTACCGCCATCAACTGAATTTTCTAAACATTATCGCGCCTGAAATGGTTTTGGCATTAGATGAATCCGCAGCAGGTAAAGCCTTAACACCAGAATGGATCCGCTTCCAACTAGAAACACCCGATCTTTATCCCGAAGTAGAAAGTCTGTATGTTATTCATGCTGTTTATGATACAGAAAACGATCCACCCACCATGTTCTGGTTCCATACTCATGGATTAGCGCGTTGTGGCTTAACTGAAGTTGATTTAGTGATCCCAAGTATGCTGGAATCTTACTACGGCATTCCCGATCTTTTCCGTTGTTTTGTCAATAACAGTATCAATCATCGCCAGATTGAATTTGCAGAGCCAATGCTTTGTGGACAAACATCTTCAGGATTAGAATACCTTGTTGCCTTACCTTTTGAAGAGGGTATCCGCCATGTCAATCAATCGACGCCTCTTGATAGTCTTAGACCTTTAGAAGAGATGCGTTACGACATCGAAGGGGCACCAAATGGTATTTTCTTGGGTGATTTAGCCGATCGCGATGAATATCATCAACATCCATCTTCCATGCTATTTAGAACCAATGAAGAAAACCCAGTTTTAGAAACCTTCTTTAGAGGTTATGAAGAACAACAAGCGATGATGCTACTGCGCAGTAATGAAGAAACCTACGAGATGTCTGAAAAAGCCAAGCGACGCTGGGAATACTTCGTTTCTATGTTTGATAACTACAATCAACCGCCTGTTGAGAAAAAAAGTGGTTTCCTCTCTAAGTTATTAGGAAAAGACAAACCTGAAGAGACCGAAAACCCTTGGCAGTTTATGATCAAGTTCGGTATTCCTTATGGTGAAGGGGAAGAAAAAGAGCTAGAGCATATGTGGTTTGTACCACAATCTCGTGATGGAGATACCATTTATGCCAAACTACTCAATGTGCCATTTTATGTTGAAGAGATGCAAGAAGGTGAAATCTATCCCATTAATACAGACTTAATGACTGACTGGATGGTTTCCTATGAAGAGAATAGTTATACCCCAAACAATATTTACCAACTTTTTAGCCATCAGCAAACGCACTAATTAGCTAACGATTTCGCCATTCTAATGCGAGTACCTCATTTAAAATAACGAGAGACTCGCTTTTCTACTTCCTATGAAATCTACGTTCATCTTGTAACCCGTTAACATCATTAATTGATTGTTATTTTGTTGCTACATTGACATTTCAACTCTTCACATTTTGTTTTTGTCTAGTAACAGATGAATCAAACAGCCTAATTTCCTCCCAATATCTTTTCTCTGGTTGATTTAAATCAAGTGCAGAACAGCCTAGAGTAGGCTAAATTATACCCAATAAGGATAATTATAATTCTCATTAGCATTAAAAATATTTATTATAATTAACCTGACTCTTATTATGTGAATTTTTATATACGTTAATAATTATCAGTATCATTATTTTTTGTATCAATATTCGTGGAAGAACGATTTATGTCACTGATCCCAAATCACAGTTATAAAATCTTGAGCTACTCACCTCAGATTAGTCCTGCATACAGACAGAAGTTGTTATCTTTAGGTATGTTGCCTGGCGCTGTGTTTAACGTTATTCGTATCGCGCCACTGGGTGATCCTATTCAAATAGAAACACACCGAGTGTCCCTTATTTTGAGAAAAAAAGATCTCGCACTTATTAACCTTAGCGAAGTGGTTCATAGCGAAAAATAATCGTTATCTCTCATTCAACCAGGCAAGACAACTATTGGCATCACTATTATGACTCCTCTCACTATAGGCCTTATCGGCAACCCCAATGCTGGTAAAACAACACTTTTTAATCAGCTAACAGGCTCTCGCCAGCGCGTGGGTAACTGGGCGGGTGTGACGGTCGAACGCAAAGTTGGTCGTTTTACAACAGCAAATCATAAAATTGAACTTGTCGACTTACCCGGCACTTACTCATTAACCACTATTTCAGAACAAACATCACTTGATGAACAAATTGCCTGTCATTTCATTTTAAGTAATGAAGCAGACATGCTGATTAATGTTGTTGATGCATCTAATCTCGAACGTAATCTTTATTTGACATTGCAACTACTTGAGTTAGGCATTCCCTGCATTGTGGCATTAAACATGCTTGATATTGCACAACACCAAGATATGCAAATTGATATCAAAGCCCTATCTGCTCAACTGGGTTGTCCGGTTATTCCTATGGTTTCAACCAAAGCATCAGGCATGGATAAACTCAAAGACGCGATTGATGCTTTCCCTGCTGAAAAGAAAAAACCACAGGAATTACTGACTTCTTATCCTCTATGGTTATTAAATGAAGTTGAGGCACTCGCTGAAAAAATTAATCACGATGAATTCAATTTACAACAACGTCGTTGGATGTCATTACAGTGTTTAGAAGGGGATATCTATACCCATCAGCGCGCTCAAATTACCAAAGAAGATATCAAAGCAATTCGTCAACGCATTCAAGACGAACATAATAATGAGCCAGAATTAGTCATTGCGGATGCCCGTTATCAAAATATTGAGCGCATCTGTCATACTGTGATTAATATGGAGTCCATTAAGCCGAATATTCTGACACAAAATATCGATAAAGTGATATTAAACCGTTGGTTAGGTGTGCCTATCTTCCTGTTTGTTATGTATTTAATGTTCGTTTTGGCAATTAACATTGGTGGTGCATTGCAACCCGCTTTCGAAGGTGGTTCTGAAGCGATCTTTATCCATGGTATCCAATGGATTGGCGCAACCTTTAATTTCCCAGAATGGTTAACCATTTTCCTTGCGCAAGGTGTTGGTGGTGGTATTAATACCGTTCTTCCACTCGTGCCACAGATCGGGATGATGTATCTCTTCTTATCCATCCTTGAAGATTCAGGTTATATGGCTCGCGCCGCATTTGTTATGGATAGATTGATGCAGGCTTTGGGTCTACCCGGTAAATCATTCGTACCACTAATTGTTGGCTTTGGTTGTAACGTACCGTCTATTATGGGTGCGCGTACCCTCGATGCCCCAAGAGAACGATTGATCACGGTATTAATGGCACCGTTTATGTCTTGTGGTGCACGTTTGGCCATTTTCGCAGTATTTGCTGCCGCCTTCTTTGGTAAAAATGGTGCCAGTGTCGTCTTCTCACTTTACCTTCTGGGTATTGTTGTCGCTATTCTTACCGGATTGTTGCTAAAGCACACCATTATGCGTGGTGAAGCATCACCTTTCGTGATGGAACTGCCGGTTTATCACGTTCCACACCTAAAAACATTATTGATACAAACTTGGCAACGTTTAAAAGGCTTCGTGGTACGTGCAGGTAAAGTCATTATTATTGCCAGTATGTTTATTGGTGCATTAAATAGCTTTACCTTTTCAGGTAAACCCGCAGATAACATCAATGACTCTGCATTAGCATCGGTCAGTAAAGTGATCACGCCATTATTGCAACCTATTGGTGTTCATAATGATAACTGGCAAGCCACTGTAGGTTTAGTCACAGGGGCAATGGCAAAAGAAGTGGTTGTGGGAACATTAAATACCCTTTATACCGCAGAAAGCATTGTGAACGAGCCTTTTGATCCTGAAGAATTCGATCTCTGGGGTGAAATTGGTGACGCCTTTGGTGAAACATGGGATAGCTTAAAAGAGACCTTTACCCTAGCTGCACTTTCTAATCCAATTGAAGCAAGTAAAGGTGATGGTGAAATGGATACCGGCACTATGGGTACCATGGGTGCTAAATTTGGCTCCGGCATTGCCGCATACAGCTACTTAATCTTTGTTTTACTGTATGTACCTTGTGTTTCAGTAATGGGTGCGATTGCTCGTGAAACAAGCCGTGGCTGGATGACCTTCTCTATTCTTTGGGGATTAAATATTGCTTACTCACTGGCAGCACTGTTCTATCAAGTAGCAACCTTTAGTGAGCATCCGCAAAGTAGTGGCATAACCATTGCTGCCGTGGTGATCTTTAACTTAATTCTATTTATCTTGTTGCGTAATGCGCGTAGTCGTCTAACAATTAACTTAAGCAATAAGCCTTCATTGGCTAAACAATGTTGTTCAAAAGGTAGTTGTCACTAAGTAGCAAAGGAAAAGTAAGATGGCCAGTTTGATAGAAGTCCGTGATTGTATCGCCCTTAATGGTCGAGCCGATGCCCGTCTTATCAGCCATCAACTCAATATGCCTGAACCTTTGGTACAAGCAATGCTAGAACGGCTCACATTGATGGGTAAGCTTCAAGAAGTCGATGTAGAAGAGTGCTTTACAGGCAGTTGCAAACATTGCCCTGAAGCCACTGCCTGCCAGGCAAAACTTTATCAATTAACCTAACAAATTGATAAATTCCATCATAAAAACCCTTACTTTATGTAGGGGTTTTTATCTAATGCTTAAGATGAATCATTTTCATCTTCCTATTTAATGATTTACTTTCCTAACTATCACGGCATAATTCTTTAGATATAGACGTAAAGACGTCTATTGTTACTTCACTCTATAAGAATATGAAATTATGCCAATAACTGAATTTTCATCGACTATTACGACCGGCAAACAAGGTGGATTACAGATGCAATGTGCATCACGCCAGTTTCAATTTTTACTTGATGAACCTTTGTCATTAGGTGGAAAAGACAGTGCAATGAATCCTGTTGAAGCATTATTAGGTACATTAGGTGCTTGTAAGGGAATTGTCGCCAAAAGCTTTGCGCGTATGCATAAAATTAATCTCAACGATATTCGCATTGAAGTTAAAGGCGAATTAGATACCGATGGTTTTACGGGAAAAAATAAAGAAGCCAAAATCGGCTTTAGTAAAATTACGACGCACTTTTTTATTCAAGCTGATAATAGTGAAGAAGAGATCGCCGCATTTATCGCTTTTATTGAACGTACTTGCCCTGTTTTTGACACTATTAAAAATCCACCGATTTGTGAAACATCTTATAGTGTCGAAAACCACATTGAAAATATAGAGTTATAAACTCTCAAAACTGCCCTCAAGTATGGGCAGTTTTGGGTGATAACTATGATGCTATTTCACAAGCCTCAATTAACGCTTGAGTAAATTCATCAGGATGTGAAATAAACGGTGCATGAGCCGCATTACGGAAAATAACAGAAGGTGAATGTAGATAAAGAGTATCTAATAATCCGGCCACTTTTCGAGGAACTAAACCGTCTAAATAACCGTAAAAACGGATAAAAGGACAACTCAACGTTTTCAATTCTTCTCGTAAATCCTCAGTACGCAGAATTTCTAATCCACCATTAAGCACCTCAACAGAAGGGAGTGGTTGCTCTAATACCACTGATTTTAATGCTTTCATATCTTCACGGGCACTTTGTGTGCCCAATGTTTGCAACGCTAAAAAGCGCTCAACTGTGCGATGAAAATTCTCATTTAGTTGCTGTTCAAATCCTTTCAAAACCTCAGGTTTGATACCCGGCCAATCCTCATGAGCACCAAAGCAAGGTGAAGAAGCCACTGTGATCAATGCTTGCACATTGTTGGGGTTATCTAAAACAACACGACTAGCAACTAATCCGCCTAAAGACCATCCTAACCAAATTGCATTATCAGGGGCTTTTGCAAAAACAATTTCTGCCATCTCCTTTAATGTAAGAGCAGGAAAACCTTGGCTACGACCATAACCCGGTAAATCAACGAGATGAAGTGTAAAATGCGAGGTTAATCTCGGTATTAATGATTGCCAGATCTGTGCATTCAGCCCCCATCCGTGCAGCAGCACAAGATCTGTTTTTCCTTCACCGATTGTCTGCCAATACAATTTATTCATTGTTATGCTCTCTTCTCTTTTACAGGGATATTCATTATGTGGATAACAATAGCAGGATATTGTTGGTTATGTCGTCAACCCTTACATTATGATACTAAAGGTATTTGTTCGAGTTGCATTCGACATCTACCAACACAACGAAATCGTTGTCCTTGCTGTTTATATCCATCCTCTCATTCTATGATTTTATGTGGGCGTTGCTTACAATCCCCCCCTCCATGGAAACAGATGTTGACAGTCACAGATTATCAACCTCCACTAAATAAATTATTACACCTTTATAAATACGCTCCTCGCCCTCAAATAGCCTTATGTCTCGCACGACTTTTTTTATTGCGATGGCTTTCACATCGGCGAGAAAACCTAGTGCAAAAACCGGATAGCATTATTAGCGTTCCTTCACATCGCCATCGCCGTTGGTCTAGAGGCTTTGAGCAAGTAGAAGCTATAGCTAAGCCTTTGGCTAAGTGGCTAAATTGTGCTTATCAACCTGATACCCTGATAAGAACTCGTGCTACACTGGTGCAAACGCATCTTAATGCCAAGCAAAGGCAACAAAATTTAAAACATGCATTTGTATTAAATAACACAGTGTCGGTATCAGGGAAAAATCTGGCACTAATTGATGATGTTATCACTACAGGTGCGACATTAAATTCTATCGTACCCTTGTTATTTCGTGCGGGAGCACGCTCTGTTGAGGTATGGGCGATTTGTCGAACCTTGTAGTTAACCGCCAATTGGGCGTATGATAACCAACCAGAACAGTCAACTATTGAGCAAGACGATATGATTACTATTACTGATGCCGCACAGGCGCATTTTGCCAAACTACTGGCTAACCAAGAACCCAACACCCAAATCCGTGTATTCGTTATCAATCCAGGCACACCTAATGCTGAATGTGGTGTTTCATACTGCCCACCGGATGCTGTAGAACCAAACGATACTGAAATTCAATTTGAGAAACTGTCTGCGTATGTTGATGATATCAGTGCACCTTTCTTAGAAGATGCTGAAATCGACTTTGTTACTGACCAACTAGGCTCACAATTAACCCTAAAAGCCCCTAACGCAAAAATGCGTAAAGTTGATGCTGATGCACCGTTAATTGAACGCGTTGAATACGTATTGCAATCACAAATTAACCCTCAATTAGCGGGTCATGGGGGTCGCGTGAGTCTGATGGAAATCACTGAAGATGGCTATGCTATCTTACAATTCGGTGGTGGTTGTAACGGTTGTTCAATGATTGATGTCACCCTAAAAGATGGCATCGAGAAAGAACTGTTAAACCTGTTCCCTAATGAATTAAAAGGTGTGAAAGATTTAACTGAACACCAACGTGGTGAACACTCCTACTACTGATCCTTCAGTATCAAATCCCCTATGATACTCACCTGCATGGATATCATGGGGGATTTTTGTATTAAAATAATCATTTACAAAGAGTAACGTCATCTTTACCCATTTGGCGCTATGATAAATGTATCGTTCTCTCGCTCAGAACAAATAAATTAATTAACAATATAATAAATAAGACAATTATGGATAAGTTTCAATTTCTAAGTATTGAACAAGCCTATCAACTTTGGGTATCTCAATCGGCCGTTTTAGTCGATGTGAGAGATCCTCAAAGTTATCGTGCTGGTCATGCGACAAATGCATTTCATCTCACCAATGAAACGCTAAATCAATTTTTACAAGATGCTGACTTTGATGTTCCTGTTATGGTGATGTGTTATCACGGTCATAGCAGTCAAGGTGCGGCTCAATATCTGGTTAATATGGGCTTTGAAACCGTTTATAGCATTAATGGTGGTTTTGAAGCATGGCAAAGAGAGTTTCCACAAGCGATAACATCTCTGCAATAACGACGGATGAGTTTTGTCAATGATCCACATTATTACGCTTTCCAACCCTCAAGCTGCTGATTTATTTGTCAATTATATGGCAACAAAAGGTGTGCGAATTCATGCAAAAAATGAAAATCAGCAAATCTCACTTTGGTTAGAAGACCAACATCAGTTGGAAATGGTTGAAAAAGAACTTAACACGTTTCTACGTGAGCCTTTTCACCCGCGCTATCAAGCCGCAAGTTGGCAAACAGGCAATCCACAAAATACGGGTATAAAATATCGCCCTACTTTTTCGATAAAAAATATGGTGCAACAATCAGGCCCATTAACCGTACTGGTCATTATTTTATGTATCTTGGTTTTTATCTGGCAACAAGTGGTTGGTGACTATAATGTCATGCTATATCTAGCATGGCCTTATGAAGAGAGCTTAAACCTTGAAGTCTGGCGCTATATTACTCCGGCATTTATTCATTTTTCACTAATGCATATCGCCTTTAATCTTGCTATGTGGTGGTATCTCGCAAGTCAAACAGAACAGCAATTGGGCACGGGTAAATTATTTGTGATCATGCTCGTTTCTGCGCTCTTTAGTAATTGGGCACAATCCTTGTTTACAGATTCCAACTTTGGCGGGCTATCTGGTGTTGTTTATGCATTAATTGGCTATGTTGGCTTAACGGGAATACGTCATCCCGAAAAAGGTATCGGTGCTCCAACAGGCTTAATTGTCTTTTCGATTTTGTGGATTATTGCAGGTTATATGGGCGTTTTAGGTGACTCTATTGGAAATGCTGCACATTTTGCAGGCTTCCTTATCGGCTTATTGATGGCTTTGTGGGATAATCGACATCAATTATCTCGTAGATCATAATAAAATGAACATGATATTTTTAACATTAGGGGACACCTGTGAAGCAAACGCAACGACATGATGCCATCATTGAACTGGTACGCCTGCAGGGCTATGTCAGCACTGAAGAGTTGGTGGAGCATTTTGAAGTCAGCCCACAGACCATCCGACGTGATTTAAATGAATTAGCGGAAAAGAACAAAATCCAACGCCATCACGGTGGTGCTGCATTACCGTCAAGCTCAGTAAATACCGCTTATCATGATCGTAAAATTATGTGGTCTGATGAAAAATCACGAATTGCACAACGCGTGGCGAGTTTAATTCCTGATGGCGCAACACTGTTTATTGATATTGGCACAACGCCTGAAGCCGTTGCGCATGCACTTATTAATCATAAAAACCTCCGTATAGTGACTAACAACCTTAATGTAGCAACGTTACTTATGGGTAAAGAAGATTTTCGTTTGATCCTTGCGGGTGGTGAAGTACGCACACGAGATGGGGGGATTGTCGGTGAAGCAACACTTGATTTTATCTCTCAATTCCGTCTTGATTACGGTATTTTAGGGATAAGTGGTATTGATATGGATGGCTCATTGCTTGAGTTTGATTACCACGAAGTTCGCACTAAACGCGCAATTATCGAAAACTCACGCTGTGTTATGTTGGTCACTGACCATTCTAAATTTGGGCGTAATGCAATGGTGAACTTAGGCAATATGAATCTGATCGATTACTTATTTACCGATCAAGAGCCACCAGCAGGGATCCAAAAAATTGTTGAACAGCACAACGTTCAACTCGAATTATGTTAATTAAATAAACGCCCTCGAAAAGTACCTATCCAGGTACTTTTTTTATCGACTCACGGTCAAACTCGATTAACCCCTTCTATTCTCTCTCTTTTCTATTAATACATTAACAATGTTGCTTATTTCCAATAAGCACACAAGTTATGTGGATATGATAATAAATTGTTATCCATATCACGCGGTTATGTTTTTTATCAGTTATATAGTTGGCATTTTCATCAAACTTCATTACAATTATGAGCGAAAACGAACATTAAAGAATTGTTTCGCGCATTCGTAGGAGGATGTTATGAAAACTCAAGACTTGATTGTCATCGGCGGCGGAATAAACGGCGCTGGAATTGCGGCGGATGCAGCTGGCCGAGGCCTTTCAGTACTTATGCTGGAAGCTCAAGACTTAGCAAGTGCGACATCTTCCGCGAGCTCTAAACTGATCCATGGTGGTTTACGTTATTTAGAACACTACGAATTCCGCTTAGTGAGTGAAGCACTGGCAGAACGTGAAGTGTTATTGCGCTTAGCACCACATATCGCATTTCCTATGCGTTTTCGCCTGCCACACCAACCACACTTACGCCCAGCTTGGATGATCCGCATTGGTCTATTCCTTTATGATCACCTCGGAAAGCGCGTAAGTTTACCAAGCAGTAAAGGCATTAAATTTGGCGCAAACTCTGTTTTAAAACCAGAATTAACGCGCGGTTTTGAATATTCAGACTGCTGGGTTGATGATGCACGTTTAGTGGTATTAAATGCGCAAGAAATCGCCCGTCGTGGTGGTGAAGTGCGCACACGCACGAAAGTCACCCGCGCTTGGCGTGAAAATGATTTATGGATGGTAGAGGCTCAAGATTTACGTACAGGTGAAACATCTCGCTATCAAGCCAAAGCCTTAGTAAACGCGGCTGGCCCTTGGGTTAAAACCTTATTTGATGAAGGTTTAAAACTAAAATCACCTTATGGTATCCGTTTAATTAAAGGTAGCCATATTGTCATTCCTCGTGCACATAACGAACCACAAGCATATATCTTACAAAACGAAGATAACCGTATTGTCTTTGTTATTCCGTGGATGGATGAATTCTCTATCATTGGTACTACCGATGTGGAATATAAAGGAGACCCGAAAGATGTGGCGATTGATGACAATGAAATTCAGTATTTACTGAAAGTCTACAATGATCACTTTAAGAAACAACTGACGAAAGAAGATATTGTTTGGGATTATTCAGGTGTGCGTCCATTATGTGATGATGAGTCAGATTCACCACAAGCTATTACGCGTGACTATACATTAGATGTTCATGATGACAATGGTAAAACACCACTGTTATCTGTATTTGGTGGTAAATTAACGACTTATCGTAAATTAGGTGAACATGCTGTTGATAAATTAATCACTTATTTCCCTAACATGGGCAAAGCGTGGACTAAAAATGGTCAATTACCCGGTGGTAATTTAGAAGGCTGTGATCGTGATGGTTATTCACGTTTGATTCGCCAACGTCATCCATGGTTACCAGAAGCCTTAGCGCTACGCTTTGCGCGTACTTATGGTAGCAACACTGAATTTCTACTTGAAGGCGTTACTGATTTAACAGGAATGGGCGAAAACTTTGGCCATAATCTGTATGAAGCTGAATTACGTTATTTAGTGAAACATGAATGGGTTATCGAAGTAGATGATGCTATTTGGCGTCGTACTAAACTCGGCATGTGGTTGAATGACGAACAAAAACAACGTATTAGCCAATGGTTAGTGGAAAATACTCAAAATTCATAAGAGTAGTAATAACTATTCTCTGACTCTGTTCGATGTTTTTATTAGCAATTTTTGTGGCGCCGAATACCGCGCCACTTTTTTTTACTTTTTTCATAGCAAGAAAATCAATATACAACCCGTTAATGACTATTTAAGTTGTTTTTCTAAAAAAGCTTTTAATACCGTTGCATTATTTTGTTGCTTATCTTTGCCTGAATAAAGTAATACCAATGGTTGCTCTTTAGCTATTGCAATAAGCGATTGCCAATGCTCAGGTGTAGCTATTAATTCTTGCGTATAACGTTGCGTAAATTCAGCAAAATCTCCACCACCGCCATGAAACCATTTTCGCAGTTCAGTCGAAGGCGCAACACCTTTATTCCATTCATCATAATGAAAATCTGTCTTTTTCACGCCTCTTGGCCAGAGCCTATCGACTAATACACGATAACCTTCATGCTCACCGTCTTTATCATCATAAACACGTTTACAAGTGATCATATTGCTCCTCATCAATACATTAATTAGCTTTATTGTAGAAGAAAAATCAGAAGGCTTACCTCTTAATGTGCTTGTTTTTATCATAAAGCAGATTGCAACATGAAGCTTTCTCTCATTCCGATTGAATTATCCTCATCAAAAACAAGGTGAATAATTGTTGACTAAATAACCTAATTAAGAGAATCTACATCTAGACGTCTAAATGGTTAGATGGGTAAGTGAGTAGTAATACTTAAATAAGAATAACAACACAGTAAAAGATTGATGAGGTACAGGTATGAGCTTTTATCACGCAAGCCAACATGAAGCATTAAACCAAAATCTTGCTGAATTAGATGGCCAGATCCAAGTTTCATTTGAATTTTTTCCCCCTCGTACTGAAGAGATGGAAAATACCCTTTGGCAATCTCTTGCGCGTTTAAATACCTTAAAACCCAGCTTTGTTTCTGTGACTTATGGGGCAAACTCTGGCGAACGAGACAGAACGCACTCCATTATTAAAGGGATCAAAGAACGCACAGGGTTAGAAGCTGCACCACACTTAACCTGTATTGATGCTAGTCGTGAAGAGCTACAACATATCGCACAAGATTATTGGCAAAGTGGTATTCGCCATATTGTCGCCTTACGAGGAGACTTACCCGATAACACACAAAAACCCGAGATGTATGCCACGGATTTAGTCCATTTACTTAAAGGTGTGGGTGATTTCGATATTTCTGTAGCGGCTTACCCTGAAGTGCACCCTGAAGCAAAAAGTGCACAAGCGGATTTAATTAATCTAAAAAGAAAAGTAGATGCAGGAGCTGATCGCGCCATCACTCAGTTTTTCTTTGATGTCGAAAGCTATTTGCGTTTCCGTGACCGCTGTGTTTCAACGGGTATTGATGTCGAAATTGTGCCAGGAATTTTACCGGTGACTAATTTTAAACAGCTCAAGCGCTTTGCAGGTTTAACCAATGTTAAAATTCCGGGATGGATGAATAAAATGTTTGATGGATTAGATAATGATCCTGAAACGCGTAGTCTGGTAGGTGCTTCGATTGCAATTGATATGGTGAAGATCTTAAGTCGTGAAGGGGTAAAAGATTTCCACTTTTATACGCTTAATCGTTCAGAGTTAACCTATGCTATTTGCCATACGCTAGGAGTTCGCCCTGAGCTTGTTAGGGCATAAATCGGCACAATACCCCGCCAATAAAGCGGGGTGACATTCTGATGAGTTACTCACCAAAGTGATAGGGTTTTTCTACTGGCAATAGGCTGTATGCAGTATCGAGATCACCATTCGCAATACACGCATCTATTTTATGTACCTTATCAGTAATATCCGTAATATTTACAATCCACTCTTTACAATGTTTTTCAACTGCTTGATTTCGTAAACCAATTTGGATAGTACGGTAGCTGAGTCGATTGAGGTAAATATCGCGTTCAGGATCCCACTGAATGCGGATATTACTCGTTTCTGAAGCCTCTTTCCACGCTTCAGCACTGACATAGCGATCTGGGTCAAAATGACTTACAACGCCTTGTGTCAGCATCTCTTGAAAGCCTTCATGCGTAATATCAACTGCAAGAATAGAAGCTTGATTAGCGTCTTTACGTCCCCATCCAGAGCGGTACATCATCCAAAGAAAGGAGGGTTTAACCCACGTCATACGGGTCATACTAAAAGGGGGCGAAACAAATGTTCCGTTTGCGACTGCGCTCTGAGCAATAGTATTAGAATAGGCTTGGTAAACACGAACAAAATCATCCGTATAATATGCCCTTACTTCACACTCAGGACATCGGTCAACATCATCGTTCATCTTTCTTTAATATCCTTTTATATTAATAAAATGGAACTATTCGCTTAAATTATGAGCCTCTGATTACAGATAATCAAGAGCCCTTATTTTTGTTAAGGCGCTATCAATAGAGTAGCGTGCATTTATAAAAGCAAAAAAAAGAATAACAATAAAATGAACAGACTAATGTTCCTATTGTGTTTTATTTATACAGTGATGAGTCAATTAATCTTGCTATATTACTCACAAAGTGAGGCGAATAAGCAATTTAATTGACTCACTGGGTAGAAATTAGACGCTCGATAAGCTGTGTTTTTATCAATGCAGGGGATTTAACTGCGGTGCCTGCTATCTTTGCAGACATTATTTCAAAGGCTTTTTCGACCAATAAAGCCTCATCTTGCTTCATTGACCACACATTATTAGGTAAAAAACTTAACATCACATGGTCATCGAATGTACCAATATGAAGATATGCCGGAATAACGCCTTCACGTTGACGAATAACACTTAATAGGCCTTCAAGAATAGGCAGTGATGAGGCAATAAAATGAGACGGTATTTGCTGATGTTGCTCTAAATACTGTTTCATCATCTGTTCACCATCTTTAGTTGTATTATGTTCAGCATAAGAAACCGTTACACGACTATCATCGCCATAATGCCCTTTTATTGCTTGTACATAACCTCGTAAACGCGCTGCAATGGTGGGCAGTAGCGCATCTCCCGCAAAAAAATGGATTGGCGCATCTTGCTTTATCATCGCTCTTGTCAGTTGAGCTCCACTGTCGCAGTTATCTGATGCCACACAAATAGCATCACTCACAGAAAAGTCTCTATCTAAGAAAACGAGAGGTTTTTGACGATGTTTAACATGGTGTAACTGATTTTTTCGGCTGGATGAAACAATAAAAATACCATCAACGTTGCGTTCATCCATTGATTTAACAAGTTTATTTTCATTTTTGATATCACCATAAGTACAACTAATGGTGAGTTGGCAACCAATTTGGTGACAATGCATCTCCAGCTTTTCAGCTAGAGCAGCAAAAAATGGGTTAGAGAGACGAGGGACAACTAATCCATAAGTATCTGTTTTATTAAGTTTTAAGCTTCTTGCTGCATGATTAACGGTATAACCAAATACCTCAACATAATCCGCTATTTTCTTTTGCGTTTTTGCACTGATCCGGTATTGATCACCTTTGCCATTTAATACCAATCTGACTGTGGTAATAGACAAATTCAGGTCATTTGCAATCTGTTCAACTGTTTTTGCCATTAATATTCCATCATTGATATTGTTGCCCTCATCTTAATGATGAGGGCCAGTTAACCTTTACTGAGCAGGTTTAGCTCGGCATTTCTTCCACATTGTTTTTAACGAAGGTCCAATAATTGGCAGGATCAACGTCAATATTGCAATACCTAAAAATGTCGCAGTAATTGGGCGTGTATAGAGAATGGATAAATCCCCCTGAGACATCATTAAAGCACGACGTAAGTTTGATTCTGCCATCGGCCCTAAAATAATCCCGATAACCACCGGAGACATGGAAAAGTCGAGCTTTATCATAATATAAGCTAACAATCCCGCACCCATCATTACAAATACATCAATGATGCTATGGTTTACAGAATAAGCACCAACACTACACAATACAAAGATAATAGGCACTAATACACGACGTGGCACATCCATCACTCGAACAAAGAGCTTCATACATAAGAAACCTAAGATACCGAGGAAAATATTCGCCACCATTAAACCAATAAAAACGCTGTTTACTTCAACAGGATTGTCAGTAAAAAGCTGAGGCCCTAATGCCAATCCTTGAACCATAAATGCCCCCATAATAATGGCAGTTGCGCCATCACCTGGGATACCTAAGGTCATTAAAGGCACCATGGTTCCACCTGTTACTGAGTTTGCACCCGCTTCTGGCGCTGAAACACCTTCAGGTGAACCGTGACCAAATTCTTCAGGGTGTTTAGACCAACGTTTCGCTTCGTTATAAGAGATAAATGATGATATATCTCCCCCCGTTCCTGGAATTGCGCCAATCGTTGTACCAATGGCTGATGAGCGGAAGTACGTTGGTAACACACGTTTAAAATCAGCCCATGTTGGTAATACACGGTGAATACGCGCATTAATTTTTTCACTCTTCTTCTGTTTGCGCTCACGGTACTCTTCTTCAAAGCTAATCAAACCTTGAGAGAAAGCGAACAAACCAACCAAAATAGGAATAAACGAAACACCCCCCATTAAATAAACGGTATCAAAAGTAAAACGAGGCCCTGATGTCATCGGATCAAGTCCAATGGTTGCAATCACAAGCCCTATTGCGCCACCCATTAATCCTTTCACAATCGATTGCGATGATACACTGGTAATAATACTTATGCCAAATACTGCAAGTGCAAAATACTCAGCTGCAGAGAAACCCGTCGCCACTTTTGCCAATTGAGGGGCTATCACAATTAAGGCAATCGTACTAAAGATCCCCCCAAACATAGACCCCATTGTGGATAAGCCCAGTGCTCGTCCTGCTTCTCCTTTTTTCGCCATTGGATAACCGTCTAATACCGTTGCAGCAGAAGCGGGAGTACCCGGCGTACTAATCAAGATCGCGGTAATTGAGCCACCATACACGGCACCACAATACATTCCTAATAACAGAAGTATTCCTGTCATTCCTTGGAAGGAGTAGGTTAATGGGAGTAGCAATGCAATACCCATATTCACTGTTAAACCGGGTAATGCGCCGATAATAATACCCGCGAACACCCCTAACAGGATCATCGTTATCGTTTCCAGAGTGAAAACGACCATTAAAGCGTCTAATATTTCCATCTCAAAGCTCCTTTACCGCTTATTCAAAAAAGACGGAAGTTGGCAGAGGTGAATTAAAGATAATGTCAAAGAAGACATAAACGGCAGCAACCATCACAACGGGAATAACAACCAATGCAATAGGTTTTCTTTCATTCATCAGCCACATAATGACTGGGATAAGAAGCAGTGACGGAACAATAAAACCAAAAAAGTGCAAACCCGTGGCATAGACCAACATAAAGAGGCCTAAACCATAAGCGCGTTTAACTGCAGTAGAACTTAGATCAACAGACTTATGTACGTGTTTAATTTTATCAACCACAATACTGATCCATTGAAAAATCCCCAGTAAAATAAATAAGATGGCTAAACCATAAGGCCAGAAACGTTCCCCTGGTACACCATAATCATCAAACATGCTCATATCACGGGAGAGATAGATAATAAGTGCCCCGAAAGCCACTGAAATCGCACCGATGATTGTATTGATTTTTGTCATGTCGGGATCTCCCCGACCCTACCTGCCGTAACAGGTAGGGTGGTTTATAATAATAGAAAAGTTATTTTTTCAGGGTTGCTGAAATTAACTCAGCATACATCTCGTGGTCTTCTTTCATCATTTGGTAAGCATCATCACCAGTGATAAATACAGGCATAATACCTTGTTTTTTCAGTGCTTCTTGATACTCTGGTTTTTGAACAACTTCAGAGAATGCACCCACTAACTCATTTTTCACGTTATCTGGTACGCCTGCTGTTGTTGCTAAAACGGCCCAAGCACGCATTTTCACGTTAGTATCTAATTTCAGCGCTTCTTTAAAGGTTGGTACTGCTGGGAATAATGGGAAACGACGCTCATCCATTACACCAAGAACGCGTAAAATACCCGCATCAACCTGAGATTTAACCGCACCTGGTGTGGTCAACACGCCATCAATATGGTTACCCACTAATGCTGCGATTGAAGGGCCTGTCCCTTCGTTATAAGGAATATGATTAAATTTAGTACCTGTAGTACGTTCGATATTCACACCTGCTAGATGGAAAATTGCGCCCATACCTGAGTTACCCACTTTTAACTTACCTGGGTTTGCTTTAGCACCATCAATAAACTCTTGTAACGTTTTATAAGGTGAATCGGCATTAACAACTAATACCACAGGATCGGCAATTGTTGTTGCAATTGGCGTAAAGTCTTTATAAGTAACCGGTGATTTACCTTGATGTGGGAACATTGCTAATTCAACGGTAGTCATCACTAATTTCGTACCATCTGGACGTGCATTTGCAACTTCAATTAGCCCTGTTAAACCATTACCAGCGGGTTTATTGACTGGCACGAAAATACGGCCTGCCGGCATCACATCTTTAGCAAATTCAGTAATAGTACGCGCTGAAGTATCAGTACCACCACCCGGATTTTTCGGGATAATGACATCAATATTTTTTGTAGGATACGTTAACTGTTGGGCAACTGCATTCCCCATGCCCAGTGTCATCGTAATCGCCAACGCTGCGAGTAGACTCTTTTTCATAAAACCCTTTCTCCACATTTTTATTGAGTAGCCATTAGTTGCTGATAAACAATGTTTTTTCGATTCCAAGTAAAGGTCACGTGTAGGGTATTGTTTTCAGCAACAATAGCCGGATATGAAAATTCGCCTTCCCCATCGAGTAAATCGAATGGTTCAGACCAAGTACTGCCATTATCGGATGAAAGACTGACAGAGATGGGATAACGACGGCTCCAGTTACCTGAATTCGGGTTATACACCAATGCCAGCTGACCATCTGCGAAGGAGACGACATCAATGCCGCTATTATTATTTGGTAATATTGTTGCATAAGCCGGACACCAATTGCGTCCATAATCCGTTGAGTCGCTACGATAAATAGTACCGCGCGTACTCCGCATCATGGCATGCACATGCCCAGGCTGGGATTCCCATAGTGTTGGTTGTATCACGCCATCCCATTGAAAAACACGTTGTAGATCAGTCTCCCATAAGGCATCATCCTTTAAACCTTGCCAGATTTCATGTTCCGTTTGCCCACCTTTATGATGTTCAATCGGAATATCCACTCGCAACCAGTGTTGGCCGTTGTCACTCGATATATCGACAAACGCATCCCAGAATTGGTCATCCTCAACCGAACCTGGTGCCAACCACTCGCCATTCGACATCACTAACACTTTATTTTTCACAGGACCTCTAGGTGCTACATCACCAGAAACCAATTCACTCGGTAAACTCCAGCTATTTCCGCCATCCTTCGAGATAACGTATTGGGTCGTCCAACTATGTACATCGGGACCCGTTTTATAAAACAGCCAGATATTACCTGTTGATGGGTCAACATGTAAAACTGGATTCCAGTGCGCAACACCCGGATTTTTAACAACAGGTTGAGCGTGTTGCCAATGATCGCCCTCTTTTAGCGCCAGCCAGATAGCGGTATTACCGCTACCTTCTTTATCGCCAGCAAAAAAAGCGGTTAACAAACGCTCAGAGTTAGGCACACGCACAATCGTTGAAGCATGGCAGTGATTAAAAAGTGAATGCGCATTATCAAGCACAAACTGGGTTTCCTTCATCACGAAAGGCATATTCCTACTCCTGTGTCCTAAATTAATCTAACGAAAGCCACTTCTTCATATTTTCACCTAATGCAGTCATGCTATTGACGGCAGAAGGGAAAAATGAGTTTTCAAACTGACTGCTGTTACGGGAACGGCAGACTAGAGTGCTGAAATTACCAATCAGGCGCTGATGATATTTAGCGCATGCTGGATAATCCAGTGTTTCGGTCATCGCTGCTGTTGATAAATAATCAGCTAATACTGCAGCCTGCTCCGGTTTATCCTTCCAATTTTCATAAAGCCAAACATAAAGCTCTGGATGGAAGTTAGCCATAACACCGCTATATGCCTGACATCCTGCTTGGAATGAAGCTAATAGCGTTTGGCTATTGGCGTTTGCAAGGTGCAAGCGAGTTCCTTTTGATAATGCCAAACGACGCTCTATCATGGGTAGAGAACAGCAGGTGTCTTTAATAAAAGTAAAGCGATTACTTTGCGCACACCACTCTACAATCTCTTCAGATAACAAGCGTTTGTAAGGATGAGGGCATTCATAAATGCCCAAATCAATCTCTTTTGGTACCACATTGGTTAAGACTTGCAGTGTTTCCAGCGCTTTATCATCTGAATCACCAATAAGCGCTAAGCGATTACTGATCATAATGACGCCATCGACACCTGTACCCGCCATTGCCTGCAATTGTTCTTTTTGCTGACTTAATGCGGTTGCAGTATGACCCGAAGCCACTACAGGTACTCTTCCATCTGCTTTTTCAACGATAAAGCGGGTAAGTGCTTGAGTTTCCTCATCACTTAAATAAAACATTTCGCTTGATTGGCAGGCGGCGAAGAGTCCATGTACACCAGAATCGATATACCAGTCTACAAGGCGCTCTAACGACGCCCAATCAATCTCCCCTTTGGCATCAAAAGGGGTTAGCATAACAGGCCAAACACCGACGTATTTTTGCTGGCTCATCATCAATTCCTTACAGTAGATTAATGGCATCGCCTGCCACTTTCACTTGAATACCTTGAGTCAATGCTTGAGCAACAAAGGCTTTAAGCACAAACGCCAATTTATCTTCATCAATGTAAGCCACAGTAATGTGATTACTTTGATGTCCCGCCATAAGGTCATCACGCGTTACGCCATCTAACGTACAGTTTAATAATGGCCATTCGTAGTTGGTTGCTCTACGGCGACGTTCAAATTCTGCTTCAGGTAATTCTACCGCCACACCCGTACCGATATGCATAATCACATCAGTGCCTTCATAGTGTGCACGAGCCCATAACAAGCGCCCTGCTTTACCTTGACCGGCGATAGTTGATCCCCCTTTAGGGAAGAACATCGGAGGCTGACGATAACCTGTTGCACCTTTTAAGCCACCTTTGAGGTGTTCAAAAGGAACCGAACCTGAAATTTCCATATCCCAGTAGAATGTTCCTTCGTACTCACTCCCCCAACGGATGTCATGCAGTGTGGTTTCTGCCGGTAATCCTAATGATGTTAATAAACGCCATAACATCGTTTGAGGAATAGCCGTCCCCATGTCCACTTCGTTGATACAAGGGATTGGCGTGTTAGGGCAGATAATTTCACCGTTTTCATCTGGCAGTGGGAAACGTGCTGTCGAACCAATAGCTCCTTCTGCAAAGTCAGACGCTGGGCAACAATCTTTTAAGCCCTGCTGATATTGCACACCTACCGCAGTTAAACCAAAACGTTTTACGAAACGCGCCATTGCAATCATCATGGCGCACTGCTCCATCACTTGTTCACGAGTAAGTTCAGTTTTGTCATCTTGACCAAACATAAACGTCATCCCGTTATCCTCGTACCACTGTAAGCACGCCTCTCTTAATTCTGTCGGTACTTTCGCCATTTCGACCAGTAACGCAGATTGAGAAAGGGATTCAATTGGCATACCAATATTGATCATGGCCTGTTGTGGGAAGACCCCATTAATCATTCCCATACAGAATGTATCGAACAAACCTATTATTTCTTTATTTTTAATTATGTATTCGCCGACTTTACGACCCACTTCGCCGGCTTCTGTCGCCATTACCCTGTGTGTTGGCGCAATATCTGTAAGATAGTTAAGCTTATGATTTACATAACCATATTTTAACCAAGTCGCTAAACCATCTACAAAAAATTCATCATCAAATGCTTCTGACCATAAACGTGAATAATTTTTACCTAAACTGGTCATCGTCCCTGCTAAACACAACATCCCCACCAAACCCGGCCATGTACCATCAAAGTTAGCCAGCAGTAAAATAGGACCGCGATGGTGTGCTAACGAAGAGGCAATATGGTGTGAATATTGCCATGCGGTTAATAACACGATAACCGGTGCATCAGGATCGATAGCGGCAAACATATCGCAACCTTCACGCTGACTACTGATAAAACCATGACCACGTGCTTCATTAATTTCATGAGCACGCTTCATTTTGTAACCTTGAGCTTCTAATGCTGCGGCCAGTTTATCTTCAAATTTTTTCTGAACAGGCCAGCACGTTACGTTCGCAGGCTCACGTAAGTCTGCGTTAGTGACCATCAGGATCTCTTTCTGACCTGCTGTGATGGTTGTCGGTAATTTCGGTAGATTTAAGTTCAACATAAGATATCCCTGGTAAGGTAAACTCGGTTCATAATCGGAAAAACAGGTGGTCAGCAATCTGACATCATTTCGTTATAACGCTGCTGATCTTGATACATCTGCAAGTAAACTTGGTATTTAGCTTGATGGAAGGCGAATGTGTCGCTATCGGGTGTGATAATGCCACCTTCTCGTACCATCGCGCTGGCTGCTTTTGAGAAATCATCAAAGGCTTTGCAAGCAACCGCACCTAATAATGCAGCCCCTAAATTCACCGCATCCTCTTCTTGTGCTAAATGAATTTCACGACCTGTCGCATTGGCGTATTCGCGTAGCCACAATGGATTTTTCGTCGCGCCACCACACATCACAATGCGATTAATTTGATGTCCTGCATCTTCAAGCGTATCGATAATATGACGTGTACCGTAAGCAATAGATTGCAGTGTGGCCAGATAATAGCGCGCTAATGCAACTCGGCCACTTTCAAGCGTTAATCCACTCACCATGCCTTTTGCTGCAGGATTGGCGCGTGGAGAACGATTACCATGATGATCAGCTAAAACATGGAACTGTGCGGTTGGGTATTGTTCAATTTCTTCTAATTCAGCCACCGCTTCGTTCAATAAGACATAGTAATTAACGCCTTTTTCTTTTGCTTCTTGTTCTAAGTCAGCCCATGACTCATGACGGCGGATAGACCATTCAACTAACGCACCAGCAGCACTTTGACCGCCTTCGTTTAGCCATAAATCGGGTAACATCGCGCCAAAGTAAGGCCCCCAAACACCGGGTACCATAATGGGATATTGGCTTACAATCATATGACAGTTAGACGTACCACTGATAATCGCCAAACTCCCTTCAGGTTGTGATGCCGTTAATGCCAAACCACCCGCATGCGCGTCAATAATGCCTGAAGCGACAATCACCCCCTTGTGCAGGCCAAATGCATTGGCAACAGACTCATTTAAACAACCCGCTTGTTCACCTAATGCCAGAATGGTTTGAGGTACTTTTTCTAATAATTCATCCAACCCCACATCGGCTAACAAACTTTCACTAAATTGCCCCTGATGTGCTAAATAGTTCCATTTACAGGTTAATGTGCAGGTGCTTGCCACATCCCCTGTTGTTGCTTTCCACACTAAAAAGTCAGCTAAATCAAAGAATCGCCATACGTTTTGATAACGCTCTGGGTAATGATTTTTTAACCACAGAATTTTGGGCAATTCCATTTCAATACTCACTTCACCACCGACATATCGTAGCGAAGGATCATTAGTCAGGTTGATAGTTACCGTTTCTTGTACAGCTCGGTGATCCATCCACATGATGATATCTTGCTCTGCCTTTCCACTTGGTGAAACGGAAAGTCCTTTGCCGTCTTTACCCACTGCAACCAAAGAACAAGTGGCATCAAAACCAATAGATTTCACATGGATAGGATCAATAGCAGATAACGTCACCGACTCTTTTACGGTCGTGCAAACCTGCTGCCAAATATCGGTGGACGATTGCTCAACGAAATCCGTTTTCGGACGGAATTGAGCAATAGGGCGAACCGAAAAGCCTAAACGCTTTCCATTGCTATCAAATACCGCTGCACGGACACTGGCTGAGCCAACATCAACGCCAATAAAATATTGTTGTTCCATGCGAACCCTCATAATTTGCTAACGCTATGCTAATTTTTGCTACTTCGAGTTAGCAAGTTAATTCGAGCATGATGAAAAAACAATCACAATAAGATTAGTTTGTGATGCAGATCTACATCAATAATATAAGTTATTAATTTTAATGGTAATTTATTTATTCCACTTTATTGGTAATTGAAGTGTAGAACTGAATCGATTATGTTCGTTATAAATATAACGAACATTTAATGAATGATTGAGTGAAAATACTTATTAGAATATTAATAGGATTATCATAAAATGATTTTATTAAAAGATATCTCACTAATAATTAAAAATATTATTTAAAAAAGAATCAGACACTAAAAATAATCATCTTCCTATTGTTATAACTTCCCATTGTTTTATTTTTAATAAGTTAATTTAAATTTATACATTCATTTTTGGAGCATTTGATGATGTTGAAAAATATTGCTGTCAGTCTCTCTCTACTGCTTATTTCCTCTTCTGCTTTTTCAGTGTCATTAGCAGAAAAAGAATTATATAAAAAATTTGAAGAGAATATTCAATCTCGTGTTGTCGATTTAAATAAAAGCTGCGATACCAATATAAAAGTGGCTTTTGATTGGTCTGCATTTACTGCTGATGATTTAAAAACAATAGGGATTGATAGTTATTGTAGCGAGGGGCTAAAAGGTGTAATAAATACCTGTGGAAGCTCAAAAGTCGCACAAGAGACAGTAAAAGAAAAAATACAAAACATTACCTGCTCTAAAGCCACGCCTCGCAGTATTGAACTTAAAGAAGGTACACTGGATTTTGGTATTGATTTTAATGCCTCAAATGATGCAAAAGCCGTACAAGAACACTTAATGAATAATCTCTAAATAGATTAAATTCAGCAAACAGCAATGCTTAAAGGTATTGCTGTTTATGAATTAGATAACAGACTGAATAAGTTTTTTAGAATAGTCATGTGTAACATTACCTAATTTATTTATCTCACATAATTCCATCTTTTTTCCTTGTAAAAAAAACATCACTTTATCGCAAAAATAAGCGACTGTTTGAATATCATGACTAATAAAAAGATAAGATAATTGGAATTCATCTTTTAATTGTTTTAATAAATCTAATATCTGCACTTGCGTAGGAATATCTAACGAGCTCAATGCCTCATCTAATACAATCAATTTAGGGTAAGAGGCTAATGCGCGACATAAACATACACGTTGCGCCTGCCCTCCTGACAGCTCATAAATATAACGTTGATAACAATTTTTAGGTAATCCCACTTTATCTAAAAAAGAAAAAATAAGGTTTTCTAACGCCTGACGATGAATACTTGGATAGTGTATTTTTACTGGCTCAGCAATAATTTCGCCAACCGTTAATGTAGGATTAACCGATGTTGTATAATCTTGGAAAACAATGCTAATAATACCTTGGCGATGGAGTCGTTTTGTCACCGATTTATTATTCAAATAAATAGCACCACAATCTGGTAATTCTAATCCACAAATTAAACGTGCCAAGGTGCTTTTACCACTGCCACTCTCTCCCACTAAACCAAAAGCTTCACTCGCATTAATATTAAAAGAGAGTGTGTCGATAACCTTCACTTTCTCACCTAATAGGGTGTTATTTTTTTGAATATAAAATTTACTAATATTCTCAACGTTTAATAACATAACAACTCTTTTATAATGATGATATTAAAATGTTTTTTTATTAATCAATTGCGCAAAACGTAATGAAAGCTGTTTTCTAGCATTAATTAAATAACGCGTATATGCTTGTGTTGGTGAGGTTAAAACGCTTATTTTCTCACCATATTCAACCATTCTCCCCTCTTGCATCACGACGATATCATCGGCAATTTCATTAACTAGCCCTAAATCATGAGAAATAAACATGAGTGTTGAATGACGTGTTGTCACCACATATTGCAAGAGCTTTAAAATATCTCGACGAAGAGGCGCATCAAGCGCCGTTGTTGGTTCATCTGCAATTAATAATTTAGGTGACAAGGCGAGTGCAATCGCAATCATCACACGCTGTAACTGCCCACCACTTAGTTGATGAGGAAAAGCCTGCATAATAGATTGAAATTGAGTAGGAAAAACATGAGATAGTGCCAACTGGGTTTCTTCCAGTGCTTGTTTTTTAGTATAGGAAAAATGGTAGATTAAAGTTTGGCTCATTTGCTTTCCTATTTTCATCAAAGGATCAAACGCACTCATACCATTTTGGACAATCACACCTAAAGAGGTTCCCAATAAAGCTCGATGTTGAAAATGTATCTCATCACTTATCTTCTGTCCCTCAAAGAAAATACGCCCAGACATCGCCAATGACTCTGGTAGTAATCCCATAATGGCTTTACTGATCACACTTTTCCCACTACCACTTTCACCAACAATAGCCAATGTACGCCCTTGCTGTATTGAGAAAGAAATATCCTCAATCAGTGTCTTTCCACTTTCTTTATGATAAATAGAAACATGCTCAAGCGTCAGTAAGTTGTTCATGCTTTTCTCCTACTGACTGACGATTATCGGGATCAAACACATCACGTAAAAAATCCCCCCAAAAGTTAAAAGCGGTGACAACAAGAGTGATAGCAATCCCCGCAGGTAGCATTTGCTCTGGGTGTAATACCATGACATTTTTTGCTTCACTAAGCATATTTCCCCATTCGGGGGTCGGTGGTTGTACTCCTAATCCTAAAAAAGAGAGCGCAGAAATCATTAAAATAACACTGCCAATATCGGTGGATGCTAAGACGATAGTTTCAGCGAAAGTCACAGGTAATAAGTGGCGTCGTAAAATATGGTGAGAAGGTGCACCAATCACGCGAGCGTAAGCAATATAATTACGGTGCGAATATTGACGAACAACCCCTCTGATCATTCTGGCGTACCATGCCCATTTCACTAAAATAACGGCAATTAAAATATTACCAATGCCCGGCCCCATTATTCCCACTAGCGCTAAAATCATAATTTCTGCTGGAAATGACAAAACAACATCACATAATCGCATAATTAATGTGTCTGTTTTGCCATGAAAAAAACCAGCTAACATGCCCATTAGCCAACCAATGATTAATGTCACACTCATGGCTAATAAGGCGTAAAATACCGTAGTCCTTACACCAAATAATAACCTTGAGAAGATACAGCGCCCTAAATTATCCGTACCTAACGGATAATCAAAACTCATAGGCTTAAATTTCAAACGTATTGAAGTTAAAGTGGGATCATGCGGTGCTAACCAAGGCGCGAATATTCCTGCAATAACCACAATCGTGATCACCAATAAACACCATTGTGCACTTTTGTCTTTTGCAAGTCGTTGCCAAAACAGTTGCCACATCATTATCTCCTTAACCGTGGATCGGCCATCATTTGAATAACGTCCATCAGAAAGTTAAAAAAGAGAAATAACAGTGACATCAGCAAAATATAGGCCTGTATCATTGGATAATCACGACCAAATATAGCGCTAATACAAAGTCGTCCAATGCCTGGCCATGCAAAAATATTCTCAATCACGACTGTACCGGCAATGAGTTTTGGAATACTCATGCCCAACGCCGTTAAACTGGAATAGAGTGAATTACGTAAAATATGGCGACGTAAAATAAGGTTATCGGGTAATCCACGCGCTTTGGCATAAAAGACATAAGGCTGATGCCATTGATTTAACATCGTCCCTCTTAACAGCCGTAAATAAGTACCGATATACCCTAGAGAGAGTGCCAATGCAGGCAAAATAACAGATTGAGGCGATAACATTCCACTGACAGGAAGCCAATCTAAATGAACAGCAACACCCCAAATCAATAGTAATCCCAACCAATAATTAGGAATAGCCGTTAGAATAAAGACAACAAAACGAATGCTTTTATCTGTAAAACCTTGAGGTTTAGCCACACACCATAATGCTAAAGGCAGTGCTAATATAATCGTAAAGAATAAAGCCGTAGAAGCCAACCAAAGCGTTGGTGGCAACGCTCTTAACATTTCTTGAATAACGGGCGTTCTGGTGAGAAAAGAAGTCCCAAAATCAAGCTGAAACCCAGCTATTAACCATAAAAAATAACGCGTAAAAAAAGGTTTATCTAACCCTAATTCATGGCGCATTCCTTCAATGGCTTCGGGAGTGGGAACAATTTCATTGACACGTAATGCCACTTCCGCGGGATCAGACGGTGCTAATTCCAACAGAATAAAAGCAATAAATGAAATCATCAGCGTCAGCGGAAATATCGCCAATATTCGCCAGATTATATAACGTAGCATAAAGTTTAATCAGTGTGGCACCTTTATGTAAACTGCCACACCTATCTGAGTGAATGTTATTAACACTTTAATTACGGCTTAAAGTGCATTTTTTCAAACGGTATTTCATATTGAGACGGATTAAAGCCAACATTTTCTAATTCACTGCGATGGATAGCCTTAGTACGTGAATAGGTTAATGGGATATAAACCGCTTGATCGGCTAATGACGTAAACAAGGTTTTATATAATTCCTGACGACGCGCTTCATTAGGTGTAATTAATAACTCACCAATCATGGCATCCAATTGAGCTTTATTTGCCAATCCTTTTTGCCCTTGATAATCCGCGTGAGCAGGTATTCTAAATGATGAAACAAAAGAAGCCGGATCGTAAGGTGTTCCCCATGAGAGCGAATATTGCAAATCGAAATCACCATTTTTTTGTCTATCTAAATAGGCTTGTTTTTCTTCACCTAAAATAGTCAAACCAACACCAATCTTTTTAAAATCATCTTGAATGAGTTCAGCAATTTCTTTTTCTACTGCGTTATTCACGTTGTAAGAGAGTAATAGTTGTAATTTTTGGCCTCCCTTTTCGCGGATTGTTTTACCTTTTGGCAATACCCAACCTTCTGCTTCTAATAGCTCAATCGCTTTTATTGGCTGGTAACGATACGTTGGAGAGGTAAAGTCACAATAAGGTACACTACGAGCCATTAAGGTATTCGCGACTTTTTCACTGCCCGCTAAAATACCTTGTGCAATCCCCTCTTTATCAACCGCATATTGCAACGCTTGACGTACCTTTTGGCTCGATGTCATTTCGCGACTACTATTGAGAACAATAGCACGAGACGCAATTGGCGCACTCATTTCCGTTTTAAATTTATCTGACGCCATAAGGGCCTCAAATGAATCCATATCTAACATGTCGCCATCAGCACCAAAAATAAGCTGAATATCTCCCTTTTGTAGAGAAAGCAACATAGTTTGTCGATCTGGGATCACTCGCCACATGACCCCATTTAATAAGGGCTTTTCTCCCCAATAATTCGGGTTCGCTTTAAATTCTGCGTATTGGTCTTTTTTATGTTCAGTTAATACCCAAGGTCCCGTACCGATATAGTTCGCAACCCCGGTTTTTGTTTTACCATTAATAAATGAATTTGGCGAAATAAAACGGAATGGTCGTGTTAAACCCAATTCAGTTAATGTTGGATAGTAAGGATTTTTTAAATTTAATTTAACGGTAAATTCATCAACAATTTCAACACTATCAATTTGGCGAACTAACTCTAACCATGCATGACGTTCGTAGTTATCTAGTATGGCATCAATATTTAGTTTTACGGCACTAGCATTAAAGGGCTCACCATCGCTAAAAGTCACATCATGGCGTAAATAAAAAGTATAACTTTTGCCGTCAGGGGAAATATCCCAACGTTGTGCTAAATAAGGAGCAACACCTTTTTCGGTATTTAATACAAGAGATTCAAATACCATGTTTTGTGCTGCCATCTCGCCAGAATAGAGATGGGGATTTATATCACGAATATCTTTTGTACTGGCATAATCCAGTATGTTATTGCTTTTATCTGCGAGGACTGGAAATGCACATGCCAGAGTTAATAACAGGGTTGGGAACACTGAAAATAAAGGTTTCACGTTATTCTCCTTTCATGATTTATGCGTTGTTTTTCTGTGCGTGGATCATAAACATCGGCGTTGACCCATAATTAATTTTTTCTTCTTCGTTCCACACAAAATCGCCAATACGGGTATCTATCATATATCGACTAAAACCAACATCTAACAACGTATTGATATCCCACTGCGGGCGTTTTATTTGGCTTAATGGAAGTTGACGCGCAATTCGTTCCATCTCTTTTGTATCTGTATTCACATAATGATCTTCAACTTGTTTTTCGGCAGAACGCGCCCTATCTGCCAAAAAACCTTGCCAGTAAGCGTCATCAAAAAGGTGTAAATACCAGTTAGCATCAAAATTGATTAAACTGCCACCCGGCTTTAACACACGAAACCATTCTGAATAAGCCACTTGTGGTGCTTTTAAATTCCAAGTGACATTACGACTGACAACAAGATCAAACTGCTCACTAGCCAAAGGTAGCTGATGCACATCACCACGAATAAACTGAATATTTGCCTGGTGTGTTTGTGCATTCTGTCTAGCTTCAAGTAACATACCTTCGGTTGCGTCAATTGCCGTGACATCATGTCCTGATAACGCTAATAAAATGGCAAAGAAACCAGGCCCTGTGCCAATATCAAGAACTCTTAAGGTTTCGCCCTTTTTAACGTGTCCCAATAATAAATGGCGCCATTTCTGTTGTTTCTCACTTAATAATTCCTGTTGATTAGACTCGCTATAACTTTCTGCTCTTATATTCCAGTAACGCGTTACATCATTAAGTAATGGGTTATTATTTATTTTATTTATCATCAGAAACCTGCTGTTGGATCAACGTAAAAAGAGGAATAAATTCCCCTAAAAGCGAATGATATGGCTATTTTGTAGTGCGGGTAACATACCTTGTAACCCTGCAATGCTCTATGTGCTATATCAATATTCATCCGTACTCAATAGTGCGAATGACTGATTTGCGATCTTTGCCTTTAACACAAATACGTCATCCTAACGGGTGAAAAGATAAATAAGCAAATAGATTATTTTGCCTGTTAAAATAGAGAAATAAATTGAGCGAATTTAGCAATAAGCTGACGTCAAAGCGTCATAAAAATTTATTTTGTCTTATATTAAAAAAGTGAACGCTTTAATTTCACCTTTTTAATAAAACCGTTATAGTCAGTAATATTGATATTTTAATTTTTTAAACCCATATTGCCGTCATCAAGGCTCTCTAAAATATGAATCGAATTTCACGATTAACGACTGATATTACCCGCGCAGATTTTGCCTTAACCCATCAACAGCAATTACTTCAATTGCTGACACAACATTTTCCGGCTAAGTACCGTGTACTGTTTGCCACACCTGAAAAAAAATCGAATGATGTCATTGAATGGTATTCTGCTGTTTCAGGTAACCCTATTGCCTTGGCCTCCTTACAAGGCCAAGAACAACAAGAAATAAGACGTATTTTAGATGAACGCCTTAACGATATTAAAACTCAAACGGCGTTATTAGCCTCGCAAAACAGAATTACAGATGAAGAGCGACATCTTTTAGATACCGCATCAACACTGCCTGATAGCGAAAGTGTTTATGTCATCAATGGACAACCTGTTATTACATGGTGGCCAAGAACAACCCCATTACCCCCACCAATTGCACAAGTTACCGCAGGGGCAAGTGCCGCAGCTGCCGGCGCAGCACTTGCCGATGTACCAGCCAAAACACGTAATCGCTGGTTACGTTGGCTATTACTCTTCTTGTTTTTGCTTTTTTTAATTTTATTGGCATCTTGGCTAAAAGGGTGCTTTGATCCCAAAGCGATTCCCCCAGTTGTGGAAGAAAAACCTGCCGTCGTAATCCCCCCCAAACCAGAACCCACACCTGAGCCAACGCCTATTCCAGAGCCCGTACCTGAACCCATTCCAGCACCACCGCCTGAACCTGTGCCAGTACCTACCCCCGAGCCAAAACCGGTACCCAAACCTGTGCCGGTGAAAAAGCTCACACCTCTAGAAGCATGTGTACAAGAGGAATTAAAAAAAGCAGGTGTGACAGAAAAAACAGCTAATGCAACCTGTGAAAATCGCTTAGCCAGTAAGATCAAGCAAATGTGTCCCGCCGATCGCCCGCCAGAATTGGCACCACAAGTGATTATTATCTTTGATGCTTCTGGCTCAATGGCGCTTAGTATGAATTTAACGGACAGTGATTTAGATTATATCGCGTCTACAGGACAACTTTTTCCTGGCTATGATGCTGAACCAAGACGTATTACTGTAGCCAGAAATGCAGCAACAAAAATTATTAGTAATATTCCATCAGATATGAAAATCACCACTGTCGTTGCCTCAGATTGTGGTGTCGTAAAATCAAGTCCTACTTATGGTGGTAATGAAAGAACAAAATTACTCAGTTATATCAAACACATTGAACCTGATAGCGGTACGCCTTTAGCAGAGTCCATTAAACGTGCAAGTAACTTAATTAAGAGTAATAATCGCGATACGATTATTGTATTACTCTCTGATGGTTTAGAATCTTGTGACGAAGATCCATGTGCAGCAGCCAGAACCTTAAAACGTGCTCACCCTCGTGCCATTATTAATGTTGTTGATATTTTAGGTACGGGTGCAGGTAACTGTGTTGCGAATGCAACAGGTGGAAAAGTCTTCACTGCGCGCAATGCTAATGAAGTCAGTTTAATGACTCGAAAAGCGATTGAAGATTATATTCCGAAAAACTGTAAATAATGATTGATTACTGTTTCTAATATTTAATTCATCCTCTTTGTTTCAACATTGAGGGTGAGTTTTATCTCTTATTACGTGTATTTCATTTTTATATTGGAACTTATCCGCATTCTATTCTATCCATTTAAGACTATTCCTTAGTTGAGTATTTTGCTTCCTTTTTTTATTCTCTTATTATTCGAAATAACTCTATTTTGTGATTATTATCACAATCATTTAATGTTATCTGATAGTTTGCTCTTTTATATTTTATCTTTTTTTCCTTCTATTTCATTATTTTTTAATGTAAAAACAAATATATCGGTGATTTTATCCATATATTTAAGAAAATATAGCGCAACCTGTAATGTCATTATTTTATTATCATGGTTGTTATCTCAATATTCTCTCTTTCACTCAAGAAAAATAAAAAAGCCTTTAATAATAATCAGTTAATTAACCCAAAATAATCCGCTAGATAGACACCTAATTTCTGATAATATAAAATGTATATAAATTTTATATCTTTATTTTTAGTCTTAAAGCCTATTTACGGATAAGCCAACTTACCCATAGATACTCTTGCCTAGCGGAATGATCGTCGTGAATAAAGCATTCTTACGAAGTGGTAAATTAGAAAATTATCTCCCGATGGGAGAAAATGGACAGGCTGTTTATATCTCTGCATTGCAGCTACGTGAAACACTACGTTTAAGAGGAAAGGCGCATATTTCTCAATGCCTTGCTATTCCTCAGCCAAATGAAACTGGCGAACGTATCGATTGGTATTCACCGATTGACGGCTCTGTTATCCCTTGGTCTGCGGCTTCTGAAGAAGAACGTACTGCCGCTTATGCTGTGCTGAAAAAAAATCAAGACGATTTAATTGCTTTTAGTGAACAAGAACAGCAACGGACTGGAAATAAAGAAAGTCAGCTTTTTGGCGCACTCCTCAGCAAAACAATCCAATTTCCTGACGAAAGCCATATTTTTATTGTTGATGGCCAGCCTATTATGACTTTTTGGGGATTTGTGAATGCGAATCAACAACTGAGAGTTGATCCTGTCGCTTGTTTAAAACCCGTTGTTACACCAATCGCACCGACATCAACAGCCGTTCCGCCCGTACAAGAAAAAGTTATTATTACTGACACGAAACGCCCTTGGTGGCGTTTTTTATGGTGGCTGTTACCTTTATTATTACTTCTACTCGCTATTTTCTTCTTAAGAGGCTGTTTCTCAACGCCCTCATTACCAACAGTCGATATTAAAACACCAGATATTGAAGCGCCTAAATTATCCGAACCTACGCTTGAAAAACCAAAAGTCCCCACGGTGGTTACTCATGGTCATACAGTTGGTGTACCAACAGGTACAGTTCATACAGGAACCTTAGGCACCATAGATACAAATGGAAATGTAATTAATGGCACTGATGGGAACGGCGCAGTCGTTGATCCTAATACTGGTTTACCGATGGTTGATCCTCAAATAGATAATAATCAAGGTGCTTTACCTGAAGGAGCTACGCCCGACGATGCGCAACAACTGAGTGTACCTCCAGTTGATCCTGCAACACAAAATGAGCAACCAAAAACAGATACTCCTCAAAATGCAGGAAATGAGAATAATACCGCTACCCCTCCAGTTGATCCTAATACACCACCGGATGTCACGCCACCCGCCACTGCTGATAACACAACACCACTGACTATTCCTGCAAATGCATTAGCCAATGGCTCAACCCAATTCCTTAATGGCCAATGGAAAGCAGGTGCAGGTATTCAAGATCAAAAAACAGGTAAACCACTTAGCCTGAACTATCAATTAGATAATGGCAAAGGACAAGTCGTCATGACACGCAGTGATGGCGTGACCTGTAAAGCGCCAGTTAACGCAGCGGTCAATCAAGGCGGATTAAATATTAATAACCAAGGTCAGGCTCTGTGTAGTGATGGCTCAAACTATTTGATGCCAAATATTATTTGCCAACCAGGAAGCCAAAATATTGCTGATTGCCAAGGAAAATATGAAAACAGTCAGCCATTCCCATTATCAATGAAGCGGGAGAATAATTAATTCATGTTAGCGCCACTGACCGATTATAAAGATAAAATTACCCTTATCCGTGACAGCAATATTCAGTTTCTGGATTTTGGTTTTACGCTACCCCAGCGCAAAGAGTACGGTGAATTTGTTAAAAAAGGCGAAAACGGCCCGTTAATGCGACTCATCTACAATGAGCGAGACGATAACTATCTTTATCCAGCGCCCAAAAACCAACCTCAGACCCCAAGAGAAGCAGAATTTAGTTTCTCTCTTGATGAGTCATTAAATTTACTCAATGACACTTGGTTGCCAGTACCGTTTTTCCGCTTTAATCCACCACGTTCATTTTCTCAAGGCCCTGATAACTGGGTGAGAATGATGTTCCATCAACTGCCAGAACCTGATGAAGATGGACATACGCATCGTATTGTAGTGGCTTTTGATACCCGCATTGAACCCAATCGCACTAATACGGCTTATCTGGCACCAAACGAAGAAGATGTGCGCTCTGGTGTTGCTTTTGCGCTGGCCTATTTAGGCTATGAAGTTGAGAATTTCCTTGAAACACCATGGATTGATGGCTGGTTAAAGGAAGTTTTTAGTGAAAGAGCACTGGCTGTTACTAAAATATACCACGATGAACTTGAGGAAGCGCTTAAAGAGTTTCAACATCAAGCACATTATCTCAATTTGCTCAATATATTAGGCGAGAAACTCCACTTACCTGAAATCAAAATCAACGAAACCAAACCACAAGAACCCGCCATTGAAGTTGACCTTATCCTTGATGTCGGCAACTCGCGCACATGTGGGATCTTAATTGAAGATCACATCAATGATAATAAAGGGTTAACTCAACTTTATGAAATGACATTGCGGGATTTAAGCCACCCTTATCAAATCTACAACGAGCCTTTTGAAAGCCGTGTTGAATTTGCGCAAGCGGAATTTGGTAAACAAGACTTTTCCGTCAGTAGTGGCCGTAATAATGCCTTTATGTGGCCCACTATTGGTCGTGTTGGCCCTGAAGCTAACCGCATGGCAGCACAACGCTTAGGAACCGAAGGCTCAACAGGTATTTCAAGCCCTAAACGTTATTTATGGGATGATTCGCCGTATTCTCCAGGTTGGCGCTTTAGTCGCTCTTTTGGTCAAACAGACAGAGAGCCATTGGCAACTGCTGTACCTATGACCTATCTGCTTAACGATCACGGCGAACCGTTATTCCGTTTAGAGCCTGACTTGCGCATGCCTGTCTTTACGCCAAACTACACGCGCAGTTCATTAATGACCATGATGTTAACCGAAGTGTTAGCTCAGGCATTAACGCAAATGAACAGCCCAGCTCAGCGTCTTAAAATGAGTCACGCAAGTGCGCCTCGCCAATTACGCAATATCATTTTAACGATCCCCCCCGCAATGCCAAAACCCGAGCGTGCTATTTTTGAAACATGCATGGAAAACGCATTAGGGCTAATTTGGAAAGCAATGAATTGGGATCCGACTGATGAAAAACTGAATTTTGATGGTAAAGATGCCCAATGTCGTATACCGATGCCAAACATTCATGTGAAATGGGATGAAGCCACTTGTGGTCAGTTAGTTTATCTTTATAACGAGACTCAAATTAAATTTGGTGAACGCACTGAAGCCTTTTTTGCTAGCCAAGTGCGTGAAGATAACCGCGCATTAACGGGAGATAGCACACTAAAAATTGCCTCCATTGATATTGGTGGTGGCACCACGGATCTCGTTATCACACGCTATAAACTGGATACGGGAACAGGAAGCAACGTCAAAATTATTCCAACGCAATTATTCCGCGAAGGATTCAAAATTGCGGGTGATGATATTTTACTCGATATTATCCAGATTTGTGTTTTGCCTGCATTACGTACAGCATTAACTGACGCTGGCATTTCTGATGCCGATGCATTGATGTCTTCTCTTTTTGGTAGTGAGGGTTTAGATGCTGGGCAACAAGTATTGCGCCAACAACTTACCCTACAAATTTTTAATCCGATTGGGTTAAAGATTTTAAGCCAATACGAAAACTACGATCCATTAGTTCCACATGAAGGCATTAACAGCACCTTTGGTGAATTACTGAGTGTTCAACCGACAGAGCATGTGCGTCGTTATATTGACGATGCCGCCAATAAAGAGCTGGGTGGCGGAGATAGCTTCTCCATCTTGAATGTGCCCGTACAGATTAATTTTGCGCAACTGCACGCTGAATTTATTTCAGGTGAGCGCATTAACATCACCCGTAGTTTAAAAGCGCTGTGTGAAGTACTTTATTATTATTCTTGTGATGTTTTACTGCTCACTGGTCGCCCTTCACGCTTACCCGGTATTCAAGCACTGTTAAAAGTCTTACAACCTGTACCACCTTCTCGTATATTGCCATTACATGGCTATAAAACGGGGGGTTGGTATCCATTTAACAAAAAAGGCCGTATTGACGATCCAAAATCAACCGCAGCAGTCGGTGCCATGCTGTGTTTAATGGCTGAAAATGCACGTTTGCTCAACTTCTACTTCTCGACAGGCAACTTTAAAACTTACTCAACGGTACGTTATTTAGGGATGTTAGATAATAACAACACCATTTCTGATAATGACGTTTATTACCGCGATATTCAGGATAAGTTTGAGCCAGATCCAGATACCTATTTTGAAGTCAGAGGCGGGATACGTTTAGGTTTTCGCCAATTAGATAATGCCCGTTGGCCCGCCTCACCACTCTATACATTACGCATTAAAAATCCGAAGTTGGCACAACAATTAAGCCAAGAAGACAGCGTATTGCATATCAAACTAGGAGAAGAGCGTGGCGCTTCTAGCCATAATAATGACAATAAATCTGAAAAATTACGAATTGAAGAAATGGAGCTCATTAATGGTAAAGGTGGCGTTAATAAGAGTGGTTTAAGCTTCAAACTCAATACGTTAGCAGACAGTGGTATTGGCGAAACATCCTATTGGCTGGATAGCGGGAGTGTACTAGGTAAATGAATATGATGGATGAAAAACAGTTAACAGCTAAATGGGATGCCATTTATCAAGGCGCAGGCAAAGCTATTGATTGGGTGAATACAGTAAGAGGTAATGCGCCTCGTTTAAATACGGAAGCAGATAGCCTTATCTATCGTCTGCGTCGTAGCCGTAATATGGCAAAAAATCTCAGTTTAGCGACCCAGCGCCCAATGTCGGTTGGCTTTTTTGGTCTCTCTCAGGCGGGAAAATCATACCTGATTTCAGCCCTTGCCGCAGGGCAAGAAGGCCGTTTAAGAACCAGTATGTCGGGTAAAACCCTGGATTTTATTGACCATATCAATCCTCCTGGTGGTGGTAAAGAGGCCACGGGTTTAGTGACTCGCTTTAGTCGCAAAGCGACGAAAGGTACACAAGCGTTTCCTGTAGAGCTACACCTTTTTAGCGAAATTGAAATTGTTAAAATCCTTGCTAACGCTTACCTTTATGACTTTAATCAGGAGAAAATTGATTTTGAATTAGATGAAGAGAAAATCTCTCGTTTAATCAATTCATTAAGCTCACAACGTAGTGCTACCGCTGTCGCAGGTATTACGCACGACGATGTCGTATCATTATGGGATTACCTGCAACGTCACGCAGAAAAAAGTCAGAAAAAATTAGCAACAACCTATTGGCCTAAAGCGATTGAGTTAGCACCTTATCTCAGTATTGCGCAACGCGCTAAGCTATTTTCTGTGTTATGGGGCGATATTGCAGAACTGACATCCGCTTATCAGCGTTTTAGTACCACTCTCGCGACCTTGGGTAATGCCCCACTGGTTTTGGCTCCGCTTTCTTCTTTAGTCAAAGAACAAGACGGTGTGTTAGTACAAAACGACAGTATTATGAACGTAGATATGTTAGAGCGTCTCAATACTACCAATGATAGCCAGATCAGCATTTGCCCTGTTCATGGTGATCGTATTGATGCCCCTGTTACCCTTTCTTTAGCGGAACTGACCGCACTCACCGTTGAATTAGTCGTACCGTTATTAGATGCACCAAGCAAAACACTGTTTGAACAGGTTGAGCTACTGGATTTTCCGGGTTATCGCGGACGTTTAGGTGTTGAAACCATGGCGGATGTGCGTCGTCAGGTCAATGATGATAGCGCAAATCCACTCGCTCAGCTTATTCTCCGGGGTAAAGTCGCCTACCTGTTTGAGCGTTATACCGATAACCAAGAGATGAATGTGCTGGTGGTATGTACCGCATCAAACAAGCAATCTGATGTAAAAGAAGTCGGTGCAGTACTCACAGAGTGGATCAATAACACGCAAGGTAAAGATGCACAAACTCGTGCTAAACGTCCTTCTGGCTTGATTTGGGCGATGACGATGTTTGATATGCGTATTACCAACTCATTAACCATGAATGAAGCACTATTACGCCAATCATGGGGTAAAGGTGGCATGATAAAAATGGCCATGTTAGAGCGCTTTGGTCAATACGAATGGATGTCATCGGATTGGGTCAATGGTGAAGCATTTAATAACACCTTTTTAGTACGTAAGCCTGGCGTACCCACACCATTTATTCAAATTAGTAATGGCAAAGAGACATTTCTAAATGAAGACAGTGTTTCTCAGCTACATCTGATGAAAAAAACCTTTGCTGAAGATGATACGGTCCAACGTTATATCCGTGAACCAGACCAAGCATGGGATGCCATGTTGTCGCTTAACGATGGTGGAATGCAACGCCTTGCTGATTATCTGGAAACGGTTGCCTTAAAATCACTAAAACTTGAACGTATCAATGAGCAATTACAAGAAATTCAACGTGATTTAATCGGTCATCATCTTGAAAAATGGTATCAATCTGGCGGTGAAGAGGAGTTACAGGTAAAACGCCGTAATGCCGCGACTATTTTGCGTTTTATGCAAAGTCGCCCTTATTTACAAGGTGCATTACTGGATTACCTGTTGCCTTCTCGTAAATCACTCTACGACCTGTATATGCAGGAAAAAGAAGTGATTGAAACACTTTCAGATAACAAAAAAACGACGCAAGCCCCTATTTCTGCCTTTGCAGCAATGGAACAACCTACATTTGATCTTTTTAGCGATACGCCAATTTCTCTGGTATCAGAAGAAGATGAAGTACCTAAAGGCCACGGCAATGAAGTGACTTATCCTAAAAAAGTCATGGCGTTATGGATAAATCATCTGCGTAGTCTGCCTGATAACAATACGTTATTAACCTATTTAGGCATTGATCAAGAAATTATGGTGTTGTTAGTTGATGAACTTATTACTGCTATCAATCGTCTTGGTGTTGAACAACGTATGTTGAAAACCCTAGCAGGCACAGAAGCCATTGCCCGTCGTGATGATTTAGCCGAACAGCAATCATCTCGCGTTTATAATGTTCTGGGTGATTTTATTACTTGGTTTAATTTCAAAGATAACGGCGTTGAGAAGCCAGAGAGCAAAATCAATGTCGGTCATAAGATCTTTGAAAGACCAGATAACACTAGCGTGCAATGGGGTGATGATGAGCGTTTAGTCCGCTTACCCACCAACCCTGTTAACTATACCCTTTTATTTGTAATTGATTGGCTTATCGCTTTATCAGCGATTATTACTGAGAATGCAGGGCATTCTGCAGGAAGAGAAATTAGTGCTGAACAAAACGCACAGTTAGGCCAAATCATTCAAACCATGAAATCATCCGTTGTGGAGTCATAATTCGTGTTTAATCCAGAATTAAAACCCGTACAACCTGCTCGTCCCGGCTTTGCGGTATTAAGTATTCGTAATTGGGAAGGTGACGCTTCCCCTGTTTATTTAAGCATTCAGCGTAACCAAGATCGCTACTTCTTAAATGATAAAGGGGAATGGGTAGGTAATGCCTTTTTCCACCAGCTTTCACTTGAAGAGGCTGATGATGGTTATCAAATTGTTCTTGATAAAACGCTCGTTGACCCCCTCGTTAGCAACTTACAGATGGCGTATCAATTTACGTTAAAAGACGATAACGAAACACAAGATATCGGGCGATTACGTATTCGTGATGGCGTATTAGCCTCACAAGCACAAGGCCAAAGTGAAGCATTAAAATCAACGGCGACATTAGATAATCAGTCAATTCCGCCGGCTCCTATTATTGAAGAAACAGCACCGGAGCCAGAGCCAGAACCACTCAAAACTGAGCCTGAAGAAGTAGAGCCGATCATCCCTGAAATCAAGGTAGATGAACCGCCACAACGACCAACACCACCTGCGCCGAAAAAATCAAAAATTGGCTTAATTTTAGCCATTATCTTGATCTTAATTTTAGCGGGTATCTTAACATGGTTCTTTTTACTAAGAGGTAATCCTGCTGGCGAACCTGCCCCACAACCAACACCAGAACGCACAACACCAAGTGTGTGCAGTGTTGAAAATATGAAATCGGGTACAGCATTGGCCTTTGTACAAAGTTGCATACAGAGCCAACCGGATAGCAAAACTATTCTTGCAACCATTGAACAAGCGAAACAGAACAATCAATGCGATGTTGCTCAGCGTTTATATGCTTATAAAGCACAATCAGGTGATGTTGATATCGCACTGAATTACGCTCGTGAATACGATCCTGAAACCGCATCAGCACAAGGCTGCTTTAGTGCAGACAAAGAAACGGCCATTTATTGGTACGAAGCGGTTCTTAATCACGACTCACAAAACAGTGACGCAAAAGCGCGTCTTGAAGCTTTGAAAAAATAGGAAAGTCGCATGAAAAAGGCGCATTGGCTTACTCTTATTCTCAGCGGTTTAATTCTGACAGCGCCAGCAAGTGCTGAAGAGAAAAAGCCGTTACTACAAGAGGGTAAAAAGACTCTCTATCAACGTGTATTAACTTATCCGGGTTGCCAAGTGGCTGACACTGTTGGCGCAAAAGGTAAAGAGCAACCTGCATTTAGCCGTTTTTATGTTTATCAACGCCAAAAACAAGGTGCCAACGAGTGGTTACAAGTTGGCCCTGATAGCTTAGGTCATATCAGTGGTTGGATGAATGCAAGTTGTACATCAGAATGGAAAATGCAGCTAACACTCGCATTTACTAACCCTGCTGGTCGTAACCCAATGCTGTTTTTCAAAGATAAGCAAACGGTTGAAAGCTTACTTGAAAGCCCAACGCCTGAAAAACAGTACAAACCCTTTTTAGCAGATATCAAAAATCAGAAAGTGAATCCGGCTGTGTTAGCGAAAGAGCCAGATTATATGATTGATCAGAAAAATAATTTCTATTTGCTACCGGTATTAGGCTCAGATGAAGTCTTTACTGATGCAGGCTATAAAGTGCGAGTACTCAATGTGGCTTCTGTCTCTTCGCAAACCAAAGACAGCAAAGACGCACAGAATGCGAATGCAACTCCAAACAATACAAAACCGGCAACGCCTGACAGCAAAGATGCTGACAATATGATGCAAGGTTTTTCTGCTGCAGTGGTATTTGTTATCGACTCAACAATATCAATGGATCCTTACATTGATAGAACCAAAGAAGCGATTCAGAAGGTTTATGCTCAAGTCGAAAAAGACAATATATTGGATAAGGTAAAATTTGGTTTAGTGGCATTTCGCTCGAATATCAAAGCCGTCCCCGCATTGGAATACGATAGCAAAATGTTTGTAAACCCCAATGACGTAAAAGATGGTCCTGATTTCCTGAATAAAGTCAAAGAATTGCGCCAAGCAAAAGTCTCCAGTAGTCGTTTTGATGAAGATGCTTATGCAGGTGTAATGCAAGCCCTTGATGATGTTGATTGGACTCGTTTTGGTGCACGTTACGTTATTTTAATTACGGATGCGGGAGCATTAACAGGAGATGATCCTCTGTCATCAACTAAACTCGATGCTGAACAAATTCGTCAAGAAGCCGCTTATCGTGGTGTTGCACTTTATACCCTGCATTTAAAAACTCCATCAGGGACAAAAAATCATGCTTCGGCACAAGCGCAATATGAAGCACTAACGCTTAATCCGTTCTTACACAAATCGCTTTACTACCCTATTAACTCAGGAGATGTAAATAGTTTTGGTCGTATGGTAGATAGTTTAGCCACTGCGGTAACAACACAAATTCAAACTGCTTATCGTGGTGAAGCCACCGTAGGCAGTGCATTGAATGCCGATCCTGCTTATAGCCAAAATAAAGAAACGGATACCTTACTAAGTGATGCACATGATCTAGGCTATGCCATGCGTTTAGCGTATTTAGGTGAAAAACAGGGTACAAAAGCCCCCCCTGTTTTTAAAGCATGGATAAGTGACCGTGATTTATTACAGCAAAATATCCCAACGACAGAAGTACAAGTATTACTCACCAAAAGTGAGCTTAGCGATTTAAGTGATGTCATGAAAAAAATCGTTAATGCCGCTAACGAAGGCTTGATCTCACCTGACAATATGTTTGCTGATTTGCGCTCGATTGCAGCAACAATGGGCAACGATCCCAATCAAATAAAACAAGGCTCAGCAACCAAATTAGGTGAAATGGGCTTACTGGGTGAATATGTCGAAAACCTCCCTTATTTAAGTGAAGTCTTAGGCTTAGATGAAGAGACATGGAAAAGCTGGGATGGTCTTGAACAAGAGAAATTTATCCGCCGTTTAAATACAAAATTACAATATTATCAACGTTATAACGAAGATGTTGATCGTTGGATATCTCTTGCACCACAAAGCGATCCTCGCGATCACGTTTATCCTGTTCCACTGGAAAACTTGCCTTAATGATCCAGATTGAAGGTATGGCAATTACGCGTGGTGATGCGCAACAGGGTTTTCGTGTTGCGCTTCCTTCATTGGCCCTTAAAAAAGGTGAAATTGGCGCGCTAACTGGATTAAGTGGCTGTGGAAAAAGCACCTTATTGGAAATGATCGGACTCATCTTACGCCCTGATGAATTAACCCATTTTCAACTTGATGATGAATTAACGCTCACACAAGCAGTATTAAATAATGAACAAGCACAACTCGCATCATTACGTGCTGAGAAATTGGGCTTTATGCTTCAAAGTGGGGGGTTACTTCCTTTTTTAACCGTGATGCAAAATATTCAATTACCTCGCAAAATGCTGGGATTAACACCACATTCTTCTTGGCTTGCTCACGCAATTGATCATTTGCAATTACGCCCTTTACTTAATCGCCTACCTCGCCAACTCTCTATTGGTGAACGTCAACGTGCGGCATTTATTCGCGCTATTGCTCATGAGCCCACATTATTACTCGCTGATGAACCCACAGCAGCCCTTGATCCCCATAATGCACAAGTACTGTATACACTGATTGTTGAGATGGTGAAACAGTTAGAGATCTCCGCATTGGTTGTTAGCCACGATTGGTCTTTAGTTGAGCGTTTTGAATTTAGCCACTATCACGCACAATTAGAAGGAGGCGGTAGTGTCTTTATCAAACAATAACGCCAATCCTAATCGCCTTGGCTTACTCAGCTCACTCGCTTGGCGTGACTTAATTTACGATCGCAAAGTCGCATTATGTATTGTGTTCTCTTTAGTCTCAGTTATTGCACCACTGTTACTGCTGTTTGGATTAAAAAACGGCATTGTGACACAACTTCATAACCAACTACTTAACGATCCTCGTAATCTTGAAATACGTATGCTAGGCAATGGCAATTACCCACAAAGTTGGTTTCATGAGATTGCGCAAAAAGAAGAGGTACGTTTTGTTATCCCATTAACACGTAGCTTAAATACCCAAGCGGATATTGTGATTGATGGACAACGTTTTATCGATAACGCTGAAGTTATCCCGACAGCAGAAAACGATCCTTTATTAGAGGGCGTTATTATTCCCCAAAATGCAGACACCTTAGTACTCTCTGCTAATGCCGCACAAAAATTACAGGCTAATGTCGGTGATAGCATCCGATTATTTATCAGCCGCAAACTTAATGGCATCAATGAACGTGCAAAACGTACCTTTACTGTTGGTGCCATTATCAGTGATAGCAAATTTTCAAGAGCTGCGGCCTTTGTTTCTCTTGATGTTTTAGTGGCAATGGAAGATTACCGTGATGGTTATCAAGCCCCTCTTTTTGGTATTACACAAGGTGTTGAGGCAAAACCAAGAACCCAGTTTGCTAAAGCTCGCCTTTATGCCAAAAATTTAGATACCATCGCACCATTAGATGATTGGTTTCGGCAACAACACATTGATGTAATAACACAAAAAAGCCAAATAGACTCTGTAAAAGCCATCAGCTATGTCCTTAACGTTATTTTTTCCGTGATTGCTTGGGTCTCACTATTAGGTTGTATTGCCTCATTAATTGGCGCATTCCTCGCCAATATTGACCGCAAACGTAAAGACATGGCGGTACTACGTCTATTGGGTTTTCGTCAATTTGCCGTTTCTTTATATATTGTGTTGCAAGCACTGTTATTAACCTGCGTTGCTTTTATTTTAGCCCTTGGGCTTTATGGTATTGGTAGCACCTTATTTACTACATTATTAGGCACACACTTACCTGAACAAGCCTTTGTTTGTCAGTTAACGTTTTGGGATTTATTGATTGCCATGTGCAGTGCCTTACTGGTGGCCTTAGTTGTGGCCAGTATTGGCGCATTACGTGCCGTTTCGATTGAACCTGCGGAGAGCTTACGTGAAATTTAATTTATCGCTTTTAACTTTATCATTCGCGCTGTTATCTAGCAGTTTTACGACATCAGCCCAATGGGATGATAAATTTGTTAATCCAAAAGCCTTACCTGATGATGTGATATTGCCATTTCCTTGCGAAGGTTCGATGGTCTTTCGCCAAGTGGCCGTGCCATTAAGCCAACCATTACAAGACTACAGTGTTACTTTAGGGCAAGAAGGCGATGAATGGGGTTATTTAGAGCAATCACGAGCTGAACATATTGCGGGTAGCTTCCCACTCAAAGGTAAAGAAAAAGGCCGATATTACCTTATGGCGAAATATCCCGTCACTGATCTGCAATATAACGCCATGCAAAGCACCATTAATGGTAAAGCGTGTCCTGTTCCCTCGAATAAATTACGTTTACCGAAAGTGAATATTAGCTGGTACGAAGCGATGCAATTTGCCGATCAATATAATCAATGGCTAAGAAGCCACCATCCAGAAGCATTACCCGTTGAAGATGGCGCAAAAGGCTTTGCACGATTACCGACTGAAACTGAATGGGAATTTGCGGTGCGGGGTGGCCTAAAAGTTTCAGCATCCGAATTTCGTGATACTCGTTTTCCTATGCCGGAAGGCACCAAAAACTATATTTGGTCAGCAGGTAGCCAATCCTCTAATGGCTCATTACAACTCACCGGTTTGTTATCACCCAATCCATTAGGCTTACATGACATGTTAGGTAATGTCGCTGAAATGATGTTTGAGCCTTTTCGATTAAACAAGCTTGATCGCTTACACGGACAAGCGGGTGGATTTATTGTACGTGGTGGTAGTTATTTAACCCCAGAAAGTGATATACGCAGTTCATGGCGTCAAGAAGAGCCTTACTACACCAATACCGAGGTAAATAAAAATAAATACACAGGCTTTCGGTTAGCCATTGTTGCACCGACATTGACATCGCGCGATAAAATCAAAGAGATAGAAAAAGAGTGGCAACAATTAGGCAATGAGAAAACCACTCACAATAACTCAAAAACCAATAGCGATAATTCCATTAATAGCCTCAATACGCTCTCAACCCAAGTACAAGATGAAGCACTGAAAAAACAGTTAGCTGAATTGAAAAATACATTACGAGCAAATGCACAACTGCGTGATGAGCAACGAGATCAAGCTATCCGTACCTCACTGCAATTAGGTGCTTTTTTATGTACAAAGTTAAAAGATGATGGCGAATTCTATGACCGATTAATCGCATTACATGAAAAAAATTGTCCTGCAGGCACTAAAGATACCACTTGTGAACGACGTCAAGAGCAAGTCAATGAACATAAGAAAACACTCGACTTCGTTGTAAGCTATTACGCAGATACCTTAGTGGATATGGCGACCACATATGACGCCTCTTTAGTTAAACCGCAAATTGACGTTGTACGCCAATTGATGGAAGCCAGAGGTAAATCAAATTTAAATACGTACCTTTCAACATATATGCAGGGACTCCAAGGATATTGGGCTAACGGTAAAGTTTCACGGAAAGAATGGCTTGAAGCGTGCAAAAAACAATAACAGAGACTTTGGGATAGGTGTGGTATGAATAAACGACTTATGGCGGTACTTAGCATTAGTGCCGTACTTGCTTTATCAGGATGTCAAAGTAACAGTGGGGCTGATCCCCGTTTGAAAAATAACAGCGATATGGAATTTTTCAGTAAATCAGGTATTACAGCTTGTGCAGGAGGGGCGGCTATCGGTGCATTAGGCTGTTTAGTCTCAAATTCGAGCAATAAAGGCGCATGTATGCTCATTGCGGCAGTCGCTGGTTGTGGTGTCGGTATTGGCGCCAATGCCTATTTAGACAATAAACGTCAAAATTATGCAACCAAAGAAGAGATGCTCAATTCAATGATTGCTGATATTCAAAATGAAAATCAGCGCTTACAGAGCGCCTCTAATACAGCGAAAGCGGTTATTGCTGACGATAAAAAAACGATTGCAAAAATTGAGCAAGATATGAAGCAACAACGTATCAATAAAGTTGCTGCTGAGAAACAACTGAAAGGTATTGATGCCAATATCGCCACACTACGCTCTCGCTTAGCCGATATGAAAAAACGTGAAGCTGAATGGCGTGATATTGCAACACAAAGCCGTCAAGATGGCCTAAAAACAGCACAACTAGATAAACAAATCAATGGGATGAAACAACAAGTAACCTCGTTACAAGAAGAACTTGATAGCCTTTATACCCAACGTACTGCAATAAAACTGAGTTAACGTTAAAAAGGATGATAATGAAATTTTTACCTCTTTCCCTTGCTGGCATAACCTTACTATTAAGCGGTTGTGTCACCAATCCCGCTGATTGTGATCCAACAGCGGGTGATGTCAGTATAATTACTAAATTTAACTGTAATTATTCAGGGATTTATGACAATCGTATTGAACAAAAAAAAGCAATTTTAGGTAATGAACAAGCATTAAACACCGAGTTTAAAGCCGTTCTTGCTGCCATTGAGAAAGAAAAACAACAGACCAATGCAGATTTAAAAAGTAAACAAGCTAGTCAGCGAGCATTAAGCCAATCAATGAATAATCTGTTAAATCAAATTCGCCAAAAAACCAAAGGGCAAAATGATATTCAAAAGCAGATCAATGAAATTGATAAGCAAATGAAGGCGGCACAAAACAACCCATCAAAATCAGTGATGGAAAAACAGCTTGAATTAGAGAACTTACAAAATCAAGTCATTAGTCTACAAAGTGACCTAGGACTTAAATAAAGCCTCAAAGGCTCTCTAGATAATAGAGAGCCTTTCTCTTTTATATCTACTTCTTCATTTTATTATTGATTTCTATTACTAATTAGAACTAATTTATATTAATTATTTAATAGTGTTATTAATAATTAAATAGGCACTTTAATAAAATAACCTTATTTAAATACATGTACTCTTTTTTATTCCATTAAAAACAAACTCATTATTATAATTCCCCCGCTTCATAATACGTTCTCCGTTTTTTATTTATGGGATACAACTAATGAAAACAAAATTATTATCAACTTTATTTATTAGTGGCTTATTAGCTACCTCTTCTGTTTATGCGCAAAATGATTTTAAATTAGATAAAACCACACTTTCAGCGGGTTATGCACAGGTCAAAATGGCGGGTCAGAATATAATGCACGGTGGTGTCTTTTCTATTCGTCAAGAAATCAATTCCCAATTTGGTATTTTAGCAACAGCTACTTATGCTCAAAATGAATATGATTTAAATAAGCCTATTAATACTTTCTTTAAAGATGTGAATGCTCGTTATTACTCTGTAATGGCAGGTCCTACATTACGTCTCAATGATTTTATTAGTGTTTATGGCACCGCGGGTATGAGCCAAATTCAATTTAAATCTGAAAGTTCAGAAGTAAAAAAATTAAAGAAAAATGCATTTAGTTGGGGAGCGGGTTTAATCGTGAATCCTGCAGAAATGGTTTCTATTTCTCTTGGATATGAGAATAGCCGTTTTAAATTTAAAGATACCGACAGCAAAATTATTTTAGATGGTTTCGTAGCGAATATCGGTTACCGTTTCTAAATAATTTTAAGCACATATTATTTTATAGTATGTGCTTTCTATTTACTTATAATTAAAAACTATATTATGAAAAACATTTTATTATTAGCTTGCTTACCTTTTTCTTTATTTTTCACCACATCAATTTATGCAAAAAACAGTAACACTCTAGTTTCTATTGGCTACGCTCATATCAAAATAAAAGATTTACCCACAGCTAATGGGATAAATATGAAATATCAGTTTAATCCCAATACGAATAAAAAAACCTCTCTACGACTTTCAGGAACAATAGCACACAGATCGTTATCCCATAGTGGAAGATTACGTTATATCTCACTTGCAATGGGTCCTGCCTATGCATTAACACCTTTTGTTGAACTATACGGCGTTATTGGGGTAAGTGGTATGAGTTATCAAACACCAGAAAATATAAATAAAGACCATTCATCTAAATCAGTAAGTTGGGGAACGGGTATCACGTTAACATCACCACAAAATATTACACTTACTTTAGGCTATGAGGGTAGTCATTTCAAAATGGAAGGAAAAAACCATCCAAGCAAGACACTTATCGCCAGTATTGGTTATCGGTTTTGATTTTATTCAAAACAAAAATGCCTCTACTTTATAAAAATAGAGGCAAAATAATTCAAAAAGACCCACACTAGGGAATAAACACAGACACCGATTGTCTAAAACCCACTACATTAATAAATCTTGATATGTTCCTAGCCGATAACCTCTTTCCAAAATAGCGCGTTTTAATGCACTATCTGTTAATACTTCAAGTTCCATTAAGCGCTGGAAACAATAGCCACTTGCACGCAATGGATTATCCACAAAAGCAGGATGTGTCATCACTTCAATAGAGTGCTCATGACGCGCTTTTGATTCATCAAGTACCTTTAAAAATAAAGCTTGAGTGATTTCATCGCCATAAAATTGACTATCAAAACCATCACTACTGATCACACCTTGAGTATCAATGCCTTCTTGACATGCTAGTGGCCTATCAACTCGCATTGGCAATGACTTTTCTTTAGCAAACTCCGCCACAATAGGAAAGATTTGCTTAAACATATGCACATGGTGGTGACTATCAATATGGTCGGGTGCACAACCAAAAATCTCAATAAAACGCTGATATTGAGCTTGAAGCTCAATACGAATTTCATTAAGCGGTAAATCACCCTCTTCTGCCATTTGCCATACCCATTTTCCGAGTACACCTTCACGCGTTAAAGAAGGTAAAGGAGACAGTGGTTTCCCCATCGTCAAAGTAAAGTGAAGCCCAACACCTAAGCCAGGCAACTCATGACGCAATTGTGCAGCGTGTTCAATTCCCTCAGCATTGACAAGTGCCGTTGTTGAGCTAACAACACCATGACGAAAACACTCTACAATACCGTAGTTTTGACCTTTACTAAGCCCAAAATCATCCGCATTCACAATTAATAAACCAGCCATTCTGTCTCCTTATCACTTATATTTATCTGCCGACAATTAATGAGAGGCTTTTTCTAACTCAGCAATTACTTTAGCAAAATGCGGTAGATGTGCTTTATGCGCTAATAACAGCTCACGTGTAAGCACTTCTGCATCTCTGTCGGAAAGTACTAATGGCGTTAAATTCATGGCTAATAAAGCGTCATTTAATTCACCGCTAATAGCCGCTTTACTGGCCGCAATTTCAAAGGCTTTAATGGTATGAATTAATCCCATCACTTTTTCATCAAAATGTGTTAATCGAGGATGAGGTTTAGCGCCATCTCGACCTAAAATTGCAGTCACTTCAATCGACCAATCTGCGGGAATATTATCAATATGACCATAATGTGGAATATTCACATAATGCTCAGCTTGTTTATCATTATAAATAGCGTTAATCACTTCACAGGCTGCATCAGAATAATAAGCCCCACCGCGCAATTCCAACTCTTTGGGCTTAATGTTTAAATCGGGATCCTTATACAATTCAAACAATTGTTTTTCGACTTTTTGTACCACTTTAGCACGGGCACCACCTTTGTAATATTCGCCCATTTCAATGGCTAACATCTCTTTTTGCTTGAAGTAATACAGTAAATAAGAGCACGGTAACATATTAAGAGAACGAATTAGCCCTTCACTAAACGGTAAATCAAAAATATTCTTCACTGAACCTGCAGTTAATGTTCCTGAAGCGACGCCATCTAATAATTCAGGAAAACGAGACTGACCATTTACAATGACATCTTTAATAAACACCATGTGATTTAAACCAAATAAATCAATGGAGAGTTCATCTTTATCTGTTAACTTCAGAACATCTGTAATAAACATCTTCATGCCAATTGGGATATTACAAACGCCAATAAATTTCTTAAAGTTGGTATGACGATAAACTGCTTCAGTTACCATACCTGCTGGATTCGTAAAATTGATGATCCACGCATTAGGGCAAATTTCTTCAACATCTTTAATAATATCGAAAATAACGGGGATAGTACGTAAGCCTTTAAATAATCCACCCGCACCATTAGTTTCTTGACCTAAATAGCCATGGCTTAAAGGAATAGACTCATCAAGCTCTCTTGCTTTTAATTGACCAACACGCAATTGTGTTGTCACAAAATCTGCATCTTTTAATGCTTCACGGCGATTAAGTGTTTTATAAATAGTTAAAGGAATACCCGCTTTTTTGACCATACGTTGGCAAAGTTCAAAAATAATATCAAGCTTCTCTTTACCTTCTTCAACATCCACTAACCATAATTCTGTAATCGGTAGTTCATGGTAACGCTTAATAAAACCTTCTAATAATTCAGGCGTATAACTGCTTCCACCACCAATGGTAACGATTTTTAATTTATGACTCATAAAATACTCCCATACAGCACAATAATGCTGTTATTTGTGTATTAATGGCGAAATTAAGCCGTAAAGAGTCCTTGAAGAAAATAGACTTATTTTCTTCTTTCTCTCTATTTCAAATAAAATCAATCTTTGTTATTGATTAATTTCTTACGCTTAATAATGAATTAATTTGTCTCTTTAATACTGCATAAGTTTTTCCGATAACTATTGGGTGTCAGCGATGTTATTTTCTTAAATGTCTTAATAAATAAACTCGGGCTACTGTAACCTGCATCAAAGGCTATATCAGTTATCGAATAGTTTGTTATTTCTAACTGTTTTTTGGCAAAATTTATTCGAATATCATGAATGATTTGCATGGGTGTTTTATCGTAATAACGCCGAGTTGCTCGGGTTAAATACTCTTGTGATTTCCCAGATAACATAACCATATTAACAAGTGCATTCTCACCAAATTTTTGTTTGTCATGCATCTCGCCTACGGTATCTCTTAGCCATAAAGGAATATCATCTTGTGTTCTATTTTCTCGATGGTGTCGTAATCTATTCACCACATTAAAGGTGACAATTTCAATAAATTCATTAAATTCCGTATGGCGGAAATTTAATGAGCCAATAACGGATTCTATATAGGAAAGAAACTCATTTTTTAATTCATAAACTTGTGAGGCAATAAAATAAGAAGGTAATAACGAGAGATAATGTTTATCAAAAAAAGCTTTACTGATCCCAACATTTAAAATACGTGTCGCACCAAACTCATAAAAACTCTGATGATGAGAGCCTATGGGAATAAAAACAAAATCACCACGCTCTAATAAAATCTTTTTACCATTAATCTCTTGATAATAACGCCCTGTTAAAACAATGGTGAATTCGTAATAATCATGTTGATGCAGTCCGCTGACACTTTCTGTTTTATTATAAATAAAAACATGAAAATTTTTGCCATTAAATAGCTGATCTTCATAGACCATACGTATTTCGCTTTGTGCTCTCAATGACTCCACCACAGTATTCACCTTATTTTATCTTTTCATGTAACTCAATTAACTCTGTCACTAACTCTCTAGCTAACATTGACGTCATTAAATGATCTTGAGCATGAACTAAGACTAAACTGACTTTCGTTTTTCCCACACCTTGGTCATCACCAATTAAACGTGTCTGTATTTTATGAGCTTCATTTAAAGCTTCACGAGATTGCTCCATTAACTTTCTCGCGCCATCAAAATCACCTTCTTTGGCTTTTTTTAATGCACCATAAGCCACACTGCGAGCTTGACCTGAATTAATAATAAGCCCCATGATGATCTCTTCAAATTCATCATCGGTTGCACTGCTATCAACGGTATTTTCAATATCTAACATCATATTTCCTCTTTGATACTGACAAGTGCAGAGAAAACTCTGCACTTGTGTTTTCTATCACTTAAAATTTCAACGCATTGGCAATATCTTCTTCACTTTCTTCTTTCTCAATTTCAGTTTGAGCTTTATTTGAAATGATGACAAAAGGAAGATAAATCAGTGTTGCTACACCTAAGTTAAATAGAGCTAATAATAGTGCTGCAATACTGCCGTTAGTGTTAAAAAATGCGCCTAATCCCGTTGGCATCGTCCACGGTGCAATGTTTGTGACCGGAGGGATGATCCCTAAGTAATAAGCCGTTACGGTAATTGCAGCAAGAATTGGCTGAATAAGAATAAACGGAATAAACATCACGGGATTCATAATGACAGGCAAACCAAAAATAATCGGTTCATTAATTTGGAATAAACCTGCTGGCAATGCCAGTTTTGCTACTTGGCGATGATCTGCGCGACGAGATGCGATAAAGATAGCAATAATAAGCCCCAGAGTTGCCCCGGTTCCCCCTAAGAAGATGAAGGAATCTAACATTGGTTTCGCCCAGAGATGGAACGTCTTACCAGCAGCCAATGCGGCTTCTACTGAGCCATATTCAGTATAAATAGAGACGTTTTCTAGTGCCCATGGCGTCATAATACCACTATCGAGTGCAGCAAGTGCGAGTGATCCATGAATACCAAAGAACCACAATAGAGAAGTAAAGATGACATAAGCCCAACCAACAACAGAACCCATCGATGCTAATGGTGTTGAGATTGAATCTAAAATAATTTGGTGGAAGTTTGTCTCATACGTCGCTAATCCCCACGAAATAATCCCCATAATCGATAAAATAATAAAACCTGGAATTAATGCCGAGAAAGAACGTGAAACAGAAGCCGGTACACTATCTGGTAAACGAATAACCCAATTACGGCGCACAATAAAGGTGAACATTTCCGCCACAACAAGACCAATAATGATACCTGAAATAATATTTGCGCCACCTAACCAGTTAGCACCAACGGCATAAGCACCAGCTGCGTTGTAAGGTGTTACCGTCATAAAGGCAGCAATAGAGAGTAAACCAGCCGCAATCGGGTCAACTTTTCGCTCTTCTGCTAATGCCATTCCGATAAAAAATGGCGCCATCAACGACATGATACCTAATGTACCGTTATAGACGTTCCCCCCGATAGCTTTAAAACCATTGAGTGTTTCTATTGTTGATGCATCAAGGCGGATACCTAGAGAATAAAAGAAGGAGCCATCACCAAAACTAAGAAAAACGTTATTGATAAGTACAAACATTGCTCCTGCGAGGGTTAATGGCATTAAACGGATAAAACCATTTTTGATAGCATTAACGTGAGGTTGCTTTCCAATTTTAACCGCAAAAGGAAGGAGTACCTTTTCAAGTGAACCAATGACCTTACTCATAGAAAAATACCCTTAAAATGCCGCTAATTGCTCGGCTTGCTGAAAAATTCGCTCTTTGACTGGAATAGAAATAATAAAAAAATAAAAAATAAAACTAATTTGTTGTTGCAGATGCTTTTTTAATAGAGGCGACAGCGGCTTTTAACACCCCTAAACCATCTACTTTTCCGTATAGCAAAGAATCGATCACTTCGACCGGTTTATGAGGCAATAATTTTTGGATATCAGGTAACATCCAACCAATTTGTGGACCTAGCAAAATCAAATCAGCATCCTGTCCTTTTTGTGCCGCTAATGTTTCAGGAAATGCTTCAATAACCACAGGCACATCATATTTTTCTGCTTGTGCTCGCATTTTGGTCACGAGAAGGGATGTTGACATGCCAGCAGAACAAAATAAGTAAATATATTTCTTTTGCATAAAACCCTCTTGAGTTGGCAACGATTTACCCTAGAGAATAACCAGGCTTTCTCTTGTGCATTCATTACTGTGTCAGTACAGAAACCGAAGTAAGATTAAAACATGGATTGTTTCTGCTTGAATGAAGTATACGCAATGATACTAGTTAACGATATTTCTTATAGGTTAATAATTGTCTCTCCTTGACCTACTCTTTTGACACTCTTCACAAATTGAGCAAATAATCTTAAGCGTTCTTTCACGTCACAAAATTTGTTCTTCATTTTCCTTTAATGATCTCTCGCAAAATTTCGCCATTTTAGTCAAGTTAATCCTTTATTATTATGAGAATGTGAATTAGTATCATTACTCTTTATGCTTTTGGTGGTATTATCATCTTCTTTGTGGATCGACATTTAAGCCACTGCTGTAAAGATCCGTCTTATTTCGTGTTGCAACAATATGGGAAAGAAAATGTTTAAAAAGTCATTAAGCCCACTGTTTTTACTGCTTTCTTCACTTGTTATCGCCGGTTGCGATAATGCTCAAGACACATCAACAGCACAATCAGCAGAGAAGCAAACTCTCACGATTGAACATTTTCAAGGGACAACTGAAATCCCTGCACACCCACAAAAAGTGGTTGTGATGAATATGGAAACCCTCGATATTATTGATGCATTAGGTGCTCCTATTGTTGGTCTTCCACAAACCAATGTTCATTTACCTAAATTTTTAGAAAAATACACCAATCCGAACGACTATATCAATGAAGGTGCGTTATTCGAGCCAAACTATGAAAAACTCAGCACAACCGCACCTGATTTAATTTTAAGTGGTAGCCGTGCTCGTGATGCGTATGCGAAATTAAGTGAAATTGCGCCTGCGATTTCAATGGATATCGATCCGAAACGTTTTGTCGAAAGCCTTGCTGAACGCACAACAACATTAGGTCAGATTTTTGGCAAAGAAGAACAAGCTAAAAAATTACTGGCTGATTTCAATACTAAAATTGATACTGTAAAAGCCAAAACACCCGATGCAGGTAAAGCAATGGTTGTATTAGTCAGTGGTGGTAAAATCTCAGCGTATGGTCCTGGTTCTCGCTTTGGCTTTATCTACGATGTATTAGGTTTTGAGCCCGCTTATGTATTTGATAGCCCAGGCTCACACGGCAACATCGTCAACTCTGAATTACTGTTAAAACTTAACCCTGATTGGATGTTTGTTATTGACCGTGATGCAGCGATTGGTCGTGAAGATTCACAACCCGCTCAACAAGTCCTTGATAATGCATTGGTAAGAAAAGTGAATGCTTGGAATAAAGACCAAATCATCTATCTTGATGCAAGCTCTATTTATATCTCTGGCGGGATCCAAACCTACTCTCGCTTAATGGATACGATTAATCAGGCTTTGGATCAAAAAAAATAAAGTAACTGAATGAAAACGTTCCATTTATCATTGGGGATAGGACTTGTTGCTATCCTCTCAATGATCAGTTTATTTATCGGCGCAGGAGATATCACTCCTGCTTCGCTTTTTACTGATCCTGATATGCGCGATATCTTCTTTATCAGCCGTGTGCCAAGAACCCTGTCATTATTACTTGCCGGTGGTGCCATCAGTGTTGCAGGCTTAATTATGCAACTGCTAACTCAAAATCGCTTTGTCGAGCCCTCTCTTGCAGGAACAACTCAATCTGCAAGCCTCGGGTTGTTAGTCGTCATGTTGCTCTTTCCTGCGGCGGGCATCTTTACCAAAATGGTAGTGGCTACTGTTTTCGCCCTTCTTGGTACGTTGTTATTTATGTTACTCCTGCAAAGGATCACGTTAAAAACAACACTGATTGTGCCTTTAGTGGGAATTATGCTTAGCGCAGTTATCGGTGCATTGACTATCTTCTTAGCCGTTTATTTCGATTTATTGCAATCCTTAGATGCATGGACAAGTGGCGATTTTTCAAGTGTATTACAAGGCCGTTATGAGTTGTTATGGCTTGTAGGTGCACTTGCATTAATGGCGTGTTGGGTCGCTGATAGCTTTACTGTTGCTGGTATGGGACGTGAGTTTTCAATTAATGTGGGCCTAAATTACCGTAAAGTGATGATCATCGGATTATCGATTATCGCTCTAATTAGTGGCGTCGTTGTTTCTGTTGTAGGTGCATTACCTTTTCTCGGCTTGATTGTGCCAAATCTGGTGAGCTTAGTGATGGGGGATAATATTCGTAAAACCATCCCTTGGGTTTGCTTAAGTGGCGGCGCTATCGTTTTATTATGTGACATCATTGGTCGCCTTATCCGTTATCCATTTGAGATCCCAGCTAGCGTTATTTTAGGGGCTGTAGGGGCTGTCATTTTCCTTTTCTTATTATTAAAGCAACAACGTTATGCAAAAAGTTAATTCATCTATAATTAGCACATGTACTGGCGCTGTTAAAGATAAGAAAAAGCGCCTATCTCCGATGGCACGTATTGGGTTATTGCTTGGTGCCTCGTTATTAGCCATTGTGTTATTTATGACAATAAACCTAAATGGCAATATCTCTTATATTCTGACTCATCGTGCTTATATCGTTCTCACCATGATTGTAGTGGCGTTCGCGGCCGGTGTTTCCACCATATTGTTCCAAACTATCGCGAATAACCGTATCTTGACACCGTCGCTGATGGGATTAGAGGCTCTGTTTGTTTTGCTACAAACCGTGTTTGTCTTCTTTGAAGGTGATATGCCTGTATCGTGGATGTTGAACCTATCAAAGTTTTTCCTAGAATCAACATTGCTGGTACTGTTTTCGGTTGTACTCTATCGTTGGTTATTCAGCTCTGTGCGTTTTAACATTAATTTAGTCCTGATGATTGGAATTATCTTAGGCACGTTATTTCGCAGTTCAGCGACTCTATTACAACGTTTGATGGATCCCAATGAGTTCTCCATTTTACAAGGGCGCATGTTTGCCACTTTCACCCGTGCAACCCCTGATCTTATCTTTTGTGCTTTAGCGATTATTGTGGTTGTTGGCATCTTACTTTGGCGTATGCGCTACAGCTTTGATGTCATGGCATTAGGTCAAGCAAATGCCATTAACCTTGGTATAAATTACCGCAAACAAACCACTTATATTTTATTACTGATTTCTGTTTTAGTGGCTGTTTCAACTGCCTTAGTTGGTCCATTAACCTTTTTAGGTTTAATTGTGGCTAACCTTGCTTACCATATCAGTGGCAGTAGCCAACACCGTTTCTTAATGCCTGTTGCCTTTTTACTGGGCACTATCGCCTTAATCGGCGGGCAACTGGTTTTAGAATATGGTTTAAAAATGACAGGAACACTTTCTGTTGTAATTGAGTTTGTCGGTGGAATGTTCTTTATCTATTTGGTGTTAAGAAGACTTTAATATGATTGAAATCAGCAAAATATCAAAGCATTATCAAGATATAACCGTTCTCGATAATATTACAACAACAATTCAACGTGGCGGTATTACTTCGATCATTGGCCCTAATGGTGCGGGTAAATCCACACTGCTTTCTGTTATTGGACGTTTATTAATTCCTGAAAGTGGCATGGTCAGTGTTAACGGTATGGACGTTGCAGCAACAGATAGCGATGTGCTTGCAAAAAACCTTTCAATACTGCGCCAAGAAAACCAGTTCGTCAGTCGTTTAACCGTAGAAGAATTAGTCGGATTCGGCCGTTATCCTTACAGCAAAGGCCGTTTAACGCTTGATGATAAAAAAGTCATTGATGAGTCATTAGCTTTTTTAAATTTAACTGAATTTCGTCATCGCTATCTCGATGAATTGTCTGGTGGGCAACGTCAACGCACCTATGTGGCGATGGTGCTATGCCAAGACACAGAATATGTCATGCTTGATGAACCACTCAATAATCTTGATATGAAACATGCGGTGATCATGATGAAACTTCTGCGAAAAGCCGCAGATGAATTAGGAAAAACTATTATTATTGTTATTCATGATATCAATTTTGCCTCTGTTTATTCTGACTATATTTTAGCCATGCGTAATGGACAATTGTATTATCATGGCTCCCCAAAAGAGATAATGAAAGCGGACATTATCGAAGATATTTTCGACACCCCCGTTGACGTTAAAGAGCTCGATAATAAATTAATTGCTATGTATTACTAATTCTATTTATCCCGATTATCGTCAATAAAAAGCATGTTGTTCTTCTTATTAACAACATGCTTTTTTATTGTCTTTTTTCTTTTGAGATCAGCGCCGAATCAATATCTTCAAAGATAGATTGCCATTCATTATCATCAATATCCATCAACCCAAAATAGCGTAACAAAAAAGTGCCTTCTGCTGCTAAAAATGCCAATCGCGCACGTTTTCCTGCTTCTGTTTTCGTATCTACACCTGCTAATCGTTGCTGATACCACTCTTTTGTACTTTGTAAATATTCTGGCGTTTGTAGCAAAGCGGCCATCAAACTGGCACCTTTAGCAAAGGCGACCTTATCATGTGTATGAATGGCACGAATATGTGCGGTTACCCGATTTTCAGGCGAATTATCGTTTTCAACGATCGCGTTAAATTTAGCTTCGTAACTACCTTCCCAGTGTTCAAACATTGCGTCAATCATCGCTTCTTTGCTACTAAAACAGTATTGAACACCACCTTTTGAAATTCCCATTTTTTTCGCCACAGTGTCAATAGTCAGAGCCGCAGCACCTTGCTCCATGACAATATCAAAAATGGCTTCGAGTAGCTTTTCTCTATCAATCGTTCTTTGGCGTCCCATGAAAAAACCTCTTTTCAATACGTTCGTATGGATTTATATTATACCCGCTAGTAAAAATAATACTCATAAAAATAACCGAGATTCTCTATGATAAAAGATTATAAGCGTTGGATAGTATTACTTTTGGTATCTAGCATGCTGTTTCTCATTGTTGTTGATGTAACGGTGCTTTATACCGCATTACCTCGTTTAACCCATGATTTAAATGCAAGTGCTTCAGAAAAGCTTTGGATAATGAATGCTTATCCATTAATTGTTGCTGGATTATTACCTGCAGCAGGAATGCTCACAGACAGAATAGGCCATAAAACACTCTTTATTTGTGGGTTACCATTATTCGCGTTCGCCTCTTTGTGTGCGGCTTTTTCTCCCACTGCGACAACCTTAATTGCGTCTCGTGGCTTTTTGGCTGTGGGAGCAGCAATGAGTATGCCTGCCACCCTATCGATAGTGCGACAAGTCTTTAGTGACTCGCAAGAGCGTGCTATTGCGATTGGCATTTGGTCTGCAGTTGCTTCAGGCGGTGCGGCTTTGGGGCCTTTAATTGGTGGGATGTTACTTGAACATTTTTGGTGGGGCTCAGTCTTCTTAATTAATGTCCCGATTGTTCTTTTAGTATTACCATTCTCTCTTTGGCTTATTCCTAAGTTCGCAGGACAGGGTAACCACAAAATCGATTATTTAAGTTCAGTGCTTATCTTAATCGGTTTGATCAGTGCCATTTATGCTTTAAAAGAGCTAGGCAAACCTTATACACAGTGGAATGAAGTCGCTATTGCGGGCGTCATTGCAGCCATTTTTCTCACCTTATTTACTTTGCGCCAGCGTAAACAAGCTCACCCAATGATTGATTTTAGGTTATTTAAAAACCGTTTTTTTAGTATCGGTATTTTAATGGCTGTTCTTTCAATGGTGATTATTGTGGGGATTGAATTGTTGCTTAGTCAACGCTTACAACTGGTTGCTGGTTTTACCCCCTTAAATGCAGCATTAGTGATCTTACCTATTCCAGTTGGCTCTGTATTAGCCTCTCCTCTAGCGGGCTATTTTTTAACACGATTAGGTGAAATCCGCCTGATTATTTGCGGATTCTTGCTCACTTTAATCGGAAATATATGGTTAATCGCTATCTATCAAACAACCTCTCCAATCGTGTTAATCGGTAGCTTATTTTTCATTGGCTTTGGCTTAGGTATTATTTTTACGACAGCATCGACATCTATTATGTTAAGTGTTGCCGATAAACAAGCTGGCATGGCGGCTTCTATCGAAGATGTCGCTTACGAACTTGGGAGTGTGATTGGTGTGACGTTTATGGGCAGTTTAATGAGTACGGTCTATACCTTAAAACTCGTACTACCTGACGCATTAGCTATCAATAATGCTGTCTATGACAGTTTAGATGAAGCGCTAATTGTGGCGGAAAAATTACCTAATGACACCGCATTTCTTGTCATTTCCCAAGCAAATATCGCTTTTGAAAATGCCTTTTTCGTGGTGTTAGTTACCACCGCAATTATTACTGCGGTAAGTTTGATTTTCTTACCCTATTACTTGCACAATTCTATAAGAAAAAAGGGAGCTTAATCTTCAAAAGAAAGAAACGTGCCTATAAGGCACGTTTCTTAACCATCGAAGACTAAAACCGATCTATATCTAACGCATCCATACTAAAGTGAGAAGGCGATTGCCCCATCTGTTTTTTAAACATTGTCGAAAATGAGCCGGCACTGTTATAACCTAAGTCAAAGGCAATGTCGGTAATGCCGCGTCCTGATAAGATTTGTGTTAATGAATTCAATAAACAGACTTGTTGTCGCCATTGTGAAAATGACATTCCTGTTTGTTGGCGGAAAAAACGGCTAAAAGAACGTTCACTTTTATGTAATTTATCCGCCCACTGTTGCGGTAAAGAATCAATTTTAGGATGACGAATAAAATCACGACATAATTTAGCTAATTTACTATCTTGTGGAATAGGCGCAAAAAACGGTAACGGTTTTGCTTTCCCTAGTTCACATAAGATTAACTGCATTAAAAGACCATCTCGCCCTTTTTTATCATATTCTGCAGGCACATCTACAGCTTCAAGTAAAAGTTGACGAAAAAGAGGGGAAACACTGACAACTTCACATTGTTTGCTATCACGAGGGGCTGCAGAAGGCTCGATATATAAGCTTCGCGTACTCACTTCTAACATACGAGTTTCATGCCCAGTTTCTGGTGGGATCCACACACCACAAGATGGTGGAATAACCCATTCCCCCTCATCTGTACTCACTTCAATTAATCCCGTAGCCGGGTATAAAAATTGGGCTCGGCGATGTTGGTGCGTTTCTAACAGCGTATTGGGTAAATAGTCTGTACCCAGCGCAATAACATCTCGATCAAGTGAATCAACGCTTTTTAACGGTACATTTCTCACTGTTTGGATCACTCTCTTTTTATCTTCGTCCTTTTTAATATAGCAGTTATCCCATACTCCACGCATTGGCAAATAATGAGCTATATAATTAAAATAGTTATATATTTAAATAAACAACAAAAGTATCTTATGTGAAATTTCAACCTTCTTGATATCTATTTAATAAACCTTATTAACAATCAAAAAACGAGCTATTAACACCCTTCGTAAATAGGCTGAAATTCAAATGTCATTGTCTGGTTTTAGAATGTTGGCAAAAGATTAATCAACTACTATCCCTCTCGTAGATGTTATTTCGAACATGCTGCAATTATCTATGCATTCAATAATAATGCAGCGGATACCAGACATTCCCTTTATTCATAGCCTAGAAAAATCATGCACATTCTTTATATCAAGTATCGGGTATATCGGCATCCGCCTATTATGTTTAAGGTAGAGTTCATTATGAGCAATCAGTCCGATCACGATAGTGATACAAAGAGCATTCTTAACGATGTTAGTCGCCGTCACTTTATTCAAGCGAGCTCAGCATTAGTCACCCTCCCGTTCCTCGCTTCACACTCTTTTGCCACGACCACAGACAATGCTATACCCGTAAAACCAATAACAACTGAAGCTGATGAACGCGTTGTTTCAACTTGCAGTAGCTTTGACTGTGGCGGTAAATGTGATATTCGAGCCCATGTAAAAGATGGCAAAGTCACCCGTATTAGCACACGTCCCGATGCTGATCTAGATGAAGAAATGCCTATTATGCGTGCCTGCGTTCGAGGTCGCGGTTATCGAAAATTTGTCTATCATCCAGACCGTTTAAAATACCCAATGAAACGCGTTGGCAAACGTGGTGAAGGCAAATTTGAACGTATCACTTGGGAAGAAGCGACCACTCTTATTGCGCAAAATATGCAGCGTATGAACCAGCAATATGGCCCCGCATCACGCTTTATCAGCTTAAGTACGGGGGTTACTGGTGGTATTTTCTCTGGTGCGAATATGTTACGTCGCCTATTTAATATCACTGGGGGTTTTCTGGAAAACTATCACTCCGTTAGTAATGGAAATACCCTTGCGGTCACTCCTTATACTTACGGTACAGCTGCCAGTGGTAGCACACTTGATACGTTAGAAAATACCCCTCTTGTGATTTTATGGGGCCATAACCCTAACGAAACGATTTTTGGTCATTCAAACCATTTTTTCCAAAAAATGAAGAAAAACGGCACTAAATTTATTGTCGTTGATCCTCGTTATTCTGATACTGCCTCTTCTTTGGCTGATCAATGGATCCCGTTACTCCCCACAACAGATAACGCCATGATGGATGCGATGATGTATATCATCGTAAGCGAAAATCTGCATGATCAAGCTTTTATTGATAAATATACTGTTGGCTTTGATGAGCACCAAATGCCTGAAGGTGTGGATGAAAATGAATCTTTAGTTGCCTATTTAATGGGTAAAAAAGATGGCATTAAGAAAACCCCTGAATGGGCTGAAACCATCACTAAAGTACCAGCAGATACTATTAAACAATTGGCTCGCGAATATGCATCCACAAAACCAGCTACATTGATGCAAGGTTGGGGGCCTCAGCGCCATATTTGTGGTGAACGGACGGCACGCGGTGCAACATTACTTGCAACTATTACCGGTAATGTGGGTGTTCGTGGTGGTTGGGCTGCCGGCTATGGTATGGCTTTAAACTCTGAGTTGCGTAAAACCATTGCAGGACCAAGCCTATTAACCAACCCAGTAAAAGCGAAAATTAATATCACCAACTGGGTGCAAGCGTGTGAAGACAAAAATTTAGTCACACCACAAAATGGGTTACTGAACGCCGAGAAACTTGATACTGAAATCAAGATGATTTTCTCAATGGCGGGTAACTACATGACAAACCAAAATACCGATATTCTTCATGCTGCGAAAGTACTTGAAGATGAATCGAAAGTAGAATTTATCGTCTGTAGTGATCTGTATCTGACACCTAGTGCAAAATATGCCGATATTTTACTACCTGAAACCAGTTTCTTAGAACGCTGGAATATCGGTGGTACATGGAGTTATGGCGACTACATTATTCTTTCTGAAAAAGTCATCGAGCCTGAATTTGAACGTCGTACTGACTACGATTGGTTACGTGAAGTTGCCGATAAATTAGGTGTGGGTAAACAATTTAGCGAAGGCAAAGAGACTGATCGCGATTGGATTGAATATTTAGTCAATGACGCAAGTGTTAAGCGTCCTGAAGACGGTATTCCAACCTTTAAAGAACTATTGGTTAAACGCCGTCATCTCTTAAAACATCGTCCACATACCCAAAATGTGGCATTTGAGAAAAATATCCAAGATATCAAGAATAATCCATTCCCAACGCCATCGGGCAAAATTGAGATTTTCTCTAAGCGCTTATATGACATGAATAATGTCGATATTCCGGCACTCTCTCATTATGTGCCTGCCATTGAAGGGCCTGAAGATGCGCTAACGGATAAATTCCCATTACAACTGATCACATGGAAAGGGCGTAATCGCGCAAACTCAACACAATTTGCCAACCCTTGGTTACAAGAAGTACAGCGTCAAGAACTCTGGATTAACCCATTAGATGCCCAAGATAGAAACATTAAAGAGGGCGAAAAAGTCAAAGTGTATAACGATCGTGGGGTAACGATGGTTCCCGTCAAATTAACACAACGAATTATGCCTGGTGTCGTGGCCTTGCAAGCAGGAGCTTGGTGGCAACCTGATGCAAAAGGCATAGATCAAGGTGGATGTGCCAACGTATTAACATCATCCCGTAGCACCGCAATGGCACACGGCAATGCTCACCAAACATTATTGGTCGAGGTAGCAAAAGCATGAGTCAATTTATCGTTTATCCCGCTGTGAGCAACAAACAGTTAGGGTTTTATATCGACAACGCTCGCTGTTCAGGTTGTAAGGCGTGTCAGGTTGCGTGTAAAGATAAAAACAATCTTGATGTTGGACGTAAATTTCGTCGGGTCTATGAAATCACTGGAGGCGGTTATACTCGCAATCCTAAAGGCGCGCTAGTCAATAATGTCTTTGCTTACACGCTGTCTATCTCTTGTAACCACTGTGACGACCCTATTTGCGTTAAAAACTGCCCAACAACAGCAATGCATAAGCGTGAAGGTGATGGCATTGTCATGGTAGATACAGACAAATGTGTCGGTTGCGGTGCTTGTGCGTGGTCTTGCCCTTATGGCGCGCCACAAATGGATCCAGAAACCAAACAGATGTCGAAATGCGACTTTTGTATTGATTTACAGCAAAAAGGTGAACAACCGGTTTGTGTTGCAACTTGTCCTTTAGGTGCAATCCAATTTGGTCCTATTGATGAACTACGTGAACGTTATGGTGATTTAGATTATGTCACGGGTTTACCTTCCCCTGAAATAACGCATCCAAACCTTGTTATTAACCCACATCAGGGTGCCAATAATGACGGAATTAATAATAAGGGAGAAAGAAAATGAATGAATGGTCATTGTTAATCTTCACATTTATGATGAATGCGACCATTGGTCTTGCGCTAACAACAGGGCTTTTTGCGCGTCGCCTTTCTCATTATCTCAATGCAGAAAGCGACTATCGCTTTATGCTGTTAGCCTTATTTGTTATTTGTGGGTTAGCTGGTTTAGGCTCTATCGCTTCAATTACTCACTTAGGCGTACCGTTAAATGCACCGAATGCGATTAGAAATGTGTTTTCTGCTTGGTTAAGTCGTGAAGTTGCCGTCACGGCCATTTTTGTCGGTTGCCTAGGATTAACCTTTTTATGGCTCTGGCGCACTCGCAAACTCTCAATGCTTCTATTAAGTATCAGTATTCTGATTGGGTTATTTGATATCTATTGCATGGCGTCGATTTATCGCCATACCTCTATTTTAACCTGGATGGATCCTAACACTTACGTCATGTTCTTCGGGGCAATGTTAACGCTTGGCGCCGCTCTTTTCTTTTTGCTGACCAAAGTATTACAACGTATAGGCAGTAAGTTAGGTATTGAAATACCACAAGACTCTTTACCCATGCGCTGGAAATGGCAATTATGGGGAATAATGGCATTTAGCTTAATCGGTCGATTACTGTATCAACCTTTTTATGAGCAATATTTAACTAGCACACTCTATAGCCAAAAATCGGTGACATTCCCGTTATCGCCTATTCAAGTGTATTACTCCATTGGTTCGTTACGTACTACCTGTTGGATATTAGCCACCATTGCAGTATTAGCTTGTGGCTATAGTTTAGTGAAATTTCTAGCTCCTAAAAATCAAGGTAAATCAACTGAGTCTATTTTTGCACTTGGCTGTGTTGTCGCAATTATCGCTGACTTTATGTTGCGCTATGTTTTCTACTCAATTCACTAATTATCATTGAGCAAATCGTTTAAATAATAAAAAAACAAACCTCATTATTGGGGTTTGTTTTAAGGAAGTATTAAAAATTATGAGCAGGCTTTCTTATTACGCGGCTGCATTTAATTTATTGGGAATTTGTTATTTATTCTCACCAGATGATGAAACCAATAAAATTGCACTCAATTTTTTTAAAACAGGGGATTTTGTAGCACAGTGGCCTTGTAAGATTGAAAATCACCTTTGTGAACGTCTAATTAATTCTGTTTCTATCGATACTGCGCAACTAAAAACCCAATGGCAAAATCTTTTTATTGGCCCTCATGCCTTACCCGCACCGCCTTGGGGGTCGGTTTATTTAGATCCTGAAGGCTTATTACAAGGGGATTCTACCCTTGCTCTCAGTGAGTTTTTAAAACGGGAACGTTTAAAAATAAACACGTCTTTTCCAGAGCCTGTTGATCATATCGGTTTAATGTTATTTCAAGCGGCGGTATTAGCATCGGAAAAAAGAGAAGACGCAGTTAATGAATTACTTTCCCTTCATTTAACCCCATGGCTACCTCACTATTTAAATAAATTAAAAATGAGTGGGTATAGCCAATTTTATAGCACATTAACAGAACTGGTAACCATCACGGTGAAAGCATTCAGAAAATAGAAATTAATTAACAGCTCATCATCCTAACATAATTATTTAAGGTAATTTGGATCACGCACCCAAATTACCTTTTTTCGTTTAGGGTATTTTCCTTTTTAAATCATGACGACTTTAATCCTAAACGCTTTGTTAAACGACGTAAGTTAGCCGGATCAAGTGATAATTCTCGCGCAGTTGCCGCCCAATTTTGGTTATTACGTAGCAATGCTTGTTTAATTAAGTCTCGCTGAAACTCATCCGTTGCTTCTTTTAAATTTTTGTCTTCAGAAGGTAACGTTTGAGGGGAAGGGTGAAGCGAGTTTTCAGTTCCCAAAGCAAAATGGTTAACTTGTAAAATAAGGCTATCAGTTTTATTTCCAGCCCTCGCTAATACAATTGCTCGGTGAATAGTATGCTCTAATTCACGCACATTACCCGGCCAAGAATAGTGTAACAAATAAAGGCGTAACTCAGGGCTAATAATCACTTGAGTCAGATTAAAACGCTGACGATATTGCTCGCAGAAATAACCCACTAATAACAAAATATCTTCCCCCCTTTCTCGCAATGGCGGGACATGCAGAGGAAAAATACTTAACCGATGGAAAAGGTCAGCACGGAAATTCCCTGCTAACACTTCTTCCCATAAATCACGATTGGTTGCTGCCAATACACGCACATTAACGCGTAAATTACGATCATCACCAATCCGTTGAATATCCCCATATTGTAAAACACGCAGTAACTTGGCTTGAAGTGATAATGAAAGTTCCCCTATTTCATCAAGAAACAAGGTCCCGTTATCAGCCATTTCAAATTTACCACTGCGATGGCTAATTGCGCCGGTAAAGGCCCCCTTCACATGACCAAATAATTCACTTTCTGCCACACTCTCAGGAAGTGCCGCGCAATTTAAATAGACTAACGGATTATCTGCACGATTAGACATTTCATGAATGGCTTTGACCACCAGCTCTTTACCCGTTCCCGTTTCGCCACTCACTAAAATATTCATATCTGCGGGTGCAACAATTTCTATCTCTTTTTTCAGTTGCATCATCGAAGGCGATAAACCAATAATTTCTGTTTTTACTGTAGGCTTAAACGTATTAGTTGGTGTAAATAACATATTTTGATTTTCGAGTTGCTCAATCAATAACGCATTATTTAATGCACCAGCGGTTAATGCAGCAATTAAACGTAATTCTTCATCACTAAAGGTATCAAACTGATGGGGATCCATACCATCAAGCGTTAAAGTGCCAATTAAATCTTGCCCCGCAAATAATGGTAACCCCACACAAGCATGAACTTTTAAATGCTCTCTATCTGGGATAAGGCCATCGTAAGGATCGGGTAAATCACTGTCCGCAGGAAAACGCACCACATCCCCTGCTCGCGCGATAGTTTCCAAACGAGGATGCCCTTCAAGTAAAAAACGGCGCCCTAATACATCAGGCACAAGGCCATCTATGGCTAATGGGATAAACTGATGAGGTTCATAACGAAGCAATGCTGCGGCATCACAATTTAACACTTGTCGAAGTGTGGTCACCAGTCGCTGAAATCTATCTTGGTGACCCACATCTTTTTGTAATTCAATGGCAATTGTAGCCAACACATCAACGGAAAAGCCCATAAAAACACCTCATAGTCATTATGACTGTTATTATGGTCATTTTGACATGGTAAAGATAGTCATATTGACAATACACAAATAGCCATAAAAATAAAAATCTTTTAAAACAATAAGATAAAAACTGGCACGCTTCTTGATTATATCTATACATATCCCGATGAAAAGATTAATGAGAAGGAACAATACAAAATGGCTATTCATGTTAAAAATAATGTTAATTGGGTTGGACAACGTGACTGGGAAGTTCGTGATTTTCATGGCACTGAATATAAAACATTATTAGGAAGTAGCTATAACAGCTACCTAATATGTGAAGAAAAGAATGTCCTTATTGATACAGTTGACCATAAATTTAGTCGCGAATTTGTACAAAATTTACGAGCTCAAATTAATCTGGAAGAGATTGATTACATTATTATTAATCATGCAGAAGAAGATCACGCTGGCGCACTTACTGAGCTGATGTCTTTTATTCCTAATACTCCAATTTACTGCACAGCAAACGCCATTGATTCAATCAATGGGCATCATCATCACCCTGAATGGAATTTTAATATTGTTAAAACAGGCGATAGCCTTGATATTGGTAATGGCAAGCAACTGATTTTTGTTGAAACACCAATGCTACACTGGCCTGACAGCATGATGACCTATTTAACTGGTGATGCGATTTTATTTAGTAACGATGCTTTTGGTCAGCACTATTGTGATGAACGTTTATTTAACGATGAAGTTGACCAAACAGAATTATTCGAGCAATGCCAACGCTATTACGCCAATATTCTGACGCCTTTTAGTCGGCTTGTAACACCCAAAATTAACGAAATTTTAGGCTTTAATTTACCTGTCGATATGATTGCCACGTCTCACGGCGTGGTATGGCGTGATAATCCAACACAAATTGTTGAATTATATCTAAAATGGGCAGCAGATTATCAAGAAGATCGTATCACTATTTTCTATGACACCATGTCTAACAATACCCGTATGATGGCAGATGCCATTGCACAAGGTATCAATGAAATTGACCCTAATGTGTTTGTAAAAAGCTATAACGTCGCCAAAAGTGATAAAAATGACATTATCACGAGTGCGTTTCGTTCTAAAGGTGTGCTTGTCGGTTCATCAACAATGAATAATGTCATGATGCCAAAAATCGCCGCCATGCTTGAAGAGATGACGGGTTTACGTTTTCGTAATAAAAAAGCCGCTGCTTTCGGGAGTTATGGATGGAATGGTGGTGCGGTTGACCGTATTCAAACCCGTTTAATGGACGCTGGATTTGAAACCGCACTGGCACTAAAAACCAAATGGCGTCCAGATATGCAAGCACAAGAAATTTGTCGTGAATATGGTCGTGAAATTGCACGTCAATGGGCTTTGGCACCACTTCCTGCGACTCAACCTGATTGTATCACCTCATCACAATCTGAAGCTATCGCAGATGTTGAAGCAATCGACTTAGGCCCACGTATGCAATGCAGTGTATGCCAATGGATTTATGATCCGGCAGTAGGTGAACCAATGCAAAACGTTCAACCTAATACGCCGTGGAGTGAAGTCCCTGATAGCTTCTTATGCCCTGAATGCTCATTAGGAAAAGATGTCTTTGATACACTTGCGAAGGAGGCAAAATGAGTACAGGCCTTCTTAATAATGGGATTGTTATTATTGGTGCGGGGTTTGCCGCACGCCAATTAGTTAAAAATATTCGCAAATTTAATGCAGATATTCCCATTACTTTAATTGCATCAGACAGTATTGATGAATATAACAAACCGGATTTAAGCCATGTTATTAGCCAAGCTCAGTGTGCAAATGATTTAACCAAACAAACAGCCCAAGAGTTTGCACAACAGTATCAACTTGCGATCTATCCTTATACGCAAATCGTTGATATTAATACAGATGAAAAACGTATTCAGAGTGCCCAAGGTGAACAATGGTATTACGATAAATTAGTATTAGCCACTGGAGCCAAAACTTATTGTCCTGCTATTTCAGGCCATGAGTTAATGTTTACGCTTAATAGTCAGCAAGAATACCAAACTTATGAAACACAAATTCGCCAAGCTAAACGTGTATTAATTTTAGGTGCGGGTTTAATTGGCACTGAATTAGCCATGGATTTTAGTCGAGCAGGTAAAGAGGTGATCCTTGCAGATATTTCAGGGCAATTATTATCGTCCTTGATCCCGTCTGATCTTAGTGGTCGTTTGCAATCTAGCCTCACTAAAATTGGTGTGCGATTAATGCTGAAATCACCATTACAGTCATTAACACAAACTGATAACGGTATTTTAGCGACATTTAATCAACATCATCAATTAACTGTTGATTGTGTTATTGCCGCAACAGGACTCACGCCGAATATAGAGCTCGCTCATCTTGCGGGTTTGCATACTGATCGTGGGATTGTTGTGAATGAATATCTGCAAAGCAGTAATAGCAATATTTATGCCTTAGGTGATTGCGCACAAATCAACGGTAATTTACTACCGTTTTTACAACCCATCCAATTAAGTGCGATGCATTTAGCCAAATCACTCGTAGGTGAAAATAATACTCCACTGAATTTACCGCCAATGATTATTCGGGTGAAAACACCGTTAATGCCTCTACATCTTGCCGGTGAGACTGCGCGTAATGACTTAACGTGGAATATTAATACAACACAATCAGGTGTTATCGCCAAAGGCTTTGATGATAACAATGTATTACGCGCCTTTGTCGTTACAGAAGAACAAGTAAAAGAAGCTTTTGCATTATTAAGAGCACTGTCCGCTTAATTTAAATAACATACGAGATGCTGATATGAATTTACGTGATCAACCATTGGGCCAACTGGCTCTATCTATTTCTGGCGCCAGTGCCATATTCCGTCAATATAACCTCGACTTTTGTTGTGGTGGAAAAAGAACATTAAGCAAATCTGCAGAAAAAGCAGGGCTTAATATTAATGAAATTGAAAATAAATTAATTGCCCTTTCAGAACAACCATTAGAAAAAGATTGGCGACAAGCATCATTGAGTGAAATTATTGATTTTATTATTGTTCGTTATCATGACAAACATAGAGCACAATTACCGGAACTTATTCTACAAGCAGAAAAAGTAGAACGAGTTCATGAAGCAAAACCGACTGTCCCTAAAGGATTAGCACGCCAATTGACGCTATTATTAGATGAATTGACAAGCCATATGATGAAAGAAGAGCGCATTCTCTTTCCTATGATAAAAAATGGCTTAGGAAACCAAGCCGGAGCCCCCATTAGTGTTATGGAACACGAACATGATGATGCAGGTGAAATTGTTGAAGTGATTAAATTTATTACCAAAGATGTTACTCCTCCGCCGGAAGCCTGTACTACATGGCGAGTGCTTTATAATGGTATAAATGAATTTATTGACGACTTAATGAATCATATTAGTTTAGAAAATAATTTATTATTCCCAAGAGCATTAGCGGGTGAATAATAAGTTAATACAGGGGATTTCATCATCCCCTGCTATTTTTATGACCATCAGTAAAATCTACCGCTCTCCTTGCGTATCAATCAACAAACGCTGATTAATATATTCAATGGTCTCGTCTATCGTCATAATATTATTTACAACGTTAGTGATCCCTTGCCCGATAATAATTTCTGCTTGGCGTAAATTAAATAACTTACCATTCGGTATCGATGACTCTCGTATTCCCTTATTAATTTCTTGATAAGCCAATGTCATCCATGGATAACGATGGCTAATCTCTTGGTTATGACTGAAATTTTGATGATTACTATTTCCACCTAATAAAATGAGATGATCCATAACCATTGGAGAATAAAGCCAACGATAAAATTGCTCAGCATATTGTGACTTTTGACTATAACGAGAAACGGCTAATACACCGCCCCCTAATTGTGGAATACCACCTGGTACGGGCGCAAATCCAGTTTTAGGTAAAATATTACTATGAGCCACATCGTTAAATAAATTCATATAAGAGACAAGCATAGCAAGATGCCCTTGCTCAAATTGTCTAACCGACTCACTCCACCATTTATTATAAATATTTTCAGTAATCGACAATTGTTGTAGGTATTCTTTTAATACTTCACCCGCTAAAGGCATTGCTAATTGAGGAATATTATCACTTCCTATTAAGCGCCCCTCTTTGGCGTAATAACGTAAAAGATATTCTGTTGCAATTAATCCTGCACTGCCCAATGTTGTTGAAGCGCCCATTGGACGACTTATTTGTCCTTCTTCATGTAATTGTGTAAAAAACTGAGTCACATTGTCGTACTCTTCAAATGTTGTCGGTACGGTTAACTCATTACCTGTTTTTTCGTAATACATTCTTTTTAGAATAGGATCTTCAAACAAGTCTTTTCGATAAAATAGGAGTTGCGCACTGGCATCAAAAGGCATGGCATAAGCAACATTATTCACTAAACTAAATTTCTGCTGAGTAGGCAGTGAAAAATTATTTAATAAGTCTGTTAATCCGTTACCAATTTTATCTAATGGCTGTAATATTCTTTCCGCAAACCAAGGAAAACAAGCCATATCAATACGCAATAAATCATAATATGGATGTAAATGTAACTGACTTAATATTTGATAAACTTCATCGTATGGATGTATCGCTAAATTAACTTTAATCCCTGTTTGGCGATAAAAATGAGGTAGTAATTTTTTTAATGCACTAGTAGAAGGGCTAGGTAAAATCAGTAAATTAAGACTTAAATCGTGTTTATCAGAAGCAATAATGGTAGGTGTCGCCGTATAAAGATGATCACTTTGATTACGCACATAAGTGACTTTACTCTCGATTATCTCCGTTTCCTCTTCTTGCATTAGTGCATCAATCACTTCCAACCCAAGTTGAGCGTAGTTCATGGGAAAGTAATATAACCCTTTTAATACAGGAGGGATATTGTCGCTTAATGCAAAAATAGGTGGGCAATCATCATGGCTACCGAAATAACTGGCTTGTGTTAAATAACGCGCCTTTTCGCTATCTTGAGCAATAAAAATGTCTGGAATTTGCTCCATAGAAAAGAAATCAAACGCAATTTTATAGCTCTCTTCATCTGATGCACAAAGCACCACACTTTTTTTATTAGGTGCATACTCTAAAAGTCGACTTTGCAATTCATTAGCAAAAATCTGATTATTCACATAATCACTACTCCCTATAAAAATACCTACTAATTGACCAGTTGTATGCATGACTTGCAGGCAAATAGCATCAGCGGCTTGAGCAAAATCGAGTGTGAAGAATCGTTGAGTATTAAGTGGCTGACGATAAACAAAGGCAACGTGTGAAGGGGATAATTTTAACGTGTCAAAATAGATATTTGCATCATTGAGGCAACTTACGGTGATCACTTGTTTATAACCCCCCGCTGCAATTTTCTGTAATGCCTCTAGCTCAGTGGTTTCAAGATCATCCGTTAAAAAAAGATCATAAGTCACTTCAGAAAATTGAGCAATAGACTGCCTTAAAGCATTAAAGAAAACGGCATATTTTTCAGAAACTAATTGCGGTAAAAGTATGGCTATTTTATGACTTTTATTGGCTCTTAACAGTTGAGCCTGGGTATTTAATTGATAACCCATTTGTTTGGCGGCTTGATATACAGCTTCAATTTTCTCAACGCTTACATTTCCACGTTTATTCAATACGTTAGAAACTGTCCCATGAGAAACGCCTGCTAATTTTGCAATATCTTTAATCGTTGCCATTGACCTTTTTCCATCTCAATTTCCGCTTTCACTAGCATACCTGAATTATTTATCACGACTACTGCTAATTAATTTGAACGTTCCATCATTAAATAGCTTATAAAACAATCTGCTAGAACTTATCTAAAATAAATGATTATCAATATCAATTTTCTTTAATATATATATTAATCAATAAGATAAAAAATTTAATTTGAATAAGATCACTGATCTGATCTTCATTTATTGGCAAATAATCTTCATCATTTTATTATTGGAACGTTCAAATAAATCTATAACTTACAGATAGCCAACACCAGATAATTAATAAAATCCTAATAAAACAATAGGATAAGGGAATTTTTATGAAACTTCATTTTTTAGGGACGGCGGCCTCAGAAGGCATACCCAATCCCTTCTGCCGTTGTGAACACTGCCTGAAAGCAAGAGAACTTGGTGGGAAAGATATCAGAACTCACTCTTCTGCCATTGTCGATGACATTATGTTAATCGACGTATCACCTACATTTAGTTACCAATTAATGCGTGATGGAATGGATGCTACCAATTTTGAAAGCCTTCTATTCACTCACACTCATCCTGATCATTTCAATGTTGGCGATCTGTTTAGCCGAATGGAAGGTTATGGTTTTGAAATTAACCATCCTCTTCATATTTTCGGCAACGATCGCGCAATTAATGGCTGCATTGAAGTACTACCTGGCTACAGTAAAGAACGTTTTGCTTTTCACTGCTTAATTCCTTTTGTTACTGTCGAAAGAAATGGCTATAAAATTACACCATTACTCGCTAATCATGCGAAATGGGAACTTTGTTATGTTTATCATATTGAGAAAGATGGCAAAGTGATTTTTTATGGTCATGATTCTGGTTGGTTCCCTGAATTAACATGGAAATGGTTAGAAAATAAACCTCTTGATATCGTTGTTTTTGAATGTACTTATGGACTCAATGGTAAAGATCGTACCGATAATCATATGAGCCTAGAAACCGTATTTGCCGCGCAAGAAAAACTGCAACAACAAGGTTGTTTGCATCAAGATACACAAATTGCTGTTTCACATATTTCACACAGTGGCAAATTGCTTCATCACGAATTAGAAGCTGTTTGTGCTCCTCATAATATCCGTGTTGCCTACGACGGATTAACGTTAGAAACAAATTAAGAGGAGAACGATGATGGAGATGAAAATAACCTCTCGCTTACTGATTATGATGTTTGTGCAATATTTCATGCAAGGTGCGTGGAATATGACCATGGGGCTGGTATTAAGTAGCTATGGTATGGCAAGCATTATTGGTAATGCCTACGCTTTATTAGGCGTCGCAACCATTATCTCCCCATTATTTATAGGTATGGTGGCTGACCGTTTCTTTGCTTCACAAAAAGTCATGGGTATCCTTCATTTAATTAATGCGGCAGTCATTATTTGTGTTCCTCAATTTATTGAAGCACAAAACAGTGGCATGACACTATTCTTAATTTTCATTATTGGATTACTGTTTTACCCTACAACTGCGCTTTCAAATAGCATTAGTTTCTCCCATATTAATGGCGTGAAATATTTCCCTATTATTCGTGTATTCGGTACGTTTGGTTTTATGGCTATCGGATTTATATTAGGTGAAATGGGCTTCTCTGGGAGTACGATGACTTGGTATATCGCTTCTGCAGTGGGTGTTTTACTTGGTTTCTACTGCTTTACCTTACCGAACACTCCTCCTAAAGCAAAAGGCAAACCATTCTCTGCTCGTGATATTTTATGTTTAGATGCGCTTTCATTATTTAAAGACCGCTATTTCGCTATCTTAATGTTTAGTATCTTTATTTTAATGATCCCAAAAACAGCGTATTCCGCTTATATTCCGGTCTTTATTAAAGCATTAGGTTTTAATAATGCGGCCTCTATCATGCAAATAGGTATAGCCTGTGAAGTCCTGTTTATGTTTGTATTGTCATTCTTCTTAATGAAATTTGGCTTCAAAATTACATTACTTTTAGGTGCTGTTAGCTGGATCATCCGCTCCATATTCTTCTCTTATGCGGCGGTAAATACCGAGTTCTATTTTATCGTTATCGGATTAATGCTACAGGGATTATGTTGGGACTTTTTCTTTACTGCTGGTGATATCTATGTTGACCGCAAAGCCAAACCCGAAATTCGTGCTCAAGCACAAGGCCTACGCTTTATTGTCTCTAATGGTTTCGGCTTATTATTTGCTTCCACTATTTGCGGTCAAATCTTTAATTCAACCGTAACAGAAACAGGCGATGCGTCATTACCACAATGGTCAACATTCTGGATATATCCAGCAATCGTCGCTGCCGTTGTAACCATATTCTTTATCTTCTTCTTTAAAGATGATGTAACGAAAAAGAAAGATAATGAAAATAAAAAAGCCCAGGAAGGCATTGCAACACCATAGTCTTAAAGTAAAGGAATAAGCCAACGTTAGGAGCAAACCATGGACGCATTAATTCAGTTTGTTGACAGCATTGGCCCTTTATCACTATCAAGTATTGCTAAACTACTGGCTGCCTTTATTTTGGGTGGCCTTATTGGCTTAGAGCGTGAATCAAAGGGAAAACCTGTCGGTTTTAAAACCTGTGTCATTATTGCCGTTGCCAGTTGTTTATTAACGATTGTTTCTATTCAATCCGCAGAACATTACGCCAATATCTCCGACAACATTCGTAGTGATCCAATGAGATTAGCGGCACAAATTATCAGTGGTGTCGGCTTTCTCGGTGCTGGCGTTATATTGCATCGACGAGATGATGCCATTTCAGGCTTAACGACGGCGGCAATAGTATGGGCTTCTGCGGGTGTTGGTATTGCTTGTGGCTCAGGTTTTTATTGGCATGCCATGATTGTGACGTTTCTCTTTTTTATGGCAATTAAACTCAGTCCACAAGTGGTGCTATTTCAGATGAAAAATCAACGCCTAGGTAAAATTAAAGTCCGTATGTTATTTACTCATGAAAGTGGCGTTCCCGTTTTAATTGAGTATTTGAAAAACCATAAAGACGTGATTGAAAATTTGACGATCCGTGATATTAAAAAAGAGCGCGTTGAAGTGAATTTGAAATTATTAGTGAGGCAAAAAATTACTTTACCTGAATTTTATTGTTCATTAAAACAGCTTGAACATGTTCATTCTGTTTCGCTAGATCACTAGTTTTGGTCACTCATAAAAAACACCTCAAAAGTGAATATCCCACTTTTGAGGTTAAAGTATCTCTACACATTTAGATATATTACTGATTATTCTTCAATTAAATCATCTCTAAATTTTGGTTTTTGCTTAATATCATCACAATTTTCAATTTGTGTTTTTAGCCCTAATTTCCATTGCTCAAATGCATAGGTATCAGCAAGATCAATTTTAAATTTAGTATCATTCACTTTTGTCACTTTCACTGAATCTACACCTAACTCATTTAACATATCCAATGTCAGCAATTGTCTGGCTTCTAAACCAAAGACATCATGTAATATCCATTTTCCTAAAATAGATTGAGGATTCGTTTGTAATCCTTTTCCATTATCTTGTGTCACAATAGCTGTGATTATTCGATCATCTGGTAATTGCAACTCAAATCCTTTAGCTGCATTTCTTTCTTCTTTATCTAAAGCATTAAACCCAAAAAAATGGGGAAAAATATGATGTATCCAGATAGGAATAGGAATATAAGCCTCAAAATCTGGCCGAGGTTTATTTGAGCCTTTTGTTTTAGGTGCAGCATTCCATGCATTAAAACCTGATTTTTCTTCTACTTTCATTGAAGAGTCTGAATAAATAGGTAGATAAATCGTTTGTTTCGGATCTTCTATTTTTTCTTTTAGAGGAGCTAATTTACTTACCGATGAATTAGCTACATGTATATATGACAATAAATCAAAAGGATCTTTATATTGAGTAATAGGAATTTTAGTCACAATTGCTTCTTTAGAAGCATCAAACTCTTGCAATAAGACACTTTTACTCACATAAAACTTATATTTTTTATTTTTATCCTTAAAATTAAAAACACCTTTATTATCATTAACAGATATAATTTTAATTGAATCTAAATCAATTAAGTCATAATTACATTCAACAATATTCATCACATTACTGTCTCTAGTAATATTATGATATATCGTATGTGTTGTGTTATAGGTACGTTGATCAAGCTCAATTCGTTTGTTTCGAAGTAAAGCCACTTTTTTAACAACATCAAGCGCAATACCTTTATCAATTAAAGGCCTAATCTCTGTCGGTGCAACTTTATTAAACTCTGCAACTTTTTGAAAAGTTTTATCTCTTGAGTGTATCCACGTCTTTAAACCAATACCAATCCGTCTTTTTCCCATCTTAGCGATTGCATCAAATGCAGAATCCTTGCGTGTTAAGTCTTCTACATCAAAAACTCGGGCAAAAAGTTGTTCATGATTTCGATAATATAGATAAGGTTTATCTGCACTACTTCCGGCTTCTGTATCTTTAAAAAGACCCGATAATGCACCGAAAATCTCTAAAAATTTAATATATTCATCCCTTTTATCTTGAGGAAATGAAGACCATAAATCTATATTTTTTGCCATAACCAACCTTAACGTGTTTTAAAAAAGTCATTTTTAATAAATATTTAAGCTAATATTTCAACACTAATTTTCCTATAAAATCTTGTAAAGAATGCATATCATATGATAAAGCATAATAATTAGTTGCATCCATCTGAGTTTTTCCTTGAAGAAGCATACCCTTCTCGATTATATACTTATTTTTAATAAGAAATTTTAATTCTTCTTTAGATATTGCACCAGCAAAATCAGCAAACCACTCTTGCCTCAGAACAATCGAGCTGACTTCATCATAGCTCATATTTTTAGAGTAAAATTTCCTTTCATTTCTAAATACAGTCTTGATATTTGGTTTAACTCTTATTAATACAAAGTAATCATAGGAATAACATTGTTTATTTTCTAGTCGTAAGTTAGGGATATATTCAGCATTATCAGTCCAATCTTCTACTTCTAATAATAATAATTGAGAAAAATAAGCTGCCGATTTAATACTAATAGACTTATTGTTAACAATGAGATCTGTATCATCCCAAATATTTTTCCCATAAACGCCAAAATCTAAATCACTACATTCTAATTTTTCATTGTTGTTTTTTAACGTATCATATAAAAAAATCTCTGATAGTTTTCCTTGAAACGTATTGCAAAAAACCTCCATTTTATTACGAGAATATTCTCCTCCCGTTCTATGATTTCGATGATGCCCATTACCAAACACCATTTCATAAGAAAATGATAATGCTTTTTTTATATTTTCAATATCACAAATTTTATTTGGATTAAAATTACGACGTGCATTTAATGGAATATTTCGGTTTAAATTATCCTCGATTAGTTTATTAAAAGCCATATTTAATTCCTGCATTAATATATTTGATATTTATTTTTACATAAATAATAAGTAACTTAATGTGATTACAATCAAACTAATAAGATTAATTAATGAATAAGAACCTAAATGAATTACAATCAAATCAATACTCAGTTGCTGCTTTTTGCTGAAGAGTTCTGTAGAATACCCCTTCGAGTTTAGCGAGTTGGGATGTTATTTATGAAGTGTGCGTCATTTTTTGCGGGTGTTGGTGGTATTGATATAGGCTTTGAAAAAGCAGGTTTTGATACAGTTTATGCTAATGAACTGGATAAATTTGCGGTTACGACCTTAAAAGAAAATTTTGACTTTATCATTGACCATCGAGACATCAGAGATGTAAAAACAGACGAAATTCCTGATTTTGATATTATGTTGGGTGGTTTCCCATGCCAAGCATTTTCAGTGGCAGGTTACCGCCAAGGCTTTGATGATGAGAAAGGCCGCGGTAATTTATTCTTTGAATTAGAACGGATCTTTGCAGAAAAACAACCTCCCGTTATCTTTCTTGAAAATGTGAAAAACTTAGTTTCCCATGATAAAGGTAACACCTTTAAAGTGATTTTAGATTCACTTCATAAATACGGCTATCACGTTTCTCATCAAGTATTAAACGCCTCTGAGTATGGCAATATTCCACAAAACCGAGAGCGTATTTATATTGTGTGTTTCAAAGATGAGCAAGCCCATAAACGCTTTGTTTTTCCAGAAAAAACACCATTAACTAAACGTATCTCAGATTTATTAGAAGATGAAAGTACAATAGAACCACGCTATTTTTATACCGCTAAAACCCCTTTCTTTGACCAACTTGTTGAAGATGTGGTTGATGCCGAAACGCTCTACCAATGGCGTAGAAAATATGTAAGAGCCAATAAAAATAACCTTTGTCCTACATTAACAGCCAATATGGGGACTGGTGGCCATAACGTCCCCTTACTCAACGTTCAAAAGAAAGCAAACACCATCAGAAAACTGACACCAAGGGAGTGCTTTAATTTTCAGGGTTACCCTGCTGACTATAAATTACCCAAAGATATGAGCAATGCTAATCTATATAAACAAGCTGGGAATAGTGTTGTGGTACCTGTTATTGAACGAATTGCACAACAAATAAAAGTGGCGCTAGGATAAAATGTAATAGTTTTAAAATTTAAATCCCTAATCTCAATTTTCTAAACCTATTATCATGATCATAAGACAAAGCCCGATAAATAAATGATTTTATCGGGCTTTGTCTTAACAGAAATCGAGTTATTACTCTTGATATTTTAACGGGTTACCAAAACGTTCTAGATACATAATGCCAAATATTGTTGAAGCATAGTCTGTAATATGTCCTACATCACGATAAACTGGCACACCTTCTATGTCGGTTAGACAGACATTTTTGTCGCATTGTACATCTTTGGGATCAATGATAATTAAGGTTGGATAGTCTTTTTTTAATTTAGCAAATAACTGATCCATCCATGTATTTCCCCCACCTTTATAGTTTTTGGGGTTACAGTTATTATCTGCAAAGTCTTTTCTTAATTTTGCATTTTCATAAAAGCAGGTCATAAAACCACTTGGCATAGAATTGACTGCTTTAATAAAAACAGGTTTAGCTCCCGTAGCAATAATAATATCAAGTGCTTCACGCATCGCTTTCTCAACGCGTTTACGAGACTCATCAACAGTTCTTACATCTCCTATCTTATTAATGACATGATTTGACGCGTAATTATTCCAAACCTGCCCAAATATTACATAATCAAAGTGGTTATTCTTAATAAGTTGATAATATTTCGCTGTTTGATCATAACAACGTTGATAAACGGTATTTTTATGATTAGACCAGTCATAAAGATAAATATTAGGAAGTGTAATACACGATGAAGTTGCTTGCGCATAGACATCTATCTTGGCATCTTTACCTAAAATATCCATAAAGCCCCAGTAGTGATTTGCATGAGAATCACCGAATAAAAAGGCTTTTTTCTGGCCTCCCACTTCACCAATATGGCACATTTTATCGGGATCAGAGGCCTCAAAATTCATACATTTAGTTCTATTTGGGTAATCAAACTGATTCAGTTTAGCTTCTAAATTAACATAATTTTGTCCAAGTCTAGCGCCAACACCTTGATATTTTTCATTCAACGCATTTAACCCTAGAGCCAATAAAATAGGAACAATCAACAAAAGTGTGATGGAATATTTAAAAGCTAAACGCTTTCTTCTAAATGGTTTTTCAATAAGAAAATAAGAAGTCATTGAGAGCAATAAAGTTAATGCTAACAGCAATCCTTTTTGTAGTTCTGTATTAAATACACCAATATAACGAGCGATAGAAAACAGTGGCCAATGCCATAAATACAATGAGTAAGATAATAACCCAACAATCACGATCGGCTTTAATGAAAGTATTTTTTTAATAATACTTCCATGCTGTCCAGTATAAATGATTAATGTAGCACCAAGACAAACATACAACGTATTAAGGTTTGGATAACCGGCGATAATATCATTTTGAAATGCAATCCAAAAAATAACACCAAACGCAATTAAGCTAATAACATCATTTATTCTTCGAGTAGGTTTTATCTTTGTTGGGAAGTAGGCAACACAAGCTCCCAGCATAAACTCAAAGATCCGCGTACTAAAATAGTAATAATTTTTGGGTTGATCTTTTTGATAATAAAATACCAAGACAAACGAAATAATAGTGACTAATACTACAAAATAAAAATGATTAATACTTTCTTTTACATTGATTTTATGCAGAAAATAAAGTGCAAAAGGTAAAAAAAGATACCATTGCCACTCTATCGCTAAAGACCAAGTATGCAATAACGGTAAGAAGAGCGCATCTTGCGCGGCATAGCTGGTTGTCGCTCTTGCAAAATATTTATTAGAAAGAAAAGCTGAGGCATACTTCTCGCTATTTGTAACATCTAAATAATCGCTAGGGAGATAAAAACCCCCTGATATCACGAGTACTGAAATTAATATAACAAGATAAAGTGGCTGTAATCGCCATAATCGACGATTATAAAAATCACGAAATGAAAAATTGCCTTGTGATAATGACGTTTTAATTATCAATGAGATCAAAAAACCAGAAATTACAAAGAAAATATCGACGCCAATAAACCCTGAAGGAATTAAACGATTATCCAAATGGAAAAGAATAACCAGAATAACAGCGACTGCCCTTAAACCATCTACATCAGCACGATATTTTACATTCATCATTCAAGTACATAATCAGGATAAAAAGAATTGCTGGATTATATACTAGTTAAGAATATCACTTTAGTCGTAAAAAGATGAATTGATTATTTAATGCATTAAAGCATCTTAATATCCGTCTGGATCTTTACATTAAATGATTAATAACACCCCAATGGCCATAACTGATTAAATTCCATCGTTAACCCCATTTGAACTTCAGATGAGAGTGAACCTTTACTCACCACAAATTTTGGATGTCGGATAACGATAGGGGTGTTAATCGCATAATGTATTAATGATGATCGGTTTTGCTCTAGCTCATCATAAAGCTTCTTCATATCTGCTGATGACGTACTATCACGTAATCGCCCAAGCGTAATATGAATAATATCTTTATGAAGTTCACTTTCAATTGGGATCTGCTGATAAATCTGTTGCCTAAAGCGTGTTAATTCCTCTGAAATACCCGTTAATATCAAACTACCATTGGATGTTAGGACAACGTCATTAAATAAAATTCCAATACTTTTTATTTGATTAAAGATTTTTGCAATCTCATGACACCACGATAATAATACAGGCCGTTGTAGTTTAAACTGCTCATTTTGTTGATTACAAATCGTTAATAATGTGGAATGAAATTCTTGCGGCTGAGTAAATTCAATAAATGGAAATTTAAGTGCAAGCTGTTCACAATAAACCATTAGTTTCTGACTAAAGAGAGTAAAGCTTTCCTCAATTTGAGGCTGACAAATCATTAATTGCCCCGCATTTAAGCTGACATCAATAATACTTTCATCATTAATTTGTCGTTGCCAAGTTTCACCTGTTGCCAATTTTTTGAGTGTTGCTTGTGTCAGAAATTCGTATGCCATCAAGACACCTTAATTAAAAATAAGACAATAGTTAGTACTTTGGTTTGAGTGGCATTTAAAATCAAGTTTTAGACATAATAAAAAAGTGGCTTTATTCTAAAAGCCACTGTCACATCAAAGGGGGAGATGTTGAAATATGGGTCTATCTATAAAATTATCAATCAAAGTTAAATCGATTACAGAAAATTAGCTGCTTTAAACTTCGCTAAAGCATCAGCTTTTTGCTCTGCCGTCATTGGACGTAATGGGCGACGAGGGTCACCAACATCAATACCATGCAGTTGCATTGCCACTTTTCCTGCAGCAACACCGCCGTACTCAACTAAAACACGAATAATCGCAATCACTTTATCCATGCAAGCGGTAACACCTTCATGATCACCTGCTTTAAATTTTTCAATAATTTCAAGGTATAATGGTGCAGCATAGTTATATGTGCTACCAACTGCACTTAATGCACCACAGGCTAATCCCGCAGGAATAAATTCATCAACACCAAATGGCACATCATATTTTCCGCCATCTACGCGTAAACAACGCTGGAATTCATACATATCAGGAGAATTAAATTTCATACCAGATAAATTTGGAATTGCTTTACCCGCTACTTGTAAGAATTTCTCCATATCAATACTTAAGCCTGACATGGTGGAGTGATAATAGTAAAAACCTTTAGATGGCGCACTTGCAGCCGCTAAACGACAATATTCAACGAGATCATCAACATTGCCTGGTTTAAAAAAACAAGGGCCAATAACGGATGTTGCTTTGATATCTAATGTTTCAGCATGACGAGAAAGTTCGAGTGTATCCGCAATACTTAATGCTCCCGTGTGGACAATAAGATCAAGTTTACCCTGACTTGCATTAACCCAACGTTCAGCGACTTTCTTGCGTTCTTCGACAGAGCAATGAATACCTTCACCTGTTGTGCCTAATACATAAGCACCTGTCACACCACTTGCAATTAGGTGTTTTGCTATCTCATCAATGACAGGATAATTAACGCTACCATCTGTTGCAAAAGGAGTATGAGGTGCGGCAATCAGTCCAGAGAGTTTGTTCATGATAACTTCCTTTGGAGGTTAATTTCTTTTCTATTAATATTATGGAGCTTAACTCTATATTAGGGAGCAATACTTCAGAACGCAATAACGAAATGAGCATTAAAGGAAGAGAAAAATGAAAGTGTGATCTTTAGCCAATTTTCACTAAAAATCACACAATGTAGAGATAAGTTTACGCAGAATGAGTCTGTTTTAACGCATTCAGTGTTCGTAGTTTTTGCTCTTTAACCATATCAGGCTGAGCTTGCACTAATAGCGTATAAAGAAGATCTAACACAAAGAGCTGTGCGGTTTTTGTACCAATAGAGTCACCTTGCAATTTTCCTTGTCGATTACCATTAATTAAATGGTGATCAGCATACGCCATAATTTGTGAGCCTAGATTATGAGTCAATGCTATCGTACTCGCCCCTGCTTCTTTCGCCAATTTAAGGGCATGAACGGTTTCAGGAGAGTTACCCGAGTGACTAATGCCAATAGCAACATCGCCGGGTTTTAGTAATGAGGCTTGCATATACATAAAGTGATTATTTGTAACCGCATCAACACGATGACCAATTCGCATCAGTTTATTTTTTAGATCTTCTGCTGTAATTCCTGAAGAACCAACACCACAAATAAAAATATAGTTTGCGGATAATAAAGCATTTACAGCACCTTGAACTTGCTTCATATCGAGCAGATTCAATGTTTCTGATAGTACATTATTAATCGTTGCTTGAAGTTTTAAACCTATAGTATGGATATCGTCTTGATGAGTTACTTCTGCATCAAGGATCGGTGACTCTTCACTGTCTGACGTTGCCATTTCAATGGCCAAATCCATTTTAAAATCTTGAAACCCTTTATAACCCAATGTACGACAAAAACGCACAACCGTCGCTTCACCCGCTTTTGTCGCTTGTGAAAGTTGGGCAATAGAAAGTTGAGTAACCTCTGTAGGATGGAACAGGATATAGTCTGCAATACGCTGTGATACTCGCGTTAGACTATTTTTCATTGCACCTAACGTATCAAGTATTTTACCCGGCTTTAATCGGGTCGTTGCCTGTTCTGTCATGGAGATTATCCTTGGTTGCAGAAGATACACGGAGGAAAAATTCTGCCAACAAGAGTACCAATTCCAACAGGTTAAAAAAAGCCTTGCTCATACAATAATGTAATAATAAAAACGCTTTATTCCTCAATGTCATCAGAATACAACTTACTGATACATCGGAAATAAAGCGCTTAATAAAACAGTAATTGTTAGTCAACTAATTCTGTAACATCTAACTTAACAACAACTTTCTTCAGTGTATTTGCACCTTTTTCAGCCGAAATGCCCGGTTTATGAGGTTCATTAGGCATAAAAACAGCAAACATATTGGGTGTCAGTGCTAAAGTTTGTTGGCCTATTATCGTATCTGTTAGCTGATAATCATCGGTTTCATTATAAGGCGTCACATCTTGTGCTGAGCCCTGTATACCAAAATCAATAATTTCTTCACCACTCAGCAATATTTGAATATCAATATAACGTTGATGCAATTCAGCTCGCTTTTGCTCACGAGGCTGAGTGTCAAACGTCATCACATTCATAAACAGAGTTTCACCATCAATTTTATAGCTTCCCGGAGCAAGTGAAGCGGGATCAAGTGCTAATGCTTTTTCCATCGCGTCACGCAACGCGGGATTCATTTCTGGCATCATAGCCAAATCTGATATATGCCCAAATAACATAAATTATTCCCTATTAGTTTCCTGATGTTTCATTGTCATCTAATGAAACCTGTTTTGCTGATGCGAAAAGCGGTGCTGTAATTGTTCCTGCAATAACAACAGACATTGCGCCAATCACGCCGTAGAAGAAGAAATTAAGATCACTGCCATAGCGCGCTGCTAATACGGCAATAATACTGACGATGATCCCGACAACCGCACTACCTGCATTCGCGCGTTTAACAAAAATACCCAGCATAAACAAACCTGTCATTGGGCCACCCATTAAACCAATCAGACTATTAAAGGCATCCCAAATTTCAGATTCATCGGATAAAACTAACCAAATTGCAGCTAAACTACTAAAGACACCAGCAACAATAATGACTAACCTTGCGACTTTCATTTTTTGTTCGGCACGGCGTTCAGATTTGCTTAAACGTGTATAAATATCAGAGTTAAAACAACTAGAGATACTGTTTAAACTACTCGAAATACTAGACTGAGCAGCAGCAAAAATAGCAGCAATAATTAATCCAGCAATCCCGACCGGCATTTCCGTCACAATAAACAGAGGTAGAATACCGCCAGTATTAAAGCCTTCAGGTAATAAATTAGGGTTTTGTTTGTAATACACAAACAAGGCAGATCCAATTGCAAAGAAGAAGATAGGAATAATCGCAACCAACTTGGCATTCGTGATCAGAGTACGCTTCGTTTCTTCAATAGAATCCGTCACAATATAACGCTGTACAACATCCTGACTTGCTGTAAATTGCTGAATATTAGCGAATAAAAATCCGATCATCAAAACAGGAATAGTGCTATCTGTCCAACTCCAACGGAATTGCGTCGTAGGAAAGAATTTATCGGCTTGGGATGTTGCAGTGAAAATTTCGCTAATTCCACCGTCAACTTTAAAGCAGATCATAATAAAAATAAGAACTGCACCACCTGAAAGTAATAACCCTTGAATAACGTCAGTCCAAATAACCCCTTCAATGCCACCCATCCAAGTATAAATAATACAGAGCAAACTAATCAGTACGATTAAGACAACGGGGTCGATGCCCATAAATGGACGCAAAGCGAGTACAGTTAAATAAGTAATAATGGCCACGCGACCGATGTGGAATAACATAAATGAAAGGCTGGCAAATAAACGACTGCGTACATCAAAACGTGCTTCTAAATATTCATAAGCCGAGGTTATCTTTAACTTTCTAAAGAAAGGAATATAAAAATAAAAAACTAATGGCAAAATAGCAATAGCCAAATATTGCCCGATAATAAAAGTCCAGTCAGAAGTATAGGCTTTTGCCGGAATCGACATAAAAGTAATGGAACTTAAGGTGGTTGCAAAAACAGAAACCCCCGCAGCCCAACCAGGAACTCGACCACCTCCACGGAAATAATCATCCGCTGTTTTTTGGCGTTTAGAGAAATAAACACCCACGAGTAACATTGCTGCTAAATAACCAAACAGCACAGCATAGTTAATGAAACCAAAATCATGTAATTGCATTTTTTAGTCCTGCCATATGTAGGGTAAAAAGGTAAGTTTTACGACAGTTTTTTTATTGCTCTCTAGCCCAAAGGACAGCGCCCCAGAGCCCAGCATCATGATGATAGTGAGCCGATAATATCGGCACTTGTAATGCAAGTGGTTGTTTTGTCTGGGCAGCTTGAACGAGTTCGATATATCCCTTTGCCAACCCGACACTTCCCCCAAGAACGACACAATCGGCATCCGTCGTTGCTTTAATATCTGTTACCAAATTTGCAATGGTGTTTGCTGAACGTTCAATAATTGATTTTGCTTGTGAATTTCCCTGATGAAAGGCAGCGAAAATCGCTTTTGCATCTTTCCCTGCAAGTTCTTCTGTCGCTTGCGTAGCAATGGCTCAACCTGAAGCCATTGCTTCAACACAGCCATAACGCCCACAACCACAAACAGGTCCATGTGGATCAGCAAGCGTGTGACCTAAATGACCAGCAATACCTCGCTTTCCTGTAAAGAGTTGTCCTTGTTGAATTACGCCACCACCAACCCCTGTTGATACAGTAATAAATGCCATATCAGAGATAGTTTCTCGACGATAATCATATTCAGCCCATGTAGCAGCTTGAGCATCATTGAGTAACCAACACGGTAATCCCGTCAGCGCTACAAGCGTCTCTTTTAAAGGAAAATCTTTTAATCCACCCAAGTTATCTGGGTTCAATGCAGTCAAAATGCCATTACAAATAATCCCTGTTGATGCAACAGCAACACTATCTGCATAACCTTTTAGCGGTGTAGTAATAGCAACTAAAGCTTCATAAAGTTGCGTAGGTGATGCACTTGCTGGCGTAGTGATCTGAGTATGTTGTGTTAATTGATTATCTCGACTAATTAGAGCTGCCGAGATTTTTGTCCCTCCAATATCAATTGCTAATGTATTCATTTATCTAACTCCTGTTGCCACTTTAATGCCTGAATAAACCAATCACAGACATGCTCAAGACGCGTTAATGCAGAACCGACTGTGACAGCCCAAGCACCGGCTTGCATTCCTCTTGCGGCTATCATTGGTGTGTTATAACGCCCTTCGGCAATCACTCGACATCCTTTTTCAGCCAATGCGGTGACTAGCTGTAAATCAGGCAATTTTGGTATCTCACCACCGGTATAACCTGACATCGTTGAACCAATAAACTCTGTACCTAACTCTTGGCAATACATACCTTCATTAAAGGTGGCGCAATCTGCCATCGCTAATTTTCCCAAATGATGAATATGAGCTAATAATGTTTGTACAGGTACAGGACGAACACGATCAGTGCCATCAAATGCAATAATATCGGCGCCCGCATTAGCTAAGTCATCAATATCACTAAGCCATGGCGTGATCCTCACAGGGCTATCAGTTAAGTCGCGCTTTACGATGCCAATAATCGGCACATCAATAAGAGGACGTGTTGCTCTTAAATTATCAATTCCTTCAATACGCACTGCGACTGCGCCCGCATTCACTGCGGCTTGAGCCATTGCAGCGACAATTTCAGGCTTATCCATTGGACTATTATCAACAGGCTGACAAGACACAATTAATCCGCCTTTTTGTTGAATATCCTTTGTCATCTTTTCAATTAGCGCCATTTTTGAACCCACTGTTCTCTTCTTTTGAAATGTAACTCCAAATTATAGTATTTTACGGAGTTTAATTTCTCAATCAAAAAAACAGTAATTTGTGAAGAAGATCAAACAATAACCAACGTAACGCAACTAATTGATAAATAGATAAAATAAAAATAGAGTGATGTTTCCATCACTCTTCTTGTTTTTTATTCTGTTTTACTTAAATTAGAAATGAAATTGTAATCCAACTCGATACCGTGTCTGACGATCATCACTGAAAGGACTTACAGCCATGTTGCCAACTTCAATATAAGGTGTGAAAGCACTATTGATTTGATAAGAAAAAGCAACATTATGTTCGTAATTACGTTTTTTATTATCGTATTTTATGGCATCGCTATACATTTGAGTGTAATCATATTCCACTTTAAATTTGTTATATTTATAACCTATAAAACCATCCAAACGATTTGTTTTTTCATCATCAACACCTTGTTTTGTTTTACGGGCATAATCAAAACGATAACGTCCTGCAATATATAAACCATTATCGAAGTTATATTGTGCTTTTAAATAAGGTTTATATATAGAAGTATCTGTTACGGTTTCAAAAATAAGACCAGGCTGTAATGTAATATTATTATTTAGCTTATAGTTATAACTTAATCCCATTTCAATGGCATTATTAACAACATCACTAAATAATTTATCTTTTTCACCGTCAACACCACCCGATTTAACGCTAGCATCAATATAAAAACCAACACCATTTGAAAAAGAGTGAATAAATGCAATTCTATCTTTATTAATTCTCGTAGAATCTGCATATTCATGACGAAAGTCTAATGTAGTCGCGTATAATTGAGATGACATTAATAAAGTACAGCATGCCAATAAAATTTTTTTCTTTTTATTTGCCATAATATTTACCTAAATAGGTAGATCCCCTGGTTTAATCAGGGAGATCTTAATGAATTATTTTAATGTGTAGAGAAAAAGATTATTCAATAATTAATTGTTTATCTTTCATGGTTAAAGTAATAACCGAATTAACAGCCTCACCTTTATTTGTTTCACCTCCAATTAAATAAAGTGAATTATCATGTGAAATAGTGACACCATAACCAAGAGGGAGAGGTAATTCACCAATGACTTTCCATTGATTATTAACAAAGCCATAAATTTCTTTATGCCATGTCTTTTCTAACCCTTGATGAGCAAAATAATGTTGCTGTGCATAGTTTGCCTGAGCACCCGGAAAGTTAGCACCACCAGCAACAAGTAAGGTGTGCATGCTGTAACCTGCAAATGCTCCCGCTAAACCATCTTGTTGCTGATTAGGCGCAGGATCAGGTAATTTCTGGGTAATAAAATTCCATTGTAATTGATTGTTTTTTAAAATAGCTGTTTGTACTTCACTAGTACGTAATCCTGGTTTTATTTCACCATTGATTAAGGTGATTTTATGACCATCAGAAGCTAATGCAGAACCTGCTGTTCCATTAAATGGCATAACACCAAATAATCGCCATTGATTATTTTCAGCATTATACTCCATTATATTTCTGTTAAAAAAATAACCTTCTGCCGGTTTATTAAAATAATCACTGATGACTTTTTTATTCTCAGATTCATTCGCTTTAGTACGATCTAGATCAACAAAATAACCATCAAATATTTGTTGATTAACACCGCCAAGAATAATAGCCTGCTCGTTATTAATATTAACGCCCGCATGTCCCACTAATCCATAAGGCGCTCGTGTATTTACCTTTTCCCATTTGTTTTCTTGTGGTAAATAACGATAAACATCTGTAAGCGCACTGATTGTTGCGCTATTTTCATTTTCTTTTCCTGCACCCCCGAAAACATAAATATTATTATTTAATTCCAGAGCAATAGCCTGGTCTCTTTGTGTTCCAGGAAAATCTGCTATTTTTTCCCATTGTTTTATCGCACCATTGAGATCAAGCTTATACCATGACTTTCCCGCTGTACCTAAACCAACATAAATAACATTTTTACTGATTGCCCCAGCCCCACTTTTAAATGTTACAGGTAAATTGGGGAGTTTCTCTGCAAAGCTAGTAGATGTGAATATTGCCGACACTAGCATTACAGAAAGACAGGAGTAAGATATTTTCTTTATTCTGTTCATACTTATTAGCTCTTATTATGATCATCAAGTAGGGTATTTTTCTTGTGCCTTAAATATCACTCCAATATATAATTATTTTCGGAGTTAAACTTCAAATCGATCTTTTCTGAATTGTGAAGATGATCAAAATGTCTATTTTTTAATCTTATTTTTTTACATCTGACTTTAAATCAAATTTGGGAATAAAAATCTAAAAATAGAATAAAAAACAGCCACAATAAATTATTTTTGGGGTTTTATGCAGAATATAATGTTACTTATTTTTAAGTAAAAAAGTTTCATAATAAAGGTATTAATGGAGTTTTACTTCAAGAGGCTTTTTTATCGGCTTTATACCCATTTTCACCTTGTGTTAATTAAAAAATGAGTTATTTATTAATACGATGTAAATCAAACTAATTTGTTATTTTTTCCTCGTCGTAATCACCTATGTCATTTTAATAGTCGTGGCTCGTGATGTCCGAAAGGTGCTGAGAAAGAAAATTAAACTAAAAGTTATACCTTCCTGATTTATATGAGACAAAAATGGAGACTTAATCGTCTCCATTTCTATTTTTAATCAACACTCAGCTTAATGGGGCGCTTTTTTTGCCTGCTCCACTAAGTTAATTAAACGACTTCTCATCGTGTGATAATGTTGAGCAACTTGGCTTTCTGCCCATTTCTGATCGTCAATTTTTATCACTTTAGCTGCACAATATTTTGTTTCCGGTGTTTTTGAAACTGGATCAAGATTATCTTGAGTCAGTTCATTACATGCGCCAATCCACCATTGATAAGTCATATAAATCGCTTGCTTATTGATTGTCTCATTCACATGACAACGCGACATCACTTTGCCTCGACGTGAGCCAACCCAAACAATTTCTTGATCACGGATCCCAGCGGCTTTAGCAATATCAGGGTGAATTTGAACATAACCAGGTTCATCTGCAAGTGATGCTAATGCTTTACAATTACCAGTCATAGAGCGACAAGAATAATGCCCCACCTCACGCACTGTAGATAAAATCATTGGATAATCAGCATCGGGTACTTCAGCCGGCGCCCGCCATGGCGTAGCAAATAACTGTCCTTTACCAGAGAGTGTAGTGAATTGATTACCTGAATATAAATAAGGCGTACCTGGATGGTCAATATCCGTGCAAGGCCATTGAATATGCGCTAAACCTGCCAATTTTTCATAAGTAGCACCAAAGAACAGCGGGCACAATGCTCTAACTTCATTCCAAATCGCTTCGTTATTCTCATAAGACATCGGGTAGCCCATTTCAGTAGCTAATAAGCTGATAATTTCCCAGTCACGTTTTACATTACCTCGCGCATCAATCGCTTTTTCAAAACGCTGAAAACCTCTATCCGCACAAGTATAAATACCTGCATGTTCACCCCAACTGGTTGAGGGTAAAATCACATCAGCACGCTCGGCAGTTTTAGTCATAAAGATATCTTGAACTACAACAAAATCGAGAGCCTCAAAACCTTTTCTCACTAAGCCTAAATCAGCTTCTGTTTGAAGCGGATCTTCACCCATGATGTAGTAGGCTTTTACTTTACCTTCAATGGCTAAATGTGGTACTTCAGTAATGCGATATCCCACTTCAGGATCGAGTTGTTCAACAGGAATATTCCAGGCTTGTGCAAATTTCTGACGCACATTTTCGTCAGCCACATATTGATATCCCGGGAACATATTTGGTAAAACCCCCATATCACAAGCCCCTTGAACATTATTTTGTCCACGAACAGGGGCAACACCGACATGTGGCTTACCTAAATTACCCGTTAGTAATGCAAGACCTGACAAACCTTTGACCACATCAACCGCTTGACCAAATTGCGTTACCCCCATGCCCCACATAATGGTGGCTGTTTTAGCATTAGCATAAGTACGCATCGCCTTACGGATTTCAATAGCAGGAATACCGACAATATCTTGTACCGCTTCTGGACTATAGTCGGCGAGTTGTTTTTTATATTCATCGAAACCTTCGGTATAGCGACTAACATAATCTTTATCATAAAGATTTTCATCAATTAGCGTATACGCAAATGCATTAACTAACGCCATATTTGTACCGTTTTTTAAGGGTAAATATTGATTAGCAATTTTAGCGGTTTCAATTTTACGAGGATCACAAACAATGATTTTGGCACCTTTTTGTTTCGCTTTAACAACTCGACGCGCCACAATAGGATGAGAATCAGCACAGTTATAACCAAAAACTAATAAGCAATCTGAATCTTCAATATCGGCAATAGAGTTACTCATTGCCCCATTGCCCAACGTTTCTTGTAAACCAGCAACAGAAGGCCCATGGCAAACACGGGCACAACAATCGACATTATTATTACCTAATACGGCACGAACAAATTTTTGCATTACAAAGTTGGTTTCATTCCCCGTACCACGAGAAGATCCCGTACACATGATGGATTTAGCGCCGTATTTTTCTTTTATTTCCAATAATTTTTTTGCTGTAAATTGAATCGCTTCATTCCAACTCACTATTTCAAAATCAGCCCCTTTTTGTCGGCGGATCATGGGTTCATGAATTCGAGCTGTCAGCAGTTTATTGTCGTTAAGAAAATCCCAACCATAGAGCCCTTTTAAACAAAGTTCCCCTTGATTGGTGACACCATTAGCACCTTCCGCTTTGATGATGCGACCATTTTCAACACAGAGATTAATTTTGCAGCCAGCGCCACAATAAGGACAGACGGAGTTGATTTTGTTCATTTGATATCCTTTCCCCTAACTAGGGAGTAAAAGAGTCATAAAGAACATTCAACTAAGCAGGAATTATGCCAATTAATTTTTAACAATATAATCAACAAGATATAAAAACGAAATAACATTTTATAATCGTTTCGACATTTTTGCCGATACTCACCTTACACAAATAAGGTTAACACCATAACTTATTATGATTTCTATCATTGGCATCAGAAAAACATTTATGAATAAAAATTAACATCAAGTTCTAACAAAATTTATTTCTTTAGTTTGAATTTATGATATAAATAAGAAATACGCATTTTTAAAAACAATATTTCATATTGTATTGCGATTATATCCATTTCAATAAAGAGCAAAAAGGTGAATATGAACACCAATAATCGACTCCTAGGCCTAAACCTACTACTCCTTCATTAGGTGGCCCAGCACGTTCATTTTTTTGCAAAAGCCACCAGTTAGGTGGCTTTTTTATTATGCCCCCTACTGGTGAAATTATTTTTTAGGGGAGTTTCTATGATGTTGAGTTTTACCATAAGGATGATGAGTGACAACGTCTTCTCAATAAACAATGGTCTGGAAATGCCTTCCATAAATAACCAAATAAAGCAGGAGGCAAAATGAGCCAGCAATGGACATCACGAATCGGCCATATCTTAGCAGCCGCAGGCTCTGCAATTGGTATTGGCGCAATCTGGAAGTTTTCTTATGTTGCCGCCAATAACGGTGGTGGTGCCTTTTTAATTGTCTTTTTGTTATTTAGTTTTATTATCGGGCTTGCCGTATTACTGGCTGAAAATATCTTAGGCAGTAGTACACATGCAGAAGCTGTTAATGCCTTTAAAAAGATGATGGGACGTAACTGGGTTATCATCGGCGTTATTGGTGTCTTCAGTTCTTGGTGTATTTATAGCTTTTATAGTGTGGTCGGTGGATGGACAATTGGCTATACCGTTATGGCAGCAACAGGCCAGCTGAACATTACAGATAGCGCAGAATTAACCGGTATTTTTACCCGTTTTATTAGCAATCCTTTATGGCCTATTTTGGCTCACTTGACCTTCGCTGGATTAACCTGTTTTGTCGTTTTAGCCGGTGTGCAACGTGGGTTAGAAAAAGCCGTCAAAATCATGATGCCCATGTTATTTATCATTATGATTTTATTAATTATTGTTGGAATAAGCTTACCTGGATCTTCTGAAGGTTTAAAATTATTTTTATACCCTGATTTCAGTAAGTTAACCCCTCAAGGCGTGTTAGATGCATTAGGATTAGCCTTCTTCTCTCTCTCTATCGGTTTAGGTATTCACATCACTTACAGTGCTTATTTAGCAGATAACAAAGGTATCGCCAACGCCAGTATGTGGGTAGTTATTTTATCTTGTATGGTGTGTGTACTTGCCGGATTAATGATTTTCCCTGCATTATCTGCCGCAGGTTTAGAACCCAATGCCGGCCCGGGCTTAACCTTTATGACCATGCCGGTTTATTTCGCTAACTTACCCGGTGGTAATATTTTAGCTGTCACTTTCTTTGTCTTGTTATTAATGGCAGCGTTAACTTCTGCAATTTCATTACTTGAACATATCGTGGCTTATGTGCAGATGCGCTTTCAATGGACACGCCGTCGCGCAGGACTCGTCGTTACGGCTTCCATTATGCTGATGGGAATTCCTGTTTCATTATCTTTCGGCCCTATGAGCGATGTGACATTAGGAGGGAAAACTGTTTTTGATTTGTTGGATTATCTGACATCTAACATTTTAATGCCTTTATTTGGTATTGCGATGTGCTTAATTTTCGGTTGGTCACGTAGAGCAAATGCATTAATTCCTGAAAATATCACAGGTGTAAAACGTCAATGTTTATTACTGGTTTGGCGTTATATTGGCCCAATTTGTATCGGGATTATTTTGGTGCATGGATTGATTGGCTAATAATTAACTAAAAAGAGCCACTCATTTAAGTGGCTCTATGCTTAACGGATACTTGTTTATTTGTAGCTAATTGATAACTTTTTGTTATTTATAACTTTGTTTAATTTCTTGTGAGATCACAAAACCTCGTTTTGCTTCTTTTTCAGCAAGCTCAACGGATAAACCGATATAAGAGCGAGGATCAAGCATGGCCTTAATTTCATCTGCATTAAAAGCCGCGGTAATGGTGTCATTTTTCATCAGGTTAGTATAAAAATCTTCACCATCTGCGGCCGTTTTAATGGCTTCTTCATATAACAGTGAATGCGCTTTATCTTTACCCAGTTTTTCTGCCATTTTCATCATAACGTATTCAGTATTATCTAAACCTTTATTTCTCATCACGTTATGTAGCATTCTCTCTTCATGAGGAACGATAGTTCTTGAAAGCTCTTCTGTTCTTAATAAAATTTCTGTTGTTAATTCTAACGATTCTTCAATTAAGCCATCGAATAACATATAAGAACTGCTATCACCTTCATATGGTCTTACCGCAGAGTACATTCCCACATTAGGCAACGAATATAATTTCTGAGAGTTAGCAATAATTCCTTTCGCTAATTTTGGATTAATTTTATGAGGCATCGTGCTACTTCCTACCGTGCCTTTTGTAAACCCTTCAGAAACCTCAGCAATTTCTTCCAATGTAGTGCTGTAAACTTCTTCACCAATTTTATGGCAGATATTTGCCATCAGCGCTAAGTTCATCATGTATTCTAATTTGTGCGTGCTTAAATTACGTGATGGCACTTCCATTGCTTGCATACCCACTAATTCAGCAACACGTTTTTGTACTTTCATCCCAACTTCTGGCATTGAGTTAAAAGCACCTACTGCCCCCCCCATCATAATGGTGAATACTCGCTTTTCGCACTCTTTCATACGTTGGTAGCAATCAATAAAATCACTGATCCATACTGAAACTTTGTACCCATAAGTAATAGGAATAGCATGACGACCGTGCGTTCTACCAGCCATTACCATGTGTTTTGTCTTTTCAGCAAGATTAGACAAGTTTTCAATAATTTCACTCAATAATAACATGAACTTATTGTGTACCGTTTTCATCATATACAACTGCGAACTTTGCTGTATATTTTGCGTGGTAATGCCATAGTGCACATATTTACCACTCTCTTCAGAGCACGCATTCACCAGTACTTTTAAGAAAGGCACAAAACCATGACCGATTTTTTGATAAATACGGTTCATCTCTTCAAAATCAATATTCTCAATAATCGCCTTTTCTTTAATTTCATCTGCGGCAGACTGTGGAATAAAACCATATTCAGCTTGCGCTTGCGCTAACATTGCTTCAAACATTAACCAAGTTGAATATTTAGCTTCATTGGACAGCAGATTTTTTATACCGCGATCGTCGATTGTTTTACTTTTAGAATCGTATAACGCTCTCATCATGTATCCTTTTATTTCTTCATTGCTTCATCAACAGCATTGCGAACAAATTCGACTTTAGGGCCATAAACAACATGGACATGGTTTGCTGCCGGAAAGAAGAATGCTGTACATCCAGACTCCAATATTAATTCTTTATCTATTTGATTAACTTCATTAATATCAATACGTAGCCGTGTAATACAGTTATCAACATTACGAATGTTTTGTTTGCCACCTAACGCTTGAATTAAGATTTCTGCAATTTCACCATAACGTTTTTCTTTGATTAGCGTGTTTTTCATATTGCTTGATTCTTCTCTACCTGGGGTTTTGATATCGAATTTGATGATAGCCCAGTAGAAAATGAAGTAGGTCACAACCGCAAGTGCACTACCAATCAGCACTAAGAAGATCCAGTTAGTGTGTTCGTACAGTAAACCAAAGATAGTGAAATCAAAGACGGTGCCTCGGATATAACCAATTGCAACACCAGCAAAAGAGAGCAGAACTGCGCCAATACCCACGATAATCGCGTAAATTAAATAAAGTAACGGTGCGATAAAGACGAAGGTAAATTCAAGAGGTTCGGTCACGTTACCTAACATTGCAGTTAAGACCATCGTCACCAGCATTGATTTAACTTCAGCGCGGTTCTCTTTTTTCGAGGTTTTATAAATTGCTAATGCAATCGCAGGAAATAAGAATAACGTAACCAACATTTGTTGCTGAGCCATAAAACGCGTCAAGCTTGGCATCATTGCCCAATATTCACTACTTGGCCCTTGGTTAAATAATACTTCTGTCATTGCTGGAACAACACCCACATAGGTTTGCCCATCAATCACATAAGAACCACCGGCTTCAGTAAATCTAAACAGCACGTTCCAGACGTGGTGTAAACCAAATGGAATAAATAGACGCTCACCACCTGCGGTAAAGAAAGGCCCAACAGGACTTAAGAAGACAGCTGAGAGCTTAGTTAAGCCCATGACTAATACTTCCCAAATAAATGGCAACAATGCACCTACGCCAATCATTAATCCAACCATAATAATGGCGACAGATTTTTTCCCAGAGAAGAAGGCAAATGCCGTTGGTAATTCAAGGTTATAGAATTTATCCGTTGCCCATGCGGCGATTAATCCTGTAATAATCCCCCCTGCGGCACTGATATTCATGGTTTGTATACCCAGAACCTTGATTTGCCCAACCTGCGTCATAATGGCAGGATCAGCCAGTTTTCCAGTCAATACTAACCAGATATTGATTGTACTTATCAAGGTTAAATAACCCACCACGGAGGCAAAGACCGCGATCCCCTTATCTTTATGGCTCATTCCATATGCCACCCCCATTGCAAATAGAAGTGGAATATTGTCAAACACCACACCTGCAATAGAACGGATACTGACTAATAAAGCATTGACTGTTTCATTTCCTAAGAAAGGAAAGCGTGCAATCATATAAGACTGAACTAAAGCACCACTGATCCCCAAGATCATACCGATAGGTGCTAATACACCGATTGGTAGAAGTAGGGTTCTACCAAAGCGCTGAATAGATTCGCTGAACTTTTTCCTGGCCATATTTTTTTCCTTATGACTTCTCGAATATAAAAGAATTACTGAGGTACTCTAGCTTAGGGATTATAGGAAATGAATGACGTGGCGGTTTTAAATATTATCTCAGGTCATTTTTTATGACTTAGGTCTTTTTAATAAACATTTCAATTAATAATAATTGACAATTTTTTATTTCGGTAATGAAGAATGATCCTAGATCTTAATATTAATATTGAAAAAAGAAGGTTGTTTTTAAAATAACTTATCATTATTTTAATCAGATAGATTAATGCTTTTTACATATTAAGAATAAAAAGAAGATTTAATTAATAGAATTGCCCGCCTATTAAAACTTAAAGTAAAATTTCTAACTCATTTATCAGTAAATCCACCAGCATAAAAAAACCAATACGTGATTTAGTATCGTCTTTTTTGGTATCGTGATTATCGGCAAAACAAAACAGAGCATGGCTTGCATAACTCGTTAATTCATTGGTGTTAAATGCCGTCATACTAATAATATTTGCATCTTTTAACTGTACAATTTTTGCTGTTTCTATAATTTTCTTGGTGCCACCAGAAAGGGAGATAAAGATAACCGTATCATCTTCATTAACAAGGCGAGTAAATGAATCAGATAAATTATAATCATTAATAAAAAAGCAGTGTAAACCTAAAGCAAATAAAAGGTGTTCCAGGTAATAACCGACCGCTTTACTCGTTCCTCTTGCCACAATAAAAATATTTCTAGAGTGACGTAAGGTTTTCGCACATTCTCGAATATGCTCTTCATTAATTAAAGTAAATGTTTTATTAATATTTTTTTCTAATTGCTTTTTATAAGATGCAGTGCTCGTTTTCTCAATTTTATTTTGCGTCAATATATAATTATTAATTTGGAATTTAAGCTCTTTAAACCCGCTAAATCCTAACTTTTGCGATAAATTAATGATAACCGTTTTTGATACAAAGGTTTTTGCAACTAAATCATTAATATTTAAATAGGGTATATCCGCAATATTATCGGTGAGATATTTTAATACTTTTTTTTCGCTGATGGTTAAATTGTCATAATTCTTTAGGAAATCCAGCATATCTCACCCAACCAATTGAATATAAAACATCCGATAAAGAGGCGAACATTCCAAAAGTATGTCCGTTCTTTTCGTACGCTTATGTGAAATAAAATCAATAACGAGTATACGTTAAATCATACAGTTATGTAGGATCAGCGTTGTTTTTTGTGAATTGAGCTATTATTGAGCCCATTTTTTTAATGAGCTCAATACGTATTATTCATTACCCCAGCGATTAAGAAACATCGCGATATCATCAATACGTTTTTTATTAATACCCGCCTCTTTTGCCATCTCTTGCTGCGCCGTTTCACTGATTTCTTCGTTGTTCATTAGCCGAGTAAGCAGTAATTGAAAATAGAGAGCAAGTGCATCTTCTTCAGATTCAGCAACAGGCTCGGTTGATTCCAGTGAATACTCTTCTACCATGTCATAATATTTAAAATGGATTTCATTGTTCATTGGTTGCCCCCAAGATTAGTTTATAATCATTATATTCAAATTATTAAGAGTATATCTCTACATTCGCCTGTTAACTTAAAATTCGCTATCATCCACTTCCTTCTTTTTCTGCGGATAAGCTGATGTCTACGATTATCGATACTTTTATTGCCCCACCTTGCCATGATGAAATCGAGATCCTCTATCAAGACGAGCATTTAGTTCTTATTAATAAACCAACAGGATTATTGAGCTTATCAGGAAAAAATCCACAAAATATAGACTCAGTACATTATCGATTAGTGAAGCTATTTCCGGGATGTACGCTTGTTCATCGGCTTGATTTTGGGACATCAGGGTTAATGGTTGTGGCACGCAATAAGTCAATCAATGCTCTTTTATGTCAGCAGTTTAGCCAACGTAAAGTAACCAAAGTATATAGTGCGCTACTGTGTGGCCATTTGAAGGAAAATGAAGGCATAATAGATGCATCAATAGCAAAAGATCCGGCTCTATTTCCACGTATGTCGATTTGCTCCCTTAATGGTAAACCAGCACGCTCTGGTTATCAGGTTATTGAACGTTTATATCATACACAAGAAAATGGAACGTTATTACCTTTAACCCGCGTACAATTTATGCCTGAAACAGGAAGGACTCATCAACTACGTATTCACAGCCAGTTTATAGGGCATCCTATTTTAGGTTGTGATTTATATGGTGGGTGCGACTGCGACTTAATTGAAGAAACTAAACGGGCTCCAAGACTCATGCTTCATGCGAGTGAACTTCATTTTGTTCACCCTATTAGCCAAGCACCAATAAAAGCGCGTTGCGAGAGCCCGTTTTAAATATCGATATTAGAGTTTAAGTGCTTTTACGGTTTCCTCAATATCAAGTTCATCTTCCGTAAAAACTATCTCTGTACCGTGCATTGTGGTGATCGCAAGCTTTCTCAACATACGCATATCATTAGCGTTATCTGCTGATTTGGGTCTAATGCTATTCATTAAAATACCCACAGAAAGTACCGTATTTTCTTTATCAATACGCGTATCGGCAGGCACTTCTTCACTGTAAATTCGATAGGATTTAATTGACGTTAGCTTAATTCGCTCGCCTGCAATATAAACGTATTTGCTATCAGGTATCACTTTAACCGCATACGCAGATAAACCTTTGGTATTGGTGGTCGGTTCAAAGGTGACATTTGCATCTACCTTTATCAACGCAGGGTTGGCAACTTTAATCACATGAAAATAACGGTTGTCACCATTTTCATCTTTAATAAATCCAAAACCTTTATCTTCAAACCACTTTGTGATTATTCCGTTCATTGCCATTATCGCCTACTTAATCGTTTTATCTACAAAAATTTCCAGATGCAGTATAAAGCACAATGCGTATACAAACTATGCCTTTGAGGTAATAAGCTACATTGCTTATTACCACATCAAATCATCTGGTATTTTAAAATCAGCATAAGGATCGTCTTCATCTTGTTCTGTCTTACTAAGTGTATTATTTAACAAGATACAGTCCACATCTCTTTGTGTAATTTTATCCGCCACACTGGCTGGAATAATCGCGTATTCCGTTTTATTTGCAGTATCCAAACGAGCAATGGCGAGGCGCCCACTAATTAATTGAGATTGCGTCAGTTTATCCACCACGATATTTTTAATCACATTGTTATCAGTGAAATTAAAATCAATATCGCCTTTTGCTGGCGTAATTCTATTCATCTCAATAAGTTGTTTAACTTGCGCTTTATATTCTTTAGATAAGGTTGCTTGCTTTTGTTGCTCACTCAGCAGTTTATCGCGCTCAAGTTGGGCTTTTTTATTTTCTTCTACGGCTTCTCTTGCTTCTCGTGCCTGAACACGTGATTTTTTTGCCGTTCTTTGGACTTTTGCCATTTTTTTGCTGGTCACAAGCCCTGCTTTTAACATTTGCTCTTGTAAGGTAAGTTTTGCCATTTTTATGCCTAAATCTGCTCAGTCATTTTTAAAATTATACCTGTAATTTCCAAGAGTGCATCAGATTGTAATATTGGTGGTTTATTGAAGTAAACAGGACTTATGAGATTGAACCTATCCGTGCATTCAGAGTATATTGAAAAAACTATCGTTAAACTTTCTCTTATAACAGGTAATACTAACAATGGCTCTGATCCCAAAAAACTATGCACGGTTGGAAAGTGGCTACCGTGAAAAAGCACTGAAAATCTACCCATGGGTATGTGGACGTTGTGCGCGTGAGTTTGTCTATTCGAACTTACGTGAGCTCACCGTTCATCATATTGATCACGACCATACCAATAACCCAGAAGACGGTAGTAACTGGGAGTTATTGTGTCTGTTTTGCCATGATCACGAACACTCTAAATACACAGAAGCAGACCAATACGGCACAACTGTTGTCGCTGGTGAAGATGCACAAGATGATGTCGGTGTAGCCACTTATAATCCTTTTGCTGATTTAAAGTCGATGCTCAATAAGAAAAAATAGTGAATTCAATATCAGCTTTGATGCAACAAACCGGCCCCTTTTCACGCTCTTACGTAGAATAGTGTATACTTGCCAACCATAAATTTGTTCATGGTTAATTAATAATGAAAGAAATCGAAAAAGCAAAAATCAAACTCCTTAGCGTAAAGTGGGTTATGAATATAATGACAATGGACAACTCACTTGTTATGTCTCCCCTTTTGGCGATAAATGGCAACTGACCTACGACGACAAAGGTAATTTAACCACAGTTACCGATCCGCAAGGTCGCCAACAAAAAGGCCGTGTCACTCGCCGTATCACCGCCAAAGGTTATCAAGACTATCACTACGACATTAATGGTCGATTAACCCAAAAAGTGGTTCACCAACACGGTTTTCGGGCAAAAACGTGGTATTACCAATGGAATATGGAATACGCTTAACCAACTTATCGCCTGTTTTAACCCTGAAGGGGAATGCTGGCGTTACACTTACGATGCCTTTGGACGACGCCTCAGTAAAAGCAAGGTGGTCGATAATCACCCTATTACACCGCCCAATTCACCGTTTAAAAACAAACGCATTCAGCGTGTTGATTACCTGTGGTCTGGCGACCAGATGGTGCAGGAAACTCCGATTTATGCCGATGGCACACCCGCTTATGACGCTCAAATTCAGTGGCTCTACCAACCCAATGAAATTACCCCAACAGCACGTTATCAACGTGGAAAACTGCATTATGTCGTCACTGACCATCAAGGCACGCCACGCGAAATCTTTAGCGAAAAAGGCATTGTCAGCTGGGCAGGACGGTTAAATACCTGGGGACAAATGGCGTTTTGGCAATCTCATGATGATTATGCCGATAACGATCCTGAATATACCGAATGCCATTTTCGATTTGCCGGACAATATGAAGATAAAGAAAGTGGCTTGTATTACAATCGCTTTCGCTACTATGATAAGGATACAGGGCAATATATTTCACCAGATCCTATTGGATTATTAGGTGGCTTTAATCCGTATGGGTATGTGCATTGTCCTATTGGGTGGGTTGATCCATTAGGTCTTAGTAGTTTATTTACAGGCTCAACTTTTACAGGTCCTTCCGATATTACATATACTGTCTATCAACAACCAATTGACTGGGATTTAAAAGTTAATACGCGAGATGGTGTAAAAACGAATCTTCAAATCGTCCTCGAAGATGGTCGAAGTCCTATGGTGGTGAAAAATGGTAAATATGAGATCGTGAGTCTACATCACTCTAAACAAAATGGCTTAGGGCCTTTATTTGAGTTATCAACACCAACGCACGAACAATATAGATATAGTAATGCTTTACATCCACATTAACCGGATGCTCACCCTATCAATCCTGTAGATCGTAATCTTTTTGATGCAGATCGGAAAGATTACTGGAGGCAAAGAGCTGAAGAAGAACTCAATCGTAGAAATCTGATTAATTGCTGTAAAAAAGGAGGGTAAATGTTAACCCCTAAATTGATTGATTATTTTAAAAATAAAAATTGGTGGTTTGATGAACCCTCAAGTGAGTACCGTGGTGCCTTGTAGAGTATTAATGTTGATATTAACTCTGATTTCGCACAGTTTTAAATGTAGTTCAAGAATTGAAACCACAATTAATCATTGTCTTAGGTACCCAATTATGGGATCAACTTCCTGAAATTAATGGGATTGAGTGGTGTTATTTAAAATTCACATCAACAACATTACCCAACCTCCCCTCCAACTCATCCATGTAATCCGCATACCACTGCATCATTTCCCTGCGTCCATCCATATATTGAGCATGATTATACGTGCCACAGATCGCGTTCTTATCGATATGCGCGAGCTGAGTTTCAATCCATGCCGAGTTATATCCTTTCTCATGCAATATCGTGCTCATTGTGTGGCGGAAGCCATGCCCTGTTAGCCTGCATACCCAAGTAACTCAATAACCTGATTTACGCTTTCCTTACTGATTGGTTTTCTATGGTCATTACGGCCTATAAAGACAAGCTCATAATGCCCTGATAGCGGCTTAAGTGAATTAAATAGCTCGATCACCTGTTTAGATAATGGCACAACATGCGGTCGCTTCATTTTCATCACTTCAGCCGGAATTCCCAAAATCCCTTTTTCTAAATCGATATCCTACCAACGAGCAAAGCGAAGTTCTTGAGTCCGAACAGCAGTGAGCAAAATAATTTTAGTTGCTGTTTTAGTGATCATGCTGCCTGTATATCCAGCTAGATCCTTCAGAAAATAAGGTAACTCTTCAGCGGTTAAGAATGGAAAATGTTGTTTCTTCGGTGGGGTAAGCGCTGTTGCCAGATCAGGAGCAGGATTGTATTCTGCCCTGCCAGTGATGATCGCGTATCTGTACACTTCACCGCAACGCTGGCGGACTTTACGCATCTTCTCTAAGGCTCCGCGCCTCTCCATTTTACGCAGCGTTTCCAGCAGCTCTAACGGCTTGATTTTCGCTATTGGGCGTTTACCAATATAAGGAAAGATATCCTTTTCAAAGGTATCAATAATTTCATCACAATAACGCAGTGACCAGCGATCTGCTTTAGATTTATGCCATTCGCGAGCAATAGCTTCAAACGTATTCCCTGTACTGAGCTTTTGAATCGCCTTCTCTTCTTTTTTCACCTCTCCGGGATCACCACCAGCTGCGAGTACCTTTTTTGCTTGGTTTCTCATTTCACGTGCTTCAGCAAGTGTCACAGTAGGAAAAACACCAAAAGCTAATCTTTTTTATTTACCACCAAAGCGATACTTCATTCTCCAGTAGCGTGAGCCTTTAGCGGTAACAAGGTATAAACCACCACCATCAAAGAGTTTATATGACTTCTCTTTAGGCTTTGCAGTCTCAACCTGACGGGCTGTTAATGTCATTGGGAGCACCTCATTTTGGGGTGAATTTTTAGTGCCCCCTGATATGCCCCCAAAAACCTATTGATGTAGGTTGACATCAGGAGACTGGGAAGTGTATTAATGGCTGGTATTATAAGGGATTACTTGAGTTTTGTGGAGTTGTATTGAACTTAATTGGCGGAAGATCACAGGAGTCGAACCTGCCAAGGACCGCTGGCGGCCCCATCTGGATTTGAAGTCCAGCCGCCCCACCGGGGACGATGATCTTCCATTTTTGAATGGGTCAAAAGGAAATAACGAGATGATTATACGCTGAATTATTTTTAATCCCAAGTGCATCAAATCAATAAAACCCCTTTCAAATAAAATAATCCCGTTTTTGAGTAAAACCTCCGATAATTACCGCGATACTATTGAACTTATACAGTTTCATCCTCATCTTACTATCTATAACGAATAAACTCAGTGGTGTGTTTTACGTCACTGCAAACCAAAATACAGGATGTTTTTTATGTCAAATCCATTACTTAGCACAACGGGATTACCTGCATTTTCCCTTATCAAACCAGAACATGTCGTTCCTGCACTAAACGAAGTTTTAACCACATATCGTGAAACAGTTGAAAAATTACTGGCTGATAATACTCAATTTACCTGGGATAACCTTTGCCAACCATTAGCAGAAGCAGGCGATAAGCTTTCTCGTGTTTGGTCCCCTGTTAGCCATTTAAACTCTGTTAAAAACTGTGCTGAACTACGTGAAGCCTATGAACAAAGTTTACCGTTACTATCTGAATTCAGTACATGGATGGGACAGCACGAAGGCTTATATCAAGCTTATAAATCAATTAAAGAAAATGCGGATTTTAATGCGTTAACTCAACCACAGAAAAAAGCGATTGAAAATGCATTACGTGACTTTGAATTATCAGGCATCGGTTTACCAAAAGAGAAACAACAGCGTTTTGGTGAAATCAGTGCGCGTATGTCTGAGTTAGGTGCTAAATACGGTAATAATGTATTAGATGCCACAATGGGTTGGTCTAAACTAATTACTGATGTAGAAGATTTATCAGGTATACCTCAAAGCGCTATTGATGCGGCAAAAGCTATCGCACAATCTAAAGAGCAAGACGGCTATCTGTTAACACTTGATATGCCAAGCTACCTTCCTGTGATGACTTATGCGGATAATCGTGAACTTAGAAAAGAGATGAGCATCGCTTATAGCACGCGTGCCTCCGATCAAGGTCCAAATGCAGGTCAGTGGGATAATAGCGAAATTATTGCCGAGATCCTCGCACTACGCCACGAACTCTCTCAACTGCTTGGTTTTAAAAATTATGCTGAAAAGTCACTTGCTACTAAAATGGCTGAGTCTCCAGAGCAAGTCCTTAGTTTTTTAACTGACTTAGCACAACGAGCTCACCCGCAAGGTGAAGAAGAGTTAGCTGAACTCACTCAATTTGCAAAAGAACACTATGGCGTTGATAAATTAGAGTCATGGGATCTGGCTTACTACAGCGAAAAGCAAAAACAACACCTGTTCTCAATCGATGATGAGCAACTACGTCCTTACTTCCCAGAACAACGTGCTTTAAGTGGCTTATTTGAAGTTGTTCATCGTATCTATGGTTTAACAGCCAAAGAACGTAACAACATCGATACTTGGCATGATGATGTTCGTTTCTTTGAGCTTTATGATGAAAGCAACACCTTACGTGGTAGCTTCTATCTTGATTTATATGCACGCGAACACAAACGTGGCGGTGCTTGGATGGATGATTGCATGGGAAGAATGCGTCATGCCGATGGCAAGCTACAAAACCCTGTTGCTTATCTCACCTGTAACTTCAATAAACCTGTAGGTGATAAACCAGCACTGTTTACTCATAATGAAGTCACCACACTGTTCCATGAGTTTGGTCATGGCTTACATCATATGTTAACGCAAATTGATATCGCTGATGTTGCAGGTATTAATGGCGTTCCTTGGGATGCCGTTGAATTACCAAGCCAATTTATGGAAAACTGGTGCTGGGAGCCAGAAGCGTTAGCCTTTATTTCTGGTCATTATGAAACTGGCGAACCATTACCACAGGCAATGCTTGATAATATGCTTAAAGCAAAAAATTATCAGTCAGCAATGTTTGTATTACGCCAATTAGAATTTGGTCTGTTTGATTTTCGTTTACATGCTGAATATGATCCCGCTAAGGGAGCTCGTGTGATGGAAACCTTAACCAGTGTGAAAGAGCAAGTTTCTGTTGTTCCTTCAACACCTTGGGCGCGATTCCCTCATGCCTTTAGCCATATCTTTGCCGGTGGCTATGCCGCAGGTTATTACAGCTATTTATGGGCGGATGTCCTGGCTGCTGATGCCTTCTCTCGTTTCTCTGAAGAAGGTATTTTTAACCGCGAAACGGGTCAATCATTCCTTGATAATATTTTAACTCGTGGTGGTTCAGAAGAGCCAATGGAGCTGTTCAAACGCTTCCGTGGTCGTGAGCCAAAACTTGATGCTATGCTCAAAGGCTACGGCATTAAAGGATGATATGTGAATATCTGTTTACTTTGTGAAGAAGGCGCTGATAACAGCGCCTTATCTGATTTAGCGCAACGTTGGGGATTAGTTCACGACGAAACGCAAATCATGGCTTTAGTGTTAACGCCTACTCACCTTGAATTACGCAAACAAGATGAACCTAAATTAGGGGGCATCTATGTCGATTTCGTAGAAGGTACAATGGCACATCGTCGTAAATTTGGCGGTGGTCGAGGTGAGGCGGTAGCAAAAGCTGTCGGGATCAAAAAAGACTATCTACCCGATGTTGTTGATGCGACGGCAGGACTTGGTCGAGATGCGTTTGTATTAGCGTCTATTGGTTGCAAAGTCAGAATGGTAGAGCGTCACCCCGTCGTTGCTGCATTACTTGAAGATGGCCTAAAACGTGCTTATCTTGATGCTGATATTGGCGAATGGATGCAAGAGAGAATGACGTTAATTCATGCCTCTTCTGCCCAAGCACTCACTGAGATCACACCTCCTCCTGATGTCGTCTATCTTGATCCGATGTATCCACATAAGGCGAAAAGTGCATTAGTAAAAAAAGAGATGCGAGTGTTTCAATCTTTAGTGGGTGCTGATGAAGATGCAGATGCATTACTCGAACCAGCAATCACTTTAGCTAAAAAGCGTGTCGTCGTAAAACGACCTGATTATGCAGAGCCATTAAATAATCAACTCGCTCATGCCAATGTGACCACAAAAAATCACCGTTTTGATATTTATCCTTGTGTTTAAGGCTATCCTTTTATTATAAAGGGGCTTTTATAGCCCCTTTATTACACCACCACTGCTTTTCTTCTATTTTCTGATTATTGAATACTATACCCACCATCAATAACAAGATTATGACCATTTATCATATCTGAAGCATTACTCGCTAAAAAGACAGCGGCAGCGGCAATCTCTTCTGGTTCAGCAAAGCGTTGAGCTGGAATTTGAGCTTTCATTTTTTCGCCTTTCTCTCCTTCCCAAGCCTGCTTTCCTAAATCGGTCATCACAATAGTGGGGGATATTGCATTGATTTGTAAACCTTTAGGTGCCCATTCTAACGCTAACACTTTAGTCATACCGATAATACCCGCTTTAGTGGCACAATAAGCAATATGTTCGGGCAAAGCTATCACTCCCGCTTGAGAGGCTAAATTGATAATCTTCCCTTGCCCTTGTTGTAACATATATTGTCCCACTTCTTGGCATAACAAGAATGTCCCCGTTAAATTAACTGATAGCGTTTTATTCCAGTCCGCAACAGAAAGTGATCCCGCGGGCGCTAACGCCACAATACCTGCGCAATTCACCAAAATATCAATATGGCCAAATTCTTCAATTACAGAATAAACTGCACGATGTACAGACTCTTCATTTGTGACATCACATTGAATACCAACCGCACTATTTAATTGCTGAGCAACTTGCTCTACTTTATCTGATCTATCTAATAACGCGACTTTAGCCCCTTTCTGAATAAACATCTTAGCAATAGATAACCCTATTCCAGTGGCTCCACCAGTAATAACAGCGACTTTATTTGGCAGAGTAAAATCGATCTGCATTGCCATAAATTTCTCCTACAAAAATAACCACTTTATAAAGTGCCTCTTTTTTAAGGATAGCAGATGAAAAATTTGAAAAAGATAAGATAGGGAAACGAGGGTAGCAGATTCAAGGGGATCTGACGGGTGTTAAACACCCGTTCAGAATCAATGAGATTTACAGCACGCCTTGTGCCAACATTGCATCCGCAACTTTTACAAAGCCAGCAATGTTCGCACCTTGAATATAATTAGTTTGCTTACCTTCACCACCGTAATTCACACAAGCATGGTGAATATCTAACATGATGTGATGTAAACGCGCATCCACTTTCTCTGCTTTCCAGCTTAAACGTGCCGCATTCTGTGCCATTTCTAAACCAGAGGTTGCAACCCCCCCAGCATTGGCTGCTTTACCTGGTGCAAAAAGAACACCGGCTTCAATAAAGGCATCTGTTGCAGCAATCGTTGTTGGCATATTTGCGCCTTCAGCAACCGCTTTAACACCATTTTTGATCAAGGCTTTTGCTGCCTCTAGATCTAATTCATTTTGTGTTGCACAAGGTAGAGCGATATCAACAGGAACAGCCCAAGGTTGTTGCCCTTCAAGATAGGTTAAGCCAAATTCTTTGGCATATTCTTCAACACGGCCATAGTTATTTTTAATTTCCGTTAGACGTGCCAGTTTTTCCGTCGTAAATCCAGCTTCATCAACAACCGTACCACCTGAGTCTGATGCTGTAATAACCGTAGCACCTAGCTCTAAACATTTTTCGATGGTGAATTGTGCTACATTACCTGCACCAGAAACGGCCACACGCATCCCCTCAAGAGACATACCATGACGTTTAAGCATTGCGTTAGTAAAGTAAACTAAACCGTATCCTGTCGCTTCTGGGCGGATTAAACTGCCACCGAATGAAAGACCTTTGCCTGTAAATACACATTCATTGCTATTAGACAATTTTTTCATCATACCGGCCATAAAGCCGACTTCTCGTGCACCCACCCCAATATCCCCTGCGGGAACATCTGTGTTAGCGCCTAAATGGCGATAAAGCTCTGTCATTAAAGCTTGGCAAAAGCGCATCACTTCCCCGTGGCTTTTACCTTTAGGATTAAAGTCAGATCCTCCTTTAGCGCCTCCCATTGGTAATGTTGTTAAAGCATTTTTGAATGTTTGCTCAAAACCTAAGAATTTTAGGATGGAGAGATTCACAGAAGGGTGAAAACGCATCCCCCCTTTGTAAGGTCCAATCGCTGAGTTAAATTGAATACGCCATGCACGATTAACTTGCACTTGCCCTTTATCATCTAACCAACAAACGCGAAATTGGATAATACGTTCAGGCTCAACTAAGCGCTCAAGTAATGATTGTTCACGATATTGTGGGTTTTTCTCTAAAAAAGGCCACAAAGTGGTAAAAACTTCACGAACCGCCTGATGATACTCAGGCTGATGAGCGTTATATTTTTCTACCCCTTCTAAAAATGAAGACAATGAGCCAGATATATTCATTCCGCTATTCCTTTTTGTGTAATGTGATGATTGCGTAACCTCATTTATTCGGAATATTTTTGGGTTTTGTGAGGTTGATGTTGTTTTGCTTCTTGAATATATCATTAAAATACATTCACACTTCAAGACATTTTTTTCATAATTAGACAAAAAAAAAAGGTTGACTCTATTTAACATCTGGAAAAATAGGAATTTTAGGCAAAAAAATACCTGCATAGGCAGGCATTTTTTTTGCTTAAACAAGCAAGCGATTATTATTCATCATCTTTCAGAGGAACAATTAGCATATCAACATGAACAGTATTTATTAACTGGCGTGCTGAGGACATTAATTTGCTCCAAAAGTCTTGGTGATGACCACAAACGACTAAATCCATATCGTATTTTTTAATCGCATCAACCAGAACTTGGCCTAAATCACCGCTACCACTCAAGGTTTCCTGAATTTCATAGCCTGATTTATCTGAAAGGTCTTTTAACGCGTTACGGGTTTCATCAGTAATACGTTGTTGCATATCACCGAGGTTGACATCAATTAGACCGGTATAAAGATCAGAATAGTTAACATCAACATGAATTAAGGAAACTTTGGCATTATAGGGTTTTGCCATAGATACAGCTTTCTGTACTAAGACGTTACTCTCAGGGGATAAATCAACTGCCACTAGAATATGCTTATAAGCCATCGTGAACTCCTTCCATAAGCTGATTAATCGATTGGAAAGGCGGTTAAGCCTCAATCCTATGTATTAAATATAACGTTTTAAGATGAAAGTTAGATGTCGCCTTGATCACAACTTATGACAGATTCATCAAGAAAAGCATCTAGCGATAAATAACAATATACACCATTTTAGATTAGTACGATGTCATTCACCGACAATATCATCATAATAATGAGAATTGAGTATAAAAAACAACAAAAACACCCTTTTAGAGTTATTTTTTATCCATTTTTTTGAAAAAGGAAACAACTTGAATAAGTCACTTTTGTTTATTACTTAATTTCACCTAAACTTAAATAAGAGAAAAAGTAACCTCTATGGGTAAAGGTTTTCTCATCTCAGAATCTATTATTCTAGGGAGGGGATTATGTTTAATGTCATTGTTATCTTTTGGGCGCTTTGTATACTTTGCCTGATTAATATGATGCGTTATTTTTCATCTATTCGGGTACTACTTACAATATTGCGCCAATCCGATCCATTACTCTATCAATCGGTGGATGGTAATGGGTTCTTTACTATGCATGGGCAACTTTCAAAACAATTGCGACTGATCCGCTACATCAACCAACGCCAATATACCAACCACCATAATCCTGAAGTGATTATGCGTTGCGAGCGAATTTATCGACAATTTTACCTTGTGAGCCGTTTTTGTATTTTGGCTGTAGCAAGTTTAATTGCGATGCTGATTTGGTAAGTGACAAAAACAAAAAACGGTGACTAAAAGTCACCGTTTATAAACAAATTTGGGTCGTTTATTGTTATCAACCATTCACAATGAATGTCAGCGATATCCAATAAAGTAAACCTGATAAACCAATGCTAATTGGTAATGTTAAGATCCAAGCCAGTGCGATATTCTTCACCGTCTTCGTTTGAACCCCTCCACCATCAACAATCATTGTACCTGCAACCGCAGATGACAGAACTTGTGTTGTTGATACAGGCATACCCGTATAACTTGCAACACCAATGGATACTGCCGCTGTTACCTGAGCAGAAACCCCTTGAGCATAAGTCATACCTTTTTTACCAATTTTCTCACCAATCGTTACTGCAACGCGTTTCCAACCTACCATTGTCCCAATAGAGAGCGCTAATGCCACGGCAATAATGATCCAAATCGGCGCATATTCCACAGTGTTTAGCAGGTCACGACTCAATGTTTTTAAGAACCGTGCATCTTGGGTACTAGTTTCAGGTAGTTTAGCCACTTCTGTTGCGGTATCAGCGATACACATTAGTAATCGGCGCATTTGAGCACGCTGGTCTGCTGTTAGTTCATCATAAGAACTAATATTTGCCAGCATTTGTTCTGTTTGATTCAGAACAATTGGCGTTCTCGCACTGTTACAATGGAAATCCGTATCACTAAGATCAGTTTGGGCTGATACTGCGGGTGTATTTTCGATAGCATGCTGTAATGCTGGCTGATGCTTCTCATAATACTGTTGTAAATGAACAACCGCATCATGTGTTTTGGTGATATCGTATCCGCTCGCACTCATATTGACGACAAAGCCCGCAGGCGCCACGCCAATTAAGACCAACATGATAAGACCGATACCTTTCTGCCCATCATTTGCACCATGAGAGAAACTCACCCCAACTGCAGATAAAATCAATGCAGTACGGGTCCAAAATGGTGGCTTACGCTTACCATCTTGTTTCTCACGTTCAGCAGGTGTCAGGTGAATACGACGACGTTTTTTCGTACCACTCCAGTAACGGCGTAGTAAGAAAATCATCGCACCTGCAATAACCAAGCCGATAATTGGAGAAAGAATGAGTGATAGGAAGATACTGATCATTTTTGGTATGTTTAACGCGTCAACGATAGACGAATCTGTCACGATAGCATTTGTTAAACCAATACCAATGATAGCACCTATCAGCGTATGTGAACTTGATGCTGGAATACCGAAATACCATGTACCTAAGTTCCAGATAATGGCAGCTAACAGCAACGAAAAGACCATGGCAAGGCCATGAGCTGAGCTCACATTCAGCAGAAGATCTGTCGGTAACAAGTGAACAATAGCATAAGCTACGCTCAATCCACCGAGCAAAACTCCAAGGAAGTTAAAAACACCCGCCATCACAACCGCAAATTGCGCTCGCATAGCACGAGTATAAATAACCGTTGCTACCGCATTTGCGGTATCATGGAAGCCGTTAATAGCTTCATAAAATAGCACAAATAGTAGTGCTAAAACCAACATTAAACCTGTATGAAATTCTAGGTCAGTAAACAAATGTAGCATAGACGTTAAGCCAGTTAGTTGGACATGAACGCGGCGCATTATCAGCGACAAATGCGAACGGTGGAAGCGAAATTTAACCTTTTTTTGATTTGATAACCAAGAAAATCAGAGCCTTTTTAAGATAATTCCTTATATATCATTCAATTAATAAAAATAAAAAAAAAGTAAATTTCTGACAAATTTTTTCCTTGCTAATACGAATTTAGGTGAAAAATACAGATTTCTCCATATAATTTTACAAAAACACTCTGATCTTACGCGAAAATCATTGATTAAGTAGTCAGAGAAAACCAAGAACGAGATATCATTGTGGGATCATACGATACAGTAATTATAGGTGCAGGTGCCGCGGGGCTTTTTTGTGCGTCTTTAGCAGGACAAGCAGGATTATCTGTTTTAGTGCTAGATAACGGTAAAAAAGCGGGTCGGAAAATTCTTATGTCAGGAGGTGGTCGTTGCAATTTTACCAATATGTATATCGAGCCTTCAGCCTACTTATCAGAGAATCCTCATTTTTGTAAGTCAGCACTTGCTCGCTTTACTCAATGGGATTTTATTGAACTAGTGCAAAAACACAACATTGCCTACCATGAAAAAACATTAGGACAACTCTTTTGTGATGACTCAGCACAGCAGATTGTGGATTTGTTACTGACAGAGTGTCAAAAAGGAAAAGTAAGTATTCGCTTACGTAGCGAAGTAACACAAATCGAGAAAACAGACGAAGGCTTCACTATTTTTGTTGATGGAAAAGCAATGACTGCCTCATCAGTTGTCATTGCCAGTGGTGGGCTTTCTATGCCTGGTTTAGGGGCAACCCCTTTTGGTTATAAAATTGCAGAGCAGTTTGGTCTGCCCGTTTTACCGACTCGTGCAGGATTAGTGCCTTTTACACTGCATAAACCTCAACTTGAACAATTTAGCCAACTCTCAGGAGTGGCGGTTCCAGCAACTGTAACTGCAAAAAATGGAGTGAGTTTCAAAGAAAATATTCTCTTTACTCACCGAGGTCTTTCTGGCCCTGCTATTTTACAAATATCAAGTTATTGGCAACCTGGAGAGTATGTGAGTATTAACTTACTTCCAGATAATGATCTGGAACACTTTTTACAGGAAAAACGACAAGAACATCCTAAACAATCATTAAAAAATACGCTTTCTCGCCTATTACCAAAGCGATTGATCGAAATAATGATAGAAAATAAACAACTCCCAGATATCTCTCTAACTCAACTCAGTAACGAGCGCATTACTCAAATTGCAACTTTGCTACAAGAATGGCCAGTTCAACCTAATGGCACGGAAGGATACCGCACAGCAGAAGTCACACTAGGTGGCATAGATACTCGCGCCCTTTCCTCTAAAACAATGGGATCCACAAAAGTAAAAGGGCTCTATTTTATTGGTGAAGTGGTCGATGTAACGGGTTGGTTAGGTGGATATAACTTCCAATGGGCATGGAGTTCAGCGTATGCCTGTGCGCAAAGTCTTATTTCAACATCAAAATCAACGTTTGCTGAGTAATAATGAATAAATTTGCAAATATTAAAGTTATAAATATTAGTTTTATAATTCTATAAAATTATAAGTTATACATAACAAAAACCCAGTTATCATCAATATGTGATGCCTGGGTTTTGCTTTATCTTTTAATAGTGGCTCAAAATAGCTTATATCCCCTCTTTTATACTGGTTTTATCACTCATTTGTTCTTCTTTTTCTATGAATAACCTTATAAAAATTACTGTTAACTAATTGGTTATATTGCTTTTTTAAAAAATTATTAAAATAAAACGACTCGTTAATCAGTGAGTTAAAATCTTTTCAGCTTTTTTTTCTATTTTGCTTAAAAAAAAGACTTTACAAATGATACTGAGAACTATTATCATCAATAACACTTTCAGATGCACCACCTTCAGGGTGATATGAAAGAACGACATTGCTCACATTGCTTCCAGTGTTTTATTTTAGCCAGCCGGGTGCTGGCTTTTTTCTTTTCTAGAACTTATTCGATATTTTTATTTTCTCTTATTCAAATTATTTGGATCCTCAGGTTAAATTCCTCCGCTTTTCTACTTTGTGCTATTGCGTAAACTGTGTTCAACAACTTCAGAGAAGGAAACACATTATGATTTATCTACGCAAAGCAAATGAAAGAGGACACGCTAATCATGGTTGGCTAGATAGCTGGCATACCTTCTCTTTCGCAAATTATTACGATCGTGATTTTATGGGGTTTTCTGCATTACGCGTTATTAATGAAGATCGCGTCATGCCGGGTGAAGGTTTTGGTACTCACCCTCATAAAGACATGGAAATTTTAACCTATGTGCTTGAAGGTAATATTGAGCATAAAGACAGTATGGGTAATAAAGAAAATGTACCTGCAGGTGAATTCCAGATAATGAGTGCCGGTACGGGGATCACTCACTCGGAATATAACCCTAATAGTGATAAGGGACTACATTTCTACCAAATTTGGATTATACCTAATACGCTCGGTATCACACCACGTTACGATCAACGCCGTTTTGATACCACAGAGAACAAACAACTTATTTTGTCGCCAGATGCGCGTGACGGCTCTTTAAAAGTCTTTCAAGATATGACGTTATGGCGCTGGAATCTGAAACAAGGTGAAGAAGCACAATATCACCCCCAAACAGGGCGTAACGTTTGGCTACAAGTTGTAAAAGGTAAAATAACGATTAATGACATTATTGCGACCACCAGTGATGGTGTGGCAATTGCTAATGAAGATATGATCCGTTTCGTTGGTGACGAAGACAGTGAAATTTTACTGTTTGATTTACCTCCTGTAACAGCATAGTTGGGCTATCACCCTCTAAAGTCAATTTTTCTCTAATAAACTATTTCACTTTATTTTTCTCTTCCCTGAAATTCTCTCGCATTTCAGGGATTTTTTTTATTTAAGATAAAAAAACACCAAAATCATATCCTATGAATTTGGTGTTTCGAGATCCATACTGAGAGAAATTAACGTTTAGGCCCAACTTTAGTCAATGCTTGACCTGCTGGCGTATCCGTATATTTATCAAAGTTTTTCACGAAGCGATCTGCAAGATCGTCTGCTTTAGTATCCCATTGAGCTTTATCCGTATAAGTATCACGAGGATCCAAGATTTCACTGTTAACACCCGGCAATACAGTTGGGATCTCTAAATTAAACACAGGTAATGTTTTCATCGGTGCTTTATCAATATCACCATTTAAGATGGCATCAATAATAGCGCGTGTATCTTTAATTGATATACGCTTACCCGTACCATTCCACCCCGTATTAACCAAATAAGCTTTTGCACCTGATGCTTGCATACGTTTTACCAATACTTCAGCGTATTGTGTTGGATGCAGAGATAAGAACGCAGCACCAAAACAGGCTGAGAATGTTGGTGTTGGCTCTGTCACTCCACGTTCCGTTCCTGCAAGTTTAGCCGTAAATCCTGATAAGAAATGATATTGTGTTTGTTCTGGCGTTAAACGAGAAACCGGAGGTAACACACCAAAAGCATCTGCCGTTAAGAAAATAACTTTTTTGGCATGACCCGCTTTAGAAATAGGTTTAACGATATTATCAATATGATAAATCGGGTAAGAAACACGCGTATTTTCTGTTTTTGAGCCATCATCGAAATCAACAGAACCATCGGATAATACAACCACGTTTTCTAATAGTGCATCACGTTTAATTGCACCATAAATATCAGGTTCAGCTTCTTTTGATAAATGAATTGTTTTCGCGTAACAACCACCTTCAAAGTTAAAGACGCCGTCATCATCCCAACCATGCTCATCATCACCAATTAGCTTACGCTTAGGATCCGTTGAAAGCGTTGTTTTACCTGTACCTGATAAACCAAAGAAAATAGCCACATCACCACTTTCGCCAACGTTTGCTGAGCAGTGCATAGAAGCTATACCTTTAAGAGGAAGGAAGTAGTTCATCATAGAGAACATACCTTTCTTCATCTCGCCACCGTACCAAGTACCACCGATTAACTGAATGCGTTCAGTTAAATTGAAAGCAACAAAGTTCTCAGAATTGAGTCCTTGTGCCTTCCAATTAGGATTGGTACATTTGGCCCCGTTCATCACAATGAAGTCTGGTGTAAAATTTTCCAACTCTTCTTGTTCGGGACGAATAAACATATTTTTAACAAAATGTGCCTGCCAGGCAACTTCCGTGATAAAACGGACTTTCAAACGTGTATCTGCATTCGCACCACAAAATGCATCAACGACAAACAAACGTTTGCCTGATAGCTGATTGGTTACTAATGATTTTAAATCAGACCATACTTCTTGTGAGAGGGGCTTGTTATCATTTTTACCTTTTCCCTGATCAGCCCACCACACGGTATCACGAGTAACATCATCACGAACAATGTATTTATCTTTCGGAGAACGTCCAGTAAATATACCTGTATCAACGGCAATAGCGCCTAACGAGGTTAATGTGCCTCGCTCATAACCTGTTAATCCAGGCTTAGTTTCTTCATTAAATAACAGCTCATAGCTTGGGTTATAAATGATTTCACTCGTGTCCTTAATGCCGTACTGCTGGAGATCCTTAGGGGTAAGACCTTTAACGCTCATAGTTTCGCTCCTGATAAATAGACCTTTCTACGAGCAATATTAGGGTGTTACGAGTAATTAACAGCGATTGTTATCAATATTTTGAAAATTTATAATTTTTTTATTTTAAGAACGAGAGCTAATGCACAAAACTACAGAAAAATTGTTGAATAAAAAAGGACGCAAAATAGCGTCCTTTTAATAAAATCACCTTGCTAAATCGAATCAGTGTAATTCAGAATCATTTAACTTATTGATATTATTAATATCACTCTCAGTAAAGATGTAATGAGTTCCGCAATACTCACATTCCATATCAATATTTCCTTGTTCTTGTAACAGGTGATTCACATCTTCTTTAGACAATGTTACTAATGTATTTTCACAACGTTCACGAGAACAAGTACAATGAAATTCAACAGCTTGAGGTTCATAAAGAGTGACATCTTCTTCGTGATATAAACGATGTAAGATCTCTTTAGTATCTAGTGTAAATAACTCTTCAGCTTTAATAGTGTGAGTTAATTGTGTAAGTAATTCAAAATGTTCTGCTGTATGCTCAGCAGTGAACTCTTCTGATGCAGGTAGTACTTGTAATAGCATACCAGCCGCAGCAGGCTTGCCCTCTTGTATACCACTACGGATAAATACACGAGTTGGTAACTGTTCTGATTGCTTAAAATAGTTATCAATACAAGCTTCAATATTTTCACCATCAAGAGCAACAATGCCTTGATAACGCTCACCTTTCTCCGGAGTTACTGTGATGACCATAAAACCATTACCAATCATCTCTTTTAATGTACTGCCCGCCTTAACATCATCACTCACACGCGCAACACCACGCATTTGTTGATTATTGTTGCCATTGATAACCGCCAATCGTACCGGGCCATCGCCTTGTATTTGAACAGTAATATCTCCTTCAAATTTAAGCGTTGCTGTTAACAAGCTCGTTGCCACCAGCAAATCCCCTAGAAGACATTGAACAGGCTCAGGATAATGATGATTTTCAAGCATAGATTGATAGGTTTCAGTCACATTGACCAATTCACCACGTACCGCGTTTTTTTCAAATAAAAAACGTGATAAAGAGTCTTTTTTAGACATAATTTTCTCTCATTTCAGGGAATCGTTTAATCCGATTCTTGTAAATTTGTCTGTTTGAAGCGAAGTAAGGTACGTCTTTCCTTTTTATCAGGGCGACGCTCAGGATGAGGCATAGTTAACGCATTCATTTTTCTCGCTAGCGCCATTTTTTCTCTTTTAGTGATACTCTCTGGAGTTTCACAATAGAGTGCCTGCGCTTGTGTAGCACCTTGTCGTTGCGCACTCACCATTAGAATGGTTACTGTCCGTTCATCATTACCTTGTCTTAGGCGTACTTCAGCGCCTTCTTCAACGATTTTACTTGGTTTGCCTCTCACACCATTGTAGTGAACTTTTCCACCTTCAATCATTGTGCGAGCAATAGCACGCGTTTTATAGAAACGTGCAGCCCAAAGCCATTTATCTAAACGGACACCACTTTCTTGTGATGATTGACTCATCCCTTTCTCCTTAACTTCAACTTCTTTATGAAGGCGATAGTGTAAACACATAGCCTTCCACAACAAGGGACTTACTGAGGAGGGCGATAAAAACAGTGCTCATAATAGAGACTGATCTTATTCATGCGTTGGTTATTTTGTCGCCGACGCCGGATGATAAGAAATAGGTTCAATACTAAAAACCCGATAGCAAGAAACAATAATAACGTATTACCGATGTAATATAACATTGTCATTGGATCAGGCAGGCTATGTAAAAATATCTGTAACGTGCCATTTGCATCAACAACCATGCCAGTTATTACACCACCTGTATCAAAAGGTGTGTGCAATAAAATATCGGATAAACGCTGTAATTCTCGCCACTGTTCTAACGGAGTAGGTTCAAACACTGAGTTTGAACTTGAAGCGTAATCAACAAGCTGTTTTCTTTCATCACTGATTAATAGCACACCACCAGGTGGTGGACTATTTAACAGTATTGCGGCTTTATCTATTTCTCGGTAGATAAAAGAAGATGTGGTGGTATCGATAAGCTTTTCCAAGGCCTCAGCACTTACTGCTCGTAATAAAACATTGGTACCAGTTAATTTACCACTCTCAGCGCGTTGAACTAATGCCGTCCAATCATTGACGTTACTTAAGTTCACTAATGCCATTTTCAAACGGATACATTCATTTTCTCTCGGACATAAATCTTCTGTTTTCAACACAATACCGTCGAAGTTATCTAATAGATTCATTCCTGATTTAGTAATTGCTTGACCTAAACTTGGGTTAACTCGATTATTAGAAACGGGATGAAGTTGCTCTTCAACCATATGTAATAGCGCTGCCGCTTTTTCAATTGTACTCGACTCAGGCATCGGCATTGGATTGCTGTTGTTCCAATAAATGCCAGAACAATCAAAAGGTGCAAAAATGGTTTTATTATTCTTACTTGATAGATTAGGTGGCATATAACACATCCCAACCCCTTTCGCTTGAATAATATCCCCAACATGCAAATCGGTTGTTTCCAACTCAGTAAAATTAGTCACTAAATGCGGTTCTGTATCTTTTAGCCATGAAAAGCTAAGTTTCATTGACAGAGAAAGTGGCTGATAAAGATACAACATACCTATAATAAACAAGCTCCAGAAAACGAAAACAATATTTTTAATATACCGTTTATAAGGATAATTTTTTTCTTCATCATGCAATGAAAGATAATTTCCTTGCTTTATAACATGATGACTAGGATACATTTCTAAATAGGTCACCTTATCAATATCACTTTGAATATAAGGCTCCCAATGAGGTGGATAAATAAGATCTATCCCCCCTAAAGAAACATTTTTTACCTGTCCATGATCAAAGTTGCCAAAAAGTCCCCAACGTTTCAAACGTCCTTTAAAACAGTGAACTTCTTGCTTACGTGGCTTAATCAAAGGATTGTGAATAAGGAAAAGACCAATGGCAAGAAATGCACTTCCTATCGCTAAGATCCAAGGAAGAAAAACTTGGGGCATCATTAAGGCCGTTAACCATAATGTAAGCCCAATACAAACAAAAGAACCATCCCAAAAACCAGATGAGTTATGTAATCGATATTCTTCGTTAGTCTCTTCTCTAATTTGCAGGAGGTGAGCAGCATCACCCTCATTTTTTTGGATTGTTGATGAACCATTTGCCAAGATAGGTTCAGAAAGCTGTTTTAAACTGAGTGCGGAAAAATGAATTTTTTCATCTTTTAAGAAATGCCCATTAACACCAACGACGATGGGGATAGATGGCGTACACACAACATCAAGGACATTTTCTTGTTGAAGATAAGGAACAAGTAGCGGGGGGATATGAATTTCTACAGCATCAATATAGTAACGCCAATGATTTAGTCCTTCCGAAGACCCTGCAAAACGGTTAACGATATTTCTTAATGTCGTCACAATTTCGCCTTTAATTGGCATTTCGGGGAAATTTTGTAATGAATATCCAGAAGAAAAATCTGACGTACCAAAATAAGATAAATAATCACTAATAAGCCCATAATCATCAGCAGTGAGCTTACGATAAGTCGGTTTAGCAAGAGATGGGAGATGATGTGAGTCATCAAGCCGCCTTCTTTTAAAGAATAGAAAGGCGGCCATTATAAATAGGCTTATCATAACGATAGCCAATATAATGACTGATAATCTCATTTTTTCCCCATACTTATACTGATGCTGCGTAGTAACAATAACAAATTTAAAACCCTGCCTAACATAAGGCAATTCCTATTCTTTTGTTCTATTTTTTATTTAAATACAATAGATTATCTTTTTGTCACGGCGTTATAATTTATATCTCTTATCAATTTTATATCCGCTAACAAAACTATCTTCGGGTAAAATAGCGAATCAATAAATAATAATATTCTCAAAAAATCAATAGATAACTAGGTTTAATAGCGGAGTGTACTCAATTTTCCCTTAAAAGCTAAATCTAATTGTTAGATTTATTTTGTCATTAATGTGTTAAATTCAGGTTAATCTCTATTCTGCCAGGGGCTGTTATGAAAGAACTTAAAAAACCCAATATATTAAACATTGATAACATCGCCCGTTCTCAATTATTTCAGATCCAATCCGTTAATCTGGAGTTTAGTAACGGGGAAAAACGTATTTATGAGCGCATGAAGCCAGCTAACCGTGAAGCCGTTATGATTGTTCCGATTATTGATGACAACCTTATCCTTATTCGAGAATACGCTGTCGGTATCGAAAATTATGACTTTGGCTTTCCTAAAGGTGCCATTGATCCTGGCGAAAATGCCCTACAAGCCGCAAACCGCGAACTCAAAGAAGAAATTGGTTATGGTGCCCACTCTTTAACAGAAATAGCAAAACTTTCTATGGCACCCTCTTATTTTTCCAGCAAAATGAATATCGTCATTGCACATGATCTTTATCCTGAACAACTGGAAGGCGATGAACCAGAACCTCTTATCCAAGTACGTTGGCCTATCGCAAAAATGATGGATTTACTGGATCATCCTGATTTTACCGAAGCACGTAGTGTCAGTGCTCTCTTCCTCGCACATCGCTATTTACAAAATAAATAGGTAATAAAAAACCGGACGTTAACATCCGGTTTTTTATTTTTTGATTAATTAGAATAACTCGTTAGATTCACCATTATCCTCAAAAATCCGTGTTCCCACTTCACTTTTTGCACTTTCCGTTGGTTGTGTACCTTCAATAAAATACTCTTTCATTGATGCACCTTCACCTGCGAGTTTGCCCGTTCTTCTATCTATTTGAACAGCAACAACACCTTTTGGTACCGGCATCATATTTACAGGCACACCATCGAGTGCAACTTTCATAAAGTCATTCCAAATAGGTTGCGCTGTTTTAGCACCCGCTTCACCACCACTAGCCGCCGTACGTCCTAGGTTTCGGCTACTGTCATCAAAACCAATCCAAGCTGTAGCAACAATATTCGCACCATAACCCGAGAACCACGCATCTTTAGAACTGTTGGTTGTCCCAGTTTTACCACCAATATCTTGGCGTTTTAAGTCACGAAGAGCTCGCCAACCTGTACCAGACCATCCAGGTTCACCGACAAGGTTTGTCCTTAACGCATCATGCATTAAGTAAGCCAGTGGTGTGCTGATGACGTGTGGTGCATAAGGGCTTTCTTTAACAGTTTCAGCTAACGGAGCTTGTTCTAATTCAATGTCAGGTGCTGCATCAGCAGGCTGTGAGGTATTAGACTGAGCAACATTTTCCATATAGTCATCTGATAAAGCAATAGAACGCATGGTATCACCATAAATAACTGGAATATCAGTACAGTCTGGACACGCTACTTTTGGCTCCGCAGTAAACAGCACTTCACCTTCTGCATTTTCAATACGTTGAATATAGTAAGGTTCAATTAAATATCCTCCATTCGCCATAACAGCAAAACCGCGCACCATTTGCATAGGTGTAAATGATGGCGAGCCTAATGCTAAGGATTCTGTTCTATCTATATTTTGATTAGGAAAACCAAAACGTAAGAGATAGTCTGCGGCATAATCCACGCCCATTGCACGCATTGCACGAACCATTACTACGTTTTTAGACTGACCTAATCCCTGACGTAAACGAATAGGACCTGCGTAAGTTGGTGGTGAGTTTTTAGGTCGCCAATCAGTGCCTGCTCCCGCATCCCAACGACTAATCGGTAAGTCATTAAGTAACGTAGATAAGGTTAAACCTTTATCTAAAGCAGCCGCATACAAGAAAGGTTTAATATTCGAACCTACTTGGCGTAATGATTGAGAAACACGATTAAATTTACTAATTTCAAAATCAAAGCCCCCTACAAGGGCAATAATTCCACCATTTAACGGATTTAATGCAACAAATGCCGCATTAACGCCCGGAATTTGTGCTAATACCCAATTATTATCATTATTTTGGCGAACCCAAATTTGCTCACCAGCATTAACAACCGCATCAACTTTTGTTGGTGTCGCACCTTGAGCTGTATCTGAAATAAACTTACGAGCCCAACGAACGGCTTTTAAATCAAGAGTTATGTTATCGCCATTCTTTAAAACGACTTTCGCTTCTTTGGCATCCACAGACAACACAACCGCTGGAATTAATGGTCCATACGTTTGGATTTGTTTTAATTTTTTACTAATTGCGTCGTTATCCCACGGCGTTTGGCCTGCACGCCAAAGGACTTCTTGAGCACCGCGATAACCATGACGCATATCATAATCAATCACATTGTCGCGTAAGGCTTTTTCAGCGGCTAATTGGTCTTTACGAATAACGGTAGTGTAAATTTTATAGCCATCAGTATAAGCATTTTCACCATAGCGCTCATACATCTCCATTCTCACCATTTCAGTAAGGTATGGAGCTGAGAAATCAATCTGAGGTGCATGATATTTCGCAACAATAGGTTCCGCTCGCGCACTTTCATACTGCGCACGAGTAATGTAATTCTCTTCATACATACGCAGTAAAACAACATTACGACGTTTTAAAGCACGATCATAAGAATAGAGTGGATTGAGTGTAGAAGGGGCTTTAGGTAAACCAGCAATGACGGCCATTTCATTAAGGCTAAGGTCATGCACACTTTTACCAAAGTAAACATAAGCCGCGGCCCCCACACCATAAGCACGGTTACCCAGATAAATTTTATTTAAATACAGTGTTAAAATTTCATCCTTAGTTAACTCTTTTTCAATGCGAATAGCCAAGAAGGCTTCTTTGATTTTTCGCATCAATTTCTTCTCAGGTGTTAAAAAGAAATTTCGTGCTAATTGTTGCGTAATGGTACTTGCACCTTGAGAAGCTTGTCCTGAAGTTAATGCCACCACTACCGCACGCGAGATCCCAATAGGATCAATACCGTGATGCTCACGAAAACGGGTATCTTCTGTTGCAATAAAAGCATTAATTAATTGAGGAGGCATCTCCTCCAACGTTAACGGTAAACGACGTTTTTCGCCGTATTGTGCCATTAACTCTCCGTCTGCACTAAAAACCTGCATAGGGGTTTGTAAACGAACATCTTTTAATGTCGCCACATCAGGTAACTGAGGCTCAACATACTTATACATACCGTATATCGAAGCAGCTCCCAAAATTATGCAAGCCAAAACGAAGATGAAAAAATATTTTAAGAACTTCACCTTAAATTTCCCATGTAGTGTGAATTGGGCAGTTTATAAACAAACAGTGCGTAGTATAAAGGTAACGCCCCTTTGAAAATAGGCAATTACTCATCAATAGATATGGATATCATTTATGGAAACACACAATTACCAGATTGGAATTGAAATTAATACTCATCATATCAATGCTGTTTTGGTCTTTCAGCAGAATAAACAATGGAAGATCAGTGCATTTTGGCAATTCCCTTTACCTCTCAATGACGATTTAGATGATACAAAATTAAGAAATATCTTAATAAACTGGCGCAAGGATCTCCCTTTTATTAACAATATTACCCTTTCGTTACCCGATATTTATGAAAACTATCAGACTATCCCGCTACCACACCCCGTTTCCCTTACATCTGCGGCATGTTATCGACTAGCACAGTTACGAGCCACATCTTACACACAAAATACCAAAATCCCTGTTAATTTTGACTATCGGCAAAATAACGGCAAACTCGCTATTCATTTATGTCATAAGGTCGCATTAGATAAGTATATTGCCTTATTCTCCCAAATAAAGTTAACACTCTCTGCGATTGATCTTCCTGCGTGTGCGCTACGTTATTTAGCCTCTTACCTTAATATCTCACCAAAAAGTAAGCTTATTTACTGCAAAAATAACTCTCTCTTTTGGGTTTCATCTGATGATGAAATGCCCCATTACGGCACGTGCTCTTATCAGAATCAACAGGAGCAAAAAAAACTTATCTATCAACTCATAGAAAAATATCATTGGTCTAAAGAGCAATGTTATTTTGCTGGTGATAATGCGATATATTTTAACCATTTAATGCCTCTTTGGCCTGATTTTTCCCATTGTTTATTTCAATTCACCGCAAAAGAAAGCTCACTTTCTCTTATTGCGCTTGGTTTAGCATTACGCCCTTGGGAGACATCATGTATCAAGTAAATTATCTACCGTGGCGCCACAATTTATTTAGAAAAAAAACAGTAATATGGACTTATCAAACGTTAGTGTTTATCACTATCACGCTGATAGCTTGCGGTTATTACACTTATCATTTAGTCCAAAAAAGAGATAGCACCACAGCACTACATATTCGAACCCAGCAACAAGAAAGGAGCTTGCTAGAGCAACTCAACATTTATCAACAACAGAAAAAACAAACCTATTTATGTTATCAACGCTATTCGCTCTATTATCAAAATTGGTTACGTTATTTACATTACATACGTTTTTTTCAAGCTATTGAAACATATCTCCCACCGGCTGTATGGGTAAGCCATTATTCTGATATGGATAATCGTCACTCTTTGGCACTTATTTTACCCAATACACACACGCTCTCTTTTATAGCCCATTTTAAACATCACCCCATTCTTGCCCCCCTATCACTGGATTATTTACAACAAAGTAAAATCTCCCCGTCCTATACCGAAGTTCATCTAACAGGAAAATGGGAAATTGATGAGCGATGGAATAAAAAAGAGGTTGAGGAAATACCATGAAGATAAATGTGAAATGGTTACAATTTGTGGTTTCTCTTGCGATGTGGCAAATAACATTACTAAGCTTAACGATACCTTTTATTATCTTTCTACTTTACTACTTCTTTATTTATACAGACTATCAGCAAGAAATAACCCAACAACACATGGAAATAAAACAAAGTCTCTCTCGTATTCATCATTATCAAAGGACGTTAGAGACAATTCCCTCCCTCGGATCACTTATAGCACAACAAGCGGATTATAATATTCCATTGAATATCCCCTCAGCTTCTGAGCAACTACAACACATACTTATGACTTATCATTTCATCCCTGAAACTTGGGAGAATTCATCTAATTCATTATATAAACTCACGTTTACTTTGCCTTATGCCCGCTTCTTAACTTTACTAGAATTCCTTAATCAAACCGGATTATTGCTTGTTTCTCTCAATATTATGCCAACAGAGACTAAGTTACTTTCAGTTCAAATTACACTGACGACACTAAAGGAACTCTCTTTAGAACAAGAGGACATATCATGAAAATAGTTTTTTTTTTATTGTGTTATTGATGACAACTTCCGTTTTTGCTCATTCGAGAGATCCATTTTTTCCTGACGTCCTTGATGTCATTAATCATGAAAAAGCACCACCAACACTCATTGATGAACCATTGACTAAAACTCAACAAACTGAACAGTTACACCATCGGCTCTATCCATTAAATTATGCCGATGCAGATACGTTAGCAAAACAACTTAGCACGCACGCTATTCCACTATTAAGTAAACAAGGCCGTGTCATTGCTGATAGTGACGCTAATAGCCTTTCTATTGTTGATAATGATAAAGCACTTTCTGAAATTGCAGACTGGCTGAGATTAAAAGATACACCACAACAGCAAGTTTATATCACTGCGCATATCATCAGTAGCAGTCAAGACGCGTTAAATGAATTAGGTGCTCAATGGGGATTGCACACGTTAAAAACAACCCATGTTGAAGCAACATCGACACACCCTAACACAATATCTCCCCCTTCAAATTCAGCTTTATCAATACCTTCGCTTTCTGCTTTATCACTCCATCAAAACACCAAAAACCCACTTCACTCTATTGCCTTTAACATTGCTCGAATTAACGGCCGGCTATTAGAACTTGAGTTAAGTGCATTAGAACAAGAAAAGCAATTATCAATTATTGCCAGCCCAAGATTGACAGCAGCTCATGAGAAAACAGCCTCAATCAAACAAGGAACGGAGATCCCCTATGTCAGCCGAGATAATGAAACCACTCGTGTTCAATTTAAAGAGGCCGTATTAGGGATGGAAGTCACACCGATGATCCAAAGGAATAAAAAGATAAGGTTAATACTTAAAATAAGCCAAAATACACCAGGTATCGCACTTGTACAGGGAGGAAGTGAGCACCTTTCCATAGATAAGCAAGAGATCAGTACAGAAGTCACGATTAATGATGGAGAAACCATTATGTTAGGAGGAATATTTCAACAAAAGCAGCAAGAGCATACAGCAAACATTCCTTTATTATCTTCTATTCCGTTATTAGGAGTACTTTTTAGCCATAAAAGAGATCAGCAGAGTCGCCATGAATTGGTTATTTTTATTACACCCAAATTAATCTAACTTTTTATGCAAAAATTTTTTTGTTTTTAAAATACAATAAATTACCTGTTTTTTACTAGGATTAAACTGAGAGTTATTCATTGTTTTTTCTTATAATCAGTATTTATAGATTTGACGATGAGGACGATTTAGCTTACAAGGGTTAGCTAATTTGAGTGAGCCTGAAACATCACAATGATAATACGGATACATTTTATGCACTTCCTCTATTCTTGGAGGTAGGGCTTTTTATATGTAATATTGATCGCTTGATGACGAAAAAGACAATATTATCAGATGCGGTTTTCCGACTAAATTGTGTTAGAATCTTCGCGTTGCCAACAAAGATGATTACTTTTTTAGTAGTTTTTGTTATGTACTGTAGGCAAAGGGATTTTTATCCTATGTTGTTGTTTGCAACAGCATGTGGTTATTTTATAGCGATCTACTGAAAGAACTCAGTCTTATTATGAGAGTAGATAACAAATGTTATCAGGTGTGTATTAGATAAACACTCATAAATTTCAGTTTAGGTCCCGTCGCTGAATGAATTTGGCGGGGCGGGTTATCATTAACGAATATCTTAGTAATACCAAAAACATGGCAGAGAAACGTAATATCTTTCTGGTTGGGCCTATGGGTGCCGGCAAAAGCACTATTGGTCGTCAGTTAGCTCAACAACTTAGTATGGAGTTTTATGATTCCGATCAGGAAATTGAGCGGCGTACAGGTGCGGATGTAGGTTGGGTATTTGATGTAGAAGGCGAAGAAGGCTTCCGTCAACGAGAAGAGAAAATCATCAACGAACTCACTGAAAAGCAAGGTATCGTGCTTGCTACAGGTGGTGGTTCGGTGAAATCGCGAGAAACCCGTAACAGACTATCTGCACGTGGTGTGGTTGTTTATTTAGAAACAAACATTGAAAAGCAACTCGCTCGTACCCAACGTGATAAAAAACGTCCTTTATTGCAAGGTGTTGAGCCTGTGCGCGATGTCCTAGAGACATTAGCTGAAGAACGTAATCCTCTTTATGAAGAGATTGCTGACATCACAATTCATACTGATGATCAGAGTGCAAAAATTGTAGCCAATCAAATAATTGAATTATTAGAACAAAACTAATAAATTCAGCTATTTATAAGGTTAAACAAAGACAATAAGAAGAAGGCCACTGTTATGGAAAAAATCGCTGTCACATTAGGTGAAAGAAGCTATCCCATTACCATTGCTTCTGGCCTTTTTCATCAACCTGATACCTTTTTACCATTAAAATCAGGGCAGCAAGTTATGATAGTTACAAATGTAACGCTTGCTCCGCTGTATTTAGAAAAGGTAACAAATACCTTAAAGAAACAAGGTATTTTGGTTGATAGCGTGATTTTACCTGATGGCGAACAATATAAATCGCTTGAAATCATGAACGATGTCTTTACTGCATTATTAGAAAAAAATCATAATCGAGATACAACACTTATCGCATTAGGCGGGGGTGTTATTGGTGATCTAACCGGTTTTGCGGCAGCAAGTTATCAACGCGGTGTTCGCTTTATCCAAGTACCGACTACCTTGTTATCACAAGTTGATTCATCTGTTGGTGGAAAAACAGCAGTTAATCATCCTCTTGGCAAGAATATGATTGGGGCTTTTTACCAACCAGCTTCTGTCATTATTGATCTCGATTGCCTTGCCACATTACCACCTCGTGAACTTTCATCTGGTTTAGCTGAAGTTATTAAATATGGCATCATTTTAGATAAAGACTTCTTTATCTGGCTTGAGAATAATATTGATAAACTTTTGGCACTTGATCCTAAAGCGATGGCATTTTGTATCCGTCGTTGCTGTGAGCTTAAAGCGGAAGTTGTCGCCGCAGACGAAAAAGAAACCAGTGGATTACGTGCACTCCTCAATCTTGGCCATACTTATGGGCACGCTATTGAAGCTCATATGGGATATGGCGTTTGGTTGCATGGTGAAGCCGTTGCCGCAGGTATGGTAATGGCGGCAAGAACCTCTCAAGCACTTGGTCAATTTACTGAAGAAGAAACACTACGTGTCATTCAATTACTTGAAAAAGCAAATCTTCCTGTCAATGGCCCAGTAGAAATGACACCTGATGACTATTTACCTCATATGATGAGAGATAAAAAGGTATCTGGTGGCAAATTACACCTCGTTTTACCAAAAGGTATCGGTCAATCCGAATTACGTGCGGATATTTCTCGCGAACAAGTCCACAAAGCGATAACATCTTGCATTAATGCAAATTAAGCTCCCCATTACCTGACTAGAAGTAAACCAGAACACCTATTTAAGGATAATTCTGGTTAATATTGTCAAATGCAACGTTTCGGAAAAAGCGTTTCATCCTTATACTATGAGGTAATGGCTAAGGCTGAATAGAATATTTTCGCTTTTTGACGCTCTGACGGAGGGCATAATGGACGAGTTCAAACCTGATAATGAAACCAAGAGTGATAACTCACTCAAACCTGATACATCGGATAGACCTGAACGTCGAACCAACCGACCTCGTAACAACCCATTAAAAAATGCGCGCTTCTCTGTATCCCGTCAACAGATGATGATTGGTGTTGGTGTCCTCGTACTTATTCTGCTAATTATTGCAATAAGCTCTGCATTAAAATCACCAGAAACAACGGAACCTTCATCGCCAACCGGAACAGAAAGAAATATCGATCTGTCTCAACAACCATCATCCGTTACGCCTACAGAAAATAGCCAACCATCAACACCTCAAGCTATTTCTGGGCAAGAAATCCAACCTGCGACACCGCCTTCACAAAATTTACCTCCAATGATTGATTCACAAGGTCAACGTGTTGAGATCCCTGGTGATATTGTTGATTCTTTAAATCAACAACAAGCAGGTATAAACCAAGCAACAGGTCAGCAACAGTCATTAAATTCACAACAACCAAAACCAGAGAAACCTGTTACACAACCACCAGCAACCAAGCCGGTGCAACCTGTACAGAAACCGGCTGAAATAAAAACACCGCCAACAAAACCGGTAACTCCACCAGCAACAACACAATCTAAGCCCGCCTCTAAGCCCGTGGTTTCAGGTTCATTGTCTGCCGGCAATTTAAGTTCTATTCCAGCTTCAAATTACACATTGCAACTAAGTGGTGCAAGTCGCCAAGATACCTTAGAAGCTTTCGCTAAAAAGAACCTTAATGGAAACTACGCTATCTATAAAACTCAGCGTAATGGTAACCCATGGTATGTACTCATCTATGGTAACTATCGTAATATAAGCGAAGCTAAGCAGGCTGTTTCTTCATTACCAACACCGGTACAAGCGAAACAACCTTGGGTTAGACCGATGAAACATGTTCATCAGGATCTAAAAAAATAATTAAGACGAGGTTCACCGCTGATATGCTGTCTGAAACAGAGTACAATCGGCGACTCTGAAACGATTGAGAAATTTGGACGGCATGAAAAAAAAACGCGCATTCCTAAAATGGGCTGGTGGTAAGTATCCTTTGGTAGATGACATTAAACGTCATCTGCCTGAAGGTAACTGTTTAATTGAACCTTTTACGGGTGCCGGTTCTGTTTTTTTAAATACAGAATACGATTCATATATTCTTGCCGACATAAATAGTGATCTAATTCATCTCTATAATACGGTAAAGCAGCATCCTGAAAAATTTATGGAGGATGCTCGCTTATTATTTACTCCTCAAATGAATATTGCAGAAGAGTTTTATGAACTACGACAAGAGTTTAATCTCTCAACTGATCCTTATCAGCGTAGTGTCTTATTTCTCTATCTTAACCGCCATTGTTACAATGGGTTATGTCGTTATAATTCAAAAGGTGAATATAACGTCCCTTTTGGCCGTTACAAAAAGCCTTATTTCCCTGAAACAGAGTTAATTTGGTTTTCTGAAAAGGCACAAAAAGCCACATTTGTTTGCCAAAGCTATTCATCAACGATGACAAATGCAGAAAAAGGCTCCGTTATTTATTGCGATCCGCCTTATGCACCACTATCACCAACTGCAAATTTCACGTCATACCATACAAATAGCTTCAGTTTTCAAGAGCAGGAACATCTGGCTCAACTTGCCTCAATGCTGGCTTACGAGAGACAGATACCCGTGTTAATATCCAATCATGAGACTGCGTTAACAAAAGAGTGGTATGTAAACGCAAAAGAGCTACACAGTGTGAAAGTCAGAAGAACAATCAGTAGCAACACACTCGGTCGTAGCAAAGTGAACGAATTACTAGCTTTATATAAATAATCGTTAACACCTCCCGACAAGGGGAGTGTTGTCAGGAGAATGCGATGAAAGATTTTCTGATTGCCCCTTCTATTTTATCCGCTGATTTTGCACGTCTTGGCGAAGATACTGAGAAAGTACTTGCCGCAGGTGCTGACGTTGTCCACTTTGATGTCATGGATAACCATTATGTTCCAAATCTAACGTTTGGCGCGCCAATTTGTAAAGCCTTGCGTAACTATGGAATTACTGCTCCCATTGATGTTCACTTAATGGTAAAGCCGGTTGATCGCATCATTCCTGACTTTGCAAAAGCAGGTGCAACTTATATTTCATTTCATGCAGAAGCCAGTGACCACGTTGACCGTACTATTCAGTTAATCAAAGATTGTGGTTGTAAAGCGGGTTTAGTACTTAACCCAGCAACCCCTTTAAACTATCTCGATTATGTAATGGATAAATTAGATCTTATCCTGCTGATGTCCGTTAACCCAGGCTTTGGTGGTCAATCATTTATTCCTAACACTCTCGATAAATTACGCCAAGTTCGTAAGATGATTGATGATGGTGGTTATGACATTCGTTTAGAAATTGATGGCGGTGTCAAAGTCGATAATATTGCTGAAATTGCCCAAGCGGGGGCGGATATGTTTGTTGCTGGCTCTGCTATTTTCAATCAGCCGAACTATAAACATGTTATCGACAATATGCGCCGTGAATTAGAAAAGGTATCGTAATGACAGATAAAAAACTCAAAGGCATCCGTGCTATCGCCTTTGATCTTGATGGCACACTCACTGACAGTGCAGTAGGACTTACAGAAGCAACAGATTACGCATTGAAAGCAAAAGGCTTTCCTCCTGCTGGCAAACATAATGTCACTATTTGGGTAGGCAACGGCGTTGATATGCTACTCACGCGCGCTTTGCATAACGCTGGTGTCGAGGATGTCACTGAAACCCTATTAAAAGAAATGCGTGACCTTTTTGATGCACATTATGCAACTTCCGTCAAAACAGGCAGTGATTTATTCCCACACGTTAAAGAAACGCTTGAAGTATTAGCTTCGCATAATATTCCATTAGGCATTGTCACCAATAAGCCATCACCTTTTATTGCTCCATTATTACAGCAACTGGGAATTGATAAATATTTTTCCTTAGTGCTAGGAGGAGATGATGTTAAAGAAAAAAAACCGCATCCAGCACCATTATATTTAACAATGGGCACATTTGGTGTTAAAAAGGAAGAACTCCTTTTTGTTGGGGATTCTCGCAACGATATTATTGCAGCACAAGAGGCACAATGCCCTTGCGTAGGTTTAACCTATGGCTATAACTACGGCGTATCTATCGCAGACAGCAAACCAGATTATACTCTCGATAATTTTGCCGATTTGCTCTCAATCCTCGACATCACGCCAATGACAACTGTGGAATAGAACTAACATGACGACTTCAGTAGAAAAAACGGCAAAAAAGCCAATTGTATTCAGTGGTGCGCAACCTTCTGGTGAGTTAACTATCGGAAACTATATGGGTGCATTACGTCAATGGGTACAAATGCAAGATGATTATGACTGCATTTACTGTATCGTTGACCAACATGCCATTACAGTTCGTCAAGATCCAAAAGAGCTAAGAAAAAGAACATTAGATACGCTGGCACTCTATCTTGCTTGCGGTATTGATCCAGAAAAAAGCACCATTTTTGTTCAGTCACATGTTCCACAACATGCCCAATTAAGCTGGGCACTAAATTGTTACACCTATTTTGGTGAATTGAGCCGTATGACTCAATTTAAAGATAAATCGGCACGCCATGCTGAAAATATTAATGCTGGGTTATTTGATTATCCTGTATTGATGGCAGCAGATATTCTTATTTATCAAACGAACCAAGTCCCTGTGGGTATTGACCAAAAACAGCATCTTGAATTAAGCCGTGATATTGCTCAGCGTTTTAACGCTATTTATGGCGATATATTCACTGTACCAGATCCTTTTATTCCCAAAGGTGGTGCACGTGTTATGGCATTACAAGATCCAACTAAAAAAATGTCTAAGTCTGATGATAACCGTAATAACGTTATCGCCCTACTTGAAGATCCCAAAGCTGCGGCTAAAAAGATCAAACGCGCAATGACAGACTCAGAAGAGCCACCTCGTGTTATTTACGATCTTGAAAACAAAGCTGGAGTCTCTAACTTACTGGATATTTTAGCGGGTATAACAGGCAAAACTATTCCTGAATTAGAAGCCGAATTTGAAGGTCAAATGTACGGACATCTAAAAGGTGCTGTTGCAGATGCAGTCTCTGAAATGCTAACTAACATTCAAGAACGTTTTAACACATTCCGTAATGATGAAGCTCTGCTCAATAAAATTATGAAAGAAGGTGCTGATAAAGCCAAAGCTCGTGCTCAAGCAACCTTAGACAAAGTTTATGACGCCATTGGGTTTATTGCGCATCCGTGATTTTTTGTTAATACATAAAAAACACCTCACCTATTTTTAGGGAGGTGTTTTTTATTTAGTAAAGTATTTATTCTTTAAACAACCGCCTATTAAAACTCTCAATTGCTTGATTTTTCAATCTTAACTGCATAGTCTTACTCCAACTTGCTGATAATCCCGCAGCACTTAATAGACGACGATAAAGCTCTTCATCAAAAGGCATATGAAAAGCAATTGATATTGCTTCTTTAACAGAAACATCACTGTTTCTTGAAACCAAAACGAGAGGATGATGGTTGCCTGTTTCTCCTGCACTCACGACACGATACAACCAACCACAATAACCGCTATCTTGCATAATTTGCGAAAAGTGACTGACTTCTGTCACTGTATTAAGTTTATAGCAAGGAGAGCGTGGTTGAGTAACTTGAATTAATGAATTACCCCATTGGTAAATATCACCAATAAAGACATTTTCTTCTGTCATACCCATTGTTGATATATTTTCACCAAAAGCTGGCGCATTAAAAAAATCCGTCAATTGTGAGAATTGTTCTGCCCAATACAGATAGTGCTCTTGAGGATAATGACACAGTGCGCGATCTGGCCCACCATGAAAACTCTTTTCTGCTTGCTCATCGCCTTCTAATCCCAGCGAAGTAAGTTTGATATGACCATCCACTAGCCTCTTAGTGATCGCACTGGTAAATCCATTAGACGTTGTTATGATATTGCCAATATAAACACTCGGAAAATAACGCATAGCTCACTACCTAAACAGAAAAGGATAACTCATAGTAAAGAGAGTGTTCAAAAGAAACAATGCCGACATTTGTCGGCATTAAAAATAGAAAAGAAATGATCAATTTAATTATGCTTTGCTCTGAAAACGTTTTTGCGCTTCATCCCAGTTCACAACTGACCAGAACGCTTTGATATAATCAGGGCGACGATTTTGATATTTCAAGTAATAAGCATGTTCCCATACATCTAACCCAACAATTGGATAGCCTGATACACCAGCTAACTCTTCCCCCATTAATGGGCTATCTTGGTTAGCTGTAGAGACGACAGCTAATTTACCATCGTCTTTTAATACCAGCCATGCCCAACCTGAACCAAAACGGCTAGCAGCTGCTTTTTCAAACAACGCTTTAAAGGCATCAACACTACCAAAATCACGGTCAATTGCCTCTTTTAGTGATCCTTGTAATTGAGTTCCTAGTTTTAAACCTTTCCAAAATAAAGAGTGGTTAGAATGGCCACCCGCATTATTACGTAAGAATGTACGTTGTTCAGCAGGCACTTTATGAAGTTTTTTAACTAACTCATCAATATCTAAATCTGCAAGTTCCGGTAATTTTTCTAATGCAGTATTGGTATTATTTACATACGTCTGATGATGCTTTGTATGGTGAATTTCCATTGTACGCTCATCAAAATGAGGTTCTAACGCATCATAAGCATAAGGCAGTGCAGGTAATGTATAGCTCATATTTATCTCCAGTGCTGTTTTATCTTAGATCACATCATGTGATTTATCTTTTCATTTCATTATAGTGAAAAAAACGTTAATGAAAATCATTATCATATCCATATTATTTTTGTGGTTTTTTTATTCAGCACTCGTTAATTAATTTTCACAGTATATTATTTTAATTTAAAAGCATTTTATTAAATAATAATTCTATTAAACAAGATAAATATAGATAAATAATACATGCTATGCTTTAGCACTAATTGAACATTCCATGAAAAGCATTTCCATTAATTCGTGATCTTCTGCGCAAAAAAGAAACAATCTTTATTTCCCCTCTTTTGTTAACGACTTTTTGACATAGTATTAACAACAGTAAGGAGAACTATTATGACAAAAATAAACCAACATCATATTCCTGCAAACATTGCAGAACACGCCCTGATCAATAAAGAGCAATACCAAAAAGACTATGAATTATCTATCAAAAACCCGGAGGCCTTTTGGGCAGATAAAGGGAAAATGATTGACTGGATAAAACCATATACTGTGGTAAAGAATACCTCATTTGACCCAGGGCATGTTCGCATTCGCTGGTTTGAAGATGGACAACTAAACATCAGCCAAAACTGCCTCGATCGCCACCTTAAAACACGAGGTGATCAAACCGCAATTATTTGGGAAGGCGACTCACCTAATGAATCAAAAAAAATAACTTACCGACAACTCCACCAAGATGTTTGCCAATTCGCTAATGTATTAAAAAATTTGGGAATTAAAAAAGGCGATGTTGTGGCAATTTATATGCCGATGGTACCTGAAGCCGCAGTTGCTATGCTCGCCTGTGCTCGTATTGGTGCTATTCACTCTGTTATTTTCGGTGGTTTTTCTCCTGAAGCTGTTGCAGGTCGGATCATTGATTCAAAAGCCAAATTAGTTATCACTGCTGATGAAGGCTTACGCGCAGGTCGCGCTATTCCCCTAAAGAAAAATGTCGATGCTGCATTAAATCACACTGATATTCCGCCTATTAACCATGTTGTTGTATTTCGCCGAACAGGAAATACAGAACAATGGATTGAAGGACGTGATATTTGGTGGGATGAAGCTATCCAAGGTGTCAGTACTGAGTGTGATGTCGAAATTATGGATGCGGAAGATCCACTCTTTATTCTGTATACATCAGGTTCAACAGGAAAACCTAAAGGTGTGTTACATACCACAGGGGGCTATCTTGTTTATGCTTCGATGACGTTTAAATACACCTTTGATTATCATGAAGGCGATATTTATTGGTGTACTGCTGATGTAGGCTGGGTAACAGGACATAGCTACTTACTGTATGGCCCGCTTTCAAATGGCGCAACAACCGTTATGTTTGAAGGTGTACCTAATTACCCCTCAGTGAATCGTATGGCTCAAGTCGTTGATAAGCACCAAATCAATATCCTGTACACAGCCCCTACTGCAATCCGAGCATTAATGGCTGAAGGAGATAAAGCGATTGAGGGAACTCAACGCACTTCTCTGCGCATTTTAGGCTCTGTAGGTGAACCAATTAACCCTGAAGCTTGGGAATGGTTCTATCAGAAAATGGGACGTAGCCAATGCCCCATTGTTGATACTTGGTGGCAAACAGAAACAGGCGGTTTCATGATAACGCCATTACCCGGTGCGATGGACTTAAAACCGGGTTCTGCAACACGTCCTTTCTTTGGTGTTCAGCCTGCCATTGTCGATAATATGGGAGAAGTACAACAAGGTGCTTGTGAAGGTAACTTAGTGATCATTGATTCTTGGCCTGGCCAAGCTAGAACACTTTTTGGTGATCACGATCGCTTTGAACAAACATACTTTTCGACCTTTAAAGGCATGTATTTTTCTGGTGATGGTGCCCGCCGTGATGAAGATGGTGACTATTGGATAACAGGACGTGTTGATGATGTCTTGAATATTTCAGGCCACCGACTAGGAACAGCAGAAATTGAATCTGCTCTCGTTGCACACCCTAAGATTGCTGAAGCCGCAGTAGTGGGTATCCCTCATAATATTAAAGGGCAGGCTATTTATGCTTATGTCACGCTAAATCATGGTGAAGAGCCAACACCTGAACTTTACACAGAAGTCCGTGATTGGGTACGTAAAGAAATAGGGCCAATTGCAACGCCCGATATTCTTCACTGGACAGACTCTTTACCCAAAACGCGTTCAGGGAAAATTATGCGACGTATCTTGCGTAAAATTGCCTCTGGCGACACAACTAACCTCGGAGATACCTCAACACTCGCCGATCCAGGTGTTGTAGAGAAACTGTTAGAAGAAAAACAGTCTCTATCACTTACTGCGTAACTCACAACAACAATATAACTGTCATTTAAAAACGCAATACGACAATGCAAAGGCATGAAAATGCCTTTGCTGGACTCTCTTACCTAAAAATCATGGAATGCGGGGGATTTAAGCCTCTAAATCAAGTGATAAACCAAACAATTATATAGAGGAGAACTCTGATGAATGCCGATATTTATCAAGAGATAGAAAACAACCCTCGCTTTAAAGAACTGGTTAAAAAACGTAGTCGTTTTTCATGGACACTTTCAATTATTACTCTCGTTATGTATGTCTCATTTATCCTACTTATCGCTTTCTATCCACAATGGTTAGGTACACCACTGTATGAAGGAAGCTATATTACACGAGGTATTCCCATTGGCATTGGCTTAATCATTGCTTCATTTTTATTAACGGGCATTTACGTTATTAAAGCCAATACGGAGTTCGACAAACTGGCAAGCGAGATTATAGAAGAGGTAGAAAAATGAGAAAATTACTCTATGCAATAAGCCTATTTTTCCTCTCTTCAACCATTGCTTATGCGGCTACAATAACAGAAGGTGGTGAGAAACAACCGATGAATATTCAGGCCATCATCATGTTTCTGATATTTGTCGGATTAACACTTTATATCACTTACTGGGCCTCTAAACGTACTCGTTCACGTGCAGATTACTATACGGCTGGAGGTAAAATAACAGGATTTCAAAATGGGATGGCTATTGCAGGCGATTTTATGTCAGCAGCATCCTTTTTAGGGATCTCCGCACTCGTTTATACCTCTGGTTACGATGGCCTGATTTATTCAATAGGATTCCTCATCGGCTGGCCGATTATTCTTTTTATTATTGCTGAACGTTTACGTAATTTAGGTCGTTATACCTTTGCTGATGTTGTTTCCTATCGATTAAGCCCAAAACCGATTAGAACACTCTCTGCTATTGGCTCTCTAGTTGTGGTTGCTCTTTATTTGATTGCACAAATGGTCGGTGCCGGAAAATTAATCGAGCTACTTTTCGGTTTAAACTATCATATTGCTGTTGTACTCGTCGGTATTCTAATGGTGCTCTATGTGTTATTTGGAGGCATGTTAGCAACCACTTGGGTGCAAATCATTAAAGCTATTTTATTACTTGCTGGTGCAAGTTTTATGGCGGTGATGGTTATGAAAGCAGTTGATTTTAATTTCAATACTTTATTTAAAGAAGCTGTCAATGTGCACTCAAAAGGGTTCTCAATTATGAGCCCTGGAGGTTTAGTTTCTGATCCTATTTCTGCACTTTCTTTAGGTCTTGCTTTAATGTTTGGTACTGCGGGGCTTCCTCATATCATCATGCGCTTCTTTACGGTTAGTGACGCCAAAGAAGCCCGTAAGAGTGTCTTCTATGCAACAGGTTTTATCGGTTATTTCTATATTCTTACTTTTATCATTGGTTTCGGCGCTATCTTACTCGTTAGCCCTAATCCTGTGTTCAAAGATGCCGCTGGCGCTTTAATTGGCGGCACAAACATGGCCGCAGTTCATCTTGCTGATGCTGTGGGAGGTAATTTCTTCCTCGGTTTTATTTCTGCAGTTGCATTTGCCACAATATTAGCCGTTGTTGCTGGATTGACGTTAGCAGGAGCTTCTGCTGTTTCTCATGATCTTTATGCTAATGTGATAAAAAATGGTCATGCTGATGAACGTCAAGAACTTAATGTTTCCAAAATAACCGTCGTTATTTTAGGTATTGTTGCGATTGGTTTAGGTATTTTATTTGAAAAACAAAACATTGCCTTTATGGTCGGACTTGCCTTCTCAATAGCCGCAAGCTGTAACTTCCCTATTATTTTATTATCAATGTATTGGAAAGGATTGACAACGCGTGGTGCAGTAGCAGGAGGATGGGCTGGCTTATTAATAGCCGTAACATTAATGATCTTAGGCCCCACAATTTGGGTCAGTATTTTAGGTCACGAAAAACCTATCTATCCTTATGAATATCCAGCATTATTTTCAATGATAATTGCTTTTGTTGTTTCATGGCTTTTCTCAATTACAGATAAATCATCTTTAGGTGAGAAAGAAAAAGCAAAATTCCAAGCTCAATTTATTCGCTCTCAAATTGGGTTAGGAATTGAACAAGGTAAAGAACACTAAAAACTATAAAATTCACTTATTTTTTACGATAAAAGTGCCCATTATTTTACAATAGAAATGGGCATTTTTATTTTTTGATAGACAGTCTGATCATATTTCTCCTCTTTACGTAATTAGAATAAATCTAATTTTTAAATACATATCTATACGATTATTTTAATAATTTGCTATTTATTAACTATTTATCAAAAAAAGAAGCAAAAATAAAATAAAATCAATGCGTTACAAAATAAGACTATTATTATTTATTCACTGTATGACTTTATTAATAATACAAAAAATTAGAAAAATCGTAATAATATCAAATTCGGACACATTTCAGCCAAACACGTCTTGTATTGTCAAAAGGTAAATGGTTAACTTTTTTATTCTACATAAGAAGAGGTGACAATTTTAAATAGATTATGTCTCGACTAACTTATTACACACTTTTATTTCTTCTATCTATAACACCAGCAATACTGGGTGGCTCAACATTGTACATAGAACAAAAACTCTATATTGTTCTCATTGGTTGGCTACTTATGTTGATGTGTAGTGGAATTTATCGTTCAATTCTAGGAAAAATAGTAACATTTATAATCAGCGCCTTATGGTCTTTAAATCTCTCTATTTCTCTATTTTTCTATCGTGAACACGATATTGCATTTTCCTCTTCTATCGCAGAAACGTTTATAAATACTAACGGCAGTGAGACTGTTGGTATGCTTTCTTATAATAAATATTACGTATTATTTTATATATGTAGCTTCTCTATTTATTATTTTCTTATCCATAAAAGTGCTCGATTTTCTCATTTAAAAACCACGAAAAATAGTGTGATAGCAATGGTTATATTAATAGCCATTATTCCTATATATAAAAACTTAGCGTTAAGAAATGATAATAAAACTAAATTACTCGCTGAATATACTCTTCTAAATACCCCCTTTTATAATGCAGCAGCACTAGTTAAAACATTTCACGAAAATCGTCAAATAAAAAGAATTGCTTCTCAAAAAGTTGATTATCAATACAGTAAAAAGAACGATAACACAGAGATTTATATTCTGATTATTGGTGAGTCTGTTCGTCGCGATCATTTAGGTATTTATGGTTATCCTCATGATACAACACCAAATTTAATGAAAGAAAAAAACAATCTAATTCTTTTTGAGAATGTTTACTCTCCTGCTCCAGTAACAATACTCTCAGTACCGATATCACTCTCAAATATTGGGTTAAAACAGCTACAAGATAAAAATCATTATGCTGATAATATTGTTTCTCTCGCAAATCATGCTGGGTTTAAAACTTATTGGTTAAGTAATCAAGGGAAAGGAAATCAAAAAACAAGTGTAATTTCAGTCATTGCAAATATGGCGCAGAATAAGAAATGGAATGAATTTATCGGTTATGATGAAGAACTACTTCCTCATTTAGATAAAGCACTCAACGAACCATCTACACAAAAAAAACTGATTATCTTGCATACTTATGGTAGTCATGAACCTGCTTGCAACCGATTTCCAAATCAAGATTTAAAAAAATTCACACAACAGGAAGACGATAACTGCTATGACAGCTCTATTGCTTATACAGATAAGTTAATAAATAACATTATTGAAAGAGTAAAAGATAAACCCGCATCTATTCTTTACTTTGCAGATCATGCTTTACAACGCCTCGATAAAAATAAAGAAATTCGTTACCATCATGGCGTAAATACCCCTCGTAAAGAAGCTTATAACATTCCTTTGTTCATTTGGTATAGCCCTTCTACAATAAAACCAATAATAAGTAATGAAGTTTTGAAAAAGCCTTATTCCACAGAAAATAATTATTGGTTATTAAGTAGTTGGCTGGGTATAGAACATAATTCACCAAATAAATGCTATTCACCACTAGATGATTGTTATAAGCCAAAATCACCTATTATGGTTATTGATGGCAATAGAAATTTATTGAACTACAATTTATTGAGTTCTGAAGAACAAGAGCCACAATAATATATGGCTCCTTACAAATAATTATTAGCAATCTTCAATCACAATATAAATGGCATTTAAAGAGCCATGAACACCAACAACTTTAATTAATTCAATATCAGAGGTACAACTTGGGCCGCTGATAATATTAATACAGGAAGGCATTCGGATATTTTCCGATGCTAATTGATGAAGTTTTTCCGCTAATTGAGCAACTCGAGGTAAAATAGTACTTCTTCTAATAACAAAGAGTGTTGTTTCTGGGATCAAACTGACACTACGCCCTTTATCTGCTCCAGAAAATAAAACAACGCCTCCCGATTCAGCAAGCCCATATTCGGCAAAAACAATACCCACTTTAGCATTTTTTACATGCTCTATATTTTCCACGCCAAAATGGTGATCCCACACACTAACATCACAATGTTGAGATAATAAATCAACAACACCACTTTCTTTTAAACGAAGATCACCCGTCAATATCACTGATGAACCATATTTATTGCATAACGCAAGTAAGCACTGAGGTAAGGCTTCTTGTGTCGTTGTCTCATAATCGCTTCCTGCTAATTTAGCGGTATTGAGAAAATATTGATATCGTTCCTCTTCTGATAATTCAGTTAATCTTTCTTCTGGATATGTATTTACTGGTGTTGGGAATGGATCAGGTTTTGTTTTTAATGGCCTTCCCAACTGAGAAGCTAAATGAGATAAGAATGTATTTTTATTATTCATCTCTTATTTCTCCTCTTTTTGATGTTTTTTGAACCAATTACGGAAACTTTCACCATCGCCTTTTGGCAGGTTTCTTGCTTCAGTCCATTCTTTTAATGCACCTATATTTAAAGGGGCTTTACCCTCTTTTATAAACCACCTTGCCACATGAGCGCCCCAATTCATGCCAACTTTCCATAATGTTGGATGACGATTCACATAATTGAATATATCGGTGATCGTACGCTCAGTTATTGGCGTGATTTTTTCCCTAACCATCACATCTCTATGTTTTTTAATTAAACTGGATAAAGGTATTTTCACGGGGCATACAGAATCACAAGCAGTACATAATGAACAGACATAAGGAAGGTTTTTAAAATCTTTATAACCACCTAATAAAGGAGTTAAAACAGCGCCAACAGGACCTGGATAAATAGAACCATATCCTTGGCCACCAATATGACGGTAAGCAGGGCAAGTATTCATGCATGCACCACAACGAATACAACGCAAAATATCTTTAAATTCTGTTCCGATAATTTTTGAACGCCCATTATCAACAATAACAAGATGAAAATCTTCAGGGCCATCAACATGGTCTTTTTCTCTAGGCCCTGTAAGCCATGTGTTATAGCCTGTTAAACGTAATCCAACGGCACTACGTGCTAACATGGTAATGAGAATATCCACTTCTTTAAATGTCGGTGCTATGCGCTCCATCCCCATCACAGCTATATGTGTTTTAGGTAATGTCGTACTTAAGCGAGCATTACCTTCATTAGTCACTAAACAAACTGAACCTGTCTCTGCAACAGCAAAGTTACATCCCGTTACACCTATATCAGCAGTAAAAAAATCATCTCTAATCTTTTGACGAACAAAACGAGTCATTTCTTCTGGTGTATCAGAACCGTTATATCCTAATTTATCGTGAAATATTTGACGGATTTGTTCTCTATTTTTATGGATAGCTGGTACAACAACATGTGACGGAGCATCCTTAGCTTGCTGGAGTATAAATTCTGCTAAATCGGTTTCTATAACATTAATGCCTGCATTCTCTAACGCGTCATTCATACCGATTTCTTCAGTTACCATAGACTTAGCTTTAACAATTTTCTTTGCTTTTTTTTCTCTAGCCACGCTAAGAATATATTGAGTCGCTTCTTCTTTTGTTTCAGCAAAGAAAACATGTCCACCATGTTCTTCTACTTTTTCAGATAATTGGTATAAATAAGCATCCAAGTTAGCAAGCACATGATCCCGAATTTGAGTAGCTCTATCTCTCCAATCTTCCCAATGCCCAAGATCATCAATCATTTTTTGCCGATTTCTACCAATGGTTTCTTGTGCATTAGCAACTGCTTTTTGCATGACTTCATCATGTACTTGACGATTGATTAGGTCTTTAAATGGAATAGTACTCGTTCTTAACGACATAATTCCTCCTCATGACTCATCAAGACCTGTGCAATATGCAACACTTTAACAGGACGGCCTTCTCGCTCTAAACGTCCACCAATATTTAAAAGGCAACTAACATCCGCACCAATCAAATAATCAGGTTTAACATCCATGATATGGTGTACTTTTTCTTTTACCATTTCCCCTGAAATCTCAGCCATTTTGACTGAAAATGTCCCACCAAAACCACAGCATGTTTCCATATCTTCAAAAGGCAATAATTCAAGACCTTTTACATGCTGTAATAATTTAATAGGTTCTTCTTTGACGCCCATTTTACGAAATAGGCTACAAGATGGGTGATAAACAGCTTTACCTTTAAGACTTGCGCCAACATCAAGAATACCAAGCTGATTTACAATAAAGGAAGTTAAATCAAACATTCTATTAGCTATTTTTTCAGCTCGTATAGCCCAATCAGGTTCATTAGCAAGATATTTGGAATAACCTTTGATTGCATAAGTACAAGATCCAGCAGGAGAAATAATGGGATAATCATTAACTTCGAAGGTTTCAATGAGTTTTTTCATTGCAGGTTTTGCGTTCTCGATATAACCACTATTAATAGCGGGTTGACCACAACAACCTTGTTTTTCAAGAAAATGAACCCGACAACCTAATTTTTCTAGCAGTAATACACTGTCTCTTGCCATATGGGATTTTAGAGCATCCCCAATACATGTGACATAGAAATTAACATCCATACATTTGCTCCTATTGCTTATCATTTATACAAAATAGCTTACTGACCGCCATTTATTTATCGCTATATTTGTATGACAATTAATGTTTGCATAAAAATGATGTTAAATATATGTTTAATTCTATGTTTTTTTATAATTTGAATAGGTACATAAAACTAATTTATGTATAGAGATAGGATAGAAATAAATTATTTTAAATAAAAACAATTTATTAAGAAGAAAATGAAACAAAAGATTAAAAAAATAAAAACCTTAAACGCAAAAAAGCCAACCCAGTGGGTTGGCTTTCTCGTCTTATTTAATGCCTGGCAGTTCCCTACTCTCACATGGGGAGACCCCACACTACCATCGGCGCTACAACGTTTCACTTCTGAGTTCGGCATGGGATCAGGTGGGACCGCTGCGCTATGGCCACCAAGCAAATTCGGTTTTATTACCCGCTTCTTTCCTTTCGGTCAGTCGCCAGTAATATCAATCTTAAACAAGCCTACTTTATCTACTCTTCGTCTCTCAGACAAAACACCTTCGGTGTTGTCAGGTTAAGCCTCACGGTTCATTAGTACTGGTTAGCTCAACGTATCGCTACGCTTACACACCCAGCCTATCAACGTCTTAGTCTTAAACGTTCCTTTAGGTCACTCAAGGTGACAGGGAAGACTCATCTCGAGGCAAGTTTCCCGCTTAGATGCTTTCAGCGGTTATCTCTTCCGCACTTAGCTACCGGGCAATGCCATTGGCATGACAACCCGAACACCAGTGGTGCGTTCACTCCGGTCCTCTCGTACTAGGAGCAACCCCTCTCAATCTTCCAACGCCCACGGCAGATAGGGACCGAACTGTCTCACGACGTTCTAAACCCAGCTCGCGTACCACTTTAAATGGCGAACAGCCATACCCTTGGGACCTACTTCAGCCCCAGGATGTGATGAGCCGACATCGAGGTGCCAAACACCGCCGTCGATATGAACTCTTGGGCGGTATCAGCCTGTTATCCCCGGAGTACCTTTTATCCGTTGAGCGATGGCCCTTCCATTCAGAACCACCGGATCACTAAGACCTACTTTCGTACCTGCTCGAGCCGTCACTCTCACAGTCAAGCTGGCTTATGCCTTTGCACTAACCGCATGATGTCCGACCATGCTTAGCCAACCTTCGTGCTCCTCCGTTACTCTTTAGGAGGAGACCGCCCCAGTCAAACTACCCACCAGACACGGTCCCCGATCCAGATTATGGACCTAGGTTAGAACATCAAACGTTAAAGGGTGGTATTTCAAGGTTGACTCCATGCAGACTGGCGTCCACACTTCATAGTCTCCCACCTATCCTACACATCAAGGCTCAATGTTCAGTGTCAAGCTATAGTAAAGGTTCACGGGGTCTTTCCGTCTTGCCGCGGGTACACTGCATCTTCACAGCGAGTTCAATTTCACTGAGTCTCGGGTGGAGACAGCCTGGCCATCATTACGCCATTCGTGCAGGTCGGAACTTACCCGACAAGGAATTTCGCTACCTTAGGACCGTTATAGTTACGGCCGCCGTTTACTGGGGCTTCGATCAAGAGCTTCTCCCTAAGGATAACCCCATCAATTAACCTTCCAGCACCGGGCAGGCGTCACACCGTATACGTCCACTTTCGTGTTTGCACAGTGCTGTGTTTTTAATAAACAGTTGCAGCCAGCTGGTATCTTCGACTGGCTTCGGCTCCGTCCGCAAGGGACTTCACTTACCGCCAGCGTGCCTTCTCCCGAAGTTACGGCACCATTTTGCCTAGTTCCTTCACCCGAGTTCTCTCAAGCGCCTGAGTATTCTCTACCTGACCACCTGTGTCGGTTTGGGGTACGATTGTTGGTAACCTGAAGCTTAGAGGCTTTTCCTGGAAGCAGGGCATCAATTGCTTCACCACCTTAGTGGCTCGTCATCACACCTCAGCATTAAGTGACCGGATTTGCCTAATCACTCTGCCTACATGCTTGAACCGGGACGACCGTCGCCCGGACAACCTAGCCTTCTCCGTTCCCCCATCGCAGTTACCACCAGTACGGGAATATTAACCCGTTTCCCATCGACTACGCTTTTCAGCCTCGCCTTAGGGGTCGACTCACCCTGCCCCGATTAACGTTGGACAGGAACCCTTGGTCTTCCGGCGTGCGGGTTTTTCACCCGCATTATCGTTACTTATGTCAGCATTCGCACTTCTGATACCTCCAGCATACCTCACAG
>NZ_JAABNH010000024.1:0-88299 GCF_009915985.1 Proteus sp. G2626 | reverse complement strand
TGCTCGTTCTTCATCAGACAATCTGTGTGAGCACTGCACATAACACGTATCTCTTAGGTAAGGAGGTGATCCAACCGCAGGTTCCCCTACGGTTACCTTGTTACGACTTCACCCCAGTCATGAATCACAAAGTGGTAAGCGCCCTCCCGAAGGTTAAGCTACCTACTTCTTTTGCAACCCACTCCCATGGTGTGACGGGCGGTGTGTACAAGGCCCGGGAACGTATTCACCGTAGCATTCTGATCTACGATTACTAGCGATTCCGACTTCATGGAGTCGAGTTGCAGACTCCAATCCGGACTACGACAGACTTTATGAGTTCCGCTTGCTCTCGCGAGGTCGCTTCTCTTTGTATCTGCCATTGTAGCACGTGTGTAGCCCTACTCGTAAGGGCCATGATGACTTGACGTCATCCCCACCTTCCTCCGGTTTATCACCGGCAGTCTCCTTTGAGTTCCCGCCATTACGCGCTGGCAACAAAGGATAAGGGTTGCGCTCGTTGCGGGACTTAACCCAACATTTCACAACACGAGCTGACGACAGCCATGCAGCACCTGTCTCAGCGTTCCCGAAGGCACTCCTCTATCTCTAAAGGATTCGCTGGATGTCAAGAGTAGGTAAGGTTCTTCGCGTTGCATCGAATTAAACCACATGCTCCACCGCTTGTGCGGGCCCCCGTCAATTCATTTGAGTTTTAACCTTGCGGCCGTACTCCCCAGGCGGTCGATTTAACGCGTTAGCTCCAGAAGCCACGGTTCAAGACCACAACCTCTAAATCGACATCGTTTACAGCGTGGACTACCAGGGTATCTAATCCTGTTTGCTCCCCACGCTTTCGCACCTGAGCGTCAGTCTTTGTCCAGGGGGCCGCCTTCGCCACCGGTATTCCTCCACATCTCTACGCATTTCACCGCTACACGTGGAATTCTACCCCCCTCTACAAGACTCTAGCCAACCAGTTTCAGATGCAATTCCCAAGTTAAGCTCGGGGCTTTCACATCTGACTTAATTGACCGCCTGCGTGCGCTTTACGCCCAGTAATTCCGATTAACGCTTGCACCCTCCGTATTACCGCGGCTGCTGGCACGGAGTTAGCCGGTGCTTCTTCTGCGGGTAACGTCAATTGATAAAGGTATTAACTTTATCACCTTCCTCCCCGCTGAAAGTACTTTACAACCCTAAGGCCTTCTTCATACACGCGGCATGGCTGCATCAGGCTTGCGCCCATTGTGCAATATTCCCCACTGCTGCCTCCCGTAGGAGTCTGGGCCGTGTCTCAGTCCCAGTGTGGCTGATCATCCTCTCAGACCAGCTAGAGATCGTCGCCTAGGTGAGCCATTACCTCACCTACTAGCTAATCCCATATGGGTTCATCCGATAGCGCAAGGTCCGAAGAGCCCCTGCTTTGGTCCGTAGACGTCATGCGGTATTAGCCACCGTTTCCAGTAGTTATCCCCCTCTATCGGGCAGATCCCCATACATTACTCACCCGTCCGCCGCTCGTCAGCAAGAAAGCAAGCTTTCTTCTGTTACCGCTCGACTTGCATGTGTTAGGCCTGCCGCCAGCGTTCAATCTGAGCCATGATCAAACTCTTCAATTAAAAGTGTTTGATGCTCAAAGAAATCGAAAACTTAGCTATTCATAAATGAATTTACTTTTGTTGTTCACTCTTCAAGACTTGATACATCTAATATTTTAGAAGATATCGTCTCTGCGAGTGCCCACACAGATTGTCTGATAATTTGTTAAAGAGCAGTGCAACATTCGCTGCCGTTTCCGGTCTTCTGCGTTGTTGCGAGGAGGCGTATATTACGTTATTCCTCTGAAGAGTCAAGAGTTTTTTCAAACTTTTTTCTTTTCTCTTCGCTGTCCTTCGTGGCTGTTGTCAGCTCATCGTCGGTCAGTGGATGCGCATTATAGGGAGATCTCGGATTAGCGCAAGTGTTTTTTTAAAATAATTTTCTGTTCGTTCAAAACGCCAACAAGACGTATAAAAACCCAACAAAAAAGGAGAGATATCACTCAATCTTGGCAAAATGAGTGGCAAATTCACTTACTTTATTCCAATCCGTATATTCAATTTCTTTTGTTGGATCTGTTTCACCTTTTGTCATCTTCATAATTAACTGGATCATGACTCTATCAATCCATTTATAACGAGGATAAAAAAGTGCGCCAGCAAATACCCCCGTTAACGTTGGCTTCCACGGAGTCTTATCTAAAAATTTACGCATATAAGCATTCGTCTCAGGTGTATTCTTTTCCGCTTTTCTTGCAGTAAGATTAACGCCAAAGAATGCGGACGGCATACTATTTAATTGTGCAAGATGACGAGTGATAAATTTATCGAGAGCTTTATTAAAGTAACCATAACGAATAGAAGCACCCACTAATACTTTATTATAAGCAGATAAATTTAAACTCTGCTGAACAGAGGTTAAATCTCTCACATCACATTCATAACCGTGTTGTCTTAATTCGTTGGCGATTTGTGTCATGATCTTTTTAGTTTGACCATCAGTACTACAATACAACAATAGCGCGCTCATACATCACTCCTTGTATTAGATTAATCACGCCAAAACGTTGGGGTAAATAAAACTAATAATGTGAAAACTTCTAGTCGTCCAAATAACATTGTTACGACGAGTATCCATTTTGCTGCCGGATTCATTGTCGTAAAGTTATCAGCGACAATGCCTAATCCAGGACCAAGATTATTTAACGTTGTTGCAATAGCAGAAAATGCAGAGAACTCATCAACCCCTGTTGCTATCAACAACATTAAGCTAATAATAAAGACCAAAGCGTAAGCGGAGAAAAATCCCCAGACGGCCTCAATAATACGTTCGGGTAATGCCCGATGACCAAGCTTGATGGTATAGACTGCATTCGGGTGAACAAGACGTTTTAATTCACGATTTCCTTGTAAGAATAAAAGCAATATTCGGATCACTTTTAATCCACCCCCCGTTGACCCTGCACATCCACCAATAAAAGCAGAGCATAATAATAGAAGAGGCAAAAATGCAGGCCATTGTGCAAAACTGTCTGTTGCAAAACCTGCGGTTGTCGCCATAGAGACAACTTGGAAAAAAGCCTGATTTATGGTTATCCATCCTGAATCATATACAGAATAAAGCCAAAGAATACCGCTGCAGATAATGACTAATCCCAATTGGATTGAGATAAACATACGAAATTCAGGATCACGCCAATAAATATTAAGACTTCTTCCTGTTAATACGGCGAAGTGTAAACCAAAATTACAGCCAGAAATTAAAAGGAATACACCAATAATGATGTTAATGGTTGGGCTATTAAAATAGCCAATACTGGCATCGTGAGTAGAAAACCCGCCAATCGCAATAGTGGAAAAACTATGAGAAATAGCATCAAACACATCCATGCCTGCAATCCATAACGCTAGAGCACAAATAATTGTAAGCAAAACATAGATAAGCCAAAGTGCTTTTGCTGTTTCTGCAATTCGAGGACGCATTTTATTATCTTTCAATGGCCCCGGCATTTCTGCGCGATATAGCTGCATTCCCCCAACACCTAAAAGTGGAAGAATAGCAACAGCTAATACAATTATCCCCATCCCCCCTAACCATTGGAGCATTTGTCGATAAAACAAAATAGCTTTAGGTAAGGAATCTAGCCCCACTAAGGTTGTGGCACCCGTTGTTGTCAGCCCAGAGAAAGATTCAAAAAACGCATCTGTAATAGAAAGATGTGGTTGTTCAGAGAAAATAAACGGTAATGCCCCCACACTGCCTAACACAGTCCAAAATAAAACTACAATAAGAAAACCTTCTTTAGGCTTAAGCTCACTTTTTTTATTTCGGTTAGGGATCCACAGCATTAACCCAATGATCAATGCAACAATAAATGTTTGGCTAAATGCTCGTCCGGCACCATCTCGGTATATTAATGCGACAATACCAGGAATGATCATCGTGACAGAAAATAAGATAACGAGCAGTCCGACAATACGGGTTATTGAACGAAAATGCATTTAGCGATTTCCTTGGTAGCAAAGATTATTCATTTTTATCTAATGGGATTAATTGCATACTACCACGACTCATATCGCGTAGTTTAATTTCCACTTCATCACTATGTACAGCTGGCAATGAAAGAATAAATGTGACTTTATCGGTATATTCGCTTGAGAGCACTTGCCCTTGATATTGTTCAACGACTTGTTCAAGTAATGAAACAAGTGAATATTCACACTCCACATTAAAGCGCAATTGTGGCACTTTTGTCTTTGTTGATAATATTTTTAATGCCTGCTGAACACCACTACCATAAGCACGAACCAACCCTCCTGTTCCTAATTTGATCCCGCCAAAATACCGAACAACAACTGCAGTTACTTCCCCCATTCCACTTCCCAAAAGAGGAGCTAGAATAGGTTTTCCCGCAGTACCTGTTGGTTCACCATCATCAGAGAATCCTAATTGTTGCGAATCATCTGGCCTGCCAGCAACAAAAGCCCAACAGTGATGTCGGGCATCAGGAAATTGCTCTTTGATAGACTGAATATAAGCTTTAGCTGCATCAATACCCTCAGTGTGAGCAATAAATGTAATAAAACGGCTTTTCTTTATTTCTTCACTGAACTCTACCGTTTCAGCGGGGATCAAATACGCTTTCATCAGGCTAAGTGTAAGTCTCTAGTCATATTTTCAATTTTGTTATCGTGGATAATAATATTATCTTCAATACGAATGCCACCAAAGGGTTTGAAGTGTTCAATTTGCTTCCAATTAAAATGAGTGCTGTATTTCCCTTCTTTCCAAGGCTCTAATAAAGAATCGATGAAGTAAAATCCAGGTTCAATCGTTAATACCATGCCAGGTTCAACAATACGTGTACAACGTAAGAATGGATACATAGCAGGAGCCGCTAAATGAGTTCCTTTATCATCTTGCATAAACCCAGCAGCATCATGAACTTGCAGACCTAAAGCATGCCCTAAACCATGAGGCAAAAATGGTGTCGTTAAGCCAGCACTCACCATCTCTTCTTCACTAACACCTTTCACAATACCGTATTTATTGAGTAATCCAGCAATACGTTGATGCATTTGAACATGGTATTCCGTGTAACGCACACCCGCTTTCATCGTTGCGATCAACGCTTGTTGTGCATCATTCATATCTTTAACTAAAGACGTAAACTCATGATTTTCTTTTGCGCTATAAGTACGAGTTATATCAGCAGCATAACCATTATATTCTGCGCCAGCATCAATCAGGAAACTACGATATTCATCTGGTGATTCATGATCTAATTTAGTGTAATGCAACACAGCCGCATGCTCATTTAATGCAACAATATTCCCATAAGGTACATCGGTATCACGATGACCTGTTGCCATTAAATACGCCATATTAATATCAAATTCACTTAATCCCGCTTGGAAAGCTTCGCGTGCAGCAATATGACCATTCACTGCCATTTTCTGAGCTTCACGCATACAGGCTAATTCATAACCTGTCTTATAGGCACGATAGTAATGATAATAATTAAGAAGAGATTGATTATTAATATTATCAATACTCACGCCTAATGATCCAGCTCGTTGCGTATTTGGGCCAATATAAGCAGTATTCTTATTAATATAAGGCGCAAGTTCTTTTTGAATATCATCAACATTTTTTAGATGAATTAATTCAATTTCATGCGTCCAATAGCTACTTGGTAAGGCTTCAACACTATGCCAATAATCAACTGGAGAATAAAACCATAATTTTGGTTTATTAACACCATCAACTAATAACCAGCAATGGGGGACATCCGTCACAGGTACCCATGCCTTAAAATGCGCATTAACTTTAAAAGGGTAATCACTGTCATCAAGAAAAATACGAATAGGCTCACCAGAATGAATTAATACGGAATCAAGATGGTGTCTGGATAAAGCATCACGCGTACGATTTTGTAGAGTTTTGATATGTTCTTGGTACAGAGAGAGCAATTTTTCCATTATTAATGACCTTATCTTATTCATTGTTAATAATTCAGCTTAACACGCCAACTCTTTTAGTGGCTAACACCATAACAAAAATAGATTATTAGCAATTTATTTCACTTTTTTTTACCAAATAAAGCAACATCATAAAATTCAATAAGTTAAGTAATTTCACTGTGATCCTCCTTGCAATTTATTAATCGAATATTTGCATTTATTTAACATTGTATTCACACTCTTATTATCTGGTCATACCAGTCTATACTTTTAGGGAGAATACAAATGCTCTATCAAAGCGAAAATATTCAAGTCAATTGGGTGAAACAAGGTATTGTTGAACTCGTTTTTAACGCCAAAGGCTCTATTAATAAATTAGATACCAAAACAGTTGCGATGCTAAGCGAAGCTTTAACCGTATTAGAAGCAACACAAGATCTAAAAGGTGTTATTTTACGTTCTGAAAAACCTGCCTTTATTGTCGGTGCTGACATCACTGAGTTTCTATCCCTATTTGATGCCCCTGAAGAAGAATTGACTCAGTGGCTACACTTTTCGAATCAAATCTTTAGTCGACTCGAAGATTTACCCGTTCCTACCATCTCTGCTATCAATGGTTATGCGCTTGGTGGAGGATGCGAATGTGTACTTGCGACCGATTTCCGTATTGCATCCCCTGATTTACGTATTGGCCTTCCGGAAACCAAACTTGGGATCATGCCCGGCTTTGGGGGATCGGTACGTCTTCCTCGTTTAATTGGTGTCGATAATGCATTAGAAATTATTACTGCGGGTAAAGATGTTGATGCGCAAACTGCACTTCAAAATGGATTGATCCAAGCTATTGTTCCATTGGAAAACTTAAAAGAAAGTGCACTTTCTCTAATAGAGCAAGCGATTGACGGTAAGATTGATTGGAAGGCCGCACGTTATCCGAAAACAACGCCATTAAGGTTGACAGAACTTGAACATAAGATGTCTTTTGGTGTAGCTAAAGGCATGGTGATGAAAGTAGCTGGCCCTCATTACCCAGCCCCTATTACCGCAGTAAAAACTATCGAAAAAGCAGCCTTCTTAAATAGAGATGAAGCACTCGCTCTTGAAACTGAAAGTTTTGTCAAACTCACGCGCACTGATGTTGCTAAAGCCTTAGTCGGCATTTTTCTCAATGATCAGTATGTCAAAAATATTACGAAAAAACGGCATGCAGAATTACCTAAACAAGCAGCTGTATTAGGTGCGGGTATTATGGGCGGTGGAATTTCCTACCAATCAGCCTTAAAAGGTATTCCGGTTATTATGAAAGATATTAACCAAAAATCCCTTGAACTGGGTATGAATGAAGCGCTAAGCCTATTACAAAAACGCCAAGAGAAAGGTCGCATGACCGCTGTTGATATGGCGAAAACACTCGCCTCTATTCAACCAACACTAAATTATGCCTCTGTCAGCGATGCAGATATTGTGGTTGAAGCCGTTGTTGAAAATCCAAAAGTAAAAGCAACGGTACTTGCAGAAACAGAAGCATTATTAGCAGATAACGCGATCCTTGCTTCTAATACCTCAACAATACCTATCTCATTGCTCGCAAAATCCTTAAAACGCCCAGAAAATTTCTGTGGTATGCATTTCTTTAACCCTGTTCATCGCATGCCTTTAGTGGAAATTATTAAAGGTGAAAAAACCAGTGAACAGACTATTAATCGTGTTGTTAGTTACGCCAGTAAAATGGGCAAAACACCAATTATTGTTAATGATTGCCCCGGCTTTTTCGTAAATCGAGTCCTCTTCCCTTATTTTGCGGGATTCTCTCTCTTGCTAAGAGACGGTGCTGATTTTATTGCTGTTGATAAGGTGATGGAAAAAGTATTTGGATGGCCAATGGGGCCAGCATATCTACTTGATGTTGTAGGCATTGATACTGCCAATCATGCTCAAGCAGTCATGGCCCAAGGCTTCCCTGACAGAATGGGCTCTATTGAACGTGATACTATCGCATTGTTATATGAACAACAGCGATATGGGCAAAAGAATAATCATGGTTTTTATCATTACTCTGTTGATAAACGAGGAAAAAAACAAAAGACGGTTGATGGGCACATTCAAACACTAATCCAACAAAATGCGGGTAAAACACAAGCGTTTAGCGAAGACACGATTATTGCTCGCATGATGATCCCGATGATCAATGAGGTTATTCGTTGTTTAGATGAAGGCATTATTGCTTCACCGGCCGAAGCTGATATCGCACTAGTATATGGCTTAGGTTTCCCTCCTTTCCGTGGTGGTGTATTCCGTTACCTCGATACTATTGGGACAGCGAAATTTGTTGCTGATGCACAGCAATATGCGTCATTAGGGCCACTCTATCAAATCCCTGAAAGTTTAAAACAGAAAGCGCAACTCAACGAAACCTATTATCCAAAACCCGCAAAAGTAGATGTTAACATCAGAGAACTCGCTTAAGGAGAGATGAAATGGAAAAGGTTGTCATAATTGATGGTATTCGTACTCCGATGGGACGCTCTAAAGGTGGTGCTTTTCGCCATGTTAGAGCGGAAAATCTCTCTGCTCACCTGATGCAAGCATTACTAAAACGCAACCCTAATATTAACCCAAATGATATTGGTGATGTGATTTGGGGCTGTGTACAACAAACTTTAGAGCAAGGTTTTAATATTGCTCGTAATGCTGCGTTGCTGGCAGAACTTCCTCATAAAGTGCCAGCTGTCACTGTTAACCGCCTATGTGGTTCATCAATGCAAGCACTACATGATGGTGCTCGCCAAATTATGCTTGGTGATAGCCAAGTGGCATTAATTGGCGGTGTTGAGCATATGGGTCATGTACCGATGACTTATAATGCAGATTTTAATCCATCGCTTAATCTTTCTGTCGCTAAAGCCTCATTTTCCATGGGGTTAACCGCAGAAATGTTGGCTAAATCATTCCAAATTTCACGTGAAGACCAAGATAAATTTGCTTATCGTTCTCACCATTTAGCCGCTCTTGCAACACAGCAAGGCTATTTTGATAATGAGATAGTGGCTATCAATGGCCATGATACAGAGGGTAATTTCATTAATGTCAGAAATGACGAAGTTATTCGTTATAATCCAAGTCTTGATGATTTAGCGCAGCTTAAGCCAGTATTTGATCCCGCAACAGGCTCTGTTACAGCAGGAAATTCATCGGCAGTTTCTGATGGTGCATCAGCAATGTTTATCACCAGTGAACGGTATGCTAAAGCGCACAACTTAAAGCCTCGAGCTATTATTCGTGCTATGGCTGTTACAGGGTGTGATCCCGCTATTATGGGTTATGGTCCTGTTCCTGCCACAGAAATTGCATTGAAGAAAGCTGGATTAACACTCGGTGATATTGATATTTTTGAACTCAATGAAGCTTTTGCAGCACAATCATTAGCCTGTATGAAAAAAATGAATTTGCTAGAAAGTCTAGATGACAAAATTAATTTAAACGGTGGTGCAATCGCCTTAGGACACCCTTTAGGTTGCTCCGGTTCACGTATAACAACCTCATTACTCAATATTATGGAACGTAAAGATGCACAATTTGGCTTAGCGACAATGTGTATTGGATTAGGACAAGGTATTGCAACGATTATAGAACGTGTTTAATGCGATATTCTGTATATCCACGTTCTTATAGTTAGAAAAGTATTCTTTTCGATTGCATGGTTAAAAACCATTTTCCCGCCGTCAGGGGCGGGTTTTTTTATGGCTTTAAAAACAACAATAATGGCAAATAACAAGGCATTGTTGCTTTATCAGATAAATTCAAAAGCATCACTAAATAGACGTGTTTTATCCGCATTACGCTCATTACAAAAACGATCTCTGGCTATTTTGGCCATTTCAAAACGCCCTGCAATGTAAATATCATATTCTGATAAATCACCGAAATCTTCACTTATTGCAGTTAATACAGTCCCTTTTCTGCCTCGCCAAGTCTCATCTGGTTGTTCAACCACAGGAACAATCGTTAAAGAAGGATGCAACTCTGATAATTCTTGTAATTCATTAAGATCATAGAGATGAATGCGCTCTCTTCCCCCCCAATAAATTGTAATAGGTCTCTGTGGATTTTCAGCTAATGCCGCCAATAAAATAGAATGGGTATAAGAGAATCCCGTCCCTCCTGCAATTAATAACAGCGGACGTTGGCTCTCTTTTCTAAACCATGCATTTCCGTGAGGAACATCAATCGTGAGTTGTTGTTTCTCTAATATCACATCAAGCACAGCCATTGCATAAAGATTGAGTTCAGACGCACCAATATGAAGTTCAATAAAGTCTTTATTTTCAGGTATAGATGCTATAGAAAAAGGACGTTTATCACGCTCATCCATAACGGCTAAAAGATATTGCCCAGCCTGAAAATCAAATTCACCATCAGGTAATAATCTTACCCGATAAACCGTATCTGTCATCGGCTCAACAAGTGAGACTTTACAATTCAGTATTGCCATGTTGTTCCTCTGTTATTATTTAAGAATATCAAGCTGTTCCCAAATAGTATCGACTCGTTGCTTGACTTCATCAGACATCACAATAGGTCTGCCCCATTCTCTATCTGTCTCACCCGGCCATTTATTGGTTGCATCAAGCCCCATTTTTGACCCTAGTCCAGAAACAGGCGAAGCAAAGTCGAGATAATCAATAGGCGTATTTTCCATCAGAATAGTATCTCTCGCAGGATCCATTCTGGTCGTAATTGCCCAAATCACATCTTTCCAATCTCTTGCATTGACATCATCATCGCAAACAATCACAAATTTAGTGTACATAAATTGTCGCAAATAAGACCAAACCCCCATCATCACGCGTTTAGCATGACCCGCATACTGTTTTTTCATGGTCACAACAGCTAAACGATAAGAACATCCTTCTGGAGGCAAATAAAAATCCACAATTTCAGGAAATTGTTTTTGCAATATCGGAACAAGTACTTCATTAAGTGCAACACCTAATACCGCGGGTTCATCAGGTGGACGTCCGGTATATGTTGAATGATAAATTGCATCTTTACGGCGTGTTAAATGCGTAATAGTAAACACAGGGAAAGAGTCGATTTCATTATAATAACCAGTGTGATCACCATATGGCCCTTCTGGCGCGAGCTCTCCTGGCTCAATATAACCTTCAAGGATAATTTCAGCACTTGCTGGTACTTCGAGATCATTTGAAAGACATTTTACAACTTCTGATTTATTACCACGCAATAAACCCGCGAATGCATATTCAGATAAGGTATCTGGCACAGGTGTTACCGCACCTAAAATAGTGGCAGGATCTGCCCCTAATGCGACGGAAACTGGGAACCGTTCTCCGGGGTGTTTTTGGCACCACTCTTGAAAATCTAAAGCACCACCACGATGCGATAACCAGCGCATAATCACTTTATTTTTACCCAGCACTTGCTGACGATAAATGCCTAGGTTTTGGCGCTCTTTCAATGGACCACGAGTCACCGTTAATCCCCAAGTAATCAAAGGCGCCGCATCTTCAGGCCAACAATGCATAACAGGGATCTTCGTTAAATCAACGTCATCACCTGTTAAAACCACCTCCTGACAAGGGGCTTTGCTCAAGCGTTTTGTTGGCATATTTAAAACTTGCTTAAATTTAGGTAACTTATCAAAGAGATCACGAAAACCTTTCGGAGGATCAGGCTCTTTTAGAAAAGCTAATAGCTTTCCAACCTCGTGTAGGGCTTTAACATCATCTTGCCCCATTCCCATTGCGACACGCTCTGGTGTACCAAATAAGTTACAAAGCACTGGCATATCAAATCCTTTTGGATTTTCAAACAACAGTGCAGGCCCACCGGCACGTAAAGTTCTGTCCGCTATTTCGGTCATTTCAAGGTAGGGATCTATTTCAACGGTGATACGTTTTAATTCACCTTTTTTTTCTAATAATGAAAGGAAATCTCTTAAATCGCGGTATTTCATCATAATCTTACGAGCCAGTGAGTGAAAGAAAAGAGGGCTAGGCCCTCTTTGAGACGCTATAAGCTAAACGCATAACTCACTAAAATGCAATGCTTTTTATTTGATAGCGTTTACTATACTTATAAACAACGGAATGGAACCCATTCTGAAAGTAATGTAGTATCAAACTGTTCAGGGAATGTTTTTCCATGTTGGAAGATTTTAAAACCTTCATTTTTCGCGCTGTAATAACGTAATTCTTCACCTTGAATATATAAGTAGCTCCCTTCACGAATAGCCACAACAATCTCATCGGGGTTGATTGCACAGAACTCAGCAATACGCTCATCGCGTGTTTCACCCATATGACCACTAATGGATGCATCAATGTAATGTGGGTTAATTTGAACAGGGAACAAGCCGAGTGACGGCATAATTACAGAGGAACGTACTGGCATATCATTAGTTGTTCGAATTGTTGGCGTTGCAACGTTACAGCCAGCACTCCAACCAATATAAGGAATATTACGCTCACGCACTGCACGTTGAATTGGAACAACTAATCCTTTTTCATGCAACATTTGGTTTAATAACCATGTATTACCGCCGCTAACTAAAATACATTCCGCATTATTGATTGCATCAACTTCTGAATCAAAATGTTCAATACATGTAACTTCAATGCCTAACACTTCTGATAAATCACGAGCACGTTGATCATGATCGGAACGAATAACAGCATAGGCAATTAATACTGCAGAACGAATACCTCGTTTTTTGATCATGCTATCGATATTATCTTTTGCATAGCTTAACCAACGTGGATCCCCGGCAATTTTTCCGTTACTTAATAAAAAAACTTCCATGACAGAACCTCTTTATAATTATGAACAAAATTCTAAGATAATCATCTTGAAAGCTTTTTCTTGTTTTTACCATCACTTTTTTGTCAACTTGTTACCTCTATCCGAGATCCAATTGAAAGTAACAAAAACCCCCACTTTTATTGCGTATGAACACAGCTTTTCTCTTTTTTTTCCAGTATAAAATCACGTTAGGCTATTTTTATTTAAACCCAATAGATGACTGTTACCTTAATTATAAATTTGCTATTATCAATTAAATTAAAATTAACTAACTTATTGTCTCTACTATGAAAAACTGGCACTTGCTGTATTGTAAACGGGGGCAAATCCCTCGTGCTATCGAACACTTAGAACGTCAGCAAGTGAGCTGTTTCACACCTATGGTAACAATAGAAAAGGTATTAAGAGGAAAACGTACAACCGTAACAGAACCTCTTTTCCCTAATTACCTTTTTATCGAGTTTGATCCTGAGGTTATTCATACCACCACTATTAATTCAACGCGTGGCGTCAACTCATTTGTACGATTTGGGCAATATCCTGTCACAGTCCCTCAAGATGTGATTGATACATTACAAATACCTCAACTTTCATCGATGACATATAGCGAAGAAAATGTACCTCATAGCGGAGATAGTGTTTTGATTACAGAAGGTATTTTTCAAGGGATACAAGCAATATATCAGGAGCCTGATGGTGAGGCTCGCTCAATTTTGCTTTTAAACATATTAAACAGCGAAGTAAAAAAATCAGTCAGTAATAAAGAATTTAAAAAAGAGCCATTCTAGAAAAAGTTAACCCAGCGATTGCTGGGCTAATATTACATGATTTCAAGAAACTTGTTCCTAAAACTATTTTTGCTGTTCTGTTTCCGCTTCCGCCTCTGCTTCCTCAGCTTCTTCTTCTGGTGTTTTTCTTCGGCCGTTACCCACATAAAAACGCGATAGTATGACACCGATTTCAAATAGCAAGTACATAGGTATCGCTAGTAAGGTTTGAGAGAAAACATCTGGAGGTGTCAATACCATACCTACGACAAAGGCACCCACAAGAATATAAGGACGTTTTTTCTTTAAAGCATCAGGTGTCGTTACACCACTCCAGCACAGTAAAATAATCGCAATAGGTACTTCAAAAGCCGCACCAAACGCCATAAAGAGCGTCATGACAAAACTGAGATATTTACTGATATCTGGAATAAAGTTAACCCCTTCAGGGGTTGTATTAACAAAGAAGCCAAATGCAAGAGGGAACACAACAAAATAAGCAAACGCCATACCAAGATAAAATAATACCGTACTTGAAACAAGCAACGGTAACATTAGGCGACGTTCATGTTTATACAATGCTGGTGCGATAAAAGCCCATACCTGATAAAGAATAACAGGTACAGAAGCAAAAACGGATACCATAATTGTCAATTTAATCGGAGTCAAAAAGGTAGAGGCAACATCTGTCGCACTCATATTTGACCCTTGTGGCAACTTATCAAGTAATGGAGCCGAGACTAATTGATAGATATCGTTAGAAAAATAAACCAGCCCTAAAAAAACCACTAGAACAGAAACTAAGCTATACATCAAACGCTTGCGTAGTTCTATTAAATGGCTGATCAGCGGTTGGGTATCGTTTACTGCCATGTTTTAATGCTCACCATTGACCTGATCAGTTGTTTTTTTCTCTATTGTTACTGTTTTAGTAACAGGAACTTCTGTCTTTGTAACACTTTCTGCCACAACAGGTTTATGGCTGTTAGCATCATCATTAACTTCATCAGCTTCAGCAAGCGCGGCAAGATCAGAAGGTGACGGTTCCGTAGAGTCGGTTTTTACAGACTGCTCTGTTGTTGATTCTGGCGTTGAAGGTGTTTGGTAAGTCTGCTTTAAAGATTGTGCAGCCTCTTTTAACTCATCCATGGACGCTTTTAACTCTGGCGATAGCGTTTGTAAATTTGCTTTCTCTTCAACTTTTTTCAAGCTCTCTTGGAGTTCTTGAAGCTTGAGTTCTTGAGTAAGCTCATTTTGTACATTCGCAGCCAAAGAGCGCAACGCCCTTACCCAGCCAGCAATTGTTTTTACTGCTACGGGCAAACGTTCTGGCCCCAGAAAAACAAGACCAATCACCATGACCAATAGCAGCTGACTAAAACCAATGTCAAACACGGTTTATACCTGCTCTTTGTTTTTGCTCTCAGTTGTAGACTTCTCTTCTGTTGAAGTCTTCTGCGCTAAATTTTTAGTATCAAAATCTGCGTCATTATTTGTTTTTTCAGCATTGTTGGTGTCTTTATCTGCTGCTTCATCACCAATCGCTTTTTTGAAACCTTTTACTGAAGCACCTAAATCTGAGCCCAATGTGCGCAGTTTATTTGTACCAAATAATAAGACAACGATGACAGCGATGATGAGTAATTGCCAAATGCTAATACCGCCCATTTTATGTTCCTCAACTATTTTCGGGGTTATACTTAATAACAGTGCCCATTATATACAACGAATTCAATTTTCGGGAATCCCGAATTCATCTTTTAACTTGCTCAAAAACAAACTTTGATGTGTTTTTATTGTGCATTACCCGATCTAAACCAACCTAAAATCCATGCAAGAAGACCTAAACCGATAAAAACACTGAATAATGTTTTAAAACCAGAAACAAAAAACAGGCTACCGCATAAAAACAGTGTTGTCCCTATACCCAATAAAAATAGAGACTGTCTCTGTTTGACTCTTTGCGAACTTATTTGTTCCGTCAATTTGTCTAGTGTTAACTTCATATTTTTATGTTGTTTCAGACTATCATAAACCAGCTCTGGTATCTCTGGCATTTTTTCAATCCAGTAAGGAGCCTTACTCTTTATGCCATTCATTAACGCTGTAATACCAATTTGACTATGCAACCAATCTTCTAAGAAAGGTTTTGCTGTTTTCCATAAATCCAATTGCGGATACAGTTGTCGCCCAAGCCCTTCAACATAAAGTAAGGTTTTTTGAAGCAAAACTAATTGTGGTTGCACTTCCATATTAAAACGACGTGCGGTATTGAACAGATTAAGCAGTACATGACCAAATGAGATCTCAGAAAGTGGCTTTTCAAAAATCGGCTCGCATACAGTGCGAATAGCAAATTCAAAATCTTCAACATTAGTATCTGCCGGCACCCAGCCAGAATCGACATGCAATTCAGCTACTTTTCGGTAATCACGATTAAAGAAAGCCAAAAAATTCTCTGCTAAATAGCGTTTATCTTCTTTATTTAATGAACCGACGATGCCACAATCAATACCAATATAGTAAGGATTTTCAGGGTGATCATAGCTAATAAACACATTGCCAGGATGCATATCCGCATGGAAAAAACTGTCTCTAAACACTTGAGTAAAAAAGACTTTCACTCCGCGCTCAGCTAGCAACTTCATATTGGTATTTTGTGCATTTAATGCTTCAATATCTGAAACAGGAATACCATAAATACGCTCCATCACCATCACATTTTCATGGCAATAATCTGAATACACTTCAGGGATATACAGCATAGAGCTATTTTCAAAATTACGACGTAGTTGAATAGCGTTGGCCGCTTCACGCAGTAAATTTAGCTCATCCAGCAGTGTTTTTTCGTATTCTCGGATCACTTCTTTTGGTCGTAAACGACGGCCATCAGGTAAAAAAGGTAATAAATTTGCCAAGCGGTACATCAAACGGATATCTGCTTTGATCACCGGCTGAATATCGGGGCGAATAACTTTCAGTACAACTTCTTTGCCGTTTTCTTTTAATTTCGCGGTATGAACCTGAGCAATAGACGCTGAAGCCAGTGGCGTTTCATCAAAATCATCAAACCATTGGTCGATGGGACCACCGAATGAATTTTCGATATATTGTCTTGCTTTTTTACCATCAAAAGGAGCAACTTTATCTTGCAATAGTGCAAGTTGATCAGCAATTTGAGGAGGAAAAAGGTCACGTCGAGTTGATAACATTTGGCCTAATTTAATCCATACTGGCCCTAATGTTTGCAATGCGAGTCGTAAGCGTTCACCTAATGGTTTTTCTGGATGTTTATTTTTGATCCAAAAGAGTGCTCGGCATCCTAATCTTGCGGGTAAAGTAATTCGATGTTTAGGAATTAATTCATCAAGCCCATAAGATAAAAATACCTGAATAATATGATAAAGGCGCTTTAACTCACTAAGGAGCATTATTTTTTCTCCAATGTGCCTAACCGTTTTTCCAGCTCGGCTGTTTGCTGTACAAGCTGTTCTATTTCATCATAAAAATGGACTGTTTCTAGTATGCTAGGTGCAGTTTTCCACTCTTCAATTAACGCATCACGTAAATAACCTTTTTGCTGACTCAAAAGTGAAGAAAATAACTGAACACCCTTTCCTGCAACAACAGTCAAACTTTGCGCTGCTAGATCGCCAATATAAGGCGCCAAATATTGCGCGGGCTCCCACTGCGCCATATCAAGCAATGCAGACCAGTTTTGTACAACCTGCATATCACCATCAATAGTGATATCACCACGATTGATCAGTGCTGACATTTTCTGGCGATCACGAAGCTTAATTAGAGTACGTAATTTTGTTTTTATCAAACAATCAGTTTCGTCATCCCACTGGCTTAATACATCAACTTGTTGCTCGCTAAAGACTAAGTAGATGGAACGAGGAAACTCATTGATAGAAAGCGCCAACACTTTGCCCGCAAGACGATTGCGGGCAGGTTTAAGCACATTTTCCTGATATAAAACGTGATTAAGTGCAGTTTCCATTGATGCTGTTAACAGCGGATACAGCACTTGAGAAGCAATATCATGAGAAAAAGTGGCTTTTTCCATCTCAGAATTTAAATCCTTTATGTAGGGCAACTATACCGCCAGTCATATTGGTATAGGTTACTTGGTCAAATCCGGCTTCTTCCATCATACCTTTTAAGGTTTCTTGGTCTGGATGCATACGAATTGACTCCGTTAAATAACGGTAACTTTCAGCATCATTCACAATGACTTGACCAATTTTGGGTAAGATATGGAAAGAATAAGCATCATAAATCTTGCTTAAAGGCTCCAAAACAGGTTTAGAGAATTCAAGCACCAATAGACGTCCACCTGGCTTTAATACACGAAACATTGAACGTAAAGCTTTTGCTTTATCGGTCACATTACGTAAACCAAAGGAGATAGTAATGCAATCAAAATGGTTGTCAGGGAAAGGTAACTCTTCAGCATTCGCCTGTACATAGTTAACATTACCCACAATACCGTGATCACGTAGCTTTTCACGTCCCATTTTCAGCATTGAATCATTGATATCGGCTAAAACAACTTCCCCATTCTCGCCCACTAAACGAGAAAATTTAGCTGTTAAATCTCCAGTGCCTCCTGCAAGATCAAGAACACGTTGGTTACGTCTTACACCACTAGCTTCAATGGTATAACGTTTCCAGATACGATGAACGCCGAAAGACATCAAGTCATTCATTAAATCATATTTAGACGCGACAGAGTGAAAAACCCTTGCAACCATGGTTTGTTTATCATCTTTGTCAACGGTTTGGAAACCAAAATCTGTTGTTTCCTTAGTTTGTTGAGTCATATTATTTGCCCGCTAATTAATCAAAATTTAGTAAATTCAGTACTGGTCTTATTTAAGAAATCTTTATCTCTTTATTTTTCCAATCAATCAGATGCTGATTTTTCAATGAGATCATTATCAATCGTTTTTTTTATCTCAACCCCTAAGGATTTAAAGCCTTCCGCTTGACTGATAAGATTTCCGCGACCTTCAGACAGTTTTTTCATCGCCAATAGATAGCCAGACTGCGCTTTTTGAATACTGTTTCCTAGCCCTTGCATATCATCAACGAAAAGTCTTAATTTGTCATACATTTTAGCCGCTCTGTCTGCAATTTCTTGCGCATTTTGGCTTTGGTATTCATATCGCCACAATGCGGCTATTGTACGCAAAGCAACGAGTAAAGTAGATGGCCCAACTAACATTATATTGTTTTTTAATGCTTCTTCTAACAAGTCAGGAGAATGACCAATAGCAACAAGATAAGCCGGCTCTATAGGGATAAACATTAAAACATAATCTAAAGACGTGACACCCGGTAGCTTATGATAATCTTTTACACTCAATCCTTTAATATGCGTTCTAATTGAGTTCACATGAGCATAAAGCGCTTGCTTACGTTCGTTTTCATCATGACTACTAAAATACTTTTCATATGCCACTAGCGACATTTTAGCGTCGATAATAACATCCCTACCATGAGGGAGATGCACTATGACATCAGGTTGATAACGACCACCATTTTCATGGCGAATGTTTACCTGGGTTTCAAATTCATGACCTTCACGTAATCCTGAAGATTCTAATATACGCGCTAATACTGTTTCACCCCAGTTACCTTGGACTTTATTGTCCCCTTTTAAGGCATTTGTTAAGTTAACTGCTTCTTGCGCCATTTTTACATTTAATTGTTGAAGCTGACGGATCTCATGAACTAAGGTATGTCTCTCACGGGCTTCTTGCCCAAACCCCTCTTGAACCTGGCGTCGAAAACTTTCCAATTGTTCACGAAAAGGTGACAGTAAATGCGTTAACCCTTGCCGATTTAACTCTTCTGCTTTACGCCCACTTTGTTCAAAAATACGATGAGCTAAGTTCTCAAACTGCGTTGCAAGCCGTTGCTCACTATTAATTAATAACCGTTGTTTTTCTTCTGCAGATATTCGGCTTTCTTCCCAACGCGTTGTCACTTCTCTTAATTCAGCTTCTTGTGAAGTAATAATTTCTCGCTGAGCACGTAACTCTTGTTCAAGTTGCTCTATATGCTTTTGTAAAGAAGGGATAATCACCGTTTTTTCTTGGGCGACAGCAAGCTGTGTGTGATTTTCACGTAGCATGGCTTCTTTATCGGATAAACGTTGTTGAATAGACCACCAAACTAGCCCTCCCCCAACAAGCACACCGCCTAATAAGCCAATGATCCCATATAACAACTGAATATCCACTAAAGTGACCTTTTTAATTTCCAGCGGGCTACGTTAAAACGCATAGGTAATATTGTCTAGCAACAATTTACCTCATGACTTGATTTGCGATAAAGGACGCAATTATCCGATCCATTTCGCAAGCCATTGCAAACCAAAAGCACCGGGCGCTAAAATCCCAAATGCCCAAATCATGGCTGATGTTAAATTCGCAATTTGAAAATAACGTTGTGGCATAGCACAGATACCTGCAACTAATGGTACGATTGCACGAAAAGGTCCAAAAAATCGCCCAATAAATACGCCCCAAATTCCCCAACGATTAAAGAATTGATGACCTCTAACAAGCGTTTGTGGTGAGCGCGAAATCGGCCATAAGTTTCTCACGCCATCTTTGTAATGAAATCCGACCCAGTAGGATACCCAATCACCAAAGAACGCACCTAACGCCGCAGCAAGCCAAATAGGCCAGAAAAATAAACCGCTTTCACCTATCAAGGCCCCTAATCCCAATAAAATAACAGTTGCCGGGATCAACAAAGAGATAAAAGCGAGTGATTCACCAAAAGCAAGAAAGAACACGATCGGGATAGCCCAGATTTCATGCTGTTTTACAAAGAGCGTGATGGTATGAATAATGTCTTGTACTGTCAAAATAGAGACCTTAGATTCGATTAACTTAAGTAAAATAAAACGTTCTTATTAACCGAATATAAATCACTTCATTATTCAAGAAAATAACTTTGTAAGGCATCTCGGCTAGATGCATCTAGACCAATATCTTTCTCTAGCCAAATATCCACATTACCGTAATTCTCATTAATACTAGCTAATGCCGTTTGCAGGAACTCTTCTTGTACTGAATACACATAAGCAAATTTGTCTACAATATTATCACTCATTGTTTTGGCATGTTCTTCTAAAAGATAAGCACGATAAGGCGCTAATGTTTCATTAGTAAGTAGGTAATCTTCCATCACCATATCTAAAGATGCACCTAATGCAAATAATACTAAAGCAGAACCAACACCAGTTCTGTCTTTACCTACTGCGCAGTGTTGTACTATTCCCCCTTTTTCAGGTTGCTTTAGTAATGTTGCCAATTGTTTATAAGCGGGGTTATTGATAGGCAATAACTTATATAACTGAAACATAAATGCTTTAGCATCAAATTGTTCTAGTATTTCAGGTGTCAGCTTTTCAAGATTAGCGGAAACCTCTTTTGATAATGGATTTGCAGGAGCGTGATAATATTGTGCACCTTCCCAGACTCTGTCTGGTTTATCAACGATTTCGCCACTATCGCGATAATCAATGATTTGAAAAAGATGTCTATCGATGAGAAGAGACTGATCCGTATGGGTTAGCCTATCCAGTGAGCCAGAACGAAAAAGCCTGCCGGGTTTAATAACACCACCGTTACTCAGTTTTTTCCCACCTAAATCACGAAAATTAATCCCGCCGACTAAAGGCAACACCGAAGGATGTGTTTGTAAGATATCAGTCATAACGCCTCTTCTCATTATTATGTTATTCAGTTCTTAAAGAACCTTAACAGAAATCATCTTCTGTTGTCATGTCATATTAACGTGATGAATTACCATACAAAAAAAGCCCTTAATACTTTTGTATTAAGGGCTTTTGTTTTCAATTGAAAACACTTATTTCATTAAAATTCGAGCAGCTTCAATAACGATACCAAGTGCATTGTTTTCTGTTTTCTTCAGTAATTCTGCATCTGGAATTTCTTGCTGAGTACGATTTACGATAACACCCGCAACCATACCTGCACGTAAACCTTGGCTTGCACACATTGTTAGTAATGTTGCAGATTCCATTTCATAGTTCATTACGCCCATTTCTTGCCACTCTTTCATCGAGCCTTTGAAACGGCGAACAACACGACCAGTATATGTATCGTAACGTTCTTGTCCTGGATAGAAGGTATCAGAAGACGCTGTTACACCTACGTGTACAGTTGAGCCATTGTCTTTAGCAGCTTTGTACAGTGCATTCATACATTCAAAGTCAGAAACAGCAGGGAATTCCATTGGTGCAAAGTGTAAACTTGCCCCATCTAAACGAACTGCTGCCGTAGTCACAAGGATATCACCTACATTGATATGTTCTTGAATTGCGCCTGTTGTACCGATACGTAAAAAAGTACGAATACCTAATTGCGCTAATTCTTCAACTGCAATAGAAGTCGATGGGCCACCAATACCTGTTGAGCAAACAATAACCGCTTTGCCATCAATTTCACCACGCCATGACGTGTATTCACGTAAAGAAGCCAGATGAACTGGGTTATCCATTAATTTTGCAATTTTTTCAACACGCTTAGGATCACCTGGAACAATTGCTAAAGTGGCACCCTGTAGGTCATTTTTGGTTAAACCTAAGTGAAATACATCAGACATATCGGACTCCTCAATGGGAAAAAACCAATGATCATTAAATTAAGACTTACTTTATCAGCTTTGCAAAGCTTTTTAGTGACCAATATCACCTACAACAAGCTAAACAAAGTAACAATTTCATAAAATTGTGATTATTATCACGAAAAATGATATTCGAAATCCATTTTCAGCAAATACATTATCAATATTTGCTTACTTCAATCATTCACTAAAATAAATATTTCACTTATTGAGTATAGACGAGGCAAATACCTCGATGCACAGATCCTCTAAATAATTCAAGTTGCAACTGAGCGACAAATGAACGAATCGCTAGGAGCATACAATAGTACGTGACTAGTGCAAGTGAGTGTAGTCAATAACGCTACGGCTTGATGTATGATAAGTATAACGCGTACACTACCCGCCCTTAAAATATAAACACCTAATGTGACAAACATATCGTCACTGGAGTAAACATGAGCTTATTTAACCAAATTGCGAGCCTACTAGGTGGCGAAAAAATCAATCAATATAAAACTGTCCTTGAGTGGATTGGATCTCAAGGTGGTATTGAAGGCTTAGTAAAGCAATTTGATACAGCGGGTTTAAGTGAGCTTATTCAATCTTGGATAAGTACCAATACAAATTTACCTATCAGTGCTGAACAAATCGTAGCGGTTTTTCCATCCCCAGTGATTAATGAACTTGCTACAAAAATTAACTTAAGTGCAAGTGAAGCCTCTGAAATGGCAGCTCAATATTTACCTAAATTAATTGATAAAGTCACACCGGATGGAGTAGTACCTAAAGATTTAGATTTAGTCAGTGCAGGAATGGATATTTTAAAAGCGAAGATTTTTGGTAGTTAAATAGCCCTTTTTTAATACGTTTTCTCTTATGAGATGTAAGAGAAAACGTGTCATGTTCTTAATAATCAAAATTGATTACAACAAACCTTCTTTAATTAATGCTTCATGAAAATGTTGCTTCTCTTCAGGCGTTGCCTGAATTCGCGCTAAAGGTACGTCCAAAGCATAAGGGATATTCTGTTGCGGCGCGTAAACCGCTAATACATACGTATTTCCATTTTGCTCAATAACAATAGGCGGTGTTTTCTTATTTCCTGAGTAAGCAATGCGGATCTCTTTACCTTCCAAATTAATATAATAAGTCGCAATAAATTGCTTATTACTCACCACCATTTTGGCTGGGATCGCTATTAATTTTAGAGGCTGAGTGCCTACCGATAATAATGCTTTTCTTACTTTGCTCATCAATATTTGACGATAAATAAAAAAGATCACACTAAAACCAAATAACCCAATAAAAATAACCGTACTAATTAAGCGAAGCCAAATATTATCTATTGCAACATCAACAGTCATTTTGCTGAGATCATTTGCATCAGCAACCGGTTCAACAAGCACATCCTTTGAGCCTAAGTCTAAAAAGGTAAAATTACGTGAAACTTCATTGCCGTTATAATGCAAATCAACACTACAGTTAGTTAAAACGAAGAGTTGAGATCGACAAGAGCCTTCAACAGTAGCATCAACAGGAACTGCATTCTCACTGATTTTATAATCATAAAGAATATTAGGAATTTGATAAGCACTAAATACGGTCAATACTAACATTACAATAACTAAGAATAAGGTGCGAAATAGTCCACCATCTCCTCTTAGTGGAACCAATTTTAAAGGTCGAGTTGGAAAAGCATCTAATACTTTATCCGAGAGTGTAATGCTATTTTGCACAATCATTATATCCATAAAATTAGAGAGTTTTCGCAGTATAGCAATTCTTAAGAATATCAATAATAAGATTTGCTCTGAGTTTTTATTAACACGCTAATTTTATATAAGCCTGCCCTTTTGAATAAATGACTTTTTATTAAAGTTATCTTTCAAAAAAAGCAGGCTAATAAGCTATTAACTATTTTATTATACGTTCTGACGTAAATATTTAGCCGCTTCAACCATGTTCGCTAATGCTGCTCGTGTTTCGGCCCAGCCTCGTGTTTTTAATCCACAATCTGGGTTCACCCATAAACGCTCTGCTGGAATACGCGATTGTGCTTTTCTTAATAATCCCACAATCCATTCCACATTTGGCACGTTAGGTGAGTGAATATCATAAACACCTGGTCCAATTTCATTTGGGTAATCAAAGTGTTCAAAGGCTTCTAAAAGCTCCATATCTGAACGTGATGTTTCGATAGTAATCACATCCGCATCCAGTGCAGCAATAGAATCCATGATGTCGTTAAACTCGCAATAACACATATGCGTGTGAATTTGTGTTTCATCATCAGCAACAGCAGCACTTAATTTAAAGGCATCAACTGCCCAATCAAGATAAGTTTGCCACTCATTACGACGCAGTGGTAATCCTTCACGTAAGGCTGGCTCATCAATTTGAATAATACCAATACCCGCTTTTTGTAAATCATCTACTTCATCACGCAGTGCTAACGCGATTTGTTTTGCGATGGTTTCACGAGTAACATCTTCTCGAGGGAACGACCAACATAATATTGTCACTGGCCCTGTTAACATGCCTTTGACTGGCTTTTCAGTTAATGATTGTGCGTAAGTTGCCCAATCCACGGTAATGGCTTCAGGGCGACTAATATCACCAATAATCACGGGCGGTTTTACACAACGTGAACCATAACTTTGTACCCAACCATTTTGTGTAAAGACATAACCATCAAAATGCTCACCAAAATATTCCACCATGTCATTACGTTCAGCTTCACCATGAACCAATACATCAAGACCAAGTTTTTCTTGTTCTGAGATAGCTTGCTTAATATGTTCACTGATATTTGTGCGATAAGCTACCGTATCGATACGCCCTTTCTTAAAATCTAAACGAACAGTACGAATTTCTGTTGTTTGTGGGAATGAGCCAATCGTGGTAGTTGGCCATAATGGCAGATTAAATCGAGCTCGTTGTACTTTTGCGCGTTGGGTATAAGGTGAATTTCTTTCACTGTCTTGCGCTTTAATCGCCTCTAAACGAGCCGCCACTTTGGCATTATGCACGCGTGTAGAATGCTGACGTTGGCGAATTGGAGCACTGTATTGTGCTAATTGATCATCATACTCGCCTTCGGATGCATTTAGTGCCTTAGTCAACAAAGCCACTTCTTCACATTTCTGAACCGCAAAAGCAAACCAGCTTTTGACTTCATCATCAAGTTTCGTCTCTGCATTTAAATCAATAGGACTATGCAGTAATGAACATGAAGTGCCGATCCATAATGGGCGTTTACCTTTTAGCGCGACGACTTGTTGGTAACGTGTACTCAAATCAGCTTTCCAAACATTACGACCATTAATGACACCTAATGACAGCACCCACTCTTTGGGTAATGTTTGATGTAAATATTGCAAATCATCTTGGCCTGCTGAAATATCAACATGAAGCCCATTAACAGGTAAGTCCTTAATAATATCAAGATGATGAGAAATACCATCAAAATAAGTCGTCAGCAATAATTTAACTTGCCCCGTTAATGCTTGATAGGCGGTTTGGTATGCGTTTTGCCATTCAATTGGTAAATCCAATACCAATACAGGCTCATCAATTTGTACCCATTCAATGCCTTTCTCTTTTAATGCAGTAAGAACTTGTTGATAGATAGGTAAAATCTCTTTTAAAAGCGTTAATCTATCAAATTCAGGCCCTTTCACTTTACCTAACCAAAGATACGTCACAGGCCCCAGTAAAACCGGTTTTATTTTATGACCTAACGCTAATGCTTCATCCACTTCTTCTAGCAGCTCTTTCCATGCAAAGGTAAATGATTGACCCTGTTGGAACTCAGGCACGATATAGTGATAGTTGGTATTAAACCATTTCGTCATTTCAGATGCAGCAACAGGCTTACCCGTTGGAGCTCTACCACGTGCAACTCTAAATAATGTATCAAGATCTAATGAGCCATCTTCATTACGGTGACGAGGTGGCACGTTGCCTAACAATAAACTTGTACCTAATACTTGGTCATACCAAGCAAAATCACCAACAGGTAATAATTCAACTCCTGCATCTGCTTGTTGTTGCCAATGGCGAGCTCGAAGTTCTTTACCTACAGCAATCAATTCTTCCTGTGAAATTTTACCTGCCCAATAATTTTCTTGCGCCTTTTTTAGCTCTCTGTCTAAGCCAATACGAGGGAAACCCAGTGTGTGATTGCGAATTGTCATAATTAAAATCCTGTTTTTAGCCGTCTAGATGTTTACACATCCATAATCTACAGGTAGTGTATAAATCACAAGCGCAAATTTTTCATCAACAACCTGAAGGTTTCTCATGATAGAAATAAAACATTTAAAAACAATCTTGGCATTAAAGAACACCGGCTCTCTAGCCAATGCCGCAAATCAACTACATCAAACGCAATCGGCTCTTTCACACCAATTTAGTGAATTAGAACATCGCCTTGGTTATCGAATTTTTGTACGTAAAAGTCAACCACTGCGCTTTACTTCACAAGGAGAGGTACTCGTTAAATTAGCAGAAGAAGTGTTACCTATCGTTCGTCGAGCAATTGAAGCATGTAATGAACCCGGTAGTGTAAATTTGAATATTGCGATTGAATGCCATAGTTGTATCCAATGGTTAACTCCAGCACTACAGCAATATCGCCAAACATGGCCTGAAGTAACGGTCGATTTTCATTCGGGTGTCACGTTTGATCCACAACCTGCATTATTACAGCGAGAATTAGATGTCGTGCTAACATCCGATATCTTAGATGACTCTCGTTTACACTATACTCCGCTGTTTGACTATGAAGTTAAACTGGTTTTGTCGCCTGATCACCCTCTCGCGAATCGATTACATATTCAGCCACAAGATTTAATTGCAGAAACCTTATTTATTTATCCCGTGCAAAGAGAGCGTTTTGATGTATGGCGTCATTTTTTACAACCCGCAGGAATAACACCACAATTTAAACATGTCGATAATACATTGTTGTTAATTCAAATGGTTGCAGCTGGTATGGGGATCGCAGCGCTACCTCATTGGGCGGTTGAAAATTTTGAAAAACAAGGATTAGTAGTAACAAAAACATTAGGTGAGGGATTATGGAGCCGGTTATATGCCGCTAACCGCAGTGGAGAGCAACATCAACCGGCAATTCGTGAATTTATTCGTTTGTCAGGTCAGCACGCCGTTAACAATCTTCCTTTTGTAAAACAGGTCGGCGTATCCAACGTCGATGGATCCACAGTGATGCAACAATCAGGCTCGCGCCTATGATGAAACTTGGCCAATTTGGATGTTGTTGCCAAATAGAGAAATTGACTAATAACCCAGCTGGAACCATCATGTTATTCATAATAGCTAAGGTTCCAGCATCGACTTGTGTAGCACCATAGTTCCACATGAAATAGCCTATTCCAGAAGCGCCGATCCCTAACCAGAGTAAAACCCCCCACTGTAGTGATGTTGTCGGCATTTTCTGCCAATCAGCAAAACACAACGCACCAATCAGTGAAACCACTACTGCACCAAGATAAAACCAAGAAAAGGCATAATGTTGTGGGATAGGATGAACTTCCATTAATCGCTTATAACCCACCTGACCAATAGCAAAGAAAATATTAGCAAGTTGCACTAATAACAGACCATACCAAAAATCATCACTTAAATGGTCATAACGAATAATAGCGGCTCCTAGCACTGCTAATAATGAGCTAAAGACATAGCCCCAACGTAATCTTTGACGTTCTAATAAATCATAAATTAACGTGACATAAAGCGGAGTTAATACTGTAAACAATAAAAATTCTGCAACGGTTAAATAGTTATAAGCATGGAAGACAAACAGATACATAATACCAAGTTGGCAAGCCCCCACACTCATATAGAGTAAAATTACCTTAAAGCGAATTCCCTTCCAACGTAAGAAAGGTAAAAAAACCAAAGCTGCTAAAGAAACACGGATCAAAACAGAAAGCCAACTATCAACCTGACCCGCTAGGTACTCGCCGATCAAGCTAAAAGAGGCTGCCCATAATAGTGTTGTAATAATGAGCAACCACATAATTAACTATCTTTCTCCACTAATAGCGCTTCCATTAAATCCAACTCATGTAGCAATAATTGAAGTGTTTCATTACTAATTTTTCGCGTTGCTCTTAAATGATAAAGCTCACCGCGTTCAGCACGTAATGCGGTTAGGCGAAAACGTCTTTCGAGATCTTCTTCTAACATGTTATGAACCATTTCATCTTGATCCGCGGTTCTACGTCTTAGATAACCCGTTACACGCGAAGCAACTTCATTAATTTCTTCAGCATCTAACTGTTCTTCTGTACTTGCTGCTAAACGCTCTTCCATTTTGTTAAGACTAACAATCGCCACTTCTGCCATCACTTTTCTTGCATAGCGAACTTCATTTTTATCAGCTTCTTTGTCGGTTGTTTTCACACCTTTCAATAGGAAAGGAAGTGAGATAATACCCACTAAAATCGACAGTAAAATAACACCAGCAGCAATAAAGATAATTTGATAACGCCCAGGGAAAGTGCTGCCATCCGTTAAAAAGAGTGGAATAGAAAGCGCACCAGCAAGTGTAATAGCCCCACGCACACCCGCAAATGACGAAAGCCACAGTTCACGTGTCGTATAATTGGCGAAATCAAGTGGGTGCTTTTTCATAAAAATACGGCTCATTTTTTTCATCAGCCATAACCATGTAAAGCGTAAGATAAGCAGTGCAAAATAGATAACAAATACGGCAGCAAACAACATCCACACTTCAACTTCCGGATCAAGATCAGCTTGAATAACAGAGCTTGTCCAAATAATCGGAAGTTGTAAACCCAGCATGATAAAGACAAGGCCGTTAAAGACAAATTCAAGCATTGACCACACGCTGTCAGCACGCAAACGCATTGCAAGTGGCGCATTACGGATAACGCCTGATTTACTAATAGTCATACCCGCAGCAACTGCAGCTAAAATACCTGAAAAACCAATATGTTCTGCGATAAGATAAGAGGCAAAAGGTAGCAGTAACATAAAGACAATTTGTGTTGCAGGATCGTCTCCACTCCAGCGACTCATTAATCGTAAAGATTTACTGTAAAGCAAAGTGACACCAATACCTGCCAGTAACCCCCCTACAGCGACTTTAAAGAATTCTAGCGTCGCGCCTCCAACGGTAAACACCATTGTTCCCATTGCTACAGCAACAGCAAACTTCAAAGCAACCAGGCCTGAAGCATCATTCATTAATGCTTCACCTTCTAAAATACCCATAATGCGTTTAGGTATTCGCCCTTTACCGACAATAGAAGAAAGTGCGACGGCATCGGTTGGTGAAAGTACAGCCGCTAATGCAAACGCAGAAATCAGTGGAATACTCGGCATCATCCAATAAATCAAGTAACCGATACCAACAACAGTCACCATCACTAAAACAAGCACAAGAATAAAAATCTCACGCCCATTTTGGATAAATTCTCGTGTAGGTGTTTTCCAACCATCAACAAACAGCAAAGGAGGGATTAGTAAAACGAGGAAGAGTTCAGGATCAAAAGTGACATGTAAACCAAATTGAGGCCATGCCAATAAAGCCCCTATCACAATCTGTATTAATGGTAACGGAACACGAAAGGGAATTAGTTTAGTAATAACCCCTGAAACTGAAACCACCAGTATTAAAATCAAAATAGTAAAGAATATTTCCATGTTACCCTTACATGCCTATTTTTATCCCAAAATCTGTTATCTTTTCCTTAAAAAAGAAAACCCTACTGAATGATAAAAAAACACACCCTGCAAAAATTTATGCGCCATGTCTTTCTTTACCTTTTCTTATTTTAAACAGATCCCACGCTGACTCATGTGTGATTATTGAAAATTAAGATTAATCGTATCTAACACGACAAATTGCGTTCTTTTCATTACTCTTTATTTATTAACGGCATTAAACGTCAAAAGCATACGTTTTTATTTCTCTTTTTCAGTCTAAGCAATGTAATTGCCCGTATAAAAACGTAAAGCGCTAAGCAATTAAATAAAAAGTGGCAAGTAAATGATGATAACGATTAATTTTAAGCGTCACCACATAGTGCTGATGATTATTCAATAGCTCTTAGCATTGACATCATAACAACATCACAATATTTTCCATCTCTAAATGCCGCTTTACGACGTACACCTTCAACTTCAAAGCCTAATTTTTTATATAAATGTAAGCCTCTTTCATTATCTGAATACACTTCTAATTCTAACCGAGTTGCTGCTAACCAATTGAACGCATAATCAATCGCTGTATTAATAAGTAACTTCCCTACACCTTTACCTGAGTACTCAGCTCCGACACCAATACCAAAACTAACAATATGGCGACGACGAGGATGAGTATCGATAATCAGCGCTAAATGCCCTGCAATTTGCTCATCAACAGTTGCGACAAAATTAGGGATATTTTGTTCTGCAAATTCAAGTAATCTTTTTTTCCACATTGTCACTGAAGGGTAAGGAAATTGGCAAGTACAAATATATAAATCAGGATGAGTATATAACTGTTGAATTGCGATTGCGTCATCTGGTTCGCTATGGCGTATTTTTATTTCTTGCATATATTCTACCAACTATTTAACAAATAGGCTTAATTTCGACAATAGCGAATAAAATTAGATAAATAAATAGCAAAAAGGCGGAATACAAATATATTCCGCCTTTTGTCTTTAAAGCCGATGATTCGAATTAAATTGCCCACTCTCCCGCATAAAATGCCACTAGAGCAATAGTAATTAATACGGTACCAACATTAAGTTTACGCCACTCGCCTGCAAATACTCGACCAATCACTAAACAGCCAAAACCGAGCATAATGCCAGTAACAATGTTACAAGTTAAAACAATAAAGACGGCGCACACCATACCTGACATGGCATCAACAAAATCGCCAAAATCTAACTTAGTGACATTACCTAGCATCAATAAACCCACATACATTAATGCCGGTGCGGTCGCATAAGCGGGCACTAAATAAGAAAGAGGTGATAAGAAAAGGATCAGTAAGAATAAAATACCCACGACAGTCGCAGTTAATCCTGTTTTACCCCCTGCGGCAGTTCCTGCTGCAGACTCAACATAAACCGCAGCAGGTGCAGCACCTATCACACCGGCAAAAATACTACTAACAGAATCCGAGGTAAGTGCTTTTCCGCCATTGATAATTTGTCCGCGTTTGTCTAATAAATTTGCTTGGCCAGCAACGGCACGGATAGTCCCAGTTGCATCAAAAATTGCAGTCATCACTAACGCAAGAACACTCGGTAAAACCAAAGGTTGTAATGCCCCTTTAATATCCATAGCAAACAATAAAGAGAGTCCCTCTTCACCTAATTGAGGCATTTTAAAAATGCCTTGGTATTTTACATTAGGATCAAAAATCAGCCCGATAATAGAAATAGCTACAATCACTAATAGTACGCCACCGGGTACTTTACGTTTTTCTAATCCGAAAATAGCGGCTAATCCTGCAAGTGACATAAGAACAGAAAATGATGTAAATTTTCCCATTGCAACAGGTAAACCATCAAATGGGTTTTTCACAACTAATCCAACACTGTTTGCTGCGATTAAAAGTAAAAACAGTCCTATCCCTATTCCCGCACCATGCGCAATACCTATGGGAATGTTTTTTAAGATCCAAGTACGAATGCCAGTTAATGAGAATACGGTAAATAAACACCCCATTAAAAATACAGCACCTAATGCAACAGGCACAGAGATATTTTGCCCCAAGACCAAGCTAAAAGCCGTAAACGCGGTTAATGAGATGGCACAACCAATTGCCATAGGAAGGTTTGCCCACAATCCCATAAGAAGGGAACCTAAGCCCGCAACTAAACAGGTTGCGATAAAGACCGCAGTATGTGGAAAACCCGCTTGCCCCAACATGCTAGGAACAACAATCACGGAATACACCATAGCAAGAAATGTCGTCAAGCCGGCGATCATCTCTTTACGAACCGTGGTGCCACGTGCTGTAAGTTTAAAATAGCTGTCTAATTTACCTGTGGTTGCTGATTGATTAGCAGACATTACATTCCTCTGACATAAAAACGATTCACTCCCCCCAAAACGAAAACGATTACGTATCAATTAAAATAACCTCTTATAGATAAAAATCTTAAGAGGGAGTCAAAAGCAAACGTTTGTTTTTTTGTGTGGGTTGAGTGAGAGAATTTGACGCAAACGATTATCTGGTGCTTTTAGGGTAAGAATCAAGTGAAAAAATACATTTTTAATAAAAATGTCATAAAAAGACAATTTAAAGTCATAAAAAAGAAAAAGAGGAAAGCAGTTGCCTACTTTCCTCATCATTCTACTTTTGTACAATCGTCCAATATCATTCTTATCTCACAGTAGAAAATTCACTTAATTAATTGTTTTTATTTAATTTATATTAAACAACATGATAACTAGGTACATTTATCTATTATTAGTAATTTTAATAAGTTATTTAGGTAAATAATACCCCCCGTTCCCAATGTGTGGCGATGAATAGTTTGCAGTATTCGTTATTTTTATCTGAAGATAGTGTCATCTTCTACTTTTAACGTTAGATGAATAAACACCATTTTAGCAAACAATTTTTCATTCAAGATAAGTATTTCTGGATTATTCTTAATAAATTTTAAAATAAGTAAAATCACGAAATGTAATTATAATTATTAAAATAAAACAATAAGATACTTTTGAACATTTAGAAACAAGGAGAGGATAGATCCCTCTATCGCATTCTTATCACCCTAAATGAAATACAATAGAGGAAGAATGATATTAAGATGAGCTATTATTGAATGCTTCCACCCCCACGTTCCAACGTTCCATGGTGGATATTAAGAATAAAACAGTCATAGCAACCAATAAGAATGGTAATGAAGATGAAGAAATTTCTGACATCGCTCCCGCTAATAAAGGCCCAGCCAAATTGCCTATTCCCCATAACATCGCCGCAGAAGCATTGGCAACCATCAGATCATTGCCTGAAAAATATTGCCCTATTTGTACTAACGCAATAGTGTATATTGCACCCGCTGTTGCGCCCAGCACCAGTAATAAAGGCCAAATCAAAAATGTATGAGACATCGTGATAGGCAATAACAAACTTGTAAGCAACGTCACCACACCACAAATTCGGTATAACCGTGTTCTATTCATATGATCAGCAAGCCAGCCAAAAGGCATTTGCATAATAGCATCGCCAGCAAGAATAGCGCTTATCATCATGGCGGCAATAGCTTCTGTATGACCCACACTTAGACCATAAATAGGAAACATCGACAGCACTGTACCATCAAAAAAAGCGAAGAAAACAATACCACCACAAATCGCAGGTGCAACTTTAACAAAACGAATAATGGAAAAGTTAGGATCTTGTGTCTCTTTAGGTAATTTATCGCCCGTTTTTTGATCCATCATTAAAAACAGCACGATAGAAATAATATGAATAAAGATGCTAATTAAAATAGGCGTTTTATCAGAAACACCATACAATGCAATAATTGAAGGCCCAATCAGTTGACTGATTGTAAACACCGTGGTGTAAACCGCTAAAATTCTCCCTCGTTTATTATCAGGCGAAAGTTCATTGATCCACGTTTCGCCTAAACAAATCATCACACCACTGGCAATACCGGTCGTTAATCGTAAAGGAAATAATAACTCTAGAGGTAAGCTCCCCATTAAAGGTAATAAACTGATTGCAGAAACAATGGTGGCTAATAGCATGGCAAAACGTTTACCAATCCACTGCACAATACGCCGAGCAAAAGGTGAAATAATTAACATCCCAATAGCGGGTGCGGCAGAAATAAGTCCGATAATAGACTCACTAATACCTGCTAAATTGAGGCGTAGTGCAACCATGGGAATAGTTAATCCAATAACAATCCCGATAACGCCAATACTTACCGTGATAGTTGTTATCGCAAAAACATCAGATTGACGATAGTTTTGATGTGACATGTTCTTTTGTTTCTGCAAACAGCAGAAATCTCTGTAATGAAAAGAAGGTCGTTAAATAAAATATTGTTATATTATAAGGGATAAGAAATAGATAAACATGCTTAAAAAGTAACGTTAATCAGAGAAAGATCTCCGTTTAACTCATGAAGATCTTTGCCTTCCACAATATTCTCACTTCACCGTCATTCGCGGACAGAGTTCAAGAAAAATAACGGTAGATCAACACAGTACCCGATACCAATACAATAGTATAAATGACACTCATAAATCGTGCTTTTGACAGACGTAATGTTAAATTTCGTCCTAACCATACACCAGCAAACATAGCCGGTAAGAAAATAATCGCTAACTTGAGGATATCCAATTGCCAATAAATGCCCGCAAAGAAGAAAATCACCACTCGCGTTAGTGTACTAAAGCCAATCAATGTCGTCTGTGTAATGCGAAACTTGTTTTTATCAGTCATTCTGCCTGATAAATAGATCGCATATAAAAATCCCCCACTGCCAAACAATGCACTAAATACGCCCCCTATTAGCCCAAAAGGATAAACCAAGCGTTGAGAAAATTGGCTTTCTTGTTTTTTCCAAAACAGTGCATAAATGGCATAACAAGTGGCAAAAATACCTAAAAGAAGAGAAAGTAAATCAGGCCGTGTGGTTAATAGGATAGTTGCCCCTACAAGACTACCAATAATAATAAGCGGAATAAGATAGCGTATCTCTTTAAAATCAGCCTGTTTCCCATCTCTTAAAACATTGACCACAGCAGCACTTAAATCAATTAATGCCAATAAAGGCACGATCATTGAAAGCGGTAAATAAAGTGCTAATACAGGGCCTGCAATTAACGCAGAACCAAACCCTGCCATACCAAAAATAACATAAGCAAAGAATAAGGTAAGTAGGCAAATAAAAAGATCAGACCAACTGAGCAAGTCCATCATAATAAACCTTGAACAATAATCATTTACAAAATGATTTTAGCGTAATTATTACAAATCGAACAGTAATCGTAAAACTATGTATAAAATACAGCAGAAACAGAGTCTCATTTTTCCGAATACGGTTAATTAGTGTTATTATCTAATCAAAATGGCACTTTTAAACTAACGATATTTTGAATTGGCAATGAACTCACAACCTCCTAAAAAAACAAATGAATACCTTGGTAATAAAGTCAAACAATTAAGGCAATCTCGAAACTTGTCACTTAATGAGTTATCAAGAAAATCGGGAATATCTAAGGCAGCATTGTCAAAATTAGAATCGGGTGATTCTAATCCTAGAATCGATACCTTGGAGGCTATCGCGATCGCGCTTGGCTTCCCTTTAGGTGATTTATTTAGTTTTACGCGCGAAGAATACCCTCGCTTAGAACGACATAAACCGATTGTTGGCGATTATGCCCAAGAGTTTAAATTTCGTATTGGCATCGGTAATATTACCGAAATTTGGCATATCGAGATGAAGCACGGTGCAATTATTAATAGCCCAGCTCATGCTGACGGCACTCAAGAACATATCATGGTCTATTCTGGCAAGCTAATGATGCGTTTTGATAATGATGAGACTGTCTTATTAGAGACAGGGGATTTTTACGCTTTTCATGGTAATGCGCCTCACTCTTATATTTGTGTTGAAGGACATTTACGCGCATCGGTGATTATGTCTAGCCCAAATCAACAACATTACCATCACCGCCCTTAAGTGATTGACTACCACTACCACACGATAATTCTTCACTATTTATGCGGGTTTTCATTATCGTGTGAGTTCAGTTATCAAAATTCCTTTATTTACAGTCGCAATATCCACTTCAAGTTATCCATAAATCCTCTCTTTATTTAATTTATTTTTATTTATTTTCAGCTATGTTTTTAATAATGCAATTCAGATAATGAGGAGCTTCAATGAGTGGAAATCATGAACATGCCGATGTAAAAGCACTACCTGAGTCACGGTTATTAATTGCATTCGGCTTAACGTCATTATTTATGCTAGTCGAATTTATTGGCGGTTATTTAACGGGTAGTTTGGCATTAATTTCCGATGCCATGCATATGATGACCGATGCTTTCGCACTTTTACTTGCTCTGATTGCTATTCATGCCGGCAGAAAAGCCGCTGATGTTTTTAGAACTTATGGTTATGCACGCTTTGAAATATTAGCAGCAACTATGAACGCACTTATTTTAATGGCGGTTGCTTTCTATATTTTATATGAAGCCTATAAACGCTTATCTTCACCTCCTGATATTCAATCTATTGGTATGCTTATTATTGCGTTAATAGGCTTTGTTGTTAACCTGATTTCAATGAAGTTACTCACCAGCACAAAGGATGAAAGCCTTAATGTAAAAGGGGCTTATTTAGAAGTATGGGCGGATATGTTGGGCTCAATAGGAGTAATTATTGGTGCAGTCATTATTTGGTTGACGGGTTGGGAATTCGTTGACTCTATTATTGCGGTGCTAATCGGTTTTATGGTTTTTCCACGAACGTGGATATTACTTAAAGAATGTCTGAATATTTTACTTGAGGGCGTACCTCGCGGTGTTGATCTTATTCAGGTTACTGAAACAATTAATAATACTCCAGATGTCGTAAGTTCTCATGATTTGCATTTATGGGCACTCACACAAAGTAAACTGATTTTAAGTGGGCATATTGTTTATCAGCCAAATGCTGACCATGAAGAATTAAGAATTCGACTCGAACAACAACTTCGTGAACAATTTCGTATTAACCATATTACGTTACAGATGGAATGTGAAGATAGACAACATCTTGAAGAAAATCATCACTGAAACAAAATAAGTTTATACTTTCATTAAATTCTGGCTCTCTCTTATTTGTTAAGAAAGAGCCAGAATAAATTAATTTAAATAACTTTCCATTTGTTCAAAAACACGTAAATCATCGCTAAATCTAACTTCTTTTACATCTTCAAGCTTTTCTACCTGGCTGACCATCTGCATTAGACGATCATCTTTTTGCACTAATAGCCAAATACGACTTTTATCACTATTTTTCATTGGTAAACACAAAATACCATCGACGTTAAATGCGCGACGAGCAAATAGACCACAAATATGGGTCATAACACCGGGATGGTTGCGAACAATCAATTCCAGCGCGATAGGTTGTGATTGGTTTGACATAAGTTAAGCTCCTATCATCTCAATATTTGCAGCCCCAGGTGGAACCATCGGAAATACTTTTTCATGGATATCAATCATAACGTGAATTAAGCAAGGGCCTGGCTTTTCAATAGCGGCTTGCAATGCACTGGCGGGATCAGCTTCCTGATTTAAGTCACAGGTATCTAAACCAAAACCTTGTGCAATACGGATAAAATCTGTTTGATAAGGGTAAGCGGCAGCATAAATGCGCTCTTCAAAAAAGAGTGTTTGTTGCTGATGCACTAAACCCAGCGCCTGATTATTAATCAAAATAATTTTGATATCTAATTGGTGTTCAGCCGCGGTGGCAAGCTCTTGAATATTCATCATAATACTGCCATCCCCCGAAAAGCAGAGGATTTTCTTATTCGGCTCAGCTAACGCGGCACCAATTGCAGCAGGTAAACCAAAACCCATCGTGCCTAATCCACCTGACGTTAACCATTGTCGAGGTCGATTTAACGGATAAGCTTGCGCTACCCACATCTGATGTTGCCCAACGTCTGTTGTAATAATCGCATCATCATCAACACAGTTTGCCGCGGCTAATACAATGCCATAACCACTCAGGATATTTTCAGCATTTTTCATCTCTAAAGGATATTCTTGTTTCAGTGTCGTAACACTCTCTATCCATTCATTACGTTTATTTATATTAATCAATGGTAATAACAGTGATAACACTGATTTCGCATCAGCGTGGATCGCAATATCAGGGCGTTTGATCTTACTAATTTCAGCGCGATCAATATCAACATGAATAATTTTAGCATTAGGGCAAAATTTCTCTGCTTTGCCAATTGCACGATCGTCAAATCTCGCCCCTAATACAATCAACAAATCCGCTTCTTCTAAAATAAAATTGGTGCTACGAGTCGCATGCATACCCAACATCCCCAAATACAGTGGGTGTGAAGGTGGCATTAATCCTAATCCCATTAAAGTCATCGTCGTAGGCAGATTATTTTTTTCTGCTAATTCAATCGCCTCTTTACAGGCTTCAGAACTAATTATCCCACCGCCTAAATATAAAACAGGTTTTTTAGCCTGATTAATCATTTGTGCCGCTTGTATTACTAAATCAGTATTAAATATGGGTACAGGATCTTTTTGTGGAATAGGCGGTAATGTTTCTAACGTAATAGTGGCTTGTTGGATATCTTTTGGTACGTCAACCCAAACAGGACCAGGTCTTCCTGACATCGCTAAACGAAACGCATCACAAATAATTTCAGGTAACTCAGCAATATCACGAACTAAATAGTTATGCTTCGTAATCGGAATAGACATGCCATAGGTATCAACTTCTTGGAATGCATCTGTTCCAATCATTGCTGAAGATACCTGGCCTGTAATACAAACTAAAGGAATGGAATCAAGCTTCGCATCTGCGATTGCAGTCACTAAATTTGTCGCACCCGGCCCGCTTGAAGCGATACACACAGCAGGTTTGCCATTGGCACGTGCAATACCTTGTGCAATAAAACCCGCACCTTGTTCATGGCGAGTTAAAATATGTCGAATAGATTTACTTTGGCTCAATGCATCATACAAAGGAAGCGCCGCACCACCGGGGATCCCTGCAACTGTCGTGATACCTTGCCGTTCCAGTAAATAAACAATTAATTGTGCGCCAGTAAACGTTTTACTTATTGTGGCGTTTTCTTGTTGAGCACCCATTTTTCTATGTCCTTTGTTCTAAGCCGGACTTTATGGGCAGGTAGAAATGAAAAACCCCGCCCGGTTAATGCGCCGGCGGGGTTGCGAAACTATGTTGATTCGGACCCGTTACGGCGCTTTGCCGACGACCACCACCACACGCACGCCAACCACAGCCGCGATGTGCGCTGTTAGTCGTAGGCTTTGTAGTAGAGTAGTAATGATCATGGGTTACCTATCAATGAATTTAATGATGTGTTTACGTGTTATCTGTATTTAAAAAAACATAACTTCTACAAATTAACAACCTTTTTTTTCAGTTTATTTTTTATTGCCATTAAAAACGAGAGCTAGATCACTTCTAATGGAAACCAAAAAATATCACTGATAACAGCATAAAAAACTAGATTAATATCACACTACAGAATAACTGAAAATCCATTTATCAATATAAACACACCTATTTAATATTATAAAAGGGCGACTTGAATAAGTAATAATATGGCCGAAAGAACAAACATAAATATCACCATCGGCATAATAAATTTTAACCATTTGTTATAGGAAATATCTAACATTTGTAATGTCGCTAGTACTAAACCTGTCGGTGCTAAAAACAACATAATATATTGTCCCCAATTATATGCAGATACCACCATATAACGAGGAACACCTACAGCATCAGCTAATGGCGCCATGATTGGCATCGCTAAAACCGCAAGACCTGAAGAAGAAGGAACAATAAAACCTAAACAAATAAAGACGACGAGTTGTGCTAATAAAAATAAGCTTGGTGGCATTCCTGCAACCATATGAGACATAAACTCAAGGATAGTATCGGCAATTTTACCTTGTTCCATTACAAGGTTAACACCGCGCGCTAAACCAATAATTAATGAAACACCAACGAGTTCAGATGCCCCATGAATAAATCCATCAATGGCTGTTTTCTCTTTTAATCCAGAAAGGAAAATTATGATGATAGCGATAGCAAGGAAAAGAGCCGCCATTTGTGGGAACCACCAGCCCATATCCATAACGCCCCAAACCATAATAGGAAAAGCAGCAACAAATAAGCAGAGGATCACTTTACGACGCCACGAAAATTCTAATATCTCATTAGGATCGTAATTACTTAAAAAGCGCTGTTTAAAACTCTCGGCATTTTCATAGTTATAAGAGAAAGCCGGATCTTTTTTGATCTTCTTGCAATACCAATATAAATAAACCAAAACACCAATCGTACCAATGACTAACCCAATAGTACGAAAGCCGATCCCTTCAATAAAACTTATACCTGATGCATTTGAGGCAATCACCACTGAAAATGGATTTACCGTTGAAAATCCAGCTCCCATTGAAGAAGCAAGGAAAATAGCCCCAACACACACAATAGCGTCATAACCCAGTATTAAGAATATGGGGACTAATATAGGATAGAAAGCCACAGCTTCTTCTTCAATACCACAACTTGTCCCACCAATGGATAATATAATGGTGACACCAAACACCACTAAAAACTCTTTCCCTTTAGTTCGATTTGCCAGTGCTGTTAAACCCGCATTAAATGCCCCTGTTTTATTAACAACACCAATAAGCCCCCCCAATACAAGAATAAAAACAATAACATCAGCCCCCTCTATCGTCCCTTTCACCATACTTTCAGTAATATCCATTATCCCTTTGGGTTGCTGTGCTACACGTTCATAGGTTCCGGGTATCGCTATCGGTTTTTTAATTGTCCCATCCGTGAATTTCTCAATCTCAATAGAGACATTTAAATCATTTAATGTGGCTTGAGTTGCAGGTAACACTTCATGAGAACCATCTATTTTCGCAACCACTAATGATGGCTCTGTTGAGTTATAACTTAAGCGTTGATATTCGCCAGCCGGAATAATCCACGTTAAGCCAACCACAATTACTGTAATTGCAAATAAAATAGTAAATGCGGTCGGAAACGCAAACTTTTTAAGTTTCATAAGCGCCCTCGACTTAAATAAGAGGTAACTCTGCCAGTAGAAATAATATCTAACTGGCAGTGTTTATTTTTAGAATTAAATTTAGAATGATGATAATTATGATATTAATCAGAAATAAGTGTTGTACCTGTTTTTCCTTCTAAAGCAGATAATGCATTATCTAAAGAAGTAATAATCGCTTGTACACCTTTATCACTCTCCTTTAGAAAATTAAGACAAGCCTCGACTTTAGGTAACATACTTCCTTTAGCAAATTGCCCTTGAGAAATATATTCTTGAGCCTGAGAAAGGGTTAATTTATCTAAATTCATTTGCTCTGGTTTATTAAAATTAATAGCGACTTTATCAACAGCCGTTAATATTAATAAAATATCTGCTTTTAATTCGACAGCTAATTTAGCGCTAGAGTTATCTTTATCAATAACAGCATCAATACCTTCTAATAACTCTCCTTTTCGAATAACGGGAATACCACCTCCGCCAACCGTGATCACCACAATATTGCGTTCAACTAGCTGTTTAATAATGGGTGATTCTACAATTTCTAACGGTTTGGGTGATGGAATAACTCGACGATATCCACGCCCCGCATCTTCCATAAAATAAAAACCGTGCTCTTTTTGGATAGCCTCAGCTTGCTGTTGAGTATAAAACGCACCAATTGGCTTTGTCGGTGATAAAAAAGCAGGATCATTTTTATCAACAATCACTTGGGTCACAATAGTTGCACAACCATGCTTTTTATTCAGATGTCGTGCACATAATTCGTCATTAATAGCCTGTTGTAAATGATAACCAATATAGCCTTGGCTCATGGCACCACATTCAGCAAATGGCATATAAGGTGTGCCAATATTCTGTTGTGATGCATAATCCATAGCTAAATTGATCATCCCAACTTGCGGACCATTTCCGTGACCAATAATGACTTGGTAACCTTTCTCAACCAAATCTACAATCGGCTTTGCGGTTTTTCGCACTATCTGTTTTTGCTCTAGTGGCGTACTACCTAGTGCATTTCCCCCTAAAGCAATAAATACCTTCTTAGGCATCGTTAACTCCTTGCTTTAGCTTAACGTCGCAAACATAACTGCTTTAATGGTATGCATACGGTTTTCAGCTTGGTCGAAAACTTTTGATTGGCGAGACTCAAAAACACCGTCTGCCACTTCCATTTCACTCAAGCCAAATTTCTGGTAAATATCTTCACCAATAGTCGTTAAACGATCATGGAATGAAGGTAAACAGTGTAAGAAAATCGCATGAGGATTAGCCATTGTCATCATAGATTCATTAACTTGATAAGCTTTTAGTAAGCGAATTCGCTCCCCCCAAACACTATCTGGCTCACCCATTGAAACCCAAATATCGGTATAGAGAACATCCGCGTCTTTTGCCCCTTTCTCGATATCTTCTGTCAATGTAATAGAGCCTTCGTTTTCAGCTGCAATTGCACGACATTCCTTCACAAGTTGCTCTTCTGGCATTAAAGATGCTGGGCCACATGCGGTAAAATGTAACCCTAATTTGGCACATACAACCATCAGCGAATTAGCCACATTATTACGGGCATCACCAAAGAAGGTCAGCTTAAGTCCTTTTAAATGACCAAAGTTTTCTTCAACTGTCAGCATATCCGCCAACATTTGAGTTGGATGGAATTTATCGGTAAGACCATTCCATACTGGTACACCTGATTTTGCAGCTAGTTCTTCCACTAATGACTGATCAAAACCACGGTATTCAATACCATCATAAAAACGCCCTAATACACGCGCAGTATCTTCAATAGACTCTTTTTTCCCCATTTGTGATGAGCCTGGATCAAGATAAGTAACCCCCATTCCTAAATCATAACCCGCAACTTCAAAGGCACAACGTGTACGTGTTGAGGTTTTTTCAAATAATAAAACGATATTTTTACCTTCTAAAGAGCGGTGAGGAATACCTGCCATTTTTAATGATTTAAAATATTTAGAAAGCTTTAATAAATATTGAATTTCAGCAGATGAAAAATCGAGTAATTTTAAAAAACTTCTACCTTTAATATTAATAGACATAATAATCCTATCTCCTAATTATTTTGATAATAATAGAGTAAAAAATAGTGTGTTATTTAAAAAATAGAACAATCACCCAATAACGTATGTTATTAGGAAAGATATTTTATATTTTTATCGTGTAGAAAGAGGACTTACCCGTTAAAAACGGAGAAATGGAAGCACTGACGTTGTTTATACATCATAATATGGGCAATACGTCTAATATGAGGTGTTTTCCTATTATTATTTTCCATAATACTAGTACCTTCACTTATAGGTATTAAATGAGGATCCCAGTGAAACACATCGTAATTAATATTAATGTGATTGTTATCTCAATTATCTATTTATGACTAAAATCATTTTCTGGGAAAATAAAGCGTTAATAGTACATTTCATTAACACAAAAATAAAAGAGAGAAATTATATTTATATTATCGACGACTTCAATTAAATGAATAAGATAAAAAAAACACCTAATAAAAAATCAATTCTATCTATCTATCTATTATTTTATTCTTTTTTTATAATTAACATTAATTATACATTTCAACACTAGAATAATTTTGCCAACATCATCACAGCACTACAAATAATTAAAATTAGTGTTGCATACTGAAATACTTTATCAGGCATTCTTATCAATAGCCATTTAGATAGAGGAATAGAGATCAACGATCCTAAAAATAATATAAGCGCCAAGTGAATATCAGTATGTCCATCCTGCATATAAGCCAGTGCTGACGATCCCGATAACAATGTCGTAGTAAAGATAGAAGTACCAATCGCTTGCTTAATAGAAAGGTTGGCATAGCGTAGCAAGAGCGGTAAAACCACCACACCACCACCAACCCCTGTTGCGCCTAAAATAATCCCAGCCACAATCGCAGGCATTAAGAGTGCTTTAATATTTAAAGGGGCTAGCTTTGTATTCTCAAGCACAACGGGAGGTAATGAGAAAAACATTCTCTGTACAAAGAGTATGAGAGAAAAAATAATCGCACCCACGACAAGCGCATTAATTCCCCATTCTACTTGTTGCTGATACTGCTCTAATGAACCTAAATAATTAACAAAAACACTGGCTAAAAAGGTACTTGGTAGCATTATTCCTAATACCAGCATGGCTCTTTTAAAGGGAATATTACCAAGACGAAAATGCATATAAGATGAAGTAACTTTCATCAACATCGATAATAAATTGGCTGTCGCTACTGCCATTAATGCATTCATACCAAAAAAATACGTCAATACAGGTAAAACTATAACACCGCCACCCACACCTGTTGTGCTAATAATTAAACCAATAACAGCACCTACCGCTAATGTAGTGATAAGTAACATTACTGATTTCCTTGCATAACAGCTTCTCGCCCTTTTAATAAGGCTTTTTCTGCTGACTCACTCGCCAATGTCATATATTTAAAAAACAACACATCAAAAACTACCATCTGTAAAACTTGAGGGGTAATCACCCCCAATTGAGAATGTTGCTCGTCATAAAAATAAGGCAATGTGTAGTCAGATAAACGAGTTGCTTCATCTTGCCCAAAACGAGTCAATGCCACAGTTAAACAGCCTTCATTTTTTGCTGATTTTAGCATCCGATTAATATCCGCAGTATTACCTCGTGCAGTAACTGCTATCGCAAAATCATCCGCTGATAAATTGGCAGAATAAGCCAGTTGAGCATGAAGATCTGAACTAAATAAGACGTTTTTATTCACGCGAATAAGCTTATGAAAAATATCACTCGCGACAACCGCAGAGGCACCAATACCAAACAGAACAATGCGTTTAGCTGAGACCATTTTTTCAGCCAGTAGATCAATACGCTTTGGATCTAACAACGCCAATGAATCTAAAATAGCGCTGGTAAACAGATGCCCTGTTTTGGAAATAATCAATTCAGTCGAGTCTGTTTTCGCTAAATTACCATAAAGAATATCGCCACTGCTTTTCTGCTGCTTTTCTTCTGAAAGGTAATCAATTTTAAATTCAGGATAACCTCGATATCCCATTTGGCGAGAGAAACGGATAACAGAAGCACTACTTACACCCGCTTTAAGTGCCAGCTCAGCCGCATTCATACTGGCGATATTTTCACTATTCTCTAATAGATAATGAGCAATACGTTGTTCTGTGCCTTTGCCTTGTATTCGCAAACATTCAAGCTTTTTGGTCAGTGTCGACATTCTATTATCCTTTTTATTTCTAACTTATTTCTCTGGATCCGTAAATCCCATTAGCATACTGGCAATAAAGCCGACAATCCATGCACCTAATACCGTTATCAGGAACTTAATAATTTGCCCATCTCCCACTAATGGAATTAATGATAACCCAGCAGTACCAAATGGAATAATGATCCCAACTTGGAAATATGCCATTAATGCCCCACCGGCCGCACCACCAATACATCCCGCCACAAAAGGTTTACCTAATGGAAGAGAAACACCAAATAATAACGGCTCACCAACACCAAAAATACCCACAGGCAATGCACCCATTAATGTTTTCTTTAAACGTTGGTTTTTAGTACGCAAGTAAACCCAAAAGCACGATCCTACTTGCCCCATTCCCCCCATTGCTAAAATAGGGAATAGATAATTTAAACCAAAGGTATTTAAGATTTCGGTATGAATAGGAATTAACCCTTGATGTAATCCTGTTAAGAGTAAAAATAAGAAACTTCCCCCTAACGTGGCTCCAGTTACAACAGCACCACCACCTTGGCTTAATAACGATAATGAGACGCCTTGAGCTAATAACTGATTAAGATAATGACCAATAGGTTGGAATATCATAATTGCGACAAGCGAAGAAACTAAAATAGTCACAAACGGTGTTAAGATAAGATCAAGGCTCTCTTTAACAATACGACGAAACCATAGTTCTAATTTTGAAGAGAATACAACCACCATTAATACCGCAAAAATCCCGCCACTGTTTGGCTGTAATTTCTCACCAAATAAAGTGATATCAGCAAGCCCTGGCATGGCTAATAATCCAGCCATTACCGCACCAATCGAAGTCGATGCCCCTAACTCTTTAGCTGTATTTATCCCGATCATAATAGAGAGATAGGCAAATACCGTACTACCGATCAATTTGAATAATTTAAATAGCTCGGGGAATTGCTCGACCAAACCAGGAGCTACTAAACGAATAATATTAATTAGCCCCATGATCAAACCACAGCCAATTAATGCAGGAATGGTAGGAACAAAAATAGCCGCTAATGTATTTAGCATACGACGAATTGAGAAGCCTTTTTTCACCGGTGTTGATTCAGACACTTCCTCATTACTTGTTGAGTTTTTTTGCATCCGTTTATTCATAATGGAATACACTTTTGCCGCCGTTCCCATTCCGACAATCACTTGATGCTGTTCGCCATTAAATACAACACCTTTAACACCTTCGACTTGTTTTAAAGCATCGGCATTAAATAGCGAGCTATCTTTTAAAATCAATCGAATGCGGGTCATGCAATGTGTTAGGGTTACCACATTTTGAAACCCACCCGCCTGTTTTTCTATTTCTATTGCTAACGTATCGAGATGTTCTATTTTATTAGCCATATAGGTGCCTGCTAAAATGTTGAGTATTGACTCATATTGTTATTAATTAAATAGGGCGAGTTGCTGTTGTAGTGAGCGATAAGGATATTGCTGTGTGATTTGATCAACTTTCTCCACGCTCAGATGAAGCTCATACATCAAAATGGCTTTTCTAGGATGATAATTCACCATTTTTAGCAATGTTCTAGCTCTTTCATTAGAAATGCCACACACTTCACTGACAATACCTTCAGCACGACGTTGCAATTTCTCATTACTTGCAATCACGTCTACCATTAGATTTTTATGCACTTTTCCAAGCTTAGTCATGACGCTTGTGCTTAACATCCCTAAAATCATTTTTTGAGCTGTACCACTTTTCATTCTAGTGGAGCCTGTTAAAACCTCAGCGCCTACGTCTGGCGCAATAGATAAATCTGCAATTTCACTCATCATACTTTTACCACGCGTAGTAATAGATACCGTCAATGCTTTGATTTTTTTACCATATTGTAAAGCTGCGACAGTAAAAGGAGTTCGACCACTTGCCGCAATACCAATAACCACATCTTTATCACAGAGATTACGACGCTGAAGTTCTTCAATTGCGGCTTCTCGGCTGTCTTCAATATTTTCAACCGCTTTTAGCATTGCATCATGCCCTCCTGCAATAATCGCCTGCACTAATGTAGGAGATACCCCAAAAGTCGGCGGGCATTCCGCACTATCTAATACAGCTAATCGACCACTTGTTCCCGCGCCAACATAAAAAATACGCCCTCCTCTTTGTAAGCACTCAGTAATTTTTTCTACGACCTTGGCAATTATAGGTAATTCTTTTTTAACTGCTTGTGCAACAGTCATATCTGCACTATTGATTAATGTGACCAATTCCAACGCACTTAACTCTGAAAATTGGGTTGTTTCTTGGTTACTTTCATTTTTAAGACATTGGCTCAATGCATCTTCTTTCATCACAACAACCTTTGAAATCAAATTTCAAATAAAGCTACATCATATGAAATTACATTTCAATTCTGTTTATCATAATGATGTGAAATAAATCACATACTGCTAGATGTTTTTTCGCAGAGAAAACCTAACAAAATTATTAATCTAATTTAATTGGTTGATTTTAAAGTGGTCCTCTCAATTATCTTATGGGTGAGATAACTGAGAGAATAGAAAGAAATGATTATGAAAAAGGATATTACTTTGCTTGCGACAAAAACTGCCCAAACTCTTCAATACTCGGATAAGAAGATTGTGTGCCTTTTCCAGTAACACTCAAGCCTGAAAACATCACGGCTTTATTTAAAGCTTCTTCAATATTATTAGTGTGAACATAATAATGGGAAAAACAACCAATAAAGGCATCGCCTGCTCCACTGGTGTCTATTGCATCCACTTTAATGGCAGGAATATATTTTTCAATTTCACCATTCATCCATAATGCGCCCTTTTCACCTAATGTGACGATGACATTCTTAAAACCTTTTTGTAGTAAAGAGCAAGCAGCTTCGCGAATTTCATCCATTGTGGTGATTGGCATACCTGTCAATATTTCAAGCTCGGTTTCATTCGGAACAAAAAAGTCACAACGGGCTGCAATATCAAGATCGAGCGCTTTTGAAGCGGGTGCTGGGTTAAATAACACAGGAATATGGTGTTTGTTACCAAACTCAATGGCGTGATAGACCGTTTCAAGCGGGATTTCTAATTGCAGTACAATTATTTTGCATTTTTTCAGGCTATCTGCCGCTCTATCAATATCTTCTGGTGACAAATGTTGATTGGCACCCTTAACAATTAAAATACTATTTGATGATTGGGAAGTCACAAAAATAGGTGCAACACCACTTGTTGTACCTGGTACTTTTTCAACATAGCGTGTATTAATGCCATAAGATCCTAAATTCATGATGGTATTATCCGCGAAAATATCATCGCCGACCTTTGTTAACATCATCACTTTTGAATTTAATTTAGCGGCAGCAACCGCTTGATTAGCCCCTTTACCGCCACAACCAATCTTAAATGCCGGCGCCTCAAGGGTTTCCCCCTCTTTTGGCATCCTATCTATATAGGTGATCAAATCCACCATATTTGAACCAATCACTGCGATATCCATAGCGCCTCTTACTCTTATGTGAAATTTATAAATGTGAAAATAGTGACGTTTTGATAGATACATAACAATATAATGTTATTTTATTATCATTTGTGATTGTTATCCCGTTAAAACAGCACTAATATGTTGGCAAATTAACATTAGTGATAAATAACAATCTTCTTATTAAGGAATATACAATGCGTCCATTAGCTAATTATATCGATCATACCCTTCTTGCTGCAGATACAACTGAAGCACAAATCAAGAAATTGTGTGCTGAAGCAGTAGAACATGGTTTCTTCTCTGTTTGTATTAACACTTCTTACATCCCTTTAGCAAGAACTTGCCTTGCAGGAAGTGATGTAAAAGTATGTTGTGTTATCGACTTTCCATTCGGTGCGGGTTTAACAGCAACAAAAGCATTTGAAGCAGCTGAAGCTATTCGCCAAGGTGCACAAGAAGTCGATATGGTTATCAATATCGGTATGTTAAAAAGCGGTCGTTTAGACTTCGTAAAACAAGATATTGAAGCAGTAAAAGCAGCTTGTGGTAATACAACTCTGAAAGTTATTTTAGAAACTTGCTTATTATCTGACGACGAAGTACGTTTAGTTTGTGAAATGTGTCGTGAGATCCGCGTTGATTTTGTGAAAACATCAACAGGATACAGTACAATGGGTGCCACAGAACATCATGTTGCATTAATGCGTAAAACGGTGGGTGACGAAGTGGGCGTAAAAGCGTCTGGTGGTGTTCGCGATCGCCAAACAGCATTAAACATGATCAAAGCAGGTGCAACTCGTATCGGTGCTAGCGCAAGTGTCGCTATCGCAACAGATTCAGATGCGCCTGAATCAAACTACTAATTATTTAGCGTATATTTTTTGGAGTACGCTATTCGATAACACAAGGATCCCTCGGTGATAGAGACCAAACAGCACGAACGTTTGCGCCGCCTCAGTGAATGTATAAAACGCTCAGGTCGCATACATCTTAAAGATGCCGCGAGGATCCTTGAAGTTTCTGAAATGACAATTAGACGCGATCTCAGTTCTGACGCCGAAAACCCTTTTCCGATGTCATTATTAGGTGGTTATGTTGTTGCATTAGCCCAGCCTCATTCAGGGTTAATTTCAACATCCTCTGATATTATTACACCGGATCAAACTGAAGAACTTCATATTCCAAATCTTGCCGCAGGTATGGTTTCTGACGGAGATGTTCTTTTTTTCGATAATGGGCAATTTATTCCTACACTGATTGAGCTTATTCCCGATAACCTGCATTTCACAGGGATCTGCTATTCTCATCGAGTATTTTTGGCATTAAGCCAGAAAAAAAATGCCACTGTATTACTCTGCGGAGGCGAATATCGTCCTAAAAGTGACTCCTTCTACAACCCTACCCAACCTTCTTATCTTGATAGTATTAATCCTAAAAAAGCCTTTATTTCAGCTGAAGGTGTTCATCTCGATTTTGGCGTTACCTGTTATAACATCGACGATCTTTATATGAAGAAAAAAGCGATGGATAAATCTATTCGTAAGGTCTTACTCACTAAATACCACTATTTTGATGAAGCCGCCACAGGCAATATGGGCGATTTAGCTCAGTTTGATGTTATTATCACAGATAGAAAATTAACGGATGATTACGAAGATTATTGCCGAAAAAGCTCAGTAAAAGTGATTTATTAATTAAAAATAGAGTGCTAACTAAAATAGATAATAAAGAAAAGTTAGTCTTAAATTAAATAAATTATATTTATCTTCTTTTATAAAAATAAAGAAAATTCACACCATTTTTTTAATTGCTAAAGCGAGAAAAAGTGGTTACTATGCCAGCGATTTATTATTTTTCACTTATTTTAATTAACGCAAGGAGGTATCCCATGACAACTACAAATATGAATACTCTTTGCGGACAATCTCAGAAGTAATCCTTTTTTCCTTCTTTTTGCTGTCCGCCAATCAATTTATTTTTTTATCCTTTACATTATATGGATTGGTATATGGACAAGTGTGTTCATTATTTATCTGATAGCGTTTGTTATATCGCATCGGATAATACTTGGATTGAAAGCAAAGCAATCCAACAACTAGAAACAACGGCTCAACTTCCTGATATGACTTATGTGACAGGTATGCCAGACCTACATCCTGGTCGCGGTTATCCTATTGGCGCAGCCTTTTTTTCTGTTAATCGTTTTTACCCTGCCTTAGTCGGAAATGATATTGGCTGTGGTATGACACTCTTTCAAACTGAATTTAAAAACAGCAAACTTAACTTAGATAAAGCAGAAAAACAGTTGAGTGAAATGAGTGATATCGCACCGTCAGAATGGTTAGAAGCACATCTACCGACTGAAATGCAAAACCACCCTTTTGCTGGATCTTTAGGCTCTATTGGTGGTGGTAATCACTTTGCTGAATTCCAACAAATTGACCAAGTGATCAATGAAACCCTTTTCGCTGAAAGTGGTATCAATAAAAAACAGTTATTGCTACTCGTTCACAGCGGATCGAGAGGTTTAGGACAATCTATCTTACGTGCTCATACAGAACAGTTTGGTCATAAAGGACTGGTTGCTAACACCGAAGATGCAAATGAATATTTGCAAGCTCACAATAATGCACTTGATTATGCAAAGATTAATCGTCGCCTTATTGGTGAAAGAATGATGCGCCAAATCCGTACTCAAGGTGAGGTTATTTCTGATGTAAATCATAATCTTGTAGAGCCTTGCGAATTACATGGTCAACAAGGCTGGTTACATCGAAAAGGTGCAACACCGGCACATCACGATATGGTCGTTATTCCGGGTTCACGCGGTGATTACAGTTATATTGTTAAGCCTATTGTGTCTGAATTAAGCCTTCATTCATTACCGCATGGTGCTGGCAGAAAATGGATGCGAACAGAGTGTAAAGGCCGTTTATCACACCGTTTTACACCCTTACAACTTTCACGAACTGCATTAGGTAGCCGTATTATTTGTGCCAATAAACAACTGATTTATGAAGAAGCACCACAATCTTATAAATCAATTGAGACAGTGATTGAAAGTATGGTGAGTATTGGATTAATCGAAGTCATTGCACGTTTAAAACCGGTGATCACCTACAAAACCAGTGGAGAGATGGCGTAATGTTATTACAATTCACCTCTGCACAAGGCCCTGAAGAGTGCTGTTTAGCGGTTGAAAAAGCCTTAAATTACTTTTTGAAATCAACGTTAAAACAAAAAGTTAACGTAACAATCCTTGAAAAAGAGCCTTCACGTTATGGCTTAAAATCTGCGTTAGTGTCTCTTGAAGGTGCTGATGCACAAACTATCGCCCAACAGTGGACAGGTTCAGTACAATGGCAATGCACAAGCACGTTACGACCACGGCATAAGCGTAAAAACTGGTTTATTGGTGTTGCCTGTTTTGAACAACCTGATGAAATTAACGACAAAGAAATTGTCTTTGAAACCATGCGTTCCAATGGCCCCGGTGGTCAGCATGTTAACAAAACAGAATCTGCGATCAGAGCAACACATATTGCCACAGGCATTAGTGTAAAAGTGCAATCAGAGCGTAGTCAGCACGCCAATAAAAAGCTTGCTAAACAACTTATTGCATGGCATTTAGAGGCTTATATGATGAAGCAACACGCCTCATTAAATAGCCAACGCCATATTGCCCATCACCGAGTTATTCGTGGCGATGCCACACTCTGTTTTAGTGGTAATGACTTTGTTCTAATAAACAAATAATGTCATTAATCTAACAAAAGCAAAGCCACGATTTTTAATCGTGGCTTTTTTAAGACAAAAGTATCCTGCAATAAGATTTTTTAAATTAAAAAATCAATAAAGCGTATAGTGAGTTTTAATAAATAAATCTTACAGTTAATACATTTATTTTATTTAATTAATCTTATTTCTTTTAATAACATCACACTTATTTAAATATAAACGTTATTAATACTGATTAATTAAACGGGTGCTGGTGTATTTCTCATTTTAACAGTGAATGTCACTACAGCAGAGGCGACTAATGCAACTATCATAAATATAAATGCACTGTCATAACTGCCACCACTCGCTTTAATTAAGAAGCCCATAACCGGTGCTGAAACAACTCCCGCCATTTGACCACCGAAGTTAACAATTCCTGAAGCTCGGCCCATGATTTTATTCGGGATAGTATCCATTAAAATACCCCAGAACATTGCCATGGCGAAGAACATAAATAATGCTGAAATACACTGATATACAACAGCCATATCCGCACTTTCAACGGTATATGTCATATATAAGAAGCCTGCTGCAATTACTGCGGTAACCATATATAACCATTTACGCTGTGATTTACATTTATCAGAAACATAACCACCTAATAATGTACCACCAGCACCAAATAAGAATGGAATAGCCGCCATTACCCCGGTTTTAGCCAAAGAGAATTCACGAACAGTAATTAAATAACTTGGTAGCCATGTTGAGAATCCCCAGAAGGTAATATCAAACAAAAACCAAATCGCTGCCATTTGCCACAACACTGGCATTTTTAAAACGTCTTTAAAAGGTACGGCTTCAACCGGTTTATCCGTTAATGTACCATCTGCCGCTAATTCATCGAGATCTTGCTGAGTAATACTTGGGTGATCTTTTGGATTATCACGAGTGAAGAAGTAAATACCTGCAGCAATTAATAAACCCGGAATACCTAAAACAATAAACACCATATGCCAGCCAAAAGCACCAATAATACTCGCCGCAACAATAACGGCTAATGCTGGCCCTAAGGTATTTACTGTTGATTGAATGGCCGTTGCACGACCACGCTCTTTAGAAGGGAAATACGTTGAGATCATTTTCCAAGAGGCAGAGGGAAAACAGCCTTCACCAATACCAAATAAGAATCGCACGGCAAGCATTAACGGTAATGTAAACACCATACCCGTTAAGCTGGTAAATACTGACCACCATGCAATACCGATCGCCATGATTTTACGCGCACCAAAGCGGTCAGCTAAGAAACCACCGGGTATTTGGAATGCCGCATAACCGACAAAGAACGCACTGATTATTAAGCCTTGTTGGGTGGTATCAAGATTAAGATCACGTCCAATAAAGGGTAATGAAACACTCATTACCATTCTATCTAAGAATGAAAGTAACCATGCTAACCAAATTAAGGATAAAACGGTATAACGAGCTTTCCATGTTTTCTTCGGTTGAAGGTCTGGAATAATATTTGAACTCATTTTCCTGTTCCTCAGGTAGGGGGAAACCATCACGGTTGAAGAACAACCGTGATAAACAGAGATAAGGTTTAACGTTTAAGAGTGCTATTGTATTGTTATGCTCTTAAAACATGACCACTACAGGCGTAACTTTCGACACCATTAATTAAAGCGATACGTCCATTGACCATCACCAAGTCAATCCCTTCTGGGTATTGGTTTGGTTCAACAAATGTGCCTTTATCAATAATGGTTTCAGGATCAAACATCACAATATCTGCGGCATATCCCTCTTTAATTAAACCTCTATCGATTAATCGAAGGACTTCGGCAGGTTTACCTGTCATTTTGCGGATAGCTTGTTCCCAAGTGAGGCATTTTTCTTCTCTGACGTATTTCCCTAAAACACGAGGGAATGCACCGAATACACGGGGATGAGGCTTACCTGCACCCATTAGCCCATCAGTACAGACGTTTTGTTCAGGACGGCATAAGAATTTGATCACGTGCTCTTCTGTACCGTAAAAATCCACCATTCCTACCGCATTTTCTTCTTCATATAGCAGATCGAAAGTTGCGTTATACGGATCTTTACCTCTCAATTTGCCTAGCTCTACAAGGCTAAGGCCAACGGCATCTTGGTTTTTTTCTGTTTTAGAACTAGTGACATAAATATTTTCTAACCCTGCGAAATCAATAAAGTTATCCCAACCCGGAATACCTTTTTCGATATCTTCAATCATCTTTTTACGCAGTTCAGGAGAAGCTAAGCGTTCTAATAATTTCTCTGTTCCCCCTGCGTGAACCCAAGGTGGTAAAATCACTCCAAGCATGGTACTGCCTGCCACATAAGGATATTGGTCAAAAGAGATACGGATGCCCTCTTTTTGGGCTTGCTCTAACATACCGAGCATTTCGTCGATTAACCCCCAGTTTTTCTTACCACACACTTTCATATGAGAAATATGCAACCAAACACCAGATGCTTTAGCGATATCAATAAGCTCTTGAGTTGATTCGATAATATCGTCAGCTTCACTGCGTTGATGAACCACAAAAATACCATTGTGCTTCGCAGTAACCTTACAAAGTTCGATCATTTCAGCAGTATCACCAAAGGCACAAGGCATATAAATCAATCCTGTTGATAAACCAAACGCCCCTGCTTTTAATTCACGCTCTAAGATCTCACACATCTTGGCGACATCTTCGCGAGTAGAAGGATTACCTTCTAATCCCATCGCTTCCATTCGGATATTGCCATGAGGCACAAGGTAAGCAAGGTTGGTTGCAGAGCCTCTTGCTTCCAACATCCCTAAGTAACCTTCGGTATTCTTAAAATGCCAATCAATACTGTCAGAATCACCATCTAAACCCGCAATATTCTTGCGCCATGCTGAAATATATTGTTCTGGTAATGGCGCTAACGCGACACCATCTTGCCCTAACAATTCAGTAGTGATCCCTTGGCGGATTTTGGCAGATAAAGCAGGATTAAGCAGAGCAGAAAGATCAGAGTGAGTATGCGTATCAATAAAACCAGGGCAGACTATTTTTCCTGTAGCATCAATAACCTGATCATTTGATTTAACTTCAATCTGACCGATTTTTATTATTTTTCCTTCATTAATCACGACATCAGCTTGAAATGCACTTGCCCCTGTTCCATCAATAACAGTGGCGTTTTTAAATATTGTTTTCATTCTGTTATTTCTCCAAAGAGTATCTGACTGTTTTGTCAGATACTCTTCTAGTAAGGATTTATTTCGTAAGAATTAAAGGTGATAAAGGCTATTCATAATGCTGTAGTAACCGCTCGCAGCACCTGTTAGTTGTTCAATTTCGATATATTCATCAATGGTGTGCGCCAAGTTTTCTCGGGATGGACCAAAACCAATGGTTTTAATACCCGCTTCACCTGCATAGTGACTACCGTTAGTACAGAAAGAGTATTGTGTGACTGTAGGGTTAAAGCCCGATTCATGCAGCCCTTTTAAAACGCTTTGTACATAAGGATCGCTCTCTTCTAATACCCAACCAGGGAAGAAACGTTCACCTTCAATAGTGGCTCCGGTGTAACATTTTTCAGTACCGTAGGCATAAGAGACTTTAGCTTTAAAATCAGCATCTTGAGAAGAAAGTTCATCAATCGCTTTTTGTAATGGTGCAAGCACTTGCTCTTTAGTTTCACCCACTAACAAACGACGATCGTAAGTAGCACGACAATACTCAGGTACAACCGAAGCGCCCGGATAAGGTGAGGATTTAATGTCCGTTAGCTCTAAGATCCCTTTTCCTAATACCGGATGGACGGATGGCGTTAAGGTTCTGATCTTCTCGATCAGTTTTGCCATTTTATAAACGGAGTTGATCCCTGCATCTGGATTAGCAGAGTGAGCTGGCTTACCAAAGGTTTCAACGACGATTTCAGCACGACCTCGTTGCCCTATTTTTAAATTTAATTCAGAGGCTTCACCAATCACCACATAATCGGGTTTATAGCGCTCTGAAACCAATCTTGCGGCTACGCCTTCAAAACACTCTTCATGCACAATACAAGAGACATAAATGCGGCCAGCAAAGTTACGCTGATTATCTTGACCGTAAAAGCCTATCGCCGAAATCATAGCAGCGACAGCACCTTTCATATCACTGGTGCCACGACCATAAATCTTGCCGTCTTTTATTTCTGCGCCATAAGGCTTTTCTTTCCAGTCACGCTCACTCACCGGCACAGTATCGATATGACCATCAAAAATAAGGGTCTTCCCTGGATGCTGACCTATAATTCCACCAATAATGTTGCCGTACTTATCTATATGAATATCGTCAAAATCATAGCTTTTCATCATTTCCTCTATGACTTTAACAACGTTACCTTCTTCACCTGAATAGCTTTTTTGTTGGATTAATAATTGGCAATTCTTAATAACTTCATCAAATCGGTTTGCTGATAACATACTTTTTCACTCCAAAAGACTTATTTGTTTTTTAAAATTGTTTGAAGCTAGGCAACTCACCATCCCACACGATATCGCGATAACGTTCAGGATCGGTGTCACCTTCAGTGCTTATCACAAGCACTCTTGCATTTTCATCTAATCCCAGCGCTTCTTTTGCATTCTGATAAACAGACGATTGCATTAAAATAGAGAGTAAGCCTGTTGTGACTGCGCCAGATTCGCCAGAAATGATGTGCGGATCACCAGGTAAAGGGTTCCCTAAAATCCGCATTCCCCTCGTCGCGACAGCATCAGGGCAAGAGAAAAATGCCGCTGAATAATCACGTAATAAATTCCAACCAATACTATTCGCTTCACCACAAGCAAGCCCCGCCATAACGGTTTGTAAGTCACCCCCAACAGGTATAGCATCCGCTTTTCCTGATACAGCAGATTGATATAAACAGTCTGCAATACGCGCTTCAGCCACAATCACTTTCGGTGCTTGCTCGCCATAAGCCGCAGTTACCATGCCTTGTACCATACCGGCAAAAGAGCCTACACCGGCTTGCACAAAAATATGCGTCGGGGGTACTTCATGTAACTGCGCGAGAGATTCCAGCATTAAAGTGCCATAACCTTGCATGATCCAAAGAGGGATCTCTTCATAGCCATCCCATGCCGTATCTTGAACAACTATCCAACCATATTTATCAGCCATTTCAGCCGTCATTCTCACCGCATCGTCATAGTTCATATCAACGATTTCAGCGATGGCACCTTCACGTAAAATGGCATCCAAACGCTCTTGTGATGATCCTTTTGGCATATAGACCACTGCTTTTTGCTTTAACTGTCTTGCCATCCAAGCAACACCACGTCCATGATTCCCATCAGTGGTTGTCGCAAAAGTCACACCATTTAACTTTTTCCTGATCTCATCACTGATCATTACCTCATAAGGTAATTCACTTATATCCATCTCGAGGAAATCAGCAATATGGCGCGCCATTGCATAAGCGCCGCCCAAGGCTTTAAAGGCCTTTAAACCAAAACGAAAAGACTCATCTTTGAGATATAGCTCACCAACCCCTAAGGTTTTGGCTAACTGGGGTAAATGAAATAATGGTGTAGGTGCATATCCTGGGATCGTTCTGTGAAAATCTAACGCTTTCACTAACTCTTCATAACGAAAAGGGGCAAGCTCAGCGGTTGGTTTTCGCGTAAATGAACTTTGGTTAATCAGGTACTGCAATTGCTCCTGCATGGAATTACCTCTTAATCACACTTTAAAATTCGCGATAACCCATATCGCGATTAATCGAAATACATAGGGTTATCCCTTATATCGCAATATATATGCCAACTCCTTCCAAAAGCATGCAATTAAACATAATCCATTGATTTTAAAATAATTTATTTTTTTGTGATAAAAAAATGAAATTAACGATACAGAAAAGCTGTGATCTAGGCGGTTTTATTTAAGTGATAAATTATCAATAATAAGAAACCATGTGAGCTTTATACAAAAATAGCTTAATACATTGATAAATAATAATTAAATTAAGAATTAAAAATAGAAAATGATAATTTATTATCAATATTGATAATTTTAAGGTGAGGTGAAAATGTGATGCACTCGTTACTTAGTACCCTACAAGATGAAATGAGTAAATATACCGATGCTATTGCTGGCATCACAGGCACCGATGTTGAAATTATTGACAACAACTTAATTCGTATTGCGGGTACGGGCCGCTACCGTTATATGCTCAATCAAGATGTCTCTAACAATGGGCATATTTATCGCCATGTATTACAGGTACAGAAAACCATATTAATTGAAGATCCTAAAGAAAATAGCCTCTGTCAATTGTGCCAAAACCGCTTAACTTGTACTGAAGAGCTTGATCTTAATGCCCCTATTTTTCTGAATAACCAAGTTATTGGTGTAATTGGAATTATCTGTTCTAACCGAGAACAAAAAATGTTTTTGATGAAACAAAAACAAGCTTTTATCACCTTCATCGAACAATTTTCAGGGATGATTTCAAGCCGTATTTTTGAATGCCTTGAAAGGCTTAGAGAGCAAGAGCGATTCGGTACTTTTCGAAATTTGATTGATGTAATGGATAGAGGTGTTATTGCGATTGATAGCCAAGGTAAAATTTGGCACGCCAACCTTTCTGCTTTACGTTTTTTTGATTGCGAATTAATTGGCCAATCCCTTGATATCGATATGACTGGCGATATCCTTTATGGTGATGAAGAAGCATGGCTAATATTAAACCAACAACGCTATCATGTACTGTGCAAAAAAATCACCTTTTCATCCGTTGATAATGATCAGCTTACCATGGTTATCTTTCATGATGCCCGTGATTATATGACGCAAGTAAATACCCTTTCCGTTGATGAAAATCCCCACTCACCTTTAATTGGTAACTCACAAAAGATGTTCCAATTAAAAAACATGTTAAGCAAAGTAGCCGTTAGCCATGCCAGTGTCCTTATCACCGGAGAAAGTGGATCAGGTAAGGAAGTAGTTGCTTACACTATCCATCAACAAAGCCTACGTACAAAACAACCTTTTATTACTATTAACTGTGCCGCTATCCCAGAACAACTACTAGAAAGTGAGCTTTTTGGTTATGTCCGTGGTGCATTTAGCGGTGCTGATCCTAAGGGACGCATTGGTAAATTTGAATTAGCACATGGCGGTAGCCTATTTCTTGATGAAATTGGGGATATGCCTTTGCATTTACAAGCTAAGCTTTTACGAGTACTTCAAGAAAAAAGCATTACTCGTGTTGGCTCTAATAATACGATCAATATTGATGTACGAATTATTGCCGCCACAAACAAAGATCTGCGTGATATGGTAAATAAAGGGCAATTTCGTGAAGATCTGTTTTATCGCCTTAATGTTGTTCCAATCCATGTTCCTGCATTACGTGATCATCGAGAAGATATTGCTGAACTTGCACAATTTTTTGCGGATGATTTAGCCTTAACCTATCAGCGACCTGCAACGAAGATCCCTAATTCCATCATTAACTATTTATATTCCTATGATTGGCCGGGTAATATCAGAGAGTTACGCAATGTGATTGAATATATGTATGTTATGCAAGGTGATACCCTTGATTTAAACCTCAGCCATCTGCCACCTTATCTATTAGAAACCGCAGAAACGATAAATAACAAAAATGAATATTTATTGGAACCCATGGTAGAGAATATAAAAAATAACGATAAACAATCTCAATTAAATAAAGAAAAAGATAATTTAAAAATAAAAAGACACCGTTTAGAATACCAAACAATCATACAGGTATTAGATAAAACAGGATATACTCTAGATGGAAAGAAAAAAGCAGCCAAAATGTTAGGAATAAGTATTGCTACGCTATACCGCAGAATAAATAAAGCATAATAGTTATAATTACCTATCTTTATTTTAATTTGCCAATATCAAGCCATCATTTTTAGACTATCTATTTTTATAATTTTCTGCTTATATATGTATGACAATTAAATTTATATATATTAATTATTTTATTTTACTACGTTAAATCACTCAAAATTTGTAACTAAATATAATGTCAATAAAGTAAATTTAAACTACTTTATCGTCATATGCTTATCAAAGCTTAAAATAACAAATTGAAAATATTCAATTTTTTATTTTTATTTATTATAATATTAACGATATTTTTATTTTTCATAAGAAAATTTTGTAACATTGTCAATAAGACATACTTCAGTTAAATCACTAAACTCCTTTCACTCAAAGCCAACTTGAATGTCATAAAGAACTCAGCATTAATTAAAAATGATAAATTCCCCTAAATATGAAATTTATATAATTAATTAATACTAACAAGCTATTTTATAAAAGATTATATCTTGTTATTTTATTTATCTGTTTAAAGCACTTGTATATTCAGATGCTTTTACTAGATTTATAATTGGTAATAGTAAGTTAATCTCTAAATTAAATAGCATTTAATCTGTTTTCATTGAGAAAACAACTACTATTTATATAAATCTATAGAGGTCATAAAATGACTATTTCAACAAAAAAACTTTTTCCAATCACTTTGCTTATTTCAACAATGATGGCAAGCGCTAGTGTATTAGCAGTTGAAACACAAACAGGAACTTTAAGTTTTAAAGGCTTAATTTATTCTTCTTCTTGCATTATCGATATTAACGACACTAATTCGCCGAATGCAAACGTATTAATGGGCCGTTATCCGACTAGTGCATTTGATGGAAAAGATTCTGAAGTGGGTGGTGAAAATGGGAATGGCAAAATTGAAATTACTTTAGAACAATGCCCACCAGTAGGAAAAGTAACACTAAAACTCGATGGCAAAGCCGATAGTAGCTCCGATCAAATTTTAGCATTAGATAACCCAACCAGTTCAGAGACCGCTAAAAACGTAGGTATTCGTATTTATAACACCAAAGATATGAGTAAGGCATTGGTTATTAATGGAAGCAAAACGGAATCCATTGACGTTGAAGGTGCTGATACAACTTGGAATGCAGAGTTTGTCGCTAAATATATCAGCACGGCAGACACCGTTAGCCCTGGTCAAGCAGACGCGACACTAAACTATACCATTACTTATCAATAATAATTAAGCGCAGGTTAATACTTTAGTCTGCGCGCTTACATTAAGGTTGTTATCGTTATGTCTTTCAAAAATGTATTTTTAGGGTTAGGACTACTATTAGGTACCATAGCACCAAGCTTTGCTGGTTTTGGCCTAGAAACGACACGAGTCATTTATAATGAACAAAGCAATAACGAAGGCTTTGTCGCATTTAATACCGATAAAGACACAAATTATTTATTACAATCTTGGATTGAAGATCTTAACGGTAAAGTGACCCAAAATTTTGTTATTACCCCTCCTTTATTAAAACTTGTTGCACAGCAAAAAAATACATTACAAGTCACTAAAAATATTACGCTTCCTAATGATGTCGAATCAATGTATTGGATTAATGTTAAGTTTGTGGCCCCCAGCAATGAGAACTTAGAAAATGTTCTACGTTATTCCATGACAAATAAAATAAAATTAATTTATCGTCCGCAATCACTTAGTCATATTAATATTGAAAACGAAGTAAAAACACTTAAATGGTCATTAAAGAATGGCAATATAGTGATTACTAACAATACGCCTTTTTTCATCAATATTGGAAAGATATTTCTTAATCATAGTGAAGTTGAAGATAATCCAGGTTATTTATCTCCAAAGTCCGAAACAATTATAAAAGTCAATAAAATACAAAGTAATCAAAATAAAATTCAGCTTATTTATATTGATGACTTTGGTAAGGGTGTTCCAGTTGATTTTAAATTATAACTAAGAGATTTATTTCAACATGAAAATAGAAAAGGATCATTATTTAAATAAATCTCCACTCCATTTATTAATGTTTGGAGGTTTATTTTTCTCATTTAATACTTCAGCGGATGATTATTACCCACCTAATCTATTGAATATTGAAGGTCATTCACAACAGGTAACAAATGAAGACCTTAGTGTATTTAGAGAATCTTCTATTGCACCAGGTTATTACCATATTGATTTTTTTATTAATAAAAATCGTATTTTTAATCGTGAAGTTGAATTTTCGTTAATGGATAACGCAGAAAATAAAAAAAACCTAGTACCTTTACTAACAGCTGATGAGTGGTATCAAGCTGGTGTTGATATTCCTAGTGAATTAATTAAAAAAGATGAAAAATTTATTAATATTAGCCTTATTGAACACACTGTTAGCACGCTAGATTTAAATAGAAACCAGTATGTACTAACTTTACCGCAAAAATATATTAACGAAAATAGACGTCAACTAAACGAAGTTAATAACTGGGACCCCGGTATTCCTGCGACTTTAGTTAACTATTCATTTTCATCATTCAATCATCGCAGTAATGGTGAAACCAACGATAGTTACTATGGTAATATCCAAAGTCAAATTAACTTTGATGCATGGCGTTTTTATAATTATTCAACATGGACGAGAAATGAAAATGGTAAGAATAAATGGAATACATTAAGTAACGTCCTTTCTAGAGATATTTATTCCCTAAAAAGTGAATTACAAATAGGTGATCTTTATAGTTCATCCCAATTATTTGACTCTGTTAAATATCGCGGATTGAAGTTAATGACAGATCGCCTAATGACACCTTACCAAAATAGAACCTATGCCCCTAGTGTTGTCGGTATTGCCAACTCTGAATCTATCATTACCATTACACAAAATGGGCAAGTTATCTACAAAAAGAGTGTACCAGCAGGACCTTTTAATATTATTGATTATTCTCCAATGAGTAGCGGAGGAAATCTATATATTAATGTAAAAGAGTCTGATGGTTCAGAAAAAAATTTCATTGTACCTTTTTCTTCTATTGCTAGCTTAGAACGAAAAGGTGAAATGAGATATAGTTTTTCAACAGGGAAATACGATAGCCATAATAGCGGTGATGGTACCTATTTAACTCAGGCCGAAGCTTATTACGGTTTAACCGATTATGTCACCCTTTATAGTGGTTTACTTGTTGCTGAAAAATATCAATCTTTTGGTTTAGGAAGTGGGATTAACTTTGGAAGTTATGGCGCTATTACAGCGGATTGGCTTTATGCAAAATCAACAGTTAATCATGATAACTCTTTAAATGGTAATGCTTTTAGAGTTAATTATTCAAAAAATATTGAATTAACTAATACTAATGTCTCTGTAGTAGGTTATCGCCATTTTGATGCTAACTTTCTTAACTTCAATGATGCGATGGAATACAAGGATCAAGAATATAAAACAAATGAGGGATTAAAAAATGAATATACGATGTCAATTAGCCAACCTCTATTTTCAAATACTTCCTCAATAAATTTAAATTCGATCATTTATAAATATGCTGATGGAAAAAATATTAGCTCTTATAACGTTGGATTTAATAGCTCGATAAATAAGATTAATTACAGCATTTATTATACTTATTACGATGGCTATAGATACAATAACAATGATAAAAACACTTACGATTTAAGTATGAATATCAGTATTCCATTAACGTGGAATGAAAACTATGTGTGGGCAAATTATGCTGTCTCAACTAATAATAACGATCAAACCTTACATACAGCACGTTTAAGTGGAACTTATGGTGAGAAAAACCAAGCTAGCTGGGATATTTATCAAGGTTATGGTAATAAAGATATCAACTATAGTGGCGGATTAAACGGTTCTTATAAAACCTCATCAGCGATTGTAAATGCGGGGTACTCATACTCAAAAAATAGACAAAATCTTAATTACGGTCTTAGTGGTGCTTTAGTTGCAACACAATATGGCGCAGTACTTACACCATCATTACAACAGACCAATGCTTTAATTCTCACTAAAGATACTGCTAATATTGAAGTCATTAATGGCCAGTCTGTGAAAACAAATAGTCGTGGTTTAGCGATTATTTCAGGAATGTCACCTTATCAGAAAAATAATATTAGCATTGATACGAAATCTATCCCTGCTGATACTGAAATTAGCAACAATATTATTAGTAATATGATCCCAACAAAAGGCGCATTAATTCTTGCTGATTTTGATGCTAAAAAGGGATTTAAGTTCTTACTCACATTAGAAACCCCCAATAACAGCGTTATTCCTATGGGAGCGCAAGCTGATATTGGACAAACTGAAAAACAATGGGTGTCTAACTTTAATCAACTCTATTTTGTCGCAGATAAACCACAAGGCGATATTCAAGTTTCGTGGAAATCTGAAGGCAAAATATATCATTGCCATGCCATGTATAATACAAATAATGAGATTTCAAACAATGGGTTATATATTTTAACTGCTGAGTGTAAATAAGGAAAAAAATGACTAATGCAAAAAAGAGAACCAATAATTTATTATTTCTTACTTTTATACTTGGCTTATCTTCTGTTTCTTTTTATAGCCATGCTGATGGCTGTGTAAATAATGGGGGAATAAAACATGGCACAATGGATTCTCGAGGAAATGTTATTAACCTCAGTGGTGTCATTAAGGTTAATCAAGAAATAGGTCGATTTACTTTTGTTCGTGATGGTGGAAATATACCCGTTGCAGACTGCTCTCCAAATTCCGAAGTTTATGCTTATGCCACTTATAGTGAAGGTAGTGGTATTAAAGCGACCTATTATATGGATATCGATGGTAAACCTGCTTATTACATCGTCCCTAATGGCCCTGCAGTAAAAAGGGATGATTATGTTTATGTTTTATATGACAATAAAACGGGATTACCATTTAGAAGCCAGCCAGGACAAGAGATCCCTGTCGATGACGATCATCTTTATCCTATCGATGCAACGGTGATTGTCTACTCAACTAAAGAGAATCCCAAAGAGGCTGACTTTAGAACCCAATACCTCGGTTCAATATTAGTTAACCGTTTTAATTCTGGTGGAGGGACGACAGCTGTTGGCTTTAGTTATCGTTTATCTGTTAAAATAAATAGCGCTCCAACCTCATGCAGTGCAGAAAATACCAATCTTGTTATGAACCTTCCTAGAATATCAACTTCTGCATTTCCTAAAATAGGTTTTCCCACTGAACAGGCTTATGCTGAAGATCATCTAAAAATCAATTGCACTGGTAACGTTTCTGCCAAAATAAAACTTATGGCAAATAATATTGCAAGTTATGAAGGACAAGGATCCGTAATTAAAGCAGATAATGAAGGTGGTCGTGATAATGCTGAAGGCATTGGTTTTGTTGTCTCATCACCATTAAGTAATGATACACGTTTAGTGAATAATCAATTTGTTAAACTGGCAGATTTAGCCAATGGCTCCACTAGCGTACCATTGAAAGCAGAGTATTTTCGTTATGGCGATGATGTAAAACCAGGTAAAGTAAATGCGTCAGCCAACTTTGTACTTGAATTTAATTAATAGAGATAACAATTAGTTACTATTAGTCATAAATACGTCGTAATATTCAATAAAAAAGCGTTATTAAAAAATAAATAACGCTTTTATTTTTCTTATTTAGATTAATAAAAATTATTAAGGATACGCGGCAATTAACACAGCAGTACCACTATAATTACCTCCACTGGCATTTGTTCCTTTTAATATACTTTCTATTTGGATCTGTTTATATTGCCCCACCCGAGAAGTGAATCTCTGCCCTCGATTACCTGTCTCCGCATCAATCATTTGAATTTTGCTATAAATAGTTTTATTTGTGCCATCCACTTTCAAAGGTAATCGCTGTTGTGGATCGCCATCTTTTGTATAAAGTAGCTCAAATTCAACAGGGGTTGGAACAACGTGATCACAAGAGAAATTAATCGGTCTAACAACTCGGCTTTCATACTTTTCAGCATTTAATACACCGTGATTAATAACCAAGTTATAACCCACATCAGTTCGACATTCTGCAGGTGATATCAAGGTAGCCCCAATCAACCTCATTGGTGCTGTTGTACTGCTAATTGGCATGGATTGAGGTAATGAACTAAATGCCAATGATGTATCGGCTATATTCGTCCATGCCCTCGCATATCCTGCAAAATCTGAACTTGGAATAATAGTTATCCCATCGATATTTCTTTTTCTTATAAAAACTGAAATTTCGAAAGGAAATTGATAATAAAACTTATCAATAGAGTAATTTTTATTTTTCCCTTTTGTAAAATAGTCTCTAAGCATGGCTGATGTTGGATTACAAAACCGTGCATTTTTTCTTATTGTGTTCCATTTATTTAAAATATCATCAGGTGGAACAATTGTAACAAACGTATTATAACTAAGCTGGAAAACAGGTAATCCATTTAGTGTATAAGGCATTTGAGGAGAATAAACAAATATACGATGAAGATGATTATCTCCTCTTATTCTAGTTCCCTCTGGAAATTGTTTTACATAACTCCCCATACAGTTAACCATCCCGCTGGACTGTACTTGCCCTTTGACACCTTTATTTACTTTGAATGTTGGCCCTACTTGATAAAAAAAGTCACCATTTGATGCAATTGTGGGTGTTTTAGAAATTTGAACATTACTAGCCGAAAGGTTAATTGTATATCCATCTGAGGGATTCTGAATTGTATCAATATAAACAGATGGATAATTAGCTGCATAATTTAACGGAGAGAATAAACTGATGCTAATCGTAGCCCCTAAATAAATTAATATCTTTTTATTTATTAATGATAAACAATTTTTCATACTAGCCTCTAATTATAATCAACTAATAACGAAACATTAGCTGTAAAAGGTCCCATTTTAAGCTGTGTGCCAGAACGATTTGATACCAATTGAGTACTTAGTGATATTTTTCCTGAATTACTACTACTAAGAATTGGCGTAATACGTTCATAACGCTGAACATTAATTTTACGTTTGCCACTGGTAATATCAGAAAATTCAATCCCTAATTGCGCCGTTGTTGTGGCTAATACATCAGTACCATTATAAGAAAAGTAACCATTATCTTTAGGGGAAAGATATAAATTCATCATTTTATTTAAGTTACAATCTTTAATTAATACATCAAAGGTTTTTGGTGGTGTTTTTACTATTGCATTAACATCTACATTTTGAAAATTAACAAATAGCTCTTTTGCCCCTTTACCATCGGTTACGGTACATGCAGGATCCACTAGCATCGCATTAACTGTAATCTGAATTTCAGCAAATGAAATAGGTACATAGAATAAGCCAATAGTTAGCGCTAGTATTATTTTCTTCATTACCCGCCTCCTATTGATAATCAATATTAAATGTAATGGTAGATGAAAATGCCCCCTCTTTTAAATCCCCTGTAACAGGTGGGCGCGCATATACTTTAAAATTTAATAAGTTTTGTTCGTTTTGACCTGCCGCTAAAACACGCGCCATATCAATTTTTTCATTAAACTTAATAACTGCATCATTGTTATCAAGTAGGCCTAATAAAACATTAGAGCTACCTTCTGTTTTTAAATAACTAATACCTTTATCTGTCACAAGAGTATTGCTATTTAATTTTATTGAAATCGTTTTATTTAAATCACTTATATAACAATCAACGATAGGGATAGAAAAATTAATAGGTTGAGAACGACCATATTCATAAAGATATTTGCTACTAATCTTATTAAGCTGAACTTCTAAGTTATAAGGCGATTCAGGGAGCTTACATCCTGTAGAAACTAGATTTCCCATAAAAGAAATATCTAATGAACCACCTGCATAGCTATAAATGGATAGGCTACATAGTGGCAATAATAGATAAATCAACTTATTCATAATATATCTCCATCAGATAGCTATGAGCACCTAATTCTCGCGCTTCAAATTGCAATGCATTTCTACCATTTTGTAATGAAAATTTTTGCTTTGATAAAACACGATCATACTCAATAAAAGATAAATTAATGGGTGTCGGTGCCGACATATTTTTAACAGTCTATGGAGAAAATGAATTACCTATACCACATTCAGAGAAATTCGCTGTAATTAGAAAAGTATCATAAATTAAAAATTTATTTTTAGGACGATGGCTTTTTATTTTGTAATCAATTAATTTACAGGGTGAGCTGATAAGATTAGCGGTGACATAAATATAGCCACTGCTTTTATTGTTATATGCACTTTCTATTGTCTCAGTCGAATTTAATAAAGGCTTTGTTTCAATAGTAATCACTTTGGCATAGGCATAACTCCCAGATAATAAAATTATCGTAGATAAACAGCTATTTTTTAGATAACAAAATTTCTGGGAATTCATATTCTATTCCTTATATTACATTTCTTTTGCTACAGTGCATTTAGCTTGTTCACACTTAAATTGCAGTGTTGGTTTTCCGCCATAATCATTAATAATGGTCATATAGGGAATATTTGTTTTAGGCACAGCGAATTCATGATCTGATTTAGGCGGGATCATCACAACACTAAAAGCGCCTGTTTCAGATGCTTTTTGTGTTGAAGCTAGCCCAATTACTGTTAAATAAAAAGGCGTCACGTTATTTACAGTATACCCTTTCGCTGACGGCGTTAATGTCACACTATGAAACCACATGCTATCTGCTTGAGACAGAATTTCTGCCGGACGATAGAACAGTTTTACTCTACTTTGTAATGCAATTTGTAAAACGTTCGCTTCTTCAGATTTAGGTGGAACTTCGCGTAAGTTATAGTAAAAAACAGTCTCTCTATCTTTTGGTAATGATGTGATAGAAGGTGTCGTACTAATTTGTACGATACTTGATGATTTAGGATCTAGACGCTGGATCGGTGGTGTCGCAATTAATGGTCCTGTTGTTAATTTTTTCTCATTAGCATCATCAATCCATGTTTGTGCTAAATAAGGAAGCGTTGGATTATCATTACGAATAGTAATGTTAATCGACTTTTCTGTCCCAGGAAAAATCACTCTTGTTCTATCTAGTGTTACTGCGCTTTGAGCAACACTAGAGATCCCCATTAATGAGATGAAAAGAGTGGAAATAACAGTTTTATTAAATTCTTTTTTCATTTACGGTTAACCTTATTAGCATTACTTACATGGCATTAATAGCATTTGAGTTTTAGGATCAATAGTTTCAGGTATATTAATGGCGCAACGCTTTTCATTTCCCCAGAAGACACCCAATTCTTCATTTTCAGCGACACCAACTACCCAAGCGATACCTTCATCTCCGACAATACCTAACTCCACATTATCTTTATTACGAATACTTGCTCCAAATGGTGGGTGTTTACCATCACTCATATTGACTGTGGCAAATAATTTATAACCTTTAATTACTTTCATTTGACGATACCCAATTGCCCCTCTTGTTAAGGTGACATCGGTCATCGTATCAATGGCATCATAATTATCAGGTAATGCACTTACATCAATCGCAGCTGATGAACTACGGAAACTGGTCACACTTGGTATAACCGCTAACCCAAATGTATTTGTTTTTACTGATTCACCTTCAATCGGCACATCTGATATCCCTGGTGTTTCAATAATTAAGCGAGTATCACCATAAGCCGGTTGATGAAGAACCAAACCATGAGATGTTCCTGTTACCCCCCCTGAAACTGTCCCGCTTAAACTCTTATACTGACTAGGCACATAACTTGCGCTTGCCGCTAGGTTTGCCAGGCTCATATCTTTACTGACATAACCACTAAATGAAGACTCTGAATCAACGTCTTTTCCGTGTGTTAAGCCTGCATTCATGCTGTAACTCAAACCTTCATCATATCCACTGTAGCCCACATTGTGGCTATAACGACCTTTCCCATCTGTTTTTGTATATTGTTCAGAGAAAGTAAGGTTTCCACCTTGATCAAAAGGTACTGACATATATAAACTCAACGTGTCATCATTCACTCCTTCACGCTGAGATCGGAAAGCAGACAATGTTAAGTTAATATCGCGAATTTTTACTTTAGATAAAGAGAATCGCGTATTGGCATAAATACCATATTGAGTCTGAGAACGGCTATTCCAGAAAGTATTGTGTTGATAATTAAGTGATAATGAGAAATTATCAAAATATTTATTTAAATAAATCTGATAACTTTCTTTTGGAGAATAAGCATCCTGCCCAGTTCTTCGTTCTTCCATGGTTTGACTTAAAGTACGATAGTCTTCATCCGTAAAACGATAACCTGCGAAGGTAATATTGGTTTTTACTTCATCAAATGATTTCGAGTAGTTCACACGATATGAACGACCTTGTTTATCACGCTCTGATAATTTGGCAAATGATTGGTTGATATCAAAAGAGAGAGCACCAAACATGGAAAGGTCACGCCCCACACCAATAGCAACTGATTGGTAGTGTTGAGATAATTGGCTACCACCATATAAGCTCCATGCATTACTCACACCATAGGAAATTTCACCGCCAATTGCGCTATCACCCGTTAATCGGTGATCTGCATAACGTGTTTTACCCCCCACTAATTTATAACGAATTTGTCCTGGGCGAGTTAAATAAGGCAATGTTGCGGTAGAAATAGTAAACTTACGTTCTTCACCATTATCTTCACGAATAGTGACATCTAATTGCCCTTGAATAGAACTATCCAAAGTCTGAATTCTAAATGGCCCTGGTGGTACAGTTGTTTCTAAAATAATACGATCTTGGCTTTTAACAATAATGGTTGCATTGGTTTTTGCCACTCCGACAATTTCCGGAGCATAACCCACCAATTTAGGTGGAAGCATACGATCATCACTTTCTAATGTAATACCGGTATATTGCCAAGCATCAAATAATTGGGAATAAAAATAATTTTCCCCAATAGTTAATGTTGCAGCCAGCGCTTTAATAGAACGATATGCATAGAAACGATTAAAATCAAAATTATGTGATTCATGATTATCACCGCTATTTCCGCCGTTTTCTTTCTGGTAACTCATACTGTAGTCACTACGAAAACGCCAAACCCCCATGTTAAAGCCACTAGTGCCATTCATCGATGTATAAACAGATTTAGATCCTGAATTATATTTAGCTCCGCTAAGTGATAACGTATAATCAATGAATGCACCTACAATCCCCTCTTCCCAACGTGAAGGAGGTACCCATGAAGGATCAGAATATTGCAACCACGTTTGTGGAACCGTTAATTTAAGCGCAAGTGAAGGCAAATCAAACGTTAAATTTGTCCCTGTTAAAGGAGATAAATCTAAACACTGACCATCATGGTGTGTTAAAACTTTCTTTTCAGCTTCTTCTGTTAATCCCAATTTATCAAGGTTATTACTAGGCACACAGACTGTATTAAATATATTTTCTGAAGATGCTGTTTTTTCAACTGGGTAAACGGAAATTTTTTGACTAGGACCGATCCTTTCACCATTACTAAAAATAGTAAGATGATAATCTCCAGGCATAATATAACCAGCACTGTTAAATTGGCTAATATCAATATTTGCAGCATCAGAAGCATCAAGAATATCTGTATTAAATTCGACAGAATAAGCATAGAAACACGGTGACATTGTCAGTAAAAAAACTACTTTTGCCATATTTTTTGAAATTAGCATATTCATTCACCGTGATAATGTGATCAAAAAAAATAAATTATTATCTATTTATAATCGATTGAAAAATACACAAATGCAGAGTGTTTTCCCACTTCTACTATTTTATTAGTAAAAGCAAGTTCAATTTGATAATTTAATATAGGTTCTCTTTTTGCATCTTTAGCATGATATATAAGATGATCGATATAATAAGGCTTATTAGGAGAAATAACATTTTCATCTTCATCTAAAATATAAAATCCTAATCCGTTAGAACTTCCAGACATCGAAAATAGAGCATCATTATTTGCTTCTAATCCATTAAATTGAATATTTAATACTTTCTTATCTATATCACTATATTGGCTAACACAACTCGATAATCTTATATAAAACTTCTTTCTTAAATTTTCTCTCTTTATCTTATTATCAATGGAAGATAATGATATATCTCCAAATTGGATATATTGGTAACGATCTTCCATTTCAATAGAGCAAGGGGATGCTATAATTGACCCAACTAATGATGCATTACCTTTGAAGACTTTTGGTTTGATGCCATCAAAAGCAAAAGAGACTGATGATACAAAAAATAGTACTCCCATCATATTTAAAATAGTCAGATACTTATTTTTATTAAATTTCATCATCTCATTACCATTATTTAAATATGTATAGGGGAAGATCCCCTATACATATATTGATGCATTATTCGTATGAAATACGGAAGTCAGCGATAGCAGAGAATTCGCCTTCTTTAACTTCTTTAGATGCATCAACTGCTTTAGCTAAAGCAGTAAACTCAAGTACGTTAGTACCTTGTTTATTACGCATTTTAGTCAAGATATCAGTAGCTTCGCCAAATTTGTAAGAGTCGATCGCGATACCAACGTTGTTAGCTTTAGTTCTGTCAGTTGCTAACAGAGTATTAGTTGCATCTGCATATGAGCGTCCATCAAATTGGATTTTCATTGTTTTAACAGGCAACCAATCACCATTTTCGTCTTTTTTGAATTTGTCGAAATTACATTGTTCTAATTTAATAGTGAATGCTCTTTCTCTTTCATTACCTTGTTCTAAGAACACACGAGAAATCTCACCAAATTTAACGGTTTGATTTAAACTTTCGTCAGCAATATTACATGGCGAATCAACAACAGAACCAACGAAGTTAACGACGCCATTATTATCAGCAATAGAACCGAAAGATGCTAAAGATAATGCCACTGCAGCGCCAACGATGCTTAATTTCTTAAATGTCATTATGTATACCTCAAAAGTAAGTTAATATCTGACTATCGTCATTTTTTTTAAAATAGTAGAGCTTATCCTAATTAAATTAAGATATTTAAAACGTTTAACCCAAGAACCTAGCTATTATTAATGGAGTAATTAATTTTTATTTTTTAATTACCCACCAAATTTTGTTACGCACATACTATAACTTGAAATATTTCTTTTCAATTTGTAAAAAACTTAGGGATAAATAAAAAATAGTAATGATTTAAGAAAAAATAGAGGATTAAAAAATTTAACACTATCAAAAAAAGATCTATAAGAAGCGAAATAAACCAAAAACCGAATTAAGACAATCCGCATTAGATTGGAATATTATTTTATCAATACTCGCATTATGATTAAAAATAGAATTATAAACCATAAATTAAGATTATTCTTGTCCTTTGATATTCAATAATAAACAGCAAAGTTACACGTAAAATACGTAAAATACGTAAAATAAACACCTATTTAATTTTATAAACAAAATAATAACAAACAAAATAACGAATAATTGCAAATCAAAAATAACGTTCAATATGAAAAAACGAGATAATCGCTAAAATCAAAAAATAAAATTCACTATTAAGTCTTTATTTATCTATCAAAATTAGAATATCAATATAATTTTATTTTCACACATATAAAAACAAGCACTTTTACGTAATTATTAATAGTTTCTTTTTTAGATAATCACTCAATCGATGTCAAATAAATGTAATAAAAAAATAATATTTAAATTAAATTGATATGTCATAAAAATAATAATACAAGAACACAATAATGCTTTACTTTCAGTCAGTGACTAAGCATATTAGGACTCTATCGCATCTCCTTCACAAAAAATCGTAAAATGAGATCTGTTTAATGTGGATTGAATTTATTCATCAAGATCACATTTTTCATTCTTAGATATTCACTTAGAAAAATCAGGTGTTATTATTTGTTTTGTTAATACCTTTCAACTCAATCTGAGGCTTTGATGCTGGAAAATGTAATCATCTGATAATCAGCGTCCCGACCTTTTCAGGCCGGACTGGTTATCAATGCACAGAAATCGAATGCAAACACCACTGTGTGTTTGTAGGTTTTGTACATGATGATTAAACAGGTTTTCCCGTATGAATTTATCCCGTCAAGAACAGCGAACCTTACACGTTCTCGCCAAAGGTGGACATATTATTTACGTTCGTAATACCTCTGGCCACATCACCGCAGTTGAATGCTACAGCCACGAAGGTCTATTACTTAGCAACTGTACACTCGCCGTATTCAAAAAACTCAAGGCTAAAAAGTTGATCAAATCCATTAATGGTCAACCCTATCGCATTAATACTATCGGACTGAAAAACGTTCGCGCCCAATTAGATAACCGTTAAGGAAAGGATGATGGATATCCCACGTATTTTTACTATTAGCGAAAGTGAACATCGTATTCATAACCCATTCACACCTGAAAAATACGACACACTAGGTCGCGTGTTACGCATGAAGCCAGACTCACATATTCTTGATCTCGGCAGTGGCTCTGGAGAAATGCTCTGTACCTGGGCGCGTGATTACGGCATTACGGGTACTGGCATCGATATGAGCCCGCTTTTTACTACACAAGCAAAGCTACGCGCCAAAGAACTTGGCGTTAATAAACAAGTTCATTTTATTCATAATGATGCAGCAGGTTACGTCATGAGCGAAAAGTGTGATGTAGCGGCTTGCATCGGTGCGACATGGATTGCAGGCGGATTTGCCGGGACGATTGAACTACTGGCTCAGAGCCTTAAACCAGGCGGGCTCTTACTCATCGGCGAACCCTATTGGCGTCAGCTACCCGTATCAGACGAGATAGCTCAGTCCTGTGGTGTCAGCTCGCTGGCTGATTTTCTTACGCTTCCTAGACTTATCAGCGCATTCGATGAACTCGGCTACGATATAGTAGAAATGGTACTGGCAGATCAGGAAGGTTGGGATAGGTATGAAGCTGCGAAATGGCTGACTATGCGCCATTGGTTAGAGGAAAACCCCGATGATGACTTTGCACTAGAAATTCGACAGGAATTGACTATTGCCCCTAAACGCCACGTAACTTATACGCGAGAATACATTGGCTGGGGAGTTTTTGCACTCATGTCCAGATAAATTGAGCTAGGCGATATAGTTAAATAACTATATCGCTTTTTATTTATAAAAGTTTCTTCTGTACGAATAATATTTGACTTAAGTTAAATAGTGAATAGAGATAGATAACTATAAGATATTTTTACATAGAACAGGATGAGGCTGTATTATTAGAGCTCGTTTAATTGCAACGATCTGCTTTAATCAAACAGGACACTTTAATAATGGAATATAATCCAATTGTTGAGGTGTTAAATGAAAAAACGAACAAATAGATTTTATACCACGGAGTTTAAGCAAGAGGCGGTCGCATTAGTCACCGAGCAAGGTTATAGCGTGTCAAAAGCGGCAGCGTCTTTAAGGATCACCGATAAATTACTTTATAACTGGAAAGCAAAATTCGACGCTGAGCAATCCAGTAGCAGCTTGAATTCAGATGAGAGAGATGAGCTATTAAGGCTGCGAAAGGAAAATAAAGAACTTAGGATGGAGAAAGAGATCCTAAAAAAAGCCAGCGCCCTCCTGCTAAAGAAAACCAAGTAGCGTTTAAAACGATTAAGCAATTATCTTCACAGTTTCCCGTGCTGAAGCTCTGCAAGTTAATGAAAACAAGCCGTTCTGCCTATTACGCTTGGCTCAAACATCCTGCAAAACTGATCACCGCAAAACAACTTAGCCTGTACCGCAGAGCTAAAGTTATCTTTGAACAGAGTCACAATAGCTTAGGTTATAGAACGTTACGTAAACGGTTATGCAAAGAGGGCTTTAGTATGAGTGCATGGCTTAGCGTGGTCTAGTCGTCACTCAGCGTATCGCCTACAAAATCACCACAAAACGCAAACACAGTGATGCGGTAGCCGATAATTTGCTAAATCAAAATTTTAATCCTCATGCGCCTAACGAAGTTTGGGCGGGTGATGTGACTTATTCAAAAACAGGGGAAGGCTGGATGTATTTAGCCATCGTGATGGACTTATATTCTCGCCGTACTGTGGGTTGGCACATCGATAAACGAATGATGGCAGATTTAGTCAGTAAAGCCTTGATGAAAGCGTATAACTTACGCCAGCCCGAAAAAGGCTTAGTCTTTCATAGTGATAGGGGATCACAATATACGAGTAAGCGCTATCGTCACTTACTAACAAGTTATGGTATTCGAGCAAGTATGGGCGATGTCGGAGCCTGTTGGAATAACGCCGTTGTTGAACGTTTTTTGGGTAGCTTAAAGCACGATTGGGTACTAAAAATCCCACAGCTGACTCGGAAACAGATGAAAGAAGATGTTACCGCGTATATGCGCTATTACAACCAAGAAAGGCTTCATACTGCCAACGGTGATCTGCCACCCATTGAGTATGAACAAAATTCCTTAAGAAAAGTGTCCTGATTTACTTGTGCAGAACATGTCATCCATTAAAACGTTCTACATACATGAGAGATTCATTTTTATGAGTCTCTCATGATTATATTTGAAACAAAAAGGTATTGAATATCCCTCTAATAAAAATTAGAGATCATTATTGATATTATTCACTGCAAATCTAACAATAGGAGATACTCATTTTTCGTGTACCTTTATAAAAATACTGTTAATTAATAAAAACAGGTAATTTGACTTAATTTTTCCTTACAAATCAACGCTGTTACAATTTGAAACAAAATACACATTTTGTTACATATTAAAAATCCATGTACATTAGAACGGACTGGCTTTAGCGAGATTTCGGACATTTACGAAAGTAAATTGTATAAGTAAATACACTTATTATAAGAAACGAAAGCAGTAAATATCCTGTGAACAATTATTTTACGCTAAGTCACTTATCCTACGAGGATACAACGCCCTTTCTCTCTCCCCCTTTCTTTACTTCCCTTCAAAATTACTTAAGCTACTCTTATCAAATCGCAGTGCGCACTGGCTGATTTTTATCGAAAGGACTTCAACAAAATGATTTTGTTGAGAAACGATTACTCTCTGTAAATTAAGGACTTGCCATGCCAACTCCATGCTATATCTCTATCGAAGGGAAAACCCAAGGTAACATCACTGCGGGTGCATTTACCGCAGAATCCGTCGGTAATATTTATGTTCAAGGCCACGAAGATGAAATGCTGGTGCAAGCATTCTCTCACGTAGTTACCGTGCCGACTGATCCACAATCGGGTCAACCTTCAGGTCAACGTGCCCATAAACCTTTCCGTTTTACGGTGGCATTAAATAAAGCGGTTCCTCTGCTGTATAACGCATTAGCCTCAGGCGAAATGTTGCCAAAAACGACCTTAAAATGGTATCGCACTTCGGTTGAAGGGAAACAAGAGCATTTCTTCACCACCACATTAACTGATGCGACTATCGTTAACATCGATTGCCAAATGCCACACTGCCAAGATCCGGCCAAATCTGACTTCACACAACTGATCGAAGTCTCCCTGTCTTACCGCAAAATTGACTGGGAACACACCGTTGCAGGCACATCTGGCTCTGACGACTGGCGCGCCCCTCTCGAAGGTTAATCCTTCTTTTCACCTACACACCAAGGTGTGTGGGTGTTTCTTTGTATTTTCTTAATGGATAAAACAAGCGGTAGCTTGCTCAGTGGATATTGGAGCGAATGATGTTTGCGAAAGATAAAAAAAATAATCCGACTTCTCAACTGGGTGGATTAAAAAAGAAGGCGCTCTATAAAGCGCAAGAATTAGCGATTGCTAAAGCAACATCGACACTTTCGGCCTCTACTCAGCAAGCGCTCGCTACAGCTCAAACGGCACAACAAGGGCTTTCTCAAGCCTCATCAATGGCCTCTCAAGCCTCATCGCTTATTCCCGGCGGCGGTTTTGCCGGTGGAATAAATAACGACGATGTACCGGGGCTTACCTTCTCTGAAGGATTGGCTAAAAATAAAGCCTATGCGCAACTGTTAGATTCGCTATTAGGCGCGGTATCGCCTTCTGGTTTGGTTTTCACCTGCCAAATTGCTGGCTTACCAGAAAGCACCTTTCAAGTCACTGAATTTAATTTAAACGAAGGGTTATCACGTTTATTTTCGCTGTCAATTAGTGCGGTCACCACCTTACCCTTTATCGATTTTCAATCGCTATTGGGTGTGGCGTCCTCATTAACTGTTAAGCGTAATGGCAAAGAAGTACGTACTGTACGCGGGATCTTAGCCGGTGCCGTACAAGGCAATACCGACGGTGTAAAAACGTGGTATCACTTCGATATTCGCCCTGAAATGTGGGTGATGACGCTAAATCAAGACAGCCGTATTTTTCAGCATAAAAAAGTGCCTGAGATTTTAAAAACGCTGTTAGAAGAAGCCCATATCAAAGCAGACAGCAAATTTTACCGTGATGATTTACACCAAAAACGCCCCTATACCACGCAAAAACGGGAATCTGCCTATGCATTTTGGTGTCGTTTAGCCTTTGAAGAAGGAATTAATTTTTGGTTTGAAGAGAACCAACTGTTTTATAGCGATGAACATATGGGCATGACGGCGGGCATTCACCTTACCTATAACCCGCAAGCTGAAAGCGATATTACAGATAGCACAGCGACCACATGGCAATACGGTGAATATCTCTGTGTGGATGAAACCATTCAAAAAGATAATAATTTTATTCGCCCTTCTTACCCATTAGCGCATCAAGCCAAACTAGAAAAAGGCGGTCAACATAGCGTGTTCGAAAGCTATGGACGCTTTCAAGAAGATGCACAAGGTGCCCCTTTAACTGCCATTCGTTTTGAACAACTGCGCAACGGCAGTCGTGTTGGACGTGCCAGCACCAACTGTTTTGCCTTAATGCCGGGCAAGATTTTCTCGCTGAGCAATCACCCTAGTTTAATGATGAATGATAACTGGCAAGTTATTCAAGTTTCGCATCATGGCGTGCAGCCGTTAGCGGATAACAGCGGTGGCGAAGGTACACAGCTTTCTAATAGCGTCGAATTTATTCCCGGCACACAAGAATGGCGACCACCGCATCATTACAAACCGACGGCGGATGGCGATGAAGTTGCCACGGTGGTAGGCCCTCCGGGTGAAGAAATTTACGTCAACGAAGTGGGTGCAGTAAAAGTCTATTTTCATTGGGATCGCTATGGCAAGCCCGATCACAGTGCCTCGTGCTGGGTGCGTGTGGCAATGGGTTGGAGTGGCAATGGCTATGGTTTTTCTGCTGTACCGCGTATCGGGCAAGAGGTGATTGTCTCTTATTTAAATGGCGATATTGATAGACCGATTATCACAGGGTGCACCTATAACGGTCGCAACGCCCCCCCACTGAAATTTCCTGAAAATATGACTCGCACGACGATCAAAACTAAAACTCATAAAGGCGATGGTTTTAACGAACTGCGCTTTGAAGATGCCGGTGGCAAGCAAGAGATTTTTATTCATGCACAGAAGGATATGAATACGGTGGTGCTCAACAATCGCACCACGCATGTATTAGCTGACCATTTAGAAATTATTCAAAAAAATCAAATGGTAAAAGTAAATTTAAATCAAAATGAAGAAATTGGTGAAAATAAAAAACTTTTTGTTAATGATGATTATCAGCAAAGAATTGGATCTAATAAAACATCAATAGTAAAAGAAAATATTCAATATATCGCAGGAAATTCATTTGAAGTTATATGCGGAAAATCATTATTTCGTATGGATAAGGAAGGATACATCCATATACAAGGAAAAGACGTTATTATCGAAACTTCTGGCGAGCAATATCTAAAAGCAGATGGAGATATCGCATTTAAAGCTAGAACTATTTTAGGAAATTGACAATGAAAAGATCATTTAAAGAAAACAATCAACTTATGAATAATGGCTCACTATTATTAAATGAAGCTATTGAAAATTCAGAATATCATTATTCTTTTGATAATATGAAAAAACTTCCAACTATAGAAACGGCAAAATTAGTTAATTATGAAAATGGAAATATTTTCATATCCTTCAATGAATGTGAAAAACCTATTCCAGCATTAAGTTTAGCTCCAGTATCAAACTCAGATATAGGAAAAATATGTGCAATTCAATTTATCAATGGAAATATTAAAAACCCACTTATCATAGGGTTAATACAACAAAAGATAACCACTAAAAACACAAAAGAAAAAGAGATTAATTTAAATAAAATGAATAAAGAATCAAATGGTAAGTTATATCTTAAAGCTGATAAAGAAATAATAATACAATGTGGAAAGTCTAGCTTAACAATGACTTCAGATGGATTCATTCAAATTAGAGCTCTTTATATTGATAATTATGCCACCTCAACAAATCGTATTAAAGGCGGTTCTGTTCAAATAAATTAAGGAGTTATTTATGGAGTTGATAAATAATGCAAAGCACACTATTGCAAAAGCAACTATCATGCTCGATAAAGCTGGATTTGAATATTTAATGGTTGTAATTAAAGCAACATATAATTTACCTAATAACTATTGTATTCCTCGCCCCATAATTCCACCTCAACCGTTATGTTATACTGATATCTATAATGCAGATGTTGGTACTTCCGTACCATTGTATGATAATGATTTTGTTTTAAGGAAACAAAAATGTGATGTAATATTTAATGCAAATGCATATTCTCCCCAAAAAAAACCAACTAACAATATTATTGTTTCAGCTAAAGTTGGCTCAATGTCCAAAAATATATCTGTTTTTGGTCAAAGAAAATGGGATAAAATAAACCAAAGTTATCAAGCAAAAGAAATAGAATTTTTCACAGTTGTTCCTTTACATTATGGTTTTTCATTTGGTGGACAATATAAATATCAAGATAAATTAATTTGTCATCCAAGTAATCCGTTAGGTATGGGTTATTTTATAGAGGAAAGCATTAATAACCAATCTCTAATGCAACAATTAGAACGACCTAACAACCTGATAAAAACGCCTGAGAGCAAAAATGAACCTATTGCATTCTCGGTATTACCTCGACAGTACGGATTAAGGGCAAAATATGCAGGGACATTTGATGAAAAATGGCGGCAAGAAATAGCTCCTTTTTTACCTGATGATTTTGATGAACGTTACTTTCAATCTGCACCTACAGATCAACAAATTCCGTTTCCTAAAGGAAAAGAAATTGTAACGCTAATAAATATGCATCCTAAACGACCAGAAATAAATTTTAATCTTCCAAGATTAAATAACATTCCCGTTCGAATATACAATAAAAATAACAATATAAATTTAATTAATCCTAATGTTGATACTTTATACTTTGAACCAAATAATGATTTTTTTTCTGTTGTATGGCGTTGCTGTTTTCCCATTCAGAGAATACATGATATTGAACAAATTCTTATAGGACCACTCCTTAACGCAGATTCAAAAAAGAATATAAATAACTCCACTTGTAAAAAATAAAAATCATGAATAAAGAAAAATATTTATCCATTATTTCAGCAGGGCTGTACACTCCAATTGGCACAGACCTACCATCGACAATTTCCGCAATACGAGCAGGACTTGATCATTTTAAAGAAACAGAATTTCGAGATAGGCTTTATGAATGTATAATTGGCTCACAATTATATGAGTGCTCTATATGGGGACCTGCCAGATTTATTAAAATGATAAATAATGTGATTAACGAATCGATTAAAAATACAAACATAGATAAAAAAGAAATTCAACTATGTCTAATTTTACCTGAAAACAATCGCCCAGGAATTTATGATCAATGGTTAGATATTATTTCAGAATCAATATTGCCTGATTTTCATAAAACATCAAAATCATTAAATAAAGGGAAAGCAGGTATTAGTGAAGCATTAGAACTTGTCAATAATACTCTACTTGAAAAAACTGCAAATGTAGCCTTAATCGTAGGATGTGATAGCTACTTTAACGCTGAAACAATTAACTATTACCTTAACAACAATAGGTTATTAAACTCTGAAAATAGTGATGGATTTATTCCTGGAGAAGGGGCTGGTGCAATCTTATTAAAGTTACTAGATTGCGATGAAAAATATATTTCGTTATTGAGTTTTAATACAGAAATAGAACATGCAAATATATTGCAAACGAGTTTACCTTTAAGATCAAAGGCGCTATCTAATACAATTAACAACACTTGTAAAAAATCAAAAATAAGACTAAGTGATACCAAGTTTGTTATAAGTAATGCTAGCGGTGAATCTTTTTACTTTAAGGAAATTTCATTAGCAATAACTCGAACTTTAAAGGAAAAAACCATTCATTATCCACATCTAATGATAGCAAAAAATATAGGTGAAACAGGTGCTGCTAGTAATATTATTATATTAGCAACATTATCAGCATGGATTAAACATCCTGAATTTTTAGGAAAAAGTGGTTTAATGATATCCTGCGCTGATAGTGGTGAAAGAACAACTATTATTTTGCAATATCAAACGAAGGGTAATGCTTAAATGAACACTTACGTATATTCTAATAATAAAGAAATTTGCTCAAAAGCATCAGATGGAGTGTCTATAGCCGCATTTCCAGATCCCTGCTGGTCCCCAGGCTTTACTGTAATACCTTACGCTAATACAGCTAAAGCTAATTCATTGTCTAATGGAACGACAACTGTATTTATTCAAAATAGTATCGTAGCGCAAGAAGATCATTCTTTCTTTTCCACAAGCACAGGAAATGAACCCGCAACAAATAATTTAGCAAAAGGAATAATAACTCAAGTTATTAAAGGTAAAGCTTATTTTCGTTCATGGTCACTAAATGTTAAATTTGAAGGTTATGGTGTTACTCGTCATCAAGATTTAATGACTCATAATCATGGTTCTTTTCCATCTAATACACCTACATTTCCTTATATTTCTCGCAGTGTTTTTGGGAAAATTAAAGGCTGTAAAAAAGAATATGACCAAATAGAAAAACATTGTGAACCCGAAAAAAATAATTCAGATGCTAAAAAAGAACTTAAAAAAGAAAGTAGGCTTCACAATGCATTAACCAAACTCAAAAAACCACAAAAAAAATATGGAAATAAAAAATGGCATTGGACAGATGACCATTGCATAGGATTAGATTATAACATTACATCAGGCTCTCAAGGGCAAAATTTTATTAATGAATATTCCGATGTCATCAACTCACTAAAAGAAGAGTTGAATTATATATATTTATTAAAAAATAAACTTACTAATATAGCTGAAAATGCAGCAAAAGAAGCATTAAGTAAAGTAGCTATCAAAGCGGTAGCAAAACAAACTATGGGTAGCGTTGTTCCTGGTTGGGGAAATGGGGCAATGGCTTTGTGGACATTAGGTGATGTTGTTTACTCTGGTTTTGAGGTTACTTCAATAAAATCTGCAGCAGAAGATGGATTAGCACAGGTAAAAATTCTATCTGAAAAATCAAATGACATAAAATCATTAATTGAAGATATTCGTGATTATGAAAAACTCACTCCGGAAGAACAAAAACAGAAAGGACAAAAAATAGCAGCAATGACACAAGATTTATTAGCAACATTAAATGCTTGTGTTCGTGCAAGAAAATGTAATTTAGTCCCTTTTTCCAGTAAAAATCGGTATACAAAAGTTGAATCAGCCAAAGGCTCTGGAGGTGGATGTTGCAAAGGCCAAGTAGGACATCATTTAATTTATCAAAATATGTTAGCAAATGCTGGGTGTACAAAGAAATATAATCCTAATACCTCCCCTACTGTTTGCGTAGAAGGAACTTCTTGGCATACAGGAAGTCATGAACGTATACATAAAGCTATGGATAATGAAATAGCTGAATTAGCTAATAATAATGACAGCAATACTGTAACTATCCAACAAATTATAGAGGCGGCAACAAAGTCTCATAAAAAAGCATTTCCACTATCTCATTGTTCTAACGATTGTATAAAAAAACAGTTAACAGAACATTATTTAGAAATATGTGCACAAGCAAAAGTCCCTCTTAATAATGTCAATGGGAAAATAATTAAACCAAGTATAGAACAAATAAGGTAAACGATATGGTATATGTAAAAAAAGATTATTGGGATAAAGAATTTAAAACTTGGCTAATCACAGGATGTGCAATTCGAGATAAAAATATCATTTATCTTTGTTTGCGAAAAGATATTCCTTATGAAGAGGCCTCTAAATTATGGGATAATGAGATCCCCTCAAAGTTAATATCAATTTATTTGGATACTCCAGAAACACCTATTGGTTCTACATATTTAGAAGGGTTTGACAGTCCTATAGTTGGTGTTAGTTTAAAGCCCAAAGCTCAAGGATTATTAGCCTCTAGAGGACATGATGGCGATGTTCTTTGCGTTGGTAGTGGAGCCAATTATCCACTAGAAAAAGTCACACCTAATATTTTTTCAGGTCTTACTAATATAAAATGTATTGATGAATATTCTTATCATGTGGGACTCGGAAGAAAAATATATAAACGTATAAATATTGGTCAATGGCATCTACTTGACAATGGCTTGCCTGATGGAAAAATGAACACCAATATGGGTTTTTCTGATTTAGATGGATTTTCTGAATTTGACATGTATGCAGTTGGTGGTGAAGGAGATGTCTGGCATTATACCAACGATAAATGGATTTCTTGTGGGTTTCCATCTAATGAACAATTAAGTGCAGTGCTCTGTGCCCCTGATGGTTACGTCTATATAGCAGGTGAAGGTGGAAACTTATGGCGAGGCCGAGAATTCCTCTGGGAGAAAGTTCATAGTGATAATTCAACTGTTTTGATTCATCAATTACGTTGGTTTGATAATAGATTATGGGCGTGTGACACCTATCGCTTACAATGTTGGAATGGTGAAAAAATGATTCGCCCTGAACATAATGGAAAAACTGTTATTTGCTCAGGTCATATAGATGTACGTGATAACATTCTAATAGTAGCCGACTTATATAATGTGAAATTATATGATGGTTTAACTTGGAAAAATATAGTTTCTCCAGACTTATAATAAAATCAATATACTAATAAAAATATGCCAAATAAAAATTCCATATCTACAATAAACCCTATTATTAGACAACATTCTAATAATGCTATATTTTATTATAAAATAATTAATGAAAGTCGTTTTTCTTTACTTATTAATAAATATAAATTAAATCATTTTAATGCTCTATTAAATGCGAATATTGACGGATTGTTATGCGCAAAAAAACAAGGTATTAAGGAGTCATTATCATCACTAAGACGATGGAAAGGATATGAAGAATCGTTTATCTATACAATTATATTTAATCGAAATTACGAAATTCAAAAAATTAATGATTTCTGGATAATGATAAAAGAATTAGGAATCAACACGTTGAAAGGTGCTGTTGATGCTCTTCCTTTTTTAGGAATAAAAAATCATGATGAGTTCTTGTGTTTAATAAGAGAATTAGATGAAATATCTTTTATTTATAGCTCATTAAAGTTAAATCAAATTCATGCTAAAAAAATAAAAAGTAATGATATAATTGATTATTTAAACCACTCATCAAAAGAAATAAAAATAGCATTATGCCATTATATAAAAAACACTAATTCTAAGTACCTCACCGATGAGTTATGGTATTTGTTCAATAATCAATGTGATTTAGAGGTAAAATATTCAGCACTAGATTCTTTATGTTGGATCTCTCATGAGCATGAAAGGATAAATATCGAATTAACAAAATTACTTTTCCTTTTTTTAGAAGGAAATAGTGCTAATGTTACAAAAATAGAACTTCATGATGAATATATTGAAAACATTATACGTTTAATAGCATATACCTCGAAAGATAATTCAAATATCAATTCAAACACATCAATTCCTGATTATTTAAAAATAATATTTTATTCTAACTCTGGTTTCTCTGATGGATTACCATATTTAATTGACTATTTAAACACTCCTTATTTATCAAAACTTGCATTTAAAGGCATTTGTTTAATAGGTGGAATAGATATCAATAATCCCAAATATACTAATTCAATAGTTAATACAGAAATCGAGCCACCAATAAATAATAGATTGATTTTTTTATCCTCAGGAGTTAACGAAGTAAATAAATCCACTATCGAAAAAAAAATAAAATCAATCAATCTAAAAGGACGATTATTAAAAGGTATGAACATCAATGAAAATAATTGTAAGGAAATTTTAAAAAATGGATATCAAATAGAAAGACACATCTCAAGTTGGTACTTATCTAACTTCATTGAAGATTTTGGATATAAAGATACATGCCATTTTAATAGGTATAATTAATTATGATTAACTACATTACTGAAGATTTCGACAATATTCGTTATCAAGTAGCAACAGATAAAAAATTAGTAATTAGTTTCTGTGCCTCTTGGTGCAATAACTGTGAAGCATGGAAAGACACATTTTCTCTTTTATCAGAAAATTTTACTGATAATTGTTTCGTTTGGGTTGATATAGATGAACATCCCGAATTAGTAAGTGAAATAGATCTTGATATTATTCCTGTTTTATTAATACAAAACAAAGATGACATACATTTCCTAGGTCCGATTAGACCTGGTTTAAATACTATCATTGATATTTTAAACTCAAATAAAGTAATGAATATAGAGTTCGATCCAGGAATAAGGGATTTTTTTATTTATAACAACATAGACTAACTATTTAAATAAAATCATGTTCGAGTTGTATTACTTTCATACTTGAACATGAGTTAGATAGTATAAACAATTCATATAAATTTTTATATATAGCAAAAAACAGATTAATATAAGATCGTCTAAATATGGAACCATTAGTCTACTTCATAGGAAAGGAAAATAAATCTTCTATTAGCATACCTAATTTTAAATATTAAGAAATAATAGATAATACTCTATATCTTATCACATATTGCTTCTTGAATAAGTTATTTTAAAATATATCTTGCGCTATCGCTATGGCCCCTTTGATTTATTACTCGCCACCATACGCCCTGATGGGACGGAAATTCGCTTTGAATATGATTCACTTACACGACTCAAAAACGTCATCAACGCTACTGGCGATGTCTATTCTTATGAGCGTGATAAAGCGGGTCAAATTATTCGTGAAGTGGATTTTGCTGGACGTGAAATTCAATATCGCTATGACCGCTTAGGGCGACGTATTGCGACTCGTTATCCTGATAATCATGAACTCCGTTATCATTATGATGAGACAGGATTAGTCACCGAACAAAGCATTTGGCTTGCTGATGATATTGAGCATAAATGCCTTTCTACAACCACGTATCAATACAATGAACGTTTGCAACTTATTCGTGCCACCAATCCTGATTCGGTGGTGGAATTTGAGTATAACGACCAAGGACATTTATGTTGCGAGCGTATTAATGGACAAGAGATTACGCATCAATGGGATGAGGAGCACGATATTCTCACCCAAACCCGCTTTGGTGAGCGTGAACTTAATTATGCCTTTGGTCAACTTCATGAACTGACTTCACTGCAAGTCAATCAACATGCGCCCTTGCAGTTTAGCTACAACGCATTAGGCCAAGAGTTTTTACGCCAAAGCCAAGCGGGTTTTGCCAACTCCAGCCATTACACCGCCACCGGATTATTGGCCCATCAACGTGCAGGACGGGGAACGGAGTCCTTTTTACAGTCATTACACGATAATCCGCTTCAACCACCGATGTCGACTGATGTTCATCGAGGTTATCAATACGATAAAGCCTTTAATCTGATCAATATTGATGATGCTCGCTGGAACCGCACACAATATCGCTATAACGCCAACGACCAAATTGTTGAAACCCAATACAGCAACCAGTTTGAATGCCAAAGCGAGAAGTTTCAGTACGATAACAATCTGAACATCACAGAGCATCAGTTTATTCCATCTGATGCGCAAGGTGCGTTTTTACAACTGGCGCAGCAGCAACAAAAAGGCCGTGTCACTCGCCGTATCACCGCCAAAGGTTATCAAGACTA
>NZ_JAABNH010000023.1:0-16140 GCF_009915985.1 Proteus sp. G2626 | reverse complement strand
CGAAGTTTGCGCTGAATGTAATTCATGGTGCCAACATCCAGCTCTTTGACATAAAAGGTGTTGTCTAAATAAGTAAAAGGCGTCACTTTCAGTGCTTGGTTTAACACTAATTCACGCAATAACGCGTTAGACATAATTACTCCTAAGATTTTTTATCGAGAAGGGAGAAGAGAAATAATGAGGTGGATGAATTAAGGGTTATTTCTTCGCATTCAAATAATCACGGCCAGACAATTTAATCGAGATCCCCGAATCCATCATTTGCCCTACACTGCCATCAATGTTCATGCCCGTTTCGACGGAGCCGTAATAAAACATGGAGCCTTCATCTCGCGTTAAGACCATTTTCACTGCGAATTTTTCTTTGCTGTTTTCATATTTACGCAAGAGTCGCTGCACCTCACTGGAGCTATACCGTAAGAAAAAGGTCAATTTAATTGAGCCGTATTCCGTATCGCCAGATTCATATTCCTTCCCATCACTGCAAATGGTAGTGACATCAATTTGTTCGGTTGTCGAACCGTCTTTGCTGAAACTTTTTACCGCACAAAAGTTATTAGACCACTGAATACGTTGTGCTTTGGCGTTTACAAAATCCGTGGGTAGCGTTTTATCACTCCAATCCACTTCGTCGCACAGGGTCACTTTATTGCCATCAACCTGTGCAATGGGAAAACGCCCATCTAACTCCCCTAAACCCGATAACATAATCATGTCATCCGCTTTCAGTTTATTATTGGCGATGGTAATGGTTGCGGGTGATAACGTCGCTTCCGTCACTGTCATCGCCTCCCCTAAGCCTGTTTGCACAAAGATCTTCGTGCCGAGGAAAGGCGTCGCTTTATGGTTTTTTGACTTTGCCATATCCATTCCTTATTTATCTGATGAAATCATTAATTCAAGAACAAGCCGATGCAATTTGACATCCGCTTCATACCCAAAGACCGCATTCATTCGTTGTGCAAATGGGATTGCCTCGATAATCTGAGCCTCGATTTTTTTACGCAAGACTATGAGAGGTTGTGGTTGTGGCGCATACACATCAAGTTGCACGCGATAGTTGTCTAAATCCGTATCCTCCAGCGCACTGTTAGGCGTGATGCTGGCAAACTGGATCACAATGGCGGGATAATGCCCTTTGCCTTCGGGTAATACCTGAAAAAAAACCCTTCCATCGACAAGAGGTGAAAGGGTCTCTTTTAATTGCTGTATCATGATCTCTACCTTACTTTTTCAATGTCCTCTTTGAGTGCTTGAACAATCACTTTAGCCGTCGCTTCCTTTTTCGCTTCAAAACTGGGCCGCATAAACGGTTGTGCGGGCATCTTGGCGGTGCCAAACTCGACAAACCACCAATAAAACGGATCATTTGGGTTCAATGCCGCACTTTTTCCCGTTGCCTGTTTAAAGGCAGACACCTTTTTACCCGATAATGATTTCACCCAAATGCGCGTTTTAACTTGCCCATTGCGCTGCACTTTCGTTTTAGAACGAATATTGCGCTTGATGGTGCCTTTGCGTCGATGAGGCACCGTTTCCTTAAGAATAGGTACTCGATGTTTGATTTCTTCTTTTAACGCCGAAGCCCCTACATTCATCGCCTTACGCGCGCTTTGATTTCTAGTTTTACGGGCGATGTCTTGCATTCGTTGAGCGAGTTCAGACAATCCACTGATTTTAATTTCACCCATCATTCACGCCCTCTTTGCACATTAATTGAAGCTCACGATGACGCTCATAAGGGTCAATAATCGAAATAATATTAAATATTCGCTTACCCCATACAATACGCATTGAGGTATCGATATCAGCGATATAGCGAATAAGAATTCGCGTTGTGGCCTCACTTTGTACTTGCTGAGCTTGAAAATATTCTCGCCCTTGATAAGGCATGATCGCTGCACGTACTTTTGTCGCATGATCCGTCCAAATCACATCACTGCCACTGATGGCATCGGGCGCTAATACTGATTTTTGAATATGAATAGTGTGGCGTAATCGTCCTGCACGCATAAAACCTCCTACAACCCATAAATCCGGTAAGGTTGAAGTAGTGCGGTGACCGCAAAAGGTTGTGTAGAAAAAGCTTGCCCCGAAATTACCCCCTCACGATTTTCATACCATTGCGCAATTAATAAGAGCATTGCCGCAATCACATCATCCGTTAAGAACAAGGCTTCAGGATCTTCTTGTGCTTTATCCATCTCCTGAGTTTTATGTAATGTTCGACGCGTGTAATTTTCAACATATTTCACAGCGGAACCGATATACAGCGTCAATAAATTATCGTCATCCGTAAAATCAGGATCGATATTGCAATGCTGCTTCACCAATTTGAGAGAAAGCATTATTTCTCCTTTTTCGCCTTAATATTTCTTTTCGGTTCAGGTTCGGGTTCAGTAACAAGATGTGTTTCTTCCTGTTCTTTGGCATAGCCTTTTTGGATTAACTCCCGTCCATGTTGCTCTAAGGTATCAATCTGCTCGCCTTCAAGCACCACTCGTCCCTCAAAATAAATGGCTCGTAAGATGACTAATTTCATATCACCTCCAAAGAAAAAGCGGTCATAAAGACCGCCTTAGTTACATTAATCACTTGACGTTGCTACCGTAAAATCACCGTAAACAAAGGCTTCTGGACGTTTGATCGCCAAAGCAAGACGCTCTTCACAACGAATAGAGATCATGTTTTTCTCAAAATCATCGGCGTTTTCCGTTGAAATCACCACATTCGTTTCTTCGCGATCAAAGAGCTGTGCACCCGCATTAAATGCCCCTGTTAAGAATTTCCCTTTAAACGCGGGAGTTTCTGTTGCCACAACCGGTAATCCCCATAAAGTCGGCCCTGTTAATGCGGAAGGATTAGCCAAAATATAGCGCCCCAAAGCGTCTTTGGTTAGTTCAATTTTCGCCCAGTCAATAAAGTGTAAAACGTGACCAGAAGCAGGGAAACGCGCCAATTGAGCTTGAAGCATGGCAAGCCGTAAATCATCGATACCATTTTGTTTTTCAACCGTAAAGGAGGCTTTATATTGAGTGGCTTGTGGGATAATGCCGTGCAAATGAGCCCCAGATCCATCACCAAATAAAATTTCTTGCTCTTCAACAAACTTCAATCCATAACGCATTTCTGCATCAATCAACGACTGCAACTGAGAAAAATCATCTAAGATTTGTTTAGACGCTTTAAACATATGAGCAATCGTCGTCACTGGCGTGATTTTGGTCGCAAAGGCAATGTCGCTATACGGCTTAGTGGTATTTTCAGGCGCAACCGCCGCCTTGTTGGTAAACCCCGTTTGCTGAACCCAGAAAATGGCGGGAGATTGCGTTTTACCTGACGCAATTAAGTCACGAATAAAAAGTCGTTGTTTCGGTGCAACATCGATACCCGACAATCGTTGTGGTTCAACTACGCCTTCGGCAACCCCCGTAGATGTTAATGCTGCCTGAACAGGAATTGAAACACGCTTGCCCTCTTGAATGCTGGAATTGATCTCTTTTAATACTTCAGCCGAGATCACTTGTTGACCAACACTTTTTACAACCTGCACCGCATTATTGAGTGGCATTTGCGCAACATGTTGTTCTAAATCCCCTAATGCGGCTTTCAGTGTTTTTTCAGATTCGCGTAGCGCATTTAGCTCGGTTGCCATTTTGTCTACGGCATGTTTCGTTTCTTCACTTAATCCACCCACTTTCTGCGCTTCTTTTAACGCTTCTTCAGCTTTGGCATTAAAATGCTGATTGGCTTCTTCAATTTTTGCCGATAGGTTTTTTAATAATTCATTTGTCTCTGACATAGTCACTCCAATTACTTAACGCAGGCAAAGGCGGTCACCGCCTCCTCCAATTTTGACAGGATTTCAGGATTAATATCGCAGGTAGCGCTTGGCATACCATTAGGTTGGGAAGTAGCGCTCGGCGTACTTCGGGTTAATGCACTAATTAGTTTTCGTCGTTCAGCACGAGGTGTGTTGGTTTTGGCAAGTAGCGCATCCAGTTTTCGGATCGCGGCTTGGGGACTTTCATCACCTTCGTCAATCACATCGGCAGAAAGTAGGCTGTCCGCAAATCCCTTTTCTATCGCTTCACTCGCACTGATATATGTTTCGTTGTCCATCATCTGACTCACCACGTCACTCGATTGCCCACTGCGTGCCACATAGATATCGGTCATCGAGGCATCAAAAGGGGCGAGATCATGAGCAAGTTTTGCAAAGTCGTGACGATTTCCTACCCCCATTGCCCAACAGTTATGGATCATTAAAAAGGCACCGCGCCCCATTTTTATTTCATCCCCTGCCATCGCAATAATGGACGCAGCGGAAGCGGCAATGCCCAAAATATTGACCGTTACCTTGCCACTGTGAGCACGAAGCAAGTTATAAATTGCCAACCCTTCAAACATATCGCCCCCTGGACTATTGAGGTTAACGACAATATCTTGCTCACCAATGGCACGAAGCGCGGCGGAAATCCGTTTAGCGGTGACACCTTCACCCCAATAATCTTCTCCAACGACGTCCAATATCGAAATCGAGTTATCCGCACTGGATGCCCGAATACGGCTATTCCATTTATCCAGTGCTTTGGGTTTCAGCTCATAGCGAATCGATGCGCAGGGGCGATCCTCCAGCGCGACTGGCAACTGATTTTTTTTCATAACGATGACTCCTCGGGACGAGGTGGATTGGATTGAGATGGGGTTACAGGTTCACCTTCAGGAAATAACCAGTTAGTGATCTGTGCTTTGAGCTTTTCAGCTTCATTGTTCGTGATATCTTTTCCGAGCTGATCCAGTGGCGTTAAATTAAGCTGAACCGTATAAATATCGCCCCCTTCAATAGGCGGTAAATTCTCTAACCGTCGAACATCATTTCGGCTCATCCAGCCATTTTGTAACGCTGTTGTGTAATAAGCTGAACGTCCTGCACTGTCTGCACGTAATAAGCCCTCAACAGAAAATTCCGCATAATAATCATCATCACTGTCGAGTAAACAACGATTAATTTCTTGCTCAATATTGACCAATAAGGGACGTAGTGTATTGGTCAAAAACTGCATATTCATCCCTTCCACACTGGATGCCCAACTACTTTGCTTATCGGCATGCCCCACCATAAAAGGTGGAACGCGAAACCAACGGCAAATTTCCTCAATGCTAAATCCGCGACTTTGTAATAATTGCGCCGTTTCAGGGTTCATGGTGACATTTTGATAAGACAAATCCGCTTCAAGGATCATCACCTTTCCGGCATTTTTTGAGCCGGTAAACGTCATTAAATGCTTTCTTAGGCGTTCTCGTTGATCGGCTTTCAAGGCATTCTTTGACGTTAATAATCCACTGGTTTGTAACCCATTTTCAAACACTTTTCCGGCCGCTTCATCCGTCGATAACGCGGTACCAATCACATCACGCCCAATCTGGATCGGTATCATTCCGCACACACCATCCATACCAAACCCTCGAATATGCATCATATTTTTAACGGGAATAACCCGTTTATTCGATTTAGGCATAGTATAGGTATATTCCAATTGCCCATTTTCCAATCGTTTCACCGTCATGTTTTGAGGTAATAACGGTTGAAGAGAAACCAACTTTTTCCCGATATAACATTTTTCAATAAACGCATTTCCTCTTAAACATAAGCTGGCAACAACCATCAACATAAAGCGAGAAGGCGTCATTTCTGCATTGGGTTTTCGGCATAATACTGTGTAAGCGGGATGATGTTTCGCCAGTTCGCGCGAGCCATCCGCCTTCGTTTGATAGATTTTCAATGGCAATGTCGAAATAGATTCACTGAGTAACCGAACGCAAGACCATACCGCAGACAGCTGTAATGCATTATCTGCGGTGACCACCTTGCCACTGCTACTCTTTCCAATCCATTCTTCCCAAAAGGCGCCATCAGTTAAACTAATGGGTATCCCCATCCAATTGAGGATCGCCGATTTTATTCGGCTCTTTTTTTTCACGTTACGCATTTAGATCCCCACAATAATTGGGTTATCAAAGAAACCATCAATATCCCCTTCATCCTCGAATTCCCCTTCAGAAGCCCCAATCGCCATTGCAGAGGCCACCACTCCATCAATTCGACCCGTGCTTTTTTTCTTGGCAAAGACGCGGTTATCTTTTTGGTCAGCCTCAAGCACAGCGGATGCGGCATTCCATCTCAAACAAGGATTGGCGTGGATCTCAATCTTCTTGTCATCAATGAGCTGTTCAAACAGTTCGATAGAGTGTGGCATCCACAGCCCTGAATCTTTGGCTTTGTAATATCCTTGTCCATGCGGAGTTAAAGGAACCGTCACACCCGCGTCATCGAGTTTGGGTTCAAGGTATTTAATGCGATAAGGGTCAAAGGCAATGGCTCTCATGCTGACGTGCATCGCCATTTCAGCAATGCGTTCTGCCACAAATTCATATCTCACCGCATTCCCTGGCGTGGTATGCATAAAACCTTGCCTTACCCATAAGTCGTAAGGCACTCGGTCGGTTTTCGCTCTATCCAATAAAGTGTCTTTGGGTGTCCAAAATTCGACATAAAGACGTTTGAGACTAGGAAAATACAAGGCTAATGCGGTTAAATCTTTGGTTCCCGATAAGTCCAGTCCGCCATAACACTCTTCACCTTGAAGGTCATCGAATGTGAACGTGTTTTCACACTGCATCCATGTTTCACTGTTAATCCACGGATTATCGGCATCCACCCACTGACAAAAATTAAGCCGACGCACAATGCTTTCTTTCGCGGGCATACCTCGAGCTTGTGTCACTTGTTCGCGCAAATAGCGATCAGAAAAGGTGTAGCCCAATGACGGATTGGCTTTCCCCCAGCAAGACTCATCCTTAAAGGGATCATCGCCCTCATCCAGTGAGCAAATATAGGAAAAGAAGCTGTCGTCTTCGATAGTGCCTTCGGCAACTTTTCGTCCGTATTCATGGTAGTCATAACACACACTGGTTTTATCATGCCCACTATTGGTGATCATAAATATCAAGGCTTGTCGCCGACCTTTTGTGCCCGCTCGCATCATCTCAACGGCGGTATTATTTTTATGCTCATGAATTTCATCAATCAACGCACAATGGGGACGAGGCCCTGATTGCCCATCATCCGAACTAATCGGACGAAAGAATGAACTCGTTTTCAAATAAGCCAAGTTCCACTCTTTGCCTGTTCCGCCTGATTTGGTGATCCGCTGACTTAATGCGGGAGATTGATCAACCATTGCCACCGCATCACGAAACAAAACCATGGCTTGGTCTTTTTTCGTGGCTGCCGCATACACTTCAGCACGCGGTTCACTGTCGGCGACTAAACAATACAACCCAACGCCACCCGCCATCGGTGATTTTCCTGAACCTTTACCTGATTCAACGTACACAATGCGAAATCGCCGTGTACCATCAGTCATTTTCCAGCCAAAAATGGAGCCAATCACAAAGCATTGCCAAGGCAATAAAATAAACGGTTTGCCTTCATGTTCCCCGCCATTGAGCTTTAAGACTTTCGCGAAAAAATCGATCACCCTTTTGACAGCCTCGACATCCCAGACTAATCCTCGTTGCTCGGCTTCGTTTAAATCTTTGAGATGACGTGCACATGCATGACGAATATCAGGCCCCGCTAAGATTTTGCCTTGATGCACGTCTTGCGCGTATTGTGTTGCGGGATCAACCGAAATATTGGTTGAGCGGATCTTCCTCTTCTTCTCCACCATCCATATTCACCTTCGAGCGAGCGGCAGGGGTTAAACCAAACTCGACTAAATAACTTTTAAAACGGCGATCTGCATCGGCCAACATGGCAACAGCAGGATTCGCTTTAATTAAAAAATCCCCTGATTGCGTTTTTGTGGTGTATGTCCGCCCCTCAATGGCAATGGTGTCTCGCAATTGAAGAATATCGGCGTAGATATCACACAGCCGTTCTAATGCCAGCGTGTCAGCCACGGTTAAAACACCCATTCCATCGAGTAATAAGGTTAATTTTGCCCACGCCATTTTCCCCCAATCCGTTAAATGTTCGGGCGGGCTTGGAATTTCACGTTTAGGTTGGGGTTCTTTATCGTTGAGTTTTCGTTTTCCCGGATTACCGGTGACCACCTTCAAGTGGGTCGGTTTCGGGCGTCTTCCTGCCATCGGAACCTCCCAGAAAAAAACTTTTCATTTCGCGGTTGTGCGCACAAATGAGGGCGCTAGGTAATCAGGGCGAAAGTGTCTGAACTTTTACCCCGCTCCCACCCTGTATTCATTGTGTTATTGATGCCAATGAGAATTGGGATCGAGTGGAATACCATCCGCATTACAGCCAATGACTTTGCCACTCTTTTCGATACGTTGTTTGGTCGAGTTATGATGCAGTTCGCATAAGCTTTGAAAGTTATTTTTATCCCAGAATAAAGCTTGGGCTTTTGCGATACGTTCTTTATCACCTGATTCAAGCGCTTCTTTAAGACGATGCGGAATAATGTGGTCAACTACTGTGGCCGCAGTAATGCGCCCTTGCTCTTGGCACATGACACAGAGCGGATGTTCATTAAGAAACGCTAATCGTACCTTTGCCCAGCGACCACCATAGACATTGCGTTTTTTCATGTTTTGTTTCTGACAACATCAGCTTCTATTGATGATTGCTTATTGCAGGTAATAATTCCTTTGAATATAACGTCACTAGACGTACTAAAACCTAAAGAATTATCGCTACTAATAACATAATGTTCATAATCAGCCTTATCCGCCCATTGATTATGAGTGGTTGCTAGTGTGATGATAGTTTGATTTATTTTATGTATTTTTTTAGCAATTTCGCTGGCTTATCAATACTATTTAAATCGATGATTTTTGTGTTTCTTGGATCTGTATAAGGAAATTGCCCTGAATGACAAATCGCTATGAATTCTTTATATAGGTTGCTTCTCTCTTCAATTAGCTGCGATATTTCTTTTTGCAAGTAAACACAATGACCTATTGCCTCATAATTAATCTGTTTGTTTGACATAATAAACTCCAATAAAAAAGCCATTAGGGCCTATTCATCGTTAGATATTAATTAAATCAATATCCTCAATTTTAAGGAACGCTATTCAATACCAGGAATATAGATTTGAGCTTCTTTAAGAATTCGTTCCCTCGCTGTTAGTAGTAACTGCTTTCTACCACCAACTCCCCAGTTAGCCATCGTTCTTGCACAGTTACTTATATTTTTAGTTTCGGTATTAATGACATGATCTAGCTTGTTCAACTTAGCCATGATATCTAACTCTTTTCTCGTAGCATCCTTAAAGGTGTTATATACGAGAATTTCAAACTCAGGCTTTAGCCAAGCTGCGTATCTAATAACAACCAATTCTAATGCCCACACACCATGATTAAGCCCACCGTTAATGACTTTGACCGCAGTGCATTTTTGCATTGCGCTTAATTTTTCTACAAATGTCTTAACCTGTTTGCTTCTCAAAAATTGACTTGGCTTTTGATTCTCTCTGGCTTCGCCATTTGCCACGGCTGAGGCATGTAAATCATTTAGGTTATATCTTCCTTTGTCATCAACGCGAACAGATACACCATTAATACTTACTCTTGGATATTGCATAACGTATTACCTTCATTTGAAATGAACCCTCGTTCACATAGAAAATCAGCCCGTCGAAGCTCGCCAGCTATAACTGACTTTCTCGAAGGCTCATATCAAAGTGATTGGATTCGACGTTTTTGAATTGCTCTGTGAATGAGCGATGAAATGCGTATAAAAAAAGCCACCAGCGGTTAACTGATGGCTATCCATATACGTCACTAAATAAATGACGTTTGTAGAATTAAATATATTGATGTCTCTCCATCGTCACGCCCCTTCTTCTACCTACAGCTGACGTTGCTGATAATGACCGAAAAATAACAAAACGGTGGTATTCGTTGTTTTTGACTCTCACTATGCGCTCTCTATCGAGAAATAAAATAGGTCATGGCTAACATAGGAGACGGCGACAACGCGACGCTTTCTATTTCTATTGGCATTGAAATAAGAGTAGCGGTATGATTTATAGGTATTTATTTTTCGCTTAAATTTAGCCCCACGGTAAACTCAAACTCGCAGGGTTATTTTATTTGTATTCAATAGTTAATTAAAAAAACAATTGAAAGTATTCAATTCGCTTATTTGCTTAACAAAGCGATACTGAATTAATATCACTATATTCCTCTTGAGAAGTTCTTTATTTAATTTTGTCCATGCGTGATGCTGGAACTTATTTTTCATCTCTAATGTGAGAAGCTTCACACAAATAATAAATTTAACTCATATTTCTTCTTTATATAAAAATAAGTTGAATATTTTTACTAATATTAAAAGTTACTAAAGTAAAAATTTATTTACTCTTTTATTTTATCCCATTTTATTTTTATTAATAGTGATTAGTCTAATGGACAAAATTTACATTGCATCATCTAAAATTATTTCTGTTGCTTACGATTATCAAACTAAAATGCTAGAAATCGACTGTAAACATGGAGAACAATATCGATATAAGGAAGTACCATTCAGTATTTACCAAGGTTTAATGGCATCAAATTCTAAAAAAAATTTTTTTCATGCCATGATTGAACATAAATACCCTTATAATTAAATAACCTTATAGTTACCATTTAATATTATTATTCTTATTTTTATCACAAAAAATATCTTTTTTAAAAGAAAACAAAAACACAAATAAGAATCATTCCATCTGACTTATTAAAACTATTTAGCAAATTAATGTTAAGTATATTGTAACCACTTATTAAAATAATATTTTTGCCGCACTATAGGTATATTCACTTATAAGTGCTATCTTTATTAAGATTGATATTTTTTCGACAAATTTCAGTTTTGCCCTCGTACTCTACGTAGGGCTTTTTTTTAGTTCACACACTCCACTCTAATGTAATTCTGCAACCCTTTAATCATTTGCTCTGACTCTGCAATTCGTTCTCTGAGTAACCAATAATTTCGGAGAGCGGTGTCAGTAGGTCGGGCGGTGGTTGCATAAGCCAAGCTGGTGGCGGAAGTGGTTTTGCTTTTTGGGCACTCGGCTTTGATATACACCCGCTCAGGATGACGCTCACTAATATCACGCAAACGACTAATTTCATTCTTAGCATTCGCTAGCTCCTGCGTATATTGAATATCCAACTGATTTAATCGCATTATGCGTGCTTGATAATCAGTATTAATAGACTTCTGTTCTTCGAGAGCCACTGTCAGTTTTTTGTTGGTATCTATCAGTGAATTAATCCTGTTAGCTTGCCTGTTAATCACCCAATAGCCACCCACAATGATGCCTACCATCGCAATGACGGCATAGAGTTTTCCGTATTTCATGATTAGTACCGATGATGTGAGAGTGCAATCTGACAGCGCTTTTCTAAACTCACTTGGTCTTTAGTACATGTGTTATCAATCAAGAGATAAATTCCACCAGCGACTGTAATGAGTAATGCAAGGATAAAGCTGATAATGATGATTAAAGGTTTCCATGACATAGTGCTGACTCCGCCTCTCGACGACTGACAAGCCCTCGCCAAACCTTTCCACCCGCATATACCCAACGTTTTATTTCTTCACAGGCACCCGCTCTATCATCCGCATTTAATTTCTTGAGTAATGTTGAGCGAGCAAATGCTGTCATTCCTACATTAAAAGCAAAGGAATATAAAGCGGCTTTGGTGTAGTCATCGAGTGGTACTTTGATTAATGCATCGACTTGCTGTTGTGTCTTAATAAAATCGCTTTGTAATAACGCATCACATTCTTGTTGTGTGTATCTCTTGCCTTGAATAATGTCTTTGCCTGTGTGTCCGTAACAAACTGTTAGAACGCCTGCCACATCACGATAAGGTTCATAACGCACCCCCTCAAAATGGGCAATGACAACTAACGCGATTGCTGTTGCTCCCGCAGTTGTTAGCGCAGCTATTTTCTGTTTGAGAGACATTAAATATCCTTTGGTGCTTTCACCATTAATTCAGCAAGCCTTTTTAACGTTTCGGTCGGGTTTTGTGGGTCAACATGACGAACAAGCTCTTCAAATAATTGAGTGCGTTTTCGTTGCTCTCGACGAGTCATAAAGTAAGTAGCTAAACCAAGAACCATGCTAAACGCCATACCGATAACAAATCCCCATTCATATAATGAGAGACTGGCAAAAAAGGCCGTTAGGCCTGCTGTTCCATAAGTTACATTGGTTAATTTTTCCATACGCATAGTCACCCCCAGAGGAGTGTCCGTTAATGATTAGTGTGAGAGAGTTAAAAGTGAAACGATAAAAATTAGGCGGGTATTGATACTTTAAGTGCTTTTAATAAACCTTCAGGCAACTGCTCTTCCAGTGAAGCATTAGAAACAATCACAAGACCATACATAGATATCCATGTATTCGTTTGTTGTAAGTACCCTTGAATAAATTGCTTCGCTTTCTCTAACAAATAAACACAACTCTCTTGCGTGTTTTTTCGCCAATAGGATTCAATTGCCACCAGCAATGGGTCGCCTGCATCATTAATCTTTTGTGTGCCGATTCGATATTGCTTTTTACCTGCGGGAGATGTCGTGCAAATTAGTTGTGTGAGTTGTTGAGTTTCGCCATCAGCCGTATGGATATTCGCCGTTAAAATGGCTGAAGTATTCTTTTCACTGTCTGTTTCTGATGCATAGTGAAGACTAAACTGTAATTCGCTTATCTCTTTTGACATAACATTTACCGATTTATTTAGTTAATAAAGTGCCGACTCACAGCTCTTGTGTGAACGGTATAAGTGAGTGTGGATTCTGTGGTCGGCGTAGACGGAAAGGCTACAAAGTAACCTTATTTAATTTAGGGTTGAATATATTAATGAGAATAATTATCATTACAAATGTATCAAATTGACAGGTTTGATACGAATTAGTACGACATGACTTACATTGCTTCTTGCGTTTATTTTATATGCCGATATGACTCCTAGCGTATCGGCATTTTTTTATTTTGTGTTGAGAAATTCTTTCATACCTATAATTTAGATGTATATGATCAGATTCGATCTAATATTACTATGATTTGAGGCTAAATCTAATCAGATAGTCCGCACAGTGCCAGAAGCGGACGTTGCTTAAATACCCATGAGGAATAATGGATTTCTTAAAGAAAACTCCGCACAAATTTTTGTGCTCCACTCTCTCGTTAACTCAAAACAAATCATCAACCGGACCGTGCGATACCGATCAGAACCCCCATCTTTCTTCTAAATTAAAGATAGAAGGGGGCTTTACAGACGGTAGGTTATTCGTTCTCAAGAAGTTGCTGGATGGCTTCTGTTTCTTGTAAATATGCCATTCTGTTACCCAAAGAGTCTAGTAGATTTTTAAGGCGGCTGATATGCAATGTTAAATATTTTTTTCTTGCCATTAGTCCACTACCTTGCAAACTCTCTAATTCTTCCAGCGGTGCAGTATTTATTTCATCGAGTTCATGCTTATAAGCATTCAGCCGTTGTTGATATTCGGAGTAAATAGGAAATATTTGTTCAATATTCTCTATATCGTCTAAATGTAAATGATTAATTTCAATTGGATACTCAAACCCTCTCTTACCATTCCTTTTGTATTTAATAGATAGAGAGTCAGTAGCATTTACGATACTGGCATTTGTCAATTCTGTAATAACTGCCTCATCAATTCTTGCGTTCAAATGGTTATTAGCGTGATGAAGAAAAGTATCAACATTCTGAAGTAAAAATTCCGCTGCACCATGCTTTTTTATTTCGGTACGGAGAGATTCATTAGGGCCACGTATTTTACCTTCAATTTTATAGTAAAAATCAGATTTAGCATCATTAGAAACGTAAACCACATTGCTCCCTGGCTTGTTGACAACATATTCAAGAATCTGGCTCCAAACATAATAATCGCCGTATTCAGCGTCGTAATTAATACCGTCGAATGAATAAAAACTTTCTTTCTTATCTGTGCTATCATCAAAACCAGGGCCAACTTTGTACTTATACCGGACTTTTCCACTTTTATTTAGATCATCTATTACCTTCTGTTCAGTAGGGGCGGAACCGATGCGACCTTCTGTTAGAAGGTCAATTTTATCACGTATCACATCATGGTTTTTTAAAAAATCTATATTGGCCTTTCTGACATCAATATGATTTTCAGAGAACTCACTGACAATATTTTCAATCTGGCTAAAAATGGTGTTAAGCTCGCCTTTTAAATCGGAATATCGTGAGATGGTTTGATTATGTTCACCATCAAAAACTTGAGTTTTTAGCTCATTGATAGATGCCTTGATTTTCTTTGGTATTTTTTCCAACGCATCACGGCTGTCCTTGACTACTTTTAGCCGATTTCGTTGGTATTCGAGACACACTTGATGAGGGAACCAGCATTGTTCTTTTATATTCTCCCATATTTCAAAAAAACGATTGCGGGTTTCTTCCTCGCACCGATAGAGAGTAAGGAGAATGTTTGCATCAAAAATAAATATCGTATTTCCTGAAGTAAAGATTGTGCCTATCGAATCTTCACTAATGCCATAGAATCCTGAGAAACTGTTCCGCATGTTATACCTTCATGGATGTGAGATTATTGTATATTCATAAGATTACTGCCAAACCTACATCTTATCCTGTCTTTATTGCTTACAACAAATGGTAATTTAATCGCAATTTATCATCAAGAAACTTTAAAATCAGTGTGTTCAGGGATCTTCACAGCAAACATAACGTCCGCTTCTCGCTCAAACCAGACTGTCCACTCTAATTATGTTCGACTTACAAACCTTGTGAACTCAACTTTGAATTAGTGAAATTTAAACCCCTCACAAAAACAATTAAGGCTACACATTATGCGTAGCCTTAATCTTATTCACGTTATCTAACCCAATTATTTTTTATCTTTATTTTCTATCGCTATTGTTTGCCGTTTTTCTTCTTCCGGTAACTCATACTCAATAGCAATGGTCAGAAGCCCACTTGATAAATCCGCTTTTTCTATTTTAACATTCTTACCGAGGTCAAACTGCAACGTAAATTGCCCTTGAGATATGCCTCGGTGGATCCATTTATCATTGTCTTCTTCTGATTTTTCTTCTTTTTTCCCTTCAATCAATAAACGACTTCCTTTTAATGAAACCGATAAGTCATCTTCTTGATATCCAGGCACACTCACTGTCAGTTCATAATGGTTATCATCAATCTGTTTCAGGTTATAGGTCTGAATTGGTGATGCAATAGGCTTACTACCTGTTAACTGACTAAACAGGCGATCTATCTGATCAAAGCGGTTTGACAGTAGGTTGTCAGATAATGCTGGGAATAATGAAAAAGGTTTAATGTTAGGCATATAACTCCTCCTTCAGTATTTAGTGAATTATGGGCGGTATCTTATTTACCCAAAATATAAATATGAACGAGCAAGTATTTTTCAAGCCCTAAAATCTAAATTTTTTATCTTTAACCAACATGGGATTGTAGATAGCAAAAAACCCCGCCGAAGCGAGGTTTTGTATATTCAACTATTTAATGCTCAACTCATTTGAGCTGTCATCACACTTTTGCAAAAGATGCATTTTGCGCCGTGTGGATTGTTCACTGTGACATCAAATTGTGATGTTCTATATTGTGAACTGCTACAACAAGGGCATTTAAAATAGAGGCGAATAGTAATAGCGCCTTTAGAGAGCCACCACGTTGCCTGCTGCTGGGCCTTTCATACCATTTTCCATGGTGAATGAAACTTGTTGGCCTTCCGCTAATGTTTTGAAACTATCACTTTGGATTGCAGAGAAATGTACGAATACATCTTTGCTGCCATCAGCTGGAGTAATAAAACCAAAACCTTTACCTTCATCGAACCATTTTACTGTACCAGTCATTGTATTAGACATAGAATTTCCTTTAATTTATTTAATTTGCCATAAGGCATATGCGGTTTGTTTTGTATTTTTACTTATGGGAATTAATTAGAAGGAATTCACAATGAAGAGGTATCGAGGATAACGCTAAACGGGAACAACTTTAAACTTACTAACATAAATAGGTCTGTACTTCCAAACCAGTGACGCTATTAAGCCATAGAAAAATTCAGATAGCAAACTTTATTTT
>NZ_JAABNH010000022.1:0-131343 GCF_009915985.1 Proteus sp. G2626 | reverse complement strand
CTGTGAGGTATGCTGGAGGTATCAGAAGTGCGAATGCTGACATAAGTAACGATAATGCGGGTGAAAAACCCGCACGCCGGAAGACCAAGGGTTCCTGTCCAACGTTAATCGGGGCAGGGTGAGTCGACCCCTAAGGCGAGGCTGAAAAGCGTAGTCGATGGGAAACGGGTTAATATTCCCGTACTGGTGGTAACTGCGATGGGGGAACGGAGAAGGCTAGGTTGTCCGGGCGACGGTCGTCCCGGTTCAAGCATGTAGGCAGAGTGATTAGGCAAATCCGGTCACTTAATGCTGAGGTGTGATGACGAGCCACTAAGGTGGTGAAGCAATTGATGCCCTGCTTCCAGGAAAAGCCTCTAAGCTTCAGGTTACCAACAATCGTACCCCAAACCGACACAGGTGGTCAGGTAGAGAATACTCAGGCGCTTGAGAGAACTCGGGTGAAGGAACTAGGCAAAATGGTGCCGTAACTTCGGGAGAAGGCACGCTGGCGGTAAGTGAAGTCCCTTGCGGACGGAGCCGAAGCCAGTCGAAGATACCAGCTGGCTGCAACTGTTTATTAAAAACACAGCACTGTGCAAACACGAAAGTGGACGTATACGGTGTGACGCCTGCCCGGTGCTGGAAGGTTAATTGATGGGGTTATCCTTAGGGAGAAGCTCTTGATCGAAGCCCCAGTAAACGGCGGCCGTAACTATAACGGTCCTAAGGTAGCGAAATTCCTTGTCGGGTAAGTTCCGACCTGCACGAATGGCGTAATGATGGCCAGGCTGTCTCCACCCGAGACTCAGTGAAATTGAACTCGCTGTGAAGATGCAGTGTACCCGCGGCAAGACGGAAAGACCCCGTGAACCTTTACTATAGCTTGACACTGAACATTGAGCCTTGATGTGTAGGATAGGTGGGAGACTATGAAGTGTGGACGCCAGTCTGCATGGAGTCAACCTTGAAATACCACCCTTTAACGTTTGATGTTCTAACCTAGGTCCATAATCTGGATCGGGGACCGTGTCTGGTGGGTAGTTTGACTGGGGCGGTCTCCTCCTAAAGAGTAACGGAGGAGCACGAAGGTTGGCTAAGCATGGTCGGACATCATGCGGTTAGTGCAAAGGCATAAGCCAGCTTGACTGTGAGAGTGACGGCTCGAGCAGGTACGAAAGTAGGTCTTAGTGATCCGGTGGTTCTGAATGGAAGGGCCATCGCTCAACGGATAAAAGGTACTCCGGGGATAACAGGCTGATACCGCCCAAGAGTTCATATCGACGGCGGTGTTTGGCACCTCGATGTCGGCTCATCACATCCTGGGGCTGAAGTAGGTCCCAAGGGTATGGCTGTTCGCCATTTAAAGTGGTACGCGAGCTGGGTTTAGAACGTCGTGAGACAGTTCGGTCCCTATCTGCCGTGGGCGTTGGAAGATTGAGAGGGGTTGCTCCTAGTACGAGAGGACCGGAGTGAACGCACCACTGGTGTTCGGGTTGTCATGCCAATGGCATTGCCCGGTAGCTAAGTGCGGAAGAGATAACCGCTGAAAGCATCTAAGCGGGAAACTTGCCTCGAGATGAGTCTTCCCTGTCACCTTGAGTGACCTAAAGGAACGTTTAAGACTAAGACGTTGATAGGCTGGGTGTGTAAGCGTAGCGATACGTTGAGCTAACCAGTACTAATGAACCGTGAGGCTTAACCTGACAACACCGAAGGTGTTTTGTCTGAGAGACGAAGAGTAGATAAAGTAGGCTTGTTTAAGATTGATATTACTGGCGACTGACCGAAAGGAAAGAAGCGGGTAATAAAACCGAATTTGCTTGGTGGCCATAGCGCAGCGGTCCCACCTGATCCCATGCCGAACTCAGAAGTGAAACGTTGTAGCGCCGATGGTAGTGTGGGGTCTCCCCATGTGAGAGTAGGGAACTGCCAGGCATTAAATTAAAGCATTAGTGTTGTAAAACATTAAGTGCGAAAAGAATACGCGGAGCGGTAGTTCAGTTGGTTAGAATACCTGCCTGTCACGCAGGGGGTCGCGGGTTCGAGTCCCGTCCGTTCCGCCAACTATAAGAAACCTAAGTCTAACGACTTAGGTTTTTTTTTGCTTAAAACTTAAGAATAAACATACATTAAATTACTAAAGTTAAGTAAAAATAACTATTTTATATAAAAATAATTGCTTTAGTTGATTATAGTATCCTTTTAAAAGATGAGGGTAAGGCTAGGCTTTGGTATACTTAAGTTATAGCAAGAAATCTTGCTGCTTATCTGAGGTTGTTAATGGCGAAGAAACCGACTTATTCAGTACGTTTTGTGGCAGGTCAACCTGTAGAAAGGATTGAACCCAGCCCGCCTTTAAGTGAAAGAAAGGACACGTTACCTATTGGAATGCCTCTTTACACAGAAGGCACGCTAAAAATTGCAGTTTGGAATATCTATAAACAGCAACGACCTAATTGGCGTAACATGCTGGAAACGTTATCAACAGATACGCATTTGCTTTTACTGCAAGAAGCTCAAACGACACCAGAACTTGTTCGTTTTGCTGGAACTCACCACTTAATTGCAGATCAAGTTCCAGCTTTAGCCTTTCAACAGCATCCAGCAGGTGTGATGACATTATCAAGTTCACATCCTATCTATTGTTGTCCTCTCCGAGAAAAAGAGCCTTTCCTACGTTTATCTAAATCGGCATTAATTACGGTATATCCGCTGATCACGGGTGATCATTTAATGGTGATTAATGTACATGCAATTAATTTTAGTTTTGGTGTTGATGTGTATCAGCGCCAATTAAGTAATTTATCTGTTCATATTATGCACCATAAAGGCCCCATCATTTTGGCTGGTGATTTTAATGCATGGAGTCGGCCTAGAGTGAATGTATTAAAACGTTTTGCGAGAAGATTAAGGCTTAAAGAGGTTATTTTTGATAATGATTGGCGTACTAAAGCGTTTGGTAAGCCTTTAGATTATATTTTTTATCGGGGTTTATCGTTGAATAAAGCTGAAGTTTTAATCACAGATGCATCTGATCATCATCCCTTAATTGCGACATTCTATTAATAGGTTATGATAACATTGGTAAATATTATATAAATAATATTTAAATATTTTAGGATTATATCTATCATTTATTAATATAATTATGTTTTCCTTAACTAATTTATCTGTTTAATCTATTTGTTATATTAACGCCTTTTACTATACTTTTTTTGTCTATCTAACATTACTAGATATAGGAAATAAAATGCCAACAAAAAATATAGTTATTATTGGCGGTGGTACCGGCGGAACGATTCTTGCTAATATCCTGGCTAAAAAATTAAATGACGAAATATTTTCAAATAAAATTAAAATAACACTTATTTCAGATAATCCTCATCATTATTACAAACCTGCATTTATGTATATTGCATTTAATATTTTTTTTAAAGAAGAGTTAATGCGTTCAGAAAGAAGTTTATTAAGACCCGAAATTGAATTTATTATTGATAAAGCGGAACGCTTCGACTTTAATAATAAAGTTATTTATTGTGGTTCTAAGAAAAAATATAATTATGATTTTTTAGTTTTAGCAACTGGCTGTGTTCCTAGTCCTCATCGAATTGAAGGTTTAAAAGAAGCTGGAAATCATTTTTATCAATATGAAGCTGCTAGATCACTTGCTGATAAACTTGCGACAATTGAAAAAGGGCGTGTATTTATTACGGTGAGTTTCCCTGAAACGCCGAATGTGCCTCATCAATGCGGTATTGCACCTATGGAAACAACCTTGATGCTTGATGAACTGTTACGTCAACGTCGAGTGAGAAATAATATTGAAATTGTTTACACCTATCCTACGGTCGCTCAACTTTTAAGAAACTGTTTATTTATGCAACAAGAAGTTTGTGAAGTCCTTCCGGCGGTATTTTCTGAGCGGGATATTAAGGCTAAACGTGGATTCACATTAAGCCATGTAGACCCTGATAAGAAGATAGCTTATTCAAAAGAAGGTGAAGCAGAACCGTTTGATATCCTTATGAGTACGCCACCAATTACTGCTGTTGAAGCTATTCGTAATACTGGGTTAAGTGAACATAAAAACGGAGAAGGTTGGTTACCCACTGATCCCGAAACATTACAAGTTTATGGATTAAATCAAGTTTATGTTCTTGGTGATACTGTTGATTTACCGATTAGTAAAGCCGGTGGTAGCTGTCATAACCAAGCGGGAGTGATTGCGAATAATATTTGTGGTGAACTTCGCTATGGTTATCCTGCTGCCATTTACGATGGTCGAGTACAAGCTGTTGCACAAATGGGGTTATCAGCTGGAATGCCATTACAATATGACTATAAGCATGACGTAATACCGACACCACCGACGAAGTTGGGTGGATTGCTACGTAATAGTTATAACCGAGGTTTATATTGGGCGACAGTCAGAGGATTATTATAGGGGATACAATAATGAGTGAAAATAATTTAAGCCCAGAAGATATTCAAATATTATCGGATGAAGATAAACAACATTTTCAACATTTATTAGAAAAAGCACGACCATTATTAGCATTAAAGCGTTTTGATAATATCATTGACTTATTATCCTTAATTTCAGACTCAATAGATATTATGGATAATGCAACAGTTGAAAAATTGTCGGTTGCCTTTGAAGAAACATTGATTCCAGCATGGGAGTTGAGTGCTGCTTATAATATGGCAAAAAAAGAATCTATTTACCAAGATAAAAAATATACTTTAGGTTCAACTTTCTCATTATTAAAAAACCCAGATACCCTTAAAGGGATTTCAATTATTTTAAGAACGGTTCAAATTATTGGGGAAAACAATCAAAGAATAGAAAGTTAATTAGTAATAAGGATATATAATGACGCAAGGTAATAAAAATTTTAATACTCAAGCAATACATTATGGTTATTCTCCGCTAGATTTTCAGGGGGCATTAGTGCCTCCTGTTTTTCAAACGTCTACTTTTGTTTTTCCGACGGCTCAATATGGCGCAGATTGCTTTGCAGGAAGGCAAAAAGGGCATTTTTATTCACGGATCTCAAATCCTACTTTAGATTTATTAGAAAAGCGATTAGCGCAATTAGAAAATGGTGAGGCTGCCGTTGTTTTTTCTTCAGGAATGGGGGCGATTACTTCAACTTGCTGGTCGTTGCTTCAGCCCGGTGATGAATTAATTGCTGATATGACACTTTATGGCTGTACTTTTTCTTTTTTCAATCATGGGCTTGCTAAATTTGGCATTAAAATAAAGCACGTTGATTTAACTAACCTTGAAAACTTAAAAGGAGCAATGACAGAGAAAACGAAATTAATTTTCTTTGAAACGCCCGCAAATCCTAATATGCGAGTTAGTGATATAACAAAAATATCAAAAATTGCGCATCAGCACAGTATTTTAGTGATGGTCGATAGTACTTATTGCTCGCCTTATTTACAAAAACCTTTAGAACTTGGCGCAGATATTGTTGTGCATTCCATGACCAAGTATTTATCAGGACATGGTGATGTAACTGCGGGGGCTATTATTACCAAATACGCCTTAGCAGATAAAATACGTGTTGAAGGTTTAAAGGATATGACAGGGGCTTGTTTGTCTCCTCACGATGCCTCGTTAATATTACGAGGCATAAAAACGTTAGGCATAAGAATGGAGCTAATCTGCGCAAAATGCGCAACGTATCGCACAATACCTTGAAGAGCATCCTAAAGTTGAAACTATTCATTATCCTGGACTGGCTTCTTTCCCTCAATATGAGCTAGCCAAACGTCAAATGCGGTTAGCGGGAGGTATGATAGCTATTGAGTTAAAAGGAGGCATTAAAGGAGGCAGAGCGTTTCTCAATCGCTTAAATCTTTTTAGTCGAGCTGTGAGCTTAGGCGATTGCGAGTCTTTAGCTCAACATCCAGCAACAATGACCCATGCTACTTATAGTGCAGAAGAACGACAAAGGCATGGCATTAGTGATGGTTTAGTTCGTTTATCAATTGGTTTGGAAGATGTGGATGATTTAATTGCAGATCTAGAACAAGCACTGGCTTAGTCGCTATTATGTTATAAAGAAAAAGGCTGTGAAATTATCCACAGCCTTTATTATTCAACTCAAATATTGGTTAATTCAGAAATATGGTTTATTTCTGGTTCATTCTTGGTTTGATACCCACATAGTAGCCGATGGTTAAAATAGCCACCCAGATCATACCCACAACTAATGCCATTCTGGTTGATTCAAAATAGCCTAAAATTGCGATAACAAACGCCATAAAGATGATAGTCAGCGCTGGTGCAACAGGCCAAAATGGCACAGGGAATTTCAGTGTTTTTATTTCATCGGTGCTCATCTTACGACGCATAGCGACTTGAGAAAGTAAAATCATTAACCAAACCCAAACTGTTGCAAATGTCGCAATAGAAGCGATTAAAACGAAGATCTGTTCTGGGATAAGGTAATTAAGCACGACGCCAAGTAAGAGTACGACAGACATGACTAATACCGTCATCCAAGGCACACCATTACGAGTAAGTTTCATAAAGGATTTAGGTGCTTGCCCTTCTTGAGCCATACCGTACATCATACGACCAGCCCCAAAGATATCACTGTTGATGGCTGAGATTGCGGCAGTGATAACCACAAGGTTTAAGATATTTGCCGCTGAATTTATTCCAAGATTTGAGAAAATCTGTACAAATGGGCTACCGTTATGGCCAATTTGTTGCCAAGGGAAAATACACATTAGAATGAATATCGTTAGAACATAGAATAATAAGATACGAAACGGTACGGCATTGATAGCTTTAGGAATGGTTTTCTCAGGATCTTTAGCTTCACTGGCAGTAATACCAATCACTTCAATCCCACCAAACGCAAACATCACAATGGCAAGCGAAGCGATGACCCCTTCAATACCATTAGGCATAAAGCCACCAAACTCCCATAAGTTAGAGATCCCAATAGGATGTTCAGTTTGTTGGCCAAAGCCATACATCATAATGACAACACCACCAATGATCATTGCGATAATAGCGGTGACTTTAACGATAGAAAGCCAAAATTCCATTTCACCAAATATCTTCACATGGCAAAGGTTTAAAGCGCCAATAAAACAGACTATCCCTAAAACCCATATCCATTGATCAACATCTGGGAACCAGAGTTTCATATAAAAACCGAATGCCGTGACGTCTGCTAGACAAACAATCAGCATTTCAAAAACATAGTTCCAACCAGTTAAGAAGCCAGCTAAAGGCCCCATGTAATGGCTTGCATATTGTGAGAAAGAGCCTGCAACTGGATGATGAACGGCCATTTCACCTAATGCACGCATAACCATAAATACTGCTGCACCACCAATAAGGTAAGCAAGTAACACTGCGGGACCTGCTTTTTCAATCGCCGCAGCTGAACCATAAAATAAACCTGTACCGATTGCAGAGCCTAGCGCCATGAAACGAATGTGCCGCCCTGATAATCCTCGTGAAAGTTGATTCTCTTTTTGCATCTAAAGTATTCCCATCTCTGTCCAACGGAGGAACTCTATCCTCTTTTTCAGTGTCTTCGCGCACGTTAGCTATTCAAAACAAACCATGTACCTTATCATAAAGCCTCTTACGGTGAGATAGTTATCTGTAATAATCATCAGCATTCATTGGATATCAGAGTTTCTTATGCAATACCCCATTAATGAAGTGTTTCAAACCTTACAGGGTGAAGGTGTTTTTACTGGCGTTCCTGCGCTTTTTGTTCGATTACAAGGTTGCCCAGTCGGCTGTAGTTGGTGTGATACGAAGCATACTTGGGAAAAAAAGGATGAAAAAAAAGTTCCTCTTGGTGATATCCCAATTAAAACGCAAGAAAGCGATACATGGGGCGAAGCCAGTGCTACTGAAATTTTATCACTTTTTCAGCAACAAGGTTATAGTGCAAAACATATTGTTATTACAGGTGGCGAGCCTTGCTTATATGATTTGCGTCCTTTAACTGAAAGACTAGAGCAAGCGGGTTTTGTTTGCCAAATAGAAACCAGTGGTACTCACGATATTCTATGTAGTGAGAAAACGTGGGTGACACTTTCCCCCAAAGTAGGTATGCGAGGCGGATTTCGTGTTTTACCGAATGCCATCAATCGGGCAAATGAGATAAAACACCCAGTAGGACGTGAAAAAGATATTGAAGTATTGGATGCCTTACTGACTTTACGCACTCAACAGCCAGCCCCAGTTATTGCTTTGCAACCCATTAGTTGTAAAGAGAGTGCAACCACATTATGTATTAAAACCTGTATTGAACGTAATTGGCGTTTCTCAATGCAAACGCATAAATATTTAAATATTGCGTGATCACATCGTTATTATGAAAAAAATCAGCCAATAATAGGCTGATTTTTTTAGGTGATAAGTGGGGAATGTTAATACCGATCTATTCACCGCGATAAATACATCCTGCTGTACACGTCTCTTTAACCATTACTGCCGATAACAACGGTAGTGTTGGCTTGACTTGTTGCCAAATCCATTTTGCGAGCACTTCGCTTGTCGGATTTTCAAGACCTTCAATTTCATTAAGATAGTAGTGATCAAGACGTTCAAGAGTAGGTTTAAATGCGGCTTTAACATCAGCAAAATCAATAAGCCAACCTGAATGAGGATCAATTTCACCTGTTAGTTCTAATCTAACAAGAAAAGAGTGTCCATGAAGGCGTCCACATTTGTGGCCTTCTGGAACATGTGGTAAGTGGTGGGCAGCTTCAAACTGAAAATCTTTAAAGATGGTGGTTGTCATCAAAACTCTCTTGACTTAATTAGTAAAAAAAAGACACAAATAGTACGAAGTCTATCAGTGTAGCTGATTTAGCTAATCACGCCTAATCTCCCTTAATCTTAATGGCTTGTTATGTTCCTTTTTGCTTATTAATTATATTGGTAAAGGAAACCGATAAATAAATTTAGCATTTAAGGTTATTAGATAGAGCCAACAGGTCTTTAATTCACCTTCTAGTCGTGGGATACCCTCTCAATATTAGAAATATTATCAAAGAACAATAAAGCACAGATAAGCGCTTTACTTTTTTAAGGCAGAATAAATGAGCAACCAACCTCCATTATTATCAATACTTCCATTAACGCTGGAGCAATTGAATAAATTACAGGACGCAACAAAAGATCTCTCAACAGCGCAAATCGCGTGGTTATCAGGGTATTTATGGGGGCAATTGGATCATGCTACCGTACCCGCGCCAACAACGGTTGTTTCACCACAAGTGCCAGAGCAAGAGACAATAACATTAATCTCTGCTTCTCAGACGGGTAATGCACGCCATCTGGCAGAACAATTGCGAGATAACTTAGTTGCCCATAAATTGAATGTTGAGTTGCACTCTGCCAGTGAATATAAATTTAAGCAGATCCATAAAGCGACAACTTTAATTATTGTTGCCTCCACACAAGGTGAGGGTGAGCCTCCAGAAGAAGCGATCGCTTTTTATAAATATCTGCACTCTAAAAAAGCGTCTGAAATGAAGGAAACGTCTTATGCGGTATTGAGCTTAGGTGATTCTTCGTATGAGCATTTTTGCAAAGCAGGTAAAGATTTTGATGAGCGCATTGCCCAACTTGGCGCAACACGTTTATTGCCTCGGGTTGATGCTGATGTTGAATATCAAGCTGTTGCAGAGAAATGGATAAAGCAGATTACAGAGATTTTAAAAGCAAGGATCCCGACACAAAGTACGCAAGTATTACAACAAACACAATCGGGGACGACTGATACGATTGATGCTTCTCTTTACCATCGTGATGCTCCTTTTAGCGCCACATTACTCACTAATCAAAAAATTACGGGCAGAAATTCAGATAGAGATATTCGTCATATTGAAATCAGTCTTAAAGGTTCTGATTTGCATTATGAGCCTGGTGATGCGTTGGGCATTTGGTTTAATAATTCGCCTGAAAAAGTCGATGAACTTATTGCGTTATTGTGGCTAAGAGGGGATGAAACTGTCACGTTAAAATCTCAAACATTTACCTTAAAAGACGCCTTATTGCATCATTGTGAGCTGACTCAAAATAGCGCACCTATCGTCAAAGCCTATGCGCAACTGACGCGCCATGAAGATTTATTGTCACTGATTGCGGATAAAACAAAGCTTCAGCAATATGCACAAAAACACCCTATCAATGAAATGGTTCGCCAATATTGTGCTCAACCAACGGCACAAGACTTTGTGGATATTTTACGTCCATTAACACCTCGCCTTTATTCTATCGCTTCATCACAACAGGAAGTGGAAGACGAAGTACACCTTACGTTGGGTGTTGTGCGTTATGACGTAAATTCGCATGTTTATACTGGAGGCGCTTCTGGCTTTTTAGCTGACCGCTTAAAAGAAGGCGATACCGTCAATGTCTTTATCGAAAAGAATGTGCATTTTCGGTTACCCAACAATAACGATGCTCCCGTGATTATGATTGGCCCAGGTACAGGTATTGCGCCTTTTAGAGGCTTTATGCAACAGCGCGAAAATGACGGTGCAACAGGCAAAAACTGGTTATTTTTCGGTAACCCTCATTTTGTTGAAGATTTTCTCTATCAAGTGGAATGGCAACGTTATGTCAAAATCGGCCTGTTAACTCATATCGATTTAGCATGGTCACGAGATCAAGCACATAAAATTTATGTGCAAGATAAATTACGTGAACGTGGTAGTGAGATTTGGCAATGGTTACAACAAGGCGCTTATCTTTATGTCTGTGGTGATGCATCACATATGGCAAAAGATGTTGAGCAGGCGTTGTTAGATATTGTGATGGAGTATGGCAATAAAAATAGTGAAGAAGCAGAAGAATATTTAAGTGAGCTACGTCTAGAACGGCGTTATCAGAGGGATGTCTATTAAATGAAATTACATACTCAAGCGCCCTTAGTGGTTGAAGGGAAACTATCTGATAGTGAACGCATGAAAAAAGAGAGTCATTTTTTACGTGGCACTATTACAGAAGACTTACAAAATGGTTTAACAGGGGGCTTTGAAGGCGATAATTTTCTACTGATCCGCTTTCATGGCATGTATCAGCAAGACGACAGAGATATTCGTGCTGAGCGTGCTCAGCAAATGTTAGAACCTCGTCATGCGATGATGTTACGTTGTCGTTTACCTGGTGGCATTATCTCCCCTAAACAGTGGCTTAGCATTGATCAGTTTGCGACAGAAAATACGCTTTATGGCAGTATTCGAATTACTAATCGCCAAACTTTTCAATTTCATGGCATCTTAAAGGGCAATGTAAAACCTGCTCATCAAATGTTAGCTGCCACAGGGCTTGATTCTCTGGCAACCGCGAATGATGTTAATCGTAATGTCTTATGTACTTCAAACCCAGTGCAATCTTCATTGCATCAAGAAGCGTATGAGTGGGCAAAAAAAATATCAGAGCATTTATTACCTCGCACTCATGCATATGCTGAAATTTGGTTAGATAAAGAAAAGATAGCGACGACTGATGAAGAGCCTATTTTAGGGGAAACCTATTTGCCTCGAAAATTTAAAACTTCAGTGGTGATCCCGCCTCATAATGATGTTGATCTTCATGCAAATGATATGAATTTTATTGCAATTGCTGAAAATGGACGCCTTATTGGGTTTAATGTGCTGGTCGGGGGCGGTCTTGCGATGACACATGGCGATAAGAATACCTTTCCTCGCTTAGCCAGTGAATTTGGTTATATTCCTATTGAGAAAACACTAGCAATTGCAGAAGCCATTGTAACGACTCAACGTGATTGGGGAAATCGCACTGAGCGTAAAAATGCAAAAACGAAATACACATTAGAACGTGTGGGGATCGAGACATTTAAAAAGGAAGTTGAACGTCGTTCAGGCGTGATTTTTGATGCTATTCGACCTTATGAATTTACGCATCGAGGCGATCAAATGGGGTGGCTAAAAGGTGTTGATGATAAATGGCATCTTACTTTATTTATTGAAAGTGGCCGATTAATTGATAAACCTGATGCTCAGTTAAAAACTGGTGTGGCTGAAATTGCTAAAATTCATCAAGGTGATTTTCGCCTTACTGCCAATCAAAATTTAATTGTGGCAGGTGTACCTGAAAGTGAGAAAGCAAGTATTGAAGCTATTGCTCGCCAATATGGATTGATTGATGACAGGGTGACTCCACTGCGTGAACATGCGATGGCCTGTGTTTCGTTTCCAACTTGCCCATTAGCGATGGCCGAAGCTGAGCGCTTTTTACCTTCATTCACGGATACACTTGATCGTTTGATGACAAAACATGGTGTGAGTGATGAGCATATTGTTGTTCGTGTAACAGGATGCCCGAATGGCTGTGGCAGAGCTATGTTGGCAGAAGTTGGGCTGGTGGGAAAAGCCCCCGATCGTTATAACTTACATTTAGGCGGTAATCGTATAGGTACACGTATACCTAGAATGTATCGTGAAAATATTACCTCGCAAGAAATTATAGCAATACTTGATTCATTGATTGGTGAATGGGCTATTTCTCGCCATAACAATGAAGGATTTGGTGATTTCCTTATCCGTACGGATGTTGTTAAACCTGTACTTAATTCTGCCGTGGATTTTTATGAAGTGCAGGAGGCTGTATGAGTCTATTTCACCTTGATCAACTAAGGCTATTATCGATAGAAGAACAACAGCAAACGTTAACTGAAATTAATCAACAACTTGAGCAACTCAGTGCTATTGAACGTGTTACTTGGGCTTTAGCTCATTTGCCTAAAGCTTATGTATTAAGCTCTAGTTTTGGTATTCAAGCGGCAGTCTGTTTGCATTTGATTACTCGGCAATATCCTGATATTCCAGTGATTTTGACCGATACAGGTTATTTGTTTCCTGAAACCTATCAATTTATTGATACGTTGACTCAGCAGTTACAACTTAACTTACATATCTATCGAGCTGAAATATCTTCATCTTGGCAAGAAGCGCGCTATGGCAAACTTTGGTTAGAAGGCATTGATGGTATTGAACGTTATAACCAGATAAACAAAGTAGAGCCGATGGAAAGGGCGTTAAAAGCATTACAGGCTCAAACATGGTTTGCAGGTCTTCGCCGACAACAATCTAAAAGCCGTGAGCATTTGCCAGTGCTTTCAATCGCAAAAGGGATCTTTAAGTTTTTACCAATAGTAGATTGGGATAATAAGCAGGTTTATCAATATCTTAAAGAGAACGGTTTACCTTATCACCCTTTATGGGAGCAAGGTTATCTCTCTGTAGGTGATACTCATACAACCCGAAAATGGGAAGAAGGTATGAGTGAAGAAGAGACTCGCTTTTTTGGCTTAAAACGTGAGTGTGGGTTACACGAATAACGTCATTATTTATCAATAAAATAGTTAGGGTAATAGTTCAATCTATTGCCCTATTTGTCGTTTTAAAAAAAAATAACCCATTGAAATTGTTTTATTTTTCCTTATTCCTTTCTGTTCCATTACATAGCTTTTTGTCATTTCATAACCTCTAAAGCACCTTTTATAGTCGTTAGTTATAAAGTGAACAATGAAGAAGAGATACGTGTATGGATTACCTACCCTTATTTGTTGAATTAAAAGAACGCCCGGTGTTATTGGTGGGTGGTGGTCATGTTGCTGCGCGTAAAGCTTTGCTGTTATTAAGAGCAGGTGCTCGTTTAAGAGTGATAGCACCTCAGTTGTGTGATGAATTACATCTTGCTTATCAGCAAGACAAAATTGAATGGGTGTCAGCAAAATATCAATCTGAGCATCTATTAGGAATGATGCTGGTTATTGTGGCTACGGATGACAGTGTGCTTAATCAGCAAGTTTATCTTGATACACAAGCACGACATATTTTTGTTAATGTCGTGGATTCACAACCTCAATGCTCATTTATTTTTCCTGCCATTATCGATAGAAATCCTATTTTGATTGCCATTTCATCGGCAGGAAAAGCACCTGTTTTAGTGCGAATGATCCGTGAAAAGTTAGAAGCCTTATTGCCAAGTTCATTAGGCGCAATGGCGACAATAGCAGGAAAATGGCGCAACAAAGTGAAACAGCACTTAGAGACTTTTCAAGCTCGTTGTCGTTTTTGGGAGCAAGCTTTCAGCGGTAAATTTGCTTCTTTAGTAGCAAGCGATCAATTAGCACAAGCAGAAGCCTTGCTTGAACAACAATTGAAACAAAAAGAGAGCCAACAAGGCGAACTTGCATTGGTTGGGGCTGGCCCCGGTGATGCAGGGTTATTAACACTGCGCGGTTTACAGGTTATTCAACAAGCTGAAGTTGTGCTCTACGACAGTTTAGTGAGTCCAGAGGTTTTAGAGCTTGTACGACGCGATGCTGACACTATTTGTGTGGGCAAAAGAGCGGGACATCACAGTGTTTCTCAAGAGGAAACAAATGCACTGATTGTGAAATATGCGCAATTAGGTAAACGTGTTGTTCGATTAAAAGGGGGAGATCCCTTTATTTTTGGGCGTGGTGGTGAAGAAATTGAAGTTGCTATCACGCATGGGATCTCTTTTCAAGTTGTACCGGGGATCACTGCAGCGAGCGGAGCGAGTGCCTATGCAGGGATCCCGTTAACCCACCGACAATATGCTCAAAGTGTCACCTTTATGACAGGGCATTGTAAAACGGATGGGAATGAACCGGATTGGGCATCGTTAGCGCAAGCTAATCACACTCTCGCTATTTATATGGGGACAGCAAAAGCAGAGCTTATTAGCCAGCGTTTAATCAAACTCGGACGTTCTCCATTAACGCCTATCGCGGTGATTAGTTGTGGCACTCGTCGTGATCAGCAAGTCTTCACGGGAAACCTAACACAATTAGCGCAGTTAGCTGAAAAAGCACCGACTCCCGCTTTATTAATTGTGGGAGAAGTCGCTGCACTACATCACCAACTTGCGTGGTTTGGTGATAGATATGCTTATCAATCCTTACCGTCACTCCATTCACCTTTGGTTCATTTTGCCTAAACGAGGTTGTTATGAATGAAACACAGTTAACGCATCTTCAGCAATTAGAAGCAGAAAGTATTTATATCCTGCGTGAAGTTGTCGCTGAATTTGCAAATCCCGTCATGCTTTATTCAATAGGCAAAGATTCCTCGGTGATGTTGCATTTAGCACGTAAGGCATTTTATCCCGCTAAATTACCGTTTCCATTATTGCATGTTGATACTGGTTGGAAATTTCGAGAAATGTATGAATTTCGAGATAAAACAGCTAAAGAATATGGGTTTGATCTTAAGGTTTATCGTAATCCACAAGGTGCAGAGCTTGGAATTAACCCGTTTATTCATGGTAGTGCAAAACATACGGATATCATGAAAACAGAAGGGTTAAAGCAAGCTTTAGACAAATATGGTTTTGATGTGGCATTTGGTGGCGCTCGCCGTGATGAAGAAAAGTCACGAGCCAAAGAACGTATTTATTCGTTTAGAGATAGATCTCATCGTTGGGATCCGAAAAATCAACGGCCTGAATTATGGAAAAACTATAACGGTCAAATTAATAAAGGTGAAAGCATTCGAGTATTTCCATTATCTAATTGGACTGAACTCGATATTTGGCAATATATCTATTTAGAAAATATCGATATTGTTCCTCTCTATTTTGCAAAAAATAGGCCTGTTATTGAACGTGATGGCACATTAATTATGGTTGATGATGACAGAATTGATCTTAAATCAGGAGAAGTTATCACTCAGCAACAGGTCCGATTTAGAACCCTAGGATGCTGGCCATTAACAGGAGCTATTCCCTCACAAGCAGAAACGCTACCCGCCATTATTGAGGAAATGCTGATTTCCACCAGCAGTGAACGACAAGGGCGTTTAATCGATAGTGATCAGTCCGCATCAATGGAACTGAAAAAACGCCAAGGTTACTTTTAATTGGAGGATATATGGGACTTGCAGCTGTGAAAACCAATCAACTTATTGCGGGTGAAATTGCACATTTGGGTGGGGTGGAAAGCTATCTTAAAATGCAACAACACAAAGGGTTATTACGATTTTTAACCTGTGGTGACGTTGATGATGGCAAAAGTACATTAATAGGACGTTTGCTTCATGATACAAGGCAGATCTACGAAGATCAGCTTTCTACATTACAAACTGAAAGTAAAAAAATTGGCACGCAAGGTGAAAAGCTTGATCTTGCTTTGCTGGTGGATGGATTAGCTGCGGAAAGGGAGCAAGGGATCACTATTGATGTTGCTTACCGTTATTTTTCAACGGCAAAACGCAAGTTTATTATTGCTGATACACCCGGACATGCACAATATACCCGTAATATGGCAACAGGTGCATCAACAAGTACACTTTCTATTCTGCTGATCGATGTTCGAAAAGGCGTACAAGAGCAAACGCGACGTCACAGTTTTATCAGCACCTTGTTAGGGATACGTCATCTGATTGTAGCGATTAATAAAATGGATCTTGTTGATCACCAGCAAGCTGTTTTTAATTCGATCCAACAAGATTATCTTAAATTTGCCGATCAACTACCTGCTGATCTAACCATTGAATTTGTTCCCATTTCTGCACTTGAGGGTGACAATGTTGTTTCACCTTCCTTGAATATGCCTTGGTATCAAGGAAAAACCTTGCTGTCACTTTTGGAAGATGCGCCAGTCAAATTAGGTTCATCTACGCAATTATTGCGTTTTCCTGTGCAATATGTAAATCGCCCAGATCTAGATTTTAGAGGATACAGTGGCACAATTTCTTCTGGTGTTCTTTACCAAGGGCAACAAATAAAAGTATTACCTTCAGGGCAATGTTCTACTATCAAGCGTATTGTTACTTTTGATGGTGATTTAACACAAGCGAGTGCTGGACAAGCAATTACACTTGTTTTAACGGATGAAATTGATATTAGTCGTGGTGATATCATCGTTGATAATAACGATACAACAGCCAATATTAGCACTCATGCATTGATGGATGTGGTGTGGATGTCAGAGCAATCTTTAGTACAAGGGCACATACTTGATATCAAAATTGCAGGCAAAAAGAGTCGAGCAAAAATAGAGAATATTCATTATCAAGTAGATGTGAATAAGCTTACCCAACAAGTGACAGATAACTTAAGTTTAAATGCAATTGGTCGTGTTGAAGTTTCATTTGAAGAGCCATTAGTGCTTGATAATTATCAAGAAAATGCCGATATGGGCGGACTTATTTTTATTGATAGGTTAAGCAATGTCACGGTAGGCGCTGGGCTTATCCGAGAAACTCGAAACGCTCCGACGCACACGACTACGCAATATGATGTTTTTGAAGTTGAACTTAATCAGCTTATCCGTCGTCATTTTCCTCATTGGGGAGCAAGAGATCTTCTTGGAGGAAAATAAAGATGATAAGCGAAGATATTGTCTGGCATTCTCATACAATTGGATTAAACGATCGTGAATCACAGCAAGCACACAAAGGATGTGTGCTTTGGTTTACTGGGCTATCAGGATCAGGTAAATCCACGCTTGCTGATGCATTAGAGCAAGCACTTTATCAACACTCTGATTCGCCAATTCGCACCTATTTATTAGATGGTGATAATTTACGTCATGGATTATGCTGTGATCTTGGGTTTAGCGAAGAAGATCGGCATGAAAACATCCGCCGTGTTGGTGAAGTGGCTAAATTAATGGTAGATGCCGGGCTGATTGTTTTAACTGCATTTATCTCTCCTTATCGAGAAGACAGACAAAAAGTTAGAGGACGCTTTGAGCAAGGTCGATTTATTGAAATCTTCGTTGATACTCCACTTCATATTTGCGAAGCTCGGGATCCTAAAGGGCTTTATCAAAAAGCAAGACGCGGTGAAATAAAGCAGTTTTCAGGTATAGATTCGCCTTATGAACAGCCTATTGAACCTGAATTACATTTAGACGGCACACGCCCTATCAATATTCTTATTCAGCATATCCTTACCTATCTACAGCAAAATCATATCTACCGTTAATTTTAAAGTGAAATACAATTATCTCTACACAAACACCTCATAAAAGGGGGGAATGTGTAGAGACGCGAGAGTGTTATTTGTATGAAATACATTTATCATCACGCGAGTGTAAAATATTATTAAGACTTTTCACCCAGAACTGATTTATTTATCAATTAACCTTATTGAGCCTTATCTTTATAAGAAAAAATTAAGCCTTAATCTGAATATTACAGAAATTACCCACGTTTATAGTGAGGAGAATAGGAATAATAATGTAATATATTCCAGCGCTTTTGTGGCGTCTGTGGTTGAGTTGTGGGATGATTAGCCCATTAATCTTGGGGGTGGTAATGGGGAAATTAACAGTCTTACTTCTGATTTTACTTGGCTGGCTACAATACTCATTGTGGTTAGGTAAAAATGGTATCCATGATTACAACAAAGTAAGTCAAGAAGTTGCCTCTGCATTGGCGCAAAATACGCAGTTAAAAGAGCGTAATGATCGTCTATTTGCAGAGATTGATGACCTCAATGGCGGGCAAGAAGCCTTAGAAGAGCGCGCTCGTAGTGAATTAGGGATGATTAAACCTAATGAGACTTTTTTCCGTATTGTGAATGATAAGTCTCAACCACGTCGTTAATTTATTGAATTAATAGTGTGTCCTGATACAAATACTATAATGAATATAACAAACTCAACTCTTCCTATTGTTGCCGTTATTCCGGCAGCTGGTATCGGAAGTCGAATGCAATCAATCTGTCCAAAACAATATTTGAAGATTGGTGGATTGACTATTCTTGAACATACCATTAAAGCTTTATTAAAACACCCACGCATAACGCAAATTATTGTGGCCATTAGCCCTGATGATCATTATTTTAAAACTTTATCTTTAGCGCAAGATGAAAGGATCATTACGGTTAACGGTGGCGGAGAGCGCGCAGACTCTGTATTATCGGGTTTAGAGTATGTCACTCAGCATTTTTCTGAAAAGACTTGGGCGCTTGTCCACGATGCAGCAAGGCCTTGCTTACATTTTGGCGATCTTGATCATCTTATTAAATTAATTGATGAAAATTTCTCGGATCCTCATTTTTGTGGTGGCATTCTCGCCACCCCTGTTCGTGATACGATGAAGCGTAGTCATCAACAAGACAACCATATTGAACAAACAGTAGAAAGAACAACATTATGGCATGCTTTAACGCCACAGTTCTTTCCTGCCTCATTATTAAAACAAAATATAGAAAATGCACTCTCACAAAAAGCGACTATTACTGATGAAGCATCAGCAATGGAATTTGCTGGATATGAGCCGTTATTAGTGAAAGGGCGTGCAGATAATATCAAAGTAACTCAGCCAGAAGATTTGGCACTTGCAGAGTTTTTTCTGTCACGCCAAATCACCAATATAAGGAACACACAATAAAATGAGAATTGGACACGGTTATGACGTACATAAATTCGGTGGTGAAGGTCCTATTATTATTGGCGGCGTCAGAGTTCCTTATGAGCAAGGATTGTTAGCCCACTCTGATGGCGATGTCGTATTACATGCAGTAACTGATGCTATTTTAGGCGCTATGGCAATGGGAGACATTGGCACATTGTTCCCTGATACTGATCTGGCATATAAAGGGGCAGATAGTCGGGTACTACTTCGTGACGCTTTTTCACGTGTAAGAGCAAAAGGTTACCGAATTGGTAATTTGGATGTCACAATTATTGCTCAAACACCAAAAATGTTACCTCATACACCACAAATGCGTGTCAATATTGCAGAAGATCTTCATTGTCATGTTGATGATATCAATGTGAAAGCGACAACAACCGAAAAACTTGGATTTGTGGGTAGAAAAGAAGGTATTGCCTGTGAAGCTGTTGTTTTATTAAAAAAAGAGTCATTACCTGAATGAGTGAATTACCAGAACTCCATTGGTTACATGGAAAACCACAAGCAACAGGTTTATTGAAATCAATTCCTGAAGATTTTATTGTCTGTGAAGATCTTGGTTTCACTCTTGATGGTGAAGGCGAGCATGTCATGGTGAAAGTGAGAAAAACAGGGTGCAACACCGTTGTTGTTGCTGAAAAGCTGGCAAAATTTGTGGGTATTCACCCTCGAGAGGCAAGCTATGCTGGGCTAAAAGATAAGAATGCTGTTACTGAACAGTGGTTTTGTCTGCGTATGCCAGGCAAAGAGATGCCCGATTTTAGTCAATTCGCTTTAGACGGTTGCGAAATTTTAGAAACGACTCGTCAACAACGTAAATTACGTATAGGAACACTAAAAGGTAATCACTTTACATTGGTGTTGCGAAACATTTCAGACCGTACCTTTGTCGATACTCGATTAGCACAAATTAAAACTAAAGGTATTCCTAACTATTTTGGTGCACAACGATTTGGCCGTAATGGTGAAAATTTACGCCAAGCGATGCGTTGGGCAATGGATGAAATTCGTGTTAAAGAGCGTGGTAAACGCAGTTTTTATCTTTCAGCAGCACGCAGTGCCATGTTCAATCATCTTGTCAGTAAAAGATTGGAATGTGATTTATATTCAAAAGTGATGATTGGTGATGCAATGCAACTTCATGGACGAGGCAGTTGGTTTGTTGTGGATGAAACTGAAATTACGCAAACACAAACTCGTTATGAAGAGCACGATGTTCATATTACTGCGCCTTTACCGGGTAAGGGTGATTTAGGGACGCAAGCAAAAGCATTGGATTTTGAAACTGAAAATTTGGCAGAATATGAAACATTATGGTCATTGGCTCGACAAGAGCGAGTTGACAATACAAGACGTGCTATCAATGTGTTACCAGAAAATCTGTCATGGCATTGGGTAGACGACACTACTGTTTCTCTGTCATTTTTTTTACCCGCAGGAAGCTTTGCAACTAGCGTTGTACGTGAATTAATTTTATTAGGGAAGGATGATGCTGAAAATATTGGTGAGTAATGACGATGGTGTGATGTCGAAAGGGATACAGACCCTCGCTAAAGCATTACGCCAGCGTTATGATGTACAAATTGTTGCACCTGATCGTAATCGTAGTGCTGCTTCTAACTCTTTAACTATTGACCGACCATTACGTAAGCAAGAGCTGGAAAATGGTGATATCGCTATTGTTGAAGGAACACCAACAGATTGTGTTTATCTTGGTGTAAACAATTTAGTGCGTCCTCGTCCTGATATTGTTGTTTCTGGTATTAACCATGGCCCTAATTTAGGTGATGATGTTATTTACTCTGGTACAGTGGCAGCCGCAACAGAAGGGCGCTTTTTAGGCTTACCAGCAATAGCTGTCTCATTAGATGGTGAAATACACTTTGAGACAGCGGCTCAAGTGACTTGTGAAGTACTGACAATGTTACAACAAGTACCTTTAAGAGCGGGAAATATTCTCAATATTAATGTGCCAGATATTCCACTGGATGAAATCAAAGGTTTCCGTATCACACGTTGTGGGAGTCGTCATGCTTCACAGCACGTTTATACCCACACTGATCCTAGAGGAAATAACCTTTATTGGATTGGGCCTCCAGGCGAAAAAAACGATGTAGGCCCTGATACAGATTTTGCCGCTGTTGACGAAGGTTATGTGTCGATTACACCCTTACATGTCGATTTAACAGCATACAAAGCACTTGATTTACTACAAAATTGGTTAAATAAAGCAGAGGTCAAAAAAACATGTTAAGTCGGTCAATGAAAGACTTACTGACAATGTTAAAACAGCATGGCATCAAGGATGAAAGCTTGCTGGAAGCAATGAGTAAAGTACCCAGAGAGCTCTTCATTGATGAAGCGCTCTCTCATAAGGCTTATGAGAATACGGCTTTGCCTATTGGTAATGGTCAAACTATTTCACAGCCTTATATTGTTGCTAAAATGACAACACTACTAGAATTACAAAGTACGGATTCTGTTTTAGAAATTGGAACAGGATCAGGGTATCAAACTGCCATTTTAGCAAATTTAGTTCATCATGTTAGCTCTGTTGAGCGTATAAAAATATTGCAATGGCAAGCTAAGCGGCGTTTTAAGCATCTTGATTTACATAATATTTCTACACGCCATGGTGATGGATGGGAAGGATGGTCATCAAAAGCCCCGTTTAATGCCATAATAGTGACAGCATGTGCAACAGAAGTACCACAACAATTATTGATGCAATTAGCCGATGGTGGCAGGATGATAATACCTGTAGGCGAACAGCAACAAATATTGAAGTTTATCCGACGTTTAGGTAATGATTTTCACTATCAATCTATAGAATCGGTTAGATTTGTTCCTTTAATTTCGGGTGAGTTAGCATAACTTCCAGATAAATCTGACCGCTTTTTATTACAGCTTTTTAATAGCTTGTCGTAATCTGCACTAATATATGAAACATTTTCAAAAAATTGCAGTCTTTTTGTTTAACTCGACAAATTGCTAGACGCTAATGCCTTTTTAAAGGGAGAAGGAAGTATGAATTCAGAAAGCCCAATTAAGCATGTCCGCTGGGCAATCATGTGTTCGGTAATTGGATTTGCATTAACAGGCTGTGCAGATACACCTTATCGTCCTGCACCCATTACCTCTGTAAATGATAGCTCTTCAAATAATACGGCTTCGACCGCGCCTGTGATGACTAGTAGCAATGCAACACCGATTGAAAGAACAACTCCTTTACAATCGTCACCTCCTCCTTCCATTAAGGTGAATAGTACTGCATCGAATAGTGGCACATATCAGCCTCAAAATCAGCCTCGTGCACAAACATCAGTTGCATCTCAAAACGTGGGTACAGATGGTTCTGGCCGTATTGTATATAACCGCAATTATGACAGTATTCCTAAAGGGAATTACAGCGGTAATACCTACACAGTAAAACGAGGTGATACCATGTTCTATATCGCTTGGATAACAGATAGCGATGTAAAAGAGCTGGCTTCAATGAATAACATTCCTGAACCTTATAGTTTAAATGTGGGGCAAGTGCTGAATATAGGTAACCGTCAAGTCAATACGGGAACCAATACAAATATAAATAAATCCGTTATCGATCAACCAAGTAGTGCTGGTGTGCAAACAACACAAACGAAGCCGACTAATAACACCTCAATGGGGCCATTGATCACTAAGCCAGCAACGACAACACCGCCGAAGACGACGACTCCACCACCAACAACTAATACAAGTACTACAACGGCAACACCGACAGCCGTTTCAGGTAAGTGGATTTGGCCAGCACAAGGTAAGATCATCGAAAGCTATTCAAGTGCGCCAGGGGGAAATAAAGGTATCGATATTGCTGGTACTAAAGGTTCTCCAATTGTTGCAACTGCAGCGGGTAAAGTAGTTTATGCAGGTAGCGCATTACGTGGTTATGGTAATCTTGTTATCATTAAACATAATGATGAATATCTCAGTGCATATGCGCATAACGACACCATTTTGGTACGTGAGCAACAAAATGTGAATGCAGGTCAGCAGATTGCCACTATGGGGAGTTCAGGAACAAGCTCTGTCCGGCTACACTTTGAAATCCGTTATAAAGAAAAATCACTCAATCCAATGAGCTATTTACCTAAAAAATAAGTAAGTGATTTTTAACACGTATAGTGAATAATCCTAAAATTAAGCCCTCTTCTTTACAAAAGAAGAGGGCTTTTTGTTATCCGTAATTAATTAAAATATTGAAACAAAATACATTTTAACTAAGTAAAACTGCTTAATTAAAGATAAGTAAAAATGAGAGTTCTATATAAAATTATAGATAACGTTTAATTAGACGGTTGATTCTCAACCAATGAATGCGTATGCTAAAAATTGTTATATAAAAAATGAATAAAGATTCGCTGTTACTAAAGGATGAACTATAAAATAACCCCTTGTTTGTAAGGGTATTTTCTTTATTAGATTATCTTTTTAATAATAGTTAATAATATAAATTATTTGGTGTTATTTTATTATTCTGGATTTTTATTTGTTTTTTGAGATACAAATAGTTACAGCTAGCACATTAAATAGAGTAATTTTACACATAGATAAATATACGTAAAATATAATAAAAAAACTGTTAATAACCTGTACTCAATAGCTAAGTTATATATTGAATAAAGAATGATAAAATTAACAGTAAAATAGATTATGTTATCTTTTATTTTGTAATTCGTTACAAGGGAAAATCAGTAACCCGTTGTGTCGTGACACAGCGATAAACTGGTAAACAGACACTAATCAAACGTCGTTTACCTAAATTATCAAGGGTAGGAGCAGCTGATGAGCCAAAGTACGCTAAGAGTAGACGAGTTATATACAGATGAAATTGAAGAGAACATGGAAGAGTTCGATGAAGTTGCTGCAAAAGAGGCAGAAAATGAGTCTGATGCTCAAGACGAAATTGAACTTATTGAAGGAGTCAACCAGCGTGCGCTCGATGCCACTCAGCTTTATTTAGGAGAAATTGGTTATTCTCCGTTGCTGACCGCTGAGGAAGAAGTTTTTTTTGCCCGTAGAGCGTTGCGTGGTGATATTCCTTCAAGACAACGAATGATAGAAAGTAATCTACGTTTAGTTGTTAAGATATCTCGTCGTTATACAAACCGAGGTCTTGCCCTGCTTGATTTGATTGAAGAAGGGAATTTAGGACTAATTCGCGCGGTTGAAAAATTCGATCCTGAAAAAGGTTTCCGCTTTTCAACTTATGCGACATGGTGGATACGTCAAACGATAGAACGTGCCATTATGAATCAAACTCGTACCATTCGCCTTCCTATTCATATCGTTAAAGAGCTGAATGTTTATTTAAGAACTGCGAGAGAATTAGCACATAAGCTTGATCATGAGCCTAGTGTTGAGGAAATTGCACAAACACTTGATAAACCAGTTGAAGATGTGAGTAAGATGTTACGTTTAAACGAACGTATTACTTCTGTCGATACCCCAATTGGGGGCGATTCAGATAAGGCCTTACTTGATATCATCTCTGATGAAAATGAAGAAGGGCCTGAGGCGACAATTCAAAATAATAACCTCAAGGAAAATATCATAAAGTGGTTATTTGAATTGAATCCTAAGCAACGTGAAGTATTAGCACGTCGTTTTGGGTTATTAGGCTACGAAGCTGAAACTTTAGAAGATGTTGGTAGAGAGATTGGTCTGACAAGAGAAAGAGTTCGTCAAATCCAAGTGGAAGGATTACGTCGGCTAAAAGACATTCTGCAAAGTCAGGGGTTATGTATTGAAGCGCTTTTCAAAGCATAATTAGCCATCCTTGCTCTGTTTATAGCTTTAATTGACAAATTGTTATTACCAAAGCCGATTAGTGGATTTACTAATCGGCTTTTCTTTATCTTGTATTATGCGACTTAAAACGATAAAACAAGAACGCAGTCTTGCACCTTATTAGCCTGATGACAGTAATAAAGGAAGATATGAAAGATTATTTTTTAAACGTTAAATTAGAACGTTGCGATTTTAACCAAAGTAAAATCTCCCCGAATGGAATGGTGAGATTAATAGCATCAGGTAAAAACTTCTATCTTAATGAAGAGGATTTTTCTAATTCTCAAGATTTTCTTAAACGATTAAAACAAGGTGATGAGCTTAAAATCTGTGCTGAATTATTGAAGGATGGCAGTTTTTGGGTGCAATGGATTTATCATGATACTAAAGGAAGGCTTGAGCCTGAAAGAACATTCACGCTAACAGCAAAACAACAAAAATGGTTATTGCTTGCATTTATTCTGACGCTTGTTGGCGGTTATTGGAGCTATTTTTCGATCCTCTATCTTGAAGTGAATTTCTTTATCGTTGTTTCTATGGTTATTGCATGTGGTGCAGTGATGGCGGGGATCAGTTATATCGGAGAAAAAGCTTATCGCTATTTTCAGCGCACCAGACCCAAACATAGAAAGAGAATAAAGGCGTTAGATAAAGTTATCGCCAAGCAAGCCTTGATAGCGCCAGATGGCGAGCGCCTCATTATTACTGGAATAAAATCAGCACCATTACCTTCATTGCCTGTGATTAAAAAATCGTTTCCTCAAATAAAGCAAAGTAAAGTACAACGAGTTCGAGGAATAATACAAATTCATAGTAGTAATAGAATTAAAATGCATCACCGCAACGGCGAGACGGTGATAATGCAAGTATCCTGCCTGATTGATAATCATCCTTTCGTATTAAGTTATAGAGAGCGCTTATTTTATTCTGATCATAATCTGTTTCTTGCTGATGGTGATGATGTTGAACTGTTCTTTTGGCAAGCTGAAGATAAGCACTCAGGGCCTGTTGTTTTGGGGGTTTATAATCATACAGATAATGGTGCTTATACAATATCAGGACAAATATATATTGGTCACCAGCGTACATATCGTTTATCACTGTTAATAGTCGCATTAGTCAGTGTTTTTATTTTCTCAATGGTCGCAAGTTTCTCTATTTCTGATGTTTATGATAACGGCAATTATTGGGATAAATGGGATTGGTATTCTATTGGTGATAGCTTTTTAGGTATGGGAATTATCTATGGCTTAATCATGAGTGGCATTGCTTTTTTAACTGCCTTATTTTCAAATCTTTATATTTTGTTATCAGAAAAAGGTAATAGCAGTTATCAAACCTATTTTTTACTTCAGCAGCAATGTGTTGAAAGCAAACAACCCCTGTATATTACGGAGTTGCGCCAATGAATCCTTTTTTCCGTAAGCCTTTTATCATTATCACAAGTTTATTTATTTTAAGCTTACTGCTTTTTTATGGCGTGCTTTTTCATGGATTCGCCTCTAAATGGCAATGGAAAAATGAAAGCTCTTCTGAGTTATCTTCATACCCTTATTCTCACTATGATTGGCGTAATACTTTTTATGCTTCTAGCGGAATATTAATTAAAACTGAATCTGATCGTGGCCGATATGATGTAGATATTTATGGCAGACTTCACCGCCAAGATAACCAGAGAAAATATACGCTGTATTTTTCTGATAAAGAAGGCTTGCGCTTTGTATCACAAGGTCAAGGTAGCTTTTATAACGCATATTGTGTTGCCGATAAATGTGTTTTATTTACAGAGCAGGGACGGCAAACTATAGATTTAACAGAGTTTACAGTAGCAGACTTAATTCCTTGGCAAGAGGCTAACAATGGTTATTATCGTTTTCCTTTAGCGATTATTGGGGGAAAATTATTATATTCAGAGTCTACATCGCAATTAGTGTTAGTTGACAATAAAACGATAACGACAAGTTTAGATGAAGGGGAGAGTTGGGAATATTCAGTTAATACAGAAGATCTGGTGAAGCAATATTACGCTGAAGATTTCGGTGAGTTTACACAATTTCATTACGCTTTATCAGATGATTCCCTCATTATTTTTTATAACCACCATTACACAACAAATACCTTAGAAATCACACTAAATTTAGTGAATAAAGAAGTGACAAAAACACGCTGGCTTCCTTTGCGTGTTAAAGAAGTTGCCCAAAATGCTAATGGTGATATTTATCTTATTACTCAACATGCTTATCGAGATCTCTATTCTGTTGTTCGACGTCAATCTGATGGCAATTTAAACACTTTTTATGAAAGTGGTTATAAATATATAAATGATTTAATGGTAAGTAATGACAGTTTAATTCTAAATAAAGGTTATAACGATGATAAGGTCACACTAGTTTTTTCATTAAAAACAAATGGCTATACAATTTATGAGAAAATTACTGACGATATGATATTTAATCCTGCTTTATCATCATTTGTTCGCTTATTTGACAATTATGGTGATGAAGACACTTTATTGTTATTGGGTGAGCGACTGAAATATAGCCATGCTTCAATTAATTAATGTTGTATTTATCTTTGATTATCTTCATTTGAAAAATTAGAAAGTAAGCCATAAAAAAGCTCTGTGAATTCAAACAGAGCTTTTTTGCTGTCGGTATTTAGTATTTATGATGGTTTATTTTGACATCTCTTTTAATCGATAAAGTTGTTCTAACGCTTGTCGTGGCGTTAGAGTATCAGGATCGATTTTATCCAAAGCTAATTCAATCGCTGATGGTTCAGCTTCTGTTAATAGCATCAGTTGTGATGTTTCAACGTGACCTGATCCAGAGTGACCTGATAGCATTTCAAGCTCTTTTAACTTTTGTTTAGCTCGGCGAATAACTTCTTTGGGGACACCTGCTAATGCAGCTACAGCTAAGCCATAACTTTTACTTGCGGCACCTTCTTGAACGCTGTGCATAAAGGCAATAGTGTCACCATGTTCGACCGCATCTAAGTGAATATTTGCTGTACCTTCTAATTTTTCAGGTAATGTGGTTAATTCAAAATAGTGTGTCGCGAAGAGTGTCATTGCTTTTATACGATTTGCTAAATTCTCAGCACAAGCCCAGGCTAAGGATAATCCGTCATAAGTTGATGTACCCCGACCAATTTCATCCATTAACACCAAGCTATTTTCAGTCGCGTTGTGCAAAATGTTAGCTGTTTCGGTCATTTCCACCATAAAGGTAGAGCGACCAGAAGCAAGATCATCAGAAGCCCCTACACGGGTAAAGATCCGATCAATTGGACCAATTAATGCTTTTTCTGCAGGAACAAAGCTACCTATGTAGGCAAGTAAAGTAATTAATGCAGCTTGGCGCATATAAGTACTTTTTCCGCCCATATTCGGCCCTGTAATGATCAGTAAACGGCGCTGAGGCGCCAATTGTAATGGGTTAGAAATAAAAGGTTCACTAAGAACTTGTTCAACAACAGGGTGGCGTCCCCCTGTAATTTGGATACCGGCTTTCTCCGTTAATTCAGGGCGAATGTAATTTAATGATTCAGCGCGCTCTGCAAGGTTAGAGAGGACGTCTGTTTCTGCTAAAGCTTCTGCGCTGATTTGTAATGCTGTAAGGTGTGGCAATAATTTTTCAAAAATCTCTTCATAGAGCATTTTTTCAATTGCCAACGCCTTACCTTTTGAGGTTAGGACTTTATCTTCGTACTCTTTTAACTCAGGGATGATATAGCGTTCAGCATTCTTCAATGTTTGACGACGAACATAGTGCATTGGCACTAAATTGCTTTGCCCGCGACTGACTTGAATGTAATAGCCATGTACACCATTAAAACCCACTTTTAATGTATCAATGCCCCATTTTTCACGTTCACGAATTTCAAGTTTATCAAGATAATCACTTGCACCATCGGCTAATGCTCGCCATTCATCTAATTCGGCATTATAACCAGAGGCAATAACACCTCCGTCACGGACTAATACCGGGGGCGTTTCCACAATGGCATTTTCAAGTAATTCACATAATTCATCAAACTGGCTAATACGCTTTTGTAATTCTTTAATGTAAGGCATATCAGCTTGTTCAAGCACTTGATGAATATCGTGATATTGCTGAAAAGCATGGCGCATACGAGAGAGATCACGAGGGCGTGCAGAACGTAATGCTAAACGTGCTAATACACGTTCTAAATCGCCGATTTGGCGTAAAAAAGGCTGTAACTCAAAATAGAAAGGCTGTAATGCACTAATGGCATCCTGACGTTTAATCAGTTGTTCACGTTGGCGTAATGGCGTGTGTATCCAACGTTTTAGCATACGGCTTCCCATAGGGGTAACACAAAGGTCAAGTACAGATGCCAGTGTGTTATCAGTCCCACCTGCAAGATTTTGTGTTAATTCAAGATTGCGACGAGTAGCCGCATCTAAAATAATCGAATCTTGAGGACGTTCCATGGTAATACTACGAATGTGAGGTAAAGACGTCCGTTGTGTATCTTTTACATATTGCAATAAACATCCCGCGGCGCAGAGTGCGAGATGTGCATTTTCAACACCAAACCCCGTTAAATCACGAGTACCAAATTGTAGATTAAGCTGTTGTTTTGCTGTTTCAAGTTCAAATTCCCAAATAGGACGGCGACGCAGTCCTTGTTGACGCTCAATCAATGCCATTGATTCAAAGGTTTCTGGGTAGAGTAATTCTGCTGGGTGGGTACGTTGTAGCTCGGCGATCATGCTTTCACTATCTGGCATTTCAGTGACACGAAAACGCCCTGAAGTGATGTCTAACGTTGCATAACCAAATGCACCATTTTTATCTTGCCAAATAGCAGCTAACAGATTGTCTTGACGCTCTTCAAGTAAGGCCTCATCAGTAACGGTACCTGGTGTTACAATACGAATAACCTTGCGCTCAACGGGGCCTTTGCTTGTTGCGGGATCGCCAATTTGTTCACAAATAGCGACGGATTCCCCCAATTGCACTAATTTAGCGAGATAATTTTCAACGGCATGATGAGGGACTCCCGCCATAGGGATAGGTTGGCCTGCGGACTGACCTCGCTTTGTTAATGAAATATCTAATAAACGAGAGGCTTTTTTAGCATCATCAAAAAACAGTTCATAAAAGTCACCCATACGATAGAACAGTAAGATTTCAGGATGCTCTGCTTTTATCTTCAGATACTGCTGCATCATTGGTGTGTGGGAGTCTAAGTGTCGAATGTCAGTCATGTTGTTGTCTGTCTTAAGGTATTGAATTTTGAGTTATTTGTGAAAATTTGTTATTGCACGGAATGTCGTTTTATTTCACAAGCATGGTTCGATCATATCACAAGGTACAGTCCGTTGTTTTAATGATATAAATATCTTTTTAAGCCAAAAGCCAAATAGTTTTATTCACTAGGATAGGTAATTTTGATGATAAAGGAAACAGCGTATTAATTGGCGCTGAAGCGAACATTACCTTCTACAGCGTATTGCAAAAATGGGATATAACTATCAAAGGAATACCTCCTCGTCTATTATCACCATCACGTAAAACTATTTATACATTAAGGTGGGCTTTATCAGCAAATACACAATTATATTTAATACAACAACGAATAATGATAGCAGCGTGATTTACCGGTTTGTTGATGATTATTTAGGAAACAGGACAAATTAGTACTCAATAAAGTAGTCACTATTATATTCATGCAGTAGGTAATAAAGAACGCAAGAGAACATGGAATATTCGCGCTGACATTATTGGTGTGATTAATCAACAAGCAATAGAAGCTCATTCATATTGGTATTAAAGTTTATAGGTTTGACTTAATAAGTATCTTAACGCCAAAATATTAATGTCTATCGTTATCTTATTCTAACTATTATTACTCTATATTGTTGCGATATAATTATTAGGTAAAATACTGAAAAATTTATTTTATCTTGTGAGCAAGGAAGAAATAATCAGTATGAAAACTCGAATTGTAAAATTAGCTTTATTAGGTGTATTAGCATTTCCGTTAGTAGGATGTAGTGATGCAACACCTAACTGTAATAGCACTGAAGCTAAAAATTTAGTGATTGATATTACAAAAGATGAATTACGTGATCAAAAAATGGCTGCGTTGATTGATCAAGTTAAGATCAAAGTAGAAAGCGTACGTACTCGTGAGCATGATGAAAAAAGAGATACTTACTCATGTGCAGCTGAACTTTCTTTTGAGGGCAAAGGTGGTAAAAATTCGATCCCAATTACCTATACCATTGAAAGTACTGATGACGGCAAAGAATTTTATGTTAATGTATTTGGTTTGTAATTGTGCCTGAAATAAAGCCATCATAGATGGCTTTTTATGTTTAGTGAGTAAAATATCTGGCTAATTCTTTATAAATTAAGAGAATTTTGATTTATTTCTTATGTTAGGTTAAATCATCTAAAAATTCGGCTGATGGAACAAAGAATAATGTGCCTGTTACAGGGGTACTGAATTTAAGTAATTTATCCGTATGACCTTCAGGTGTGCCTGTAAACATATTTTCTAGCATACGATTGGTTGTCGAAAAATAGCGAGCATAGCCAATAAAATAAGTACCATATTCATTTTTTGATGGGTTAGAAAAAGGCATATTGGCTCTGACAATTTTTAAATCTTCGCCGTTTTCATCTTGAATATTGGTGACAACATTATGAGAACCTGGCTCTTTTTCTTCATCGGTTAATTCCACATCATTGAATTTATGTCTACCAATGACTTTTTCTTGTTCGATGAGGGGTTGCTTTTCCCATTCTTCCATATCGTGAATATATTTTTGTACAAAAGCGTAACTGCCACCGCTGAATTCAGGATCTTCATCACCAATTACAGCATAAGAAACACGCTCATCTTCATATTCAGGGTTTTCAGTTCCATCGACAAAACCAATTATAGAACGCCCATCAAAATATCTAAATCCATGCACTTCATCGACAGGTGTAACAATATTCTTTAGCTTTTGGCTGATGATAGACGCTAATTCGTAACAAGCAGAAACTTTGAGAGCTCGAATATGGAAAAAGAGATCACCAGGTGTAGAAACAGCGGTATAAGTCTCACCTTTGATTTCTTTAAACGTATTCAGCTCTTTTGGCTTGGATTGATTAGGGAATAATGCTGTCCATGCATTTGCACCAAATCCTATTACACAACTGGTTTCTAATTCAGGAAAGCGCGTTCTCATACTACGTATAAGACCAGAAAAATTATTACAAAAATCGATCAGAATCCTGCGGCTTTCAGGTAAAAGGGTGAGATTAAAAACTAAAAAATAAGCATTCTCGCAGGGTGATTTCGTGACATCTTGGTATTTCATAATGATCCCTAAATGACGAACAATGAATGAATAGTAATTAAGTCATATTTAAAAAATATTATTTTTTAGTTTTACACCAAAACGCTCTCTATTACAAAGAGAGGGGCTTTTTGTTTTGATTTTTATGAATAAACAGTATCGAAAAGGCGATTAGTTTCTCTGTTTTTATAATGCTAATAAACTATATTAATTAATATTTTCATGGCGTTGATAAACTAAAGAGAGAGCAGGATGTTGCCATAAACTTGCTGGTGTGACAGTGGTTCTCTCCCATGGTATTAGTCCAATAAACCATAGTTTCCAAAATTGTAATTTAGCATTAGGATTTTTACTTAATAATTTTTGGAAGGTTTCGATTTCTCCGATACGAATAGAAAGTGCTGATTTATAAATGTCGAAAATAAATTTAGAGCAAAACTGGCGGGGAGAGTCGTATTTAAAACCCGTGTGATAAAGCTTATTTAACTTTTTGGGAACTTGTACGATAAGTGTATTTTTTTGTTCATCAGATAATTGTGTCGTTAAACGGCGTATTGCATAGCACTTATCTGATGAGCGATTAATAAAACGTGTTAATGACGTTGTTGTTGAGAGTGGAATACGGCTTTCTGCCACTAAATAATCTTCCCCATTATGGTCTATGATAATGCCAACATGATTACTCCAGCATAAAGAAGCGGAGGAAATTTGACGAAATAAAAAGGTACCAATACAGGTAAATACGATATCACCAACTTCTAATCTTTGTGGATAATCAATTTTTAACATCATTATATTACCTATTTAATAGAAGTAATAATTATCATTCTTTGACTCTAATAAATAGATAGGATTTCTATTTGATAACTCAATGACTTTAAAATAAAAGTGACTTCTAATTTAATGTAACCTTAATTTTTAGAAGGATGTTATTCATAATTAGAGTATTAAAAATAATGACTTGATTAATTTAATTGTTCATCTGGAATATTATATTTTACGACAACACTATTTTTATAAAGTAATTCAGACGTCAGTAACTTAGGGAAAGCACCCACATTATTTTTAGTATAAATGTCTCGCCAGATTTCATTGCAGCGATATACGTGCTCTCCTTTTTTGATAAAAGCAGAGGATTTTTCGTAGAGATGGTAACGGTATTTCCTCACTTCATCACAAAGGAGTTCACCTTCTAACTGATGTTCAGCGACATGTAATCTAATTTGATAATCATAAGGTGTTGGATTATATAAAACTAAATCCACATAATTATAGAAGATAGCCGCACCGGATCCGAAAGGAAGAACTCTTCCTTCATCAGGGAAGGGATCAAAACTGTGATTAGCTTTTTCAATTACTTTTAATTCAGAATGTAGTGCTAACCAATGAATTAAATTACTTGCCTGACAAATTCCTCCACCAACACCTTTTTTGGCTTCACCGTAAGAAAGTTGCATACCATCAATAAAACCTCGTTTATAACTCGGTTTTCCAACTAAATAACAAAAAGAGAAATATTCACCAGGGCGGATGATGACACCATCAAGCGCTTTTTCAACTAGTTTAAGATTTTTTATCTTATTGTATTGTAATTGAAGATCAGTATCGCCACGACGGCTAATTAATTTAGATGTGTGTTTGATATAACGGAAAGGAAGCCGTTGTTCTTGTTGAACATTTTTGCTGTATTTTCGTCCAGAAAACCGCCAGCTCAGCGAACGAAATAAACGTCGCTGAGCCACTCTCAACATATAAAGAATAGGGTGATAAGATGAAAGTGTTTTGCGCATAAAATCCTTTTAAATGATGTTACAGAAAGGAGGAAAATAGAGGGTGTATCATAACGATTTAACAAAAATATTGATACGCGAATATCCCTAAAATAGAGTAAATAAGAGATTAGATAATCAATTTACTTATTGATATCTTTAGTTAAAATTTTGGCTTGAGATTGTAAGACAGATAAAAAATTCTTAGTGGCAGGAGAGATATACTTTTCTTTATGATGAAAATAACGAATGCCCCGACTAAATTGAATATCATCAAAAGGAATCTCACATAAAAGGCCTGATTCTAATTCTTGCAAAATAGATAAGCGAGATAAAACGGAAATTCCTAATCCATGAATAACACCTTGCTTGATCCCTTCTAAACTATTTATTTCCATTACATTTTTAATCTCTTTATTATTTTCTTTGATCCTATCTAATAAAAAATCACGAGTGGCAGAGTGCTCTGGTTTGATCAGAAAAACTTCGGATGCAATATCAGAAAATCTACAATGTTTCTTTTGAGCTAACCAATGTTTTGGAGAGCAAATAAGTACGAGAGGATCGATAAGAAAGGTATCAAGGTGATATTCAGTCGGATCTAAATAGATATGATCTGACATGATTAAAAACTCTAATTCTTGAGTATCAAGTTTATGGATAAGTTGTGTTGAACTTGAAATATCCATGCTGAGTTTGACGTCTGGATACTGTTTTCTAAATTGCGCCATAATTTGTGGTAATAGGTAAACACCAACAAAATGGCTAGCACCAAACTTAATTTCACCTTTAGAGGGATCATCAAATTGTCGCATATGCTCGGCAGAGGATTTAACTAGATTAATAATCTGGGTTGCGTATTGTTGATACACCTTACCTTGCGGCGTTAAATAAAGCCGGTTGTTGATCCTTTCAAACAATGTTGTTTGTAACTCTTCTTCTAATTTTCGAATTTTAATACTCACACTGGGCTGAGTGCAAAATAGGCGCTCTGCGGTTTCGGTAACATTAAAACCGTCTGCGAGTAAGAGGAAGGCATCAAGTTGGCTTAAATTCATAGCAAGACCATAAATTATTTTTATAGTTATAATATAATAATACAATTATCTTTATACCTCAATATTTCTATACTGAACTTCCCACCCTACATATTAAGAGGAATCGGTTATGGAAAAGACTGCGAAGCGAGATGATATCGCTAAACCAGCGCCATCATCACCAAAAAAAAATGGTAAGAAAATCACATTAAAAACAATAGGAATACCTTTAGCTTTATTGGTATTACTGGCTTTGTTTTTTATGCCAACGCCTGATGGATTAAGTATTGAAGGACAAAAAGCGATTGCTATTTTCTGTGCTGCATTAATTCTATGGGTCTGTGGCTCTTTACCCATTTATTTAACATCAATGCTAGTGATTGTGTTACTGCCAATGACTGGCACGGTAACAAAAGAAAAAGTCGTTTTTGGTACATTAGGTTATGACGTTATTTGGTTAATGGTCTCCGCATTTGTTTTAACCTCAGCCATGATCAAATCAAATATTGCTAGACGCTTTGCGTTATGGATGATCACCAACTTTGGTCAAACACCTAAAAAAGCGCTCTTTGTTCTTGTATTAATAAATTTTTGTATTGTGTTTTTTGTTCCTTCAACAACGGCAAGGGCAACGTTAATGGTGCCTATTTGTATGATTTTGCTTGAAGTGCATAAGGCTATTCCAGGGAAAAGTAATTATGGAAAATTAATGATGTTACAGGGAGTTCAGGCTGATGCTTTAGCGACATCGGGTGTCATGACAGGAACTGCTGCTAATATTATTGCGGTTGGATTTATCAATTCACAAGCGGGAGGATCTATTGGTTATATTGATTGGTTAATTGCATCCTTCCCATTAGCTTTAATAGGGATGACTCTTTCATTCTTTGTCGGATTAAAGCTTTTCTCTTTTAAAGGCGAAGTTGATTTTGAAGGTTCTTTGAAAAAATTAAAAAAAGAGCGTTCAGAACTTGGCTTTTTAACACTTAATGAGAAAAAAGCTATGTATATCTTCTTGATGACAGTCTTTTTATGGGCAACAGAAAGTTATCATCAGGATGTCGTAGGGTTTAAAATTAGTGTCTATATGACGGCTGTTATTGCCGCTATTCTTTGTTTAATGCCCCGTATAGGTTTATTAACTTGGAATGAAGCCAATATCAAATGGGATCTAATGATATTTGCAGCAGGGGCTTATGCGGCAGGTAATACTTTAGAGTCAACGCAAGGAGCACAATGGTTAATCGGTAAAATGGTTTATGGACTTGGGCTCGAAAATATGAGTACTACCATGGTCTATATTGTGGTTGTCTTTATCTGTATGTACAGCCATTTGATTTTTACCAGTAAGACGGTGAAAACAACCATTTTAATTCCAGCTATTATTGCACTTGCTAAAACATTAGGTATGGATCCCGTTACATTAGCATTAGCAGCATCATTTACACTGACTTATACCATTACTTTACCACCTCACTCAAAAGTAAATACCATCTATTTTTCAACAGGTTATTTTAGTGTATTAGAGCAAATGAAATACGGGTTAATTACGTGTTTTATTGGAGCATCAGTAATTTCTATCGCGATATTTACTTGGTTCCAAATTCTTGGATATGGCTTATAACCCATTAAATTAAGGAATAATAATGAGACTAATTTTATTAAGACATGGTGAAACCTTATGGAATATGGAATCGCGCTTACAAGGACATGCTAACTCGTGTTTATCGCCAAAAGGTATTAATCAAGCAATAGCGATAAAAGAGAGTATTAAATTATTATCACCCGCTCGGATTATTACGTCAGATTTAGGCCGAACAGTTCAAACAGCCGAAATTGTTGGTCATCCAGAAGCTGTAAAAGAACCGTTATTGCGTGAATTAAATATGGGAGAATGGACAGGGCAACGAAAACCAGAACTCATAAGGCATCAGGCTGATAAATATAAAAATTGGCGAGCTGGGACATATACGCCACCTAAAGGTGAAAATTGGTTTGATTTTTGCGATCGTATCGGTACCACCTTACAAAGGTGGGTACATAAAGAGGATAGTGATTTATTAGCTGTCGTGCATAGTGGTGTTATTCGAGCAGCTTGCAAAGTATTTTTAAATCTATCACCTGAATTCTTATTACCGGCAACACCAGGTACAATAACAATATTAAATTTTGACTCTAATGCGAGTAAGGCACCCAAATTAGAAGCTTATAACATTGGCTCTTATATGCCAGATAAGAATGTCGCTGATTAAATATTAATAAGAATTGATTATCAAATTAATTGTAGTGTTTTAATTTTATAAATATATTTAAGTGAATTACTCAGATATTAAATCAGAGCAAGGGGAACCTTGCTCTTTTTTTATGTAAAAAATTTGAATCATATATTTTATATACAATATTTTTTTATTCTTTTGACGTTCAAGTTGTAACTGATAAGTTAAATCAAATTTTGTTCAAAAATAATACGTTAAGGTTTTAAAGTAATCAAAATTGAATGAAAAATATCATATATTATTAAGCAAAAATAATATTTTTTTAATTCACACTATATGAGTTACAAAATAAAATAAAAAATTCTTTATTAATAAAAAATAGTGTTTAACTTTTATTTTGATTTAACAATGTTGTATCAAGATATGAAAATTTTAAATAATTAAAAATAAAGTTCATTAGTTAACTAATAAAGAGTTTATCTAGTTTTAAATCCTGATTTAAATCAAAATATTGAATATTATACCGCTATAACCAAAACTTGTTTATTGTAAAAAACAATTAGATAATACTCATATATTGAGTTAATTGCTTATTTGATGTTGATGAGTGGATTAATCAATATATTAAAATAATATTAATAAATATATTAAGAATGACCTATTGGAGAAAAATAAATGAAGAAAAGTTTACTTGCAATGTTTATTGCTAGTAGTTCTATTTTTGTAGTTAATAATGCATTAGCTGCAGATGGCACTATTGATTTTACAGGTGAAATTATAGATAACGCTTGTGAATTAGCTGCGGGTTCTGATGCATTAAAGGTGAATTTAGGTAAGGTATCTAAAACAGCATTACCAAGTACAGGTAGTACCGCTGCAGCAACAAAGTTTACAATTAAATTAATTAATTGTCCTGCTACAGTGAGTAGTGCTGCTGTAAAATTTGATGCGGAATCTTATTCTGGTGACGATAGTGTTATCGCTTTGAAAAAAGAAACAGGTGTAGCTTCAGGTGTGGGTATTCAAATTACAGATGATACAAATACGGTCGTTCCATTATTTACTGCTTCTAAAGTTTATCCATTAAAAACTGGTGCTGGTGTAGTAAATAATTTGGATTTCCGTGCTCGTTATATCGCAAAATCCGATACTGTAACTGCAGGTCCTGCAAATGGTAATGCAACATTTACTATTAATTATAATTAATATTATCTAAAAAATAAAAAGGTTTAAAGGGAATTGAACCTTTTTACTCTATTGATGGTGAAGATATGAAGTTTATTATCTATTCTTTTATTTGTTTGTTTGTTTTTTTTAATACAGCAAATGCTGGTGTTGTTATTGGTGGTACTCGCGTTATTTATGATGAAGGGAAAAAAGACGTCAGTATTAGTGTGGAAAATCCTGATAATATTCCCTATTTAATTCAATCTTGGGTTGATGATATTAATGAGAAAAAACAATCAAACTTTGTTATAACGCCTCCATTATTCAGATTAAATGGTAGTAATACAAATGCATTAAGAATATTTTTAACTGAAAATAATTTGCCTAGTGATAGAGAATCACTATTTTGGTTAAATATAAAAACAATTCCAGCGACAGAGAGAACAGAAAATTCTTTACAAATTGCATTTAAGACTCAGATGAAATTAATTTTTAGACCTAAAGAGCTAAAAAATGTCAACTTTGTAGAAGAGCAGAAAAAGTTAGAGTGGTCAAAAGTGGGAAATAAAATAAATGTAAAAAACCCAACCCCTTATTTTTTTAATTTTCAAATGATTAAGTTTAACAATAAGGCTGTTGAGGATGTTTCTTATGTCGCCCCTTACTCAGTAAAATCATTTGATATTAATAGTGAAGAGGTACATGGCACTATCAATTGGGAAGTTATTAATGATTATGGTGCGATTACTGATTTATCAGAGATAAAAATATAATCTTCTATAAACTTAGGTTTTAATATGAAAATGAATAAGATATGTATTAGCCTATTTTTATATTTAGGCTATACAGCCTCGTTATATGCAAATAGTTCTAATTTAGATAATGTTTATTTTGATCCTGATTTTTTAGAATTACCCAATAAAAGTACGATTGACTTATCTCACTTTGAAAATAATGAACAATTAGCGGGTACGTATTATGTTGATGTTTATGTTAATACTGATTTAATTTCTACTGAAAATATTAAATTTGAAAAGAAAGATAATGGTAATTTAATACCTTGTTTATCAGTAAATGATCTTACTAAATTTGGCATTAAAACTGAAGATTACTCTGGTTTAAATAAAGAAGAAAATAGTTGTGTAAATTTATCAGTGATCCCTAATGCAAAAAGTAATTTTGAGTTTAACTCTCAACGTTTGTATTTAAGTATTCCTCAAATAGCATTAAATAAAAAACCTAGAGGGTTTGTTGAACTGAGTAATATAGATAATGGTATTACAGCGCTATTATTAAATTACAGTTATAGTGGTTCAAAAAATTATGATCGTAAAAGTAATGGGTCAGACACAACATCAAATTACATTAATTTAAGACCAGGAATAAATATAGGCCCTTGGCGTTTGAGAAATTATACCACCTGGTCTAATAGTGATGAAAAATCGAGCAAGTGGGATACTGTTTATACTTATTTATCGCGAAGCATTAACCGAATTAAAAGCCAATTAATTTTAGGGGATGGTGTATCACCTTCATCTGTTTTTGACAGTGTGCCTTTTAGAGGGGGACAGCTTTCTACAGATGATGATATGTATCCTGAGAGTTTACGTGGATACGCACCTGTTGTGCGCGGTATCGCACGTAGTAATGCTCAGATAACGATTAGGCAAAATGGTTATACGATTTATCAAACAGAAGTCGCCGCAGGGCCTTTTGAGATTAATGATTTATATCCCACAGGGAGTAGTGGAGATTTATACGTCACAATAAAAGAATCTAATGGGAGTGAACAGCATCAAATCGTACCATTTGCTTCTTTGCCTGTTTTACAGCGTGAAGGTTATTTATCTTATAGCATCACAGGAGGTGAGTATCGTGCTTATGACAGCGATATTGAAAAACAGAAATTTGGCCAATTTACATTAATTTATGGTTTACCTTATGGAACAACAGTCTATGGGGGAAGCCAGCTGAGCAATAACTATCAATCATATTCTATTGGTGCGGGAAAAAATTTAGGGGCATTTGGTGCAATATCCATTGATGTTATACAGGCAAATTCAACATTAAATAATGGTAACACATCACATGGACAGTCTTATCGTTTTAGATATAACAAAAACCTAAATACGACAGGAACAAATATTGCGTTAGCAGGGTATCGCTATTCGACTGACGGATATTATAGTTTATCGGAGGTTTTTGATGAATATCGGAATGGCGCCAATGCGCCAGAAATTGAACGCCGTCGTAATCGTGCGGAAATTACGATTAATCAAAATCTGGGTGAGCGGTACGGCTCTCTTTCTGTAGGGTATGTAAGAGAAGATTATTGGAATAGCGATAGAAAAACGCAGTCAGCGACGCTGGGTTATAACAATAGTTGGCAAGGGATTAGTTATGGTTTGAATTATACCTATAATAAAAATACAAATACTTATTCTTATAAATCAAGTAACTATTCTAAAAGTGAGAATGAGCATCAATTAGCGCTTTCAGTAAGTGTGCCGTTTAGTGTCTTTGACGATACTTTTTATTATAACTTTAATACAAATAATAGTAGTCAGAGTTCGAGTACGGGAAGTGTGGGATTATCCGCATCTCAATTAAATAATCGATTAAATTGGAGTCTACAGCAAGCATTTACGAATCAAGATCAAGGATCTTCTGGTAATTTAAACGCATCGTATAAGGGTAAATACGGTGAAGTGACTGGAGGCAGTGGATATAGTAAGGATAACTATAATTTATATTATGGCATTAATGGTAGTTTAGTTGCTCATTCAGGGGGGGTAGTTTTGGGTCAACAACTTGGTGAAACTGCTGCTATTGTTGATATTCCTGATGCAGGTAATGTGACAATTTTAAATCAATCTGGGGTAGAAACTAACAGTTATGGTTATGCTTTAGTGCCTTATATTACTCCATATCGTAAAAATGCAATTGATATTGATACTACAGCATTACCGGAAAATACAGAAATGGCATTAACGAGTCAGACCGTTTCCCCTAGTCGTGGTGCATTAGTAAAAGCAAAATTCTCTGCGAATGTCGGATATCGTGCATTAATTACGTTAACACTAGAAAATGATGAGTTAATTCCTTTTGGAGCGCAGGTGATTTTTAAAGATAATCCTCAATTGAATAGCATTGTAGGTAATGATGGTGAAGTTTATTTATCTGGATTAAGTGGAAAAGGTGAGTTTATTGTTAAGTATAATGATAAACAATGTAGTGCAAATTATAATTTATTAAATGATTCTCATTATTTAGGTCTCTATAAGACTACCGTAGTTTGTCATAAATAAATAACATAAATATTTTATTCATCCAATTATAGTATTACAGCTAATTAAAATATAGCTGTCGATATCTGCTACGTGTAGGAAATAAGAATGGAAAAGATAATTAATCAGTTATTTTTAATAAACGCTCTAATAATAAGCCCTATATCTTGGGCTTCAGACAGTGTTAATTTAAATTTTACTGGCAATATTAGGATCGCTACATGCAATGTTTCGAGTGGCGATAATATAAATGTTGATTTGAAAAATATACCAGCAGCTAATTTTGAAAAGGCAAATTCAGCTTCTAGCTGGAATATGTTTAATATAGAGTTTCAAAACTGCTCCACGGCAATTAATCAAATAAAGCTTACGTTTTCAGGTATATCTGATGTGGCTGACTCGAGTAGTTTATACAAAAATCAAGGAAGTGCTGAAAATATCGCAGTGCAATTAGAGAATTGGACGGGTACGATAAAACTAGGGAATCAACAATCGCTATTCCTTACATTAAATGGGCAGACTAGCATTAAATTGGGATTACGAACACGAGCGTTTAGTCCATCAGGAAAGGGATCGCCAGGCACAATATCAGCAAAAGTGACTGCAAATATTATCTATTTATAAAAGAGAAATAATATGAAAGCGATAATTTTTTTACTTCTATTTTTTTCATCTTTTACAATGGCGAGTACTGTAAATATTAATATTTATGGAACAGTGACAGTATCGCCTTGTGAGATTGAGAATAAGAACTATTTAATTGACTTTAAGAAAGTAAATATTAGAGAGTTACAAAATAATCAGAACACAGATTGGATCGATTTTTCAATAAAATTAAAAAATTGTCCAGTAAGTACAAAAAAAGCAACGATAACGATAGCTGGTACTGCTGATCCTAATAATGGAAATTATTTTATCAATAATGGAACTGCAAAAAATATCGCATTAAATTTAATAGAAAATAAAAATAAAACGATAGTAAAAAATGGAACTAAATTAGAGGCAATAATTAATAGCCAAACCAAAATGGCTGAATATCTTTTAGCAGCAAGATTAATTAAAACCGGCAATGGAATGAGTACAGGAACATTTAAAAGTCATCTTGAATTTACATTAATTTATAATTAAAAACTACTTAACCTAGGAGTAGAAAGTGATTAATCGCTATCCTGTATCAAAAGTAATAGGTAGGAAAATTACTTATTATAGGAAAATGAAGGGGATTTCGTTAGATGAATTGGCATCACTCATTGGAGTTAGCCAACAGCAACAATCAAGATATGAACGGGGGATTAATAGAATTAGCCTGGATAGACTTAATCAATATGCAGAGATATTTAATATCCATATAAAAGACTTTTTTATTTTAGATGAAAAAGATAATTGTGAAATTAAAACTATTCTTTTAAAAAAAGAATGAGGCTAAAAATGGGAAATATAATAATTAAGCCATTATTATTAAGTGGAGTGTTAATTTATTCTACTTACTCTACTGCTGCATGCATACAGAATCCTAATTATAAAAATATTATTGTTAATGTACCCAATCGAGTTTTTAATATTCAATATGACGATCTGACGACAAGAACACTTGATACAATTAAACTTTCGTATCTTCCACCCTACACAGCATCATATGAAGGGGATAATGGTCTCTGTGGAAATGCTATTATTACTGGGCGTTTTATTAATGGATGGACACCTAATTCTAATAAGATAGCAGCAACCAATATCCCTGGTATTGGAATAAGAGTAAAAATGACTAATATTGGTCATATAAATACTAGTTTCGTCAAAGATAATGAAAGACAAAAATATATAATTAATAACCCAACTTGGGTTGTTGAGATTATAAAAACAGGCAGAGTAACTCAATCGAATACATTAATGGGAGGGAATTTAGCACGTATGGAGCAAAATAATACATTGCCTAATACTAGTCGATGGATTTTATCAACATTGAGAATACCAATTGGTTCAATAAAAGTAAATTCACTAAAGTGTACAACAAAATCAAACAATTATAATATTAATTTGGGAACATGGTATGACACTCAGTTTAAAAATATCGGCGATGTTAGCCAAAATGTTAATATTCCAATTACGTTAAGTTGTGCCGCGGGAACCAATATTAAAGCAACGGTGACAAGTAGTGCCGGATATATTGATGCAAACACAGGAAAATTAAATTTATCGGGCTCTAACCGTGCAACAGGTATTGGCATTCAAATAGTCAATAGTAATAATACCCCAATAAAATTAAATACAAAACTTAATTTACAAAACAATGTTTCTTCTGGTGATTATATTTTTAATTGGAAAGCGCGTTATATCAAGACGAGTAATAAGATAACAGCAGGCACTGCAAATTCAGTAGCAACAGTAAATATTTTATATGAATAATATATTTTATTTATTTTGAGGATGTTTTTATGAATAAGAAAATATCAAGATTAGTTGGAAAAAAGATCCGAAAATTGAGAGAAATGTATTGTATGACTGGAGATGAGCTCGGTGCATTACTTGGCGTTAGTCAGCAACATCAATCTCGTTATGAAAATGGAGATACTAATATTCATGCTGAAACACTGTATCGTTTGTCTTATCTTTTTGATGTTGAACCGGAATATTTTTTAAGTGATTTGCTTATTGAAGATAATAAGCTTGATAAAGATAAAGTCGATAATAAAAAAAATCACTATATGGCTGAAGTATTATTCATACAATAAATTTATTAATAATGCCTAAGATGATTTATCATTTGGATAAATGGTGTAATCATGAGTACTTAGGCATTAATGCTCCTATAGTGTAGATATTTATTCTTACCAATATCCTAACAGTTTCCACCATACACTACCCAACGTTATCCAAACGATAAGGTTAACAACACTCATCACAAAGCCAGTTTTCCACCATTCGCCCAATGTGGCGTAACCTGAACCAAAAATAATGGGCGCAGTACCTGTACCATAATGGGTTAATGACATCATTAATGAAGATGAGAATGCCAAAATAAGCCCTAATAACATTGGTGGTGCGCCAAGTGCTAAACCTGCGGCATAAAACGCGGCAAACATTGCGGTAATATGCGCGGTGGTACTGGCAAAAAAGTAGTGAGAATAAACATAAATTAGTACCAGTAATATCATGCCACTGACCCAACTTATTCCCATACTATCAATACTTGCCCCTACGCTGAGTGACAACCATTTAATCAATCCTAATTTTCCTAAGAAGGATGCCATCATTACTAAGGCAGAGAACCAAACAACGGTATCCCATGCACCTTTGTTTTTTAAAATATCATCCCAATTTAAAACACCTGTACATAATAAAATCGATAAGCCAATAAATGCGGCTGTTGTGGCATTAACACTGAACGCATCACCAAATAACAATGCAGGTACACCCGCCCACATAATTAATAATAAGGCGAAGACTGCAAGGGTTATTTTCTCAGGTAATGAAATAGGCCCTAATTGCGCTAAACGCTCTTTAGCAAAATGGGGGGCATTTGGGGTACTGGTTATTTCTGGCTTATAAAGCAGATAAATAACGATAGGCATTAATATTAATGAAACGATAGCGGGTACAAAAGCCGCAATTGCCCACATAGACCAACTAAGCTCATGTGTAGGATCAGTTTCACTGATAATTAAACTCACAATTAGTGGGTTAGGAGCTGTTGCCGTAATAAACATGGCAGAAGTAATTGGATTTATATTGTAGTTCACTAAAGAGAGGTAACGACCTATTTTTCCACTTGTGCCATCTTCTGCTTTAGAGTTAAAACTGTCTGAAATAGAACGCATAATTGGGTGAATAATCCCACCACCACGTGCGGTATTACTTGGAGTTACAGGGGCTAATATTGTTTCAGCAATAGCCAATGAATAGGCTATTCCAATGGTTCTTTTGCCAAATAGTGAAATAAAATAATAACCAATTCTAGCACCGAGTCCGGTTTTATTTAGGCTCATTGAAACCATAATGGAAATACCAATTAACCAAATAAGATCATTGGAAAATCCACTTAATGCATCACCGATAGCGGCTTTAGTTGAATTAGGATTAGTAACACCTGTAACAGCGACTAATGCGATAGCAATAATAGAAACAGCACCGATAGGAAGTGCTTTACCAATAATGGCGGCGATAGTACCAACAAAAAGGGCTAATAAATGCCAAGCATTGGGATCAACGCCTTCTGGAATGGGAATAAAAAACCAGATAACCAGGGTGATAGAGATGGCGATTAATGTCGGTATGGGTCTTAATGGAGTCAATTTGTTCATCAGGTTATTCCATTAGGTTGCAGGTTAAATAAATAATCGGAAGTAAAAGGTAAAGCTAATAAGTATTTTTATTAAATACGATGTTATTAACATATTATTAAATATTCATTGATTGATGTCATAAAAATAAAATTATTTATTAACTTATTTTTAAAAATAAATTTTTTATGTAACCTAGTGTTATTAAAATACAATGTGATTATGTATCTTTATGTTTTTATAAAATATTTTCTTTATGGGTATTACTCTATAAAAATAGATTAGGGAATTATAATGAAATTTATTTTACCTGCCGTATTATCTTCATTATTACTTGTGCCAGCAGTACAAGCCAATGAATATAAACTTGAACCAACGCATACTAAGGCAATGTTTTATATTGACCATTTTGATACTTCAACTAACAGTGGTGGTTTCTATGAAATTGAAGGTGATTTAACATACTCACCAGAAAAGAATATAGGAAAAATAAACGTTTCTATTCCAGTTAAAACACTAAATACGGGATTAACGGCATTTGATAATCATGTGAAAAGTGTAGATATCTTAGATACAGATAAATACCCAACAATTCAGTTTTCTTCAGCAAAATGGTATTTCTCGATAATAAACCCACATCCATTGAAGGGCTATTAACGATGAAAGGAAAAACATTGCCAGTTAAATTAACAACAACCAAATTTAATTGTTATGAAAGTCCTGTATTTAATGCGCCAGTCTGTGGTGGTGATTTTGAAACAACCATTAAACGTTCAGATTGGAGCGTGGATTTTTTGGTCAAAGAAGGGATGGCTGATAATATGACATTAAAAATTCAAGTTGAAGCTATTAAGCAATAAATTAAGTCATATTTTATAGAAAAGACCTTATTAAATATGAGGCTTTTTTGTTTTTTTATAATAATAAATATAATTTAAGTTAAAGTGTTAAATTCTAAAAATAGGGATGAAAAGAGGTTTATTTTTAATTCTTGATAATAATGATTTATTGCTGTATGTTATAAAATTGTTGCTTCGTTTTTATTTCCTATTGTTTTTTATAGCTTTTATTGAACTAGTTTTGTTTCCTATCCGTTAAATTCTACTTTTTATTTTTGATTTTATTTTTAGAATAATAAAATTTCCTCATAATAATTTATTTAATAAATATCGTCATATTAAATAAAAATTTTTTACAATAAATAAGTGTGACTTCAATCACTCTACATTTCAATATTTCTTCAGTATGTTTATATGCAGAGATTCAAAATTAATAAATCAGACATTTATTTATATTGCTTAATAGTTTAAGCAAATAGGCTTCTTATTATCAAAAAAACGAAATGCAAATAGATATGTGTTGTTACATATATTAAATGCGTTAAGGATATCATAATGATCCATGCTTTTATTAAAAAAGGGAGCTTTCAGGATTCCGTTAGCCTGATGATTATTTCCCGAAAATTAAGTGAAGCCCCTGAAGTGGAAGAAATTTCCGTCATGATGGGAACACCAGCGAATAAATCTCTTCTTGATGTCACCGGTTTTTGGCATGACATGTTTAACGAAGCAACGCCGAATGACATTTGTGTTTCGATTAAAGCGGAATCAGACGATCCTGCGATTATCGACATGATTTCTACTGCGTTAGAAGAAGCACTAGCAGAAATTGCAAGCGGTCAAAAAGGCGGTAACAAATTAACGACAGTACGTAGCTGGCGTACCGCTAAACAAAAAAGCACTAATGCCAATATGTTACTTATCTCTATTGCTGGTGAATATGCCGCGGAATTGGCTGACACGGGCTTAGATGATGGTTGTAACGTCATGCTGTTCTCTGACAACGTTTCTATTACAGATGAAAAAGCACTAAAAGAAAAAGCTGCAGCAAAAGGTTTGATTGTGATGGGGCCTGACTGTGGTACGGCAAATATTGCAGGCGCACCTCTTGCTTTCGCTAACATTGCACCTAAAGGCTCTATTGGTATTGTTGGCGCATCAGGTACGGGTATTCAAGAAATTACCTCTCAAATCGTTTTACAACGCCAAGGTATTTCTCATTCAATTGGTTTAGGTGGACGTGATTTAACCGAGGAAATTGGTGGTATCAGTGCTGTAACTGCTATCAATATGCTAGCGGCAGATCCTAATACGCGTGTTATTGCTTTTGTTTCTAAGCCACCCGCGCCTGCTGTTCGTCAAAAAATTATTGCTGAAATGAAACGCCATAATAAACCGATTGTGGCGCAATTCTTAGGCACAACACCTGAGAAATTCCAAGACGACAATATTTATTTTACTCGCACGTTAGATGAAACGGCGCGCATTGCGGCTGAATTAGCGCGTGTTGAAGATATCGCGGCTGAGTTACCAAAAGTTACAGGTAAGAAAATCATTGGTCTTTATGCCGGTGGTACGCTAGCGGCTGAGTGCGCCATGTTGTTATCCGAAAAACTTAATGTTGAAGTCGATAATGAACATAAGCAAGGCACAATGCTAGATGCTGATGGTCATAAAATCATCGATATGGGTGATGATTTTTATACACAGGGTAAACCACACCCAATGATTGACCCATCTACACGTAACAAATTTATCAGTGAGCTAAGCAATAAAACAGAGGCTGGCGTGTTACTGGTTGATTTTGTTATTGGTTATGGTGCAACTCAAGATCCTGCCGGCGCGTTAATTCAAGAAATCAAAAAACTGAATGAAAAACGTGGCGAAGCCAATCCATTAATCACCATCGCAACCATTACTGGTACTGAAGATGATCCGCAAAACCGTAGCGAACAGCAAAAACAGCTAAAAGAAGCGGGCATTATTGTCATGGATACGTTGCCAGAAGCGGTTTTATTAGCAAAAGAATTAATCCAGCCACATCCAGCAGAAGCACATGCTGAAGTGTCACCACTGCTTAACGGGATCTCTGTGATCAACGCTGGTCTACGTAGTTTTGCAGACGATCTGCAATCAAGTGGGACTCCTGTTGTGCATTATCAGTGGGCACCTGTCGCAGGTGGCAATAAAAAACTGGCTGAAATATTAAAGAAATTGAAATAAGGAATTGCAGATATGTATTCAACTATCGAACAAGCGAATGAAGCAGTTATCGAACGTATCCGTGAAGCCCGTCCTCACTGGTGTGATGTTAATTTAGCTAAAGAAATTGTACCAACTTTAGAGACAGGTAAAAAATTACTTCATGCAGGCCCTCCTGTAACTTGGGAGGAAATGAGTGGCCCTGTTCGCGGTGCATGTATTGGTGCTTCTTTATTTGAAGGCTGGGCAGAAACTGAAGAACAAGCATTAGTGATGTTAGAGGCGGGGGAAATTGAGTTTATTCCTTGCCATAACGTAAATGCAGTAGGCCCTATGGGAGGGATTACTTCTGCTCATATGCCAATGTTAGTCATCAAAAACCACATTCATGGTAACTATGCTTACTGCAATATGAACGAAGGTATCGGTAAAGTGATGCGCTTTGGTGCTTACGGCCCAGATGTGCAAGAGCGCCTACATTGGATGAAAAATAGCTTAGCGCCAGTATTAAAAGCAGCGATTGCTACTTTTGAAAATGGTATCGATTTGACTGCAATTATGGGGCAAGCCATTACGATGGGGGATGAATTCCACCAACGTAATATTGCAGCTTCAGCCCTGTTACTGCGTCAATTGGCACCAGTATTAAGCACATTAGATTTTGAAGATGCTGAAATCACAAAAGTAACTAAATTCCTGAGCATTACAGACCAATTCTTCCTGAACTTAGCAATGGCTTATTGTAAAGCTGCGATGGATGCAGGTGCTCAAATCAAACAAGGCACTATCGTTACCGTTATGACCCGTAATGGTAGCAACTTTGGTATCAAAATCAGTGGAATGGGCGACCAATGGTTTACGGCTCCAGTGAATACACCACAAGGTCTGTTCTTCTCTGGTTTTAGTCAAGCAGATGCAAACCCAGATATCGGTGACAGTGCAATTACTGAAACTTTTGGTATTGGTGGCGCAGCCATGGTTGCAGCACCGGGTGTGACTCGTTTTGTTGGTGCATCAGGAGGTATGGATGCCGCGCGAGAAGTGACTGAAGAAATGGCTGAGATCTACCTTGCGCGTAACATGATGTTGCAAATTCCAACTTGGGATTTCCAAGGTGCGTGTTTAGGTTTAGATGCTCGTCGCGTTGTTGAAACGGGGATTACGCCACTGATTAATACGGGGATTGCGCATAAAGATCCGGGTGTCGGTCAGATAGGCGCAGGAACGGTACGCGCACCTTTAGGTTGTTTTGAGAAAGCGATTGTTGCACTGGCAGAAGAGTTAGGTATCGATGCTTAATCGTGCGTTGTAACGATAAATCACAGCAATAAAGGGGGCATTATGCAAATTCAAGCACTTCAAACCAGCCAACATATTACTGACTTTGAAAGTGAGATTAAATGTGTGGGCATTTATGATCATGCTTTGAATTTCATTTGCCCTCAACAACGTTTAATCACTTTTCATCGTGAAGGAAGAGGATTAAGCCCGATGGGATGGTTACTGAAACAAGATGATTTTGACTATTTTGCAAAACAGTGTCATCCCTCGGTCATGATGAGTCTAAAAGATCATCAAGCAATACTCGCCAATAAACTTACTCTACTAGCAGGTCAAGGTGAGAATTTGCGTTTACAAGATAAAGCGGAATTAGATTTGCGTTGGTTAGAAAGTTTTTTTTCTCTGCTTTCACCCTCAATTACAACAGGGTTATATGGACCATTGAAAAATTATCGCCAAATCGCGCAGCTCAGTGAAATTAAATTATTAATTAAGCTATTTCATAATCAGTTAGTGGGCAATGCTGTTAACTGGGCTATTTTTACAGGGAAAGGCCCCGGATTAACGCCAAGTTCAGATGATATGCTAGTAGGAATGTTATTTGCACATTATTTAGCAGAACCAGAAAAAAAACTTAATTATTTTTTTAATAGCACTCCTCCTTTATCTGAATTGACCACCGTTGTCAGTAAGCATTATTTGGAATATGCCACCCAGGGAATATTTTCTACCTATCTCATTCAACTAGGTAAAAAAATAAAGAATAAAGAGATTATTTTTAAGGATATGTTGGAAATACTCTCTATTGGTCATCATTCCGGTGCAGATACATTACTGGGATTATGGATTGGTTACCAAACTAAAAAACAACAACAGCATATTGGTTAATTTTTTTTAATAAAAGAATTTATATAAACATTCGGATACGGATAATTATGAAAACAATTGTTATTGCTTTAGGCGGAAATGCATTATTGCAACGCGGAGAAATTTTATCTGCTGAAAATCAATATAAAAATATTGAATTAATGTCAGAGACAATTAATAAATTAGCAAAAGAGTACCGTGTTGTATTAGTACACGGCAATGGGCCTCAAGTTGGATTGCTTGCACTACAAAACCTGGCATATCAAGATGTTCCTGCATATCCGTTGGATATTCTAGTGGCTGAAAGCCAAGGTATGATTGGTTATATGATGATGCAAAAAATTAATCAAAATAATCCAGAACAAGCAATTACAACGGTAATGACGCGTGTTTCTGTTGATATTAATGATGAAGCATTTAACGATCCAAGTAAATTTATTGGCCCTATTTATGATGAGGCAGATAAAGAAGAATTGATTGCGAAGTATCAATGGACATTTAAACAAGACGGTAAACATTACCGCCGTGTTGTACCGTCACCAACACCGAAAAAAATTATTGATATCGAAGCGGTAAGACTTTTATTAGATAAAGGTCATGTTGTTATTTGTGGTGGTGGTGGTGGTATTCCAGTTAACAACACAAATAATGAATTTATTGGTAGTGAAGCTGTTATTGATAAAGATTTAACAGCGGCTTTAATTTCTCGTGAATTAAATGCAGAGCACTTTGTTATTTTAACAGAGGCTGATGCTATTTATAAAAATTGGGGTACACCAGAACAAGCCGCAATTCGTGAAGCAACACCAGAAGAACTTGCACCAATGGCTGTCGCTGATGGCGCAATGGGACCAAAAATTATGGCGGTGAGTGATTTTGTTAATGCAACTGGGCAACAAGCACATATTGGTGCATTACAAAATATTCAACAAGTTATTGAAGGTCAGTCTGGCACTTTAATTTATAAGTCTTAATAAAAATGCTTTCAGGAGCGTCATTATGAACGATGCACAAGTGAATGAGAAAGGCAAAGTCCCTTATTGGGTCAAACTGACCATTATCTTCTTCTTTGGTTGGATTGCACTTTATGGTAGCCGCGCCATTGTCGGCCCATTAATGGTAAATATTGGTGCTGAGTTTGATCTTACTAAAGCTCAACTTGGTTCTATCATGAGTATTTTCTTTATCGGATATACTGCACTCAATATTCCATCAGGCATGATTGGTGACTATTTAGGTAAGAAAAAAGTATTAGTAACAGGGGTTGTGCTCTTTGGTGGATTTACCATTATTGCGGGGATGATGCCAACTTACGTGACCTTTATGTTTGCATGGGTCATGGTGGGGATCTTCCAAGGTTTCTATTATGGTCCTCAATATGGTTTATCTTCAGAAGCGATACCGAAACATCGTATCACGTTAGGTAGTGCAATTATCAATAGTGGTATGGCATTTGGTCTGTCTATTGGTTATTACATCTCAAGTATTTCTGTTGGTGAGATGGGAATGAGTTGGCGTGCGCCATTCTACATTATTGGTGTTCCTATTATCATCATCGGTTTGGTGATGCTATGGATCATTAAAGATAAACCCAAAGCACAGCCTGCAACAGAAGCGGGTGCACCAAAACAGAAAGTTAAGCTGACATTTAAAGATTTATTCGGCAACCGTAACATTAACCTTGCATATGTTACCATCTTCTGTTCAATCTATGGCTTCTTCGTATTAGTAACTTGGTTGCCGTACTACTTAGAAACTGAGCGTGGAATTACAGGGACACAAATTTCAACTATCGCATCATTAATGCCGTGGTTTGCTATTCCTGGTTCACTTCTTTTTAGCTGGGTTTCAGATAAAATTGGTCGTCGCAAACCTGTATTACTGGTCATGTTACCTCTGTCATTAGTCGCTATTCTTGCTGTGCCAATGTCAGAGTCAATGCCTGTGTTAATTGGTGCTCTGATCCTTTATGGTATTGTGGGTAAAATCAGTACAAACCCGGTTCTTGTTGCTGTTGTTGCTGATAACTCACCACGACACGCACTAGGTACATCGTTTGGTGTTTATAACTGTATTGGTATGCTAGGTTCTGTCTTTGCACCGACATTAACTGGTTTCTTATCAGATAAAACAGGTAGCATGGACTCTGGTTTCTACTTTGCCGCTATTCTGATTTGTATTGGTATTGTGGCAAGCCTCTTTATTAAAGAAAGCAACAACAATAATGAAGAAGTAAAAGCGTAATTTAGTATTAGATCATTTTTGAATAAATAATAAAAGGGCAAACTTCGGTTTGCCTTTTTAATTTAAAGGATCGTAAAACGATTGTACGCTGGGATGATTCTGCTTGAACAATTCCACTAAATAACTTACCACAGCGCCTTTTTTATCTTCACACCATGCTAAAGAAAGTGGTGAATTATGGCGACGGTTTTTTACTTCTTTAGCAATTAGCTGTCCACTATCAATAAGCGGTTTGCATAAACTTAATGGTAAAAATCCGATACCGACGCCTTTTAAATGACAAGCTAATTTTGTGTGTAAATCAGGTACACGGATTTCATGCTGACCTGATAAGCGCCATGCTGTGCGTTTAGAAAGATGTCGGGAAGTATCTTCTACATTAACTGCGGAATACATTCGCATTTGATCATCACTTAATACCCCACTGATATTGGCTAAAGGATGATTAGGTGCGACAACAAATTGCCATTGAATTTCGCCCATGGCACAAATATTAATATTATTCTTAAGGGATTCATTACCAGTAACCCCGATAGCAAAATGATAATCCTCGTTAATAAGCGCATCCCAAACGCCCATATAAACTTGGCGAGTAATATGAAATTGTGTTGAAGGGAAACGTTGATGAAGGCAAGCCAGCATACTGGCAACAGCAGTGCGATCATAAAGTAGATTATTAATAACAATATTCACTTGGTGTTCGACACCTGCATTCATTTGTTGAAGCTCAACAGGCATCGATTCTAACCATACAATCCATTGGCGGCATTTTTCTAGTAAGTATTCACCCGCTGGCGTTAAGGTCACGGTTCTTGTTGTACGATTAAAAAGTTGAGTACCAATATTTTCTTCTAATGTTTTAATACGGTAACTAATGGCCGCTGATGTTTTATGAAGCACATCGGCCGCTTTCGTAAAACTTTGGCAATCGGCGACCTGTATAAAAGTACGGATCATTTCTTGGTCTAACATATTTTTTGTCCTGGTGGTGAAAAAGGTAAAATTTCAGCAGATAATGCTGAACTAAACAAAGCTTACCTATTTTTTCTAAGGTCTATACTGCAAAGTAAGACAATTTCTTATCGTGTTAATGGATGTTATTATTTTTGGCTTGTTGTTGTGTGCCGTATGAAATTTTGATTATTTATAGATAAGCGATAAAGCATACTAACAAAAATTTCACCAGATGATGGGAGCAAATAAGAATATCTATATTCCATTTGTGTGATTGCTTTCACGTTTCACTCATCCTTTTACCGATGGCCTTAAGATATCAGTAAAAGGTGGTGAAAGTCAGGACAAAAAATCTTTCAATAAGATGTAGAAAAGGAGATTAAGCTACTTTAAATGGGTAAGTAAAAAAGAGTAGATGAGTCAGATTAAGCGTAAAATGAAACGCAGTTGAAACCCAAATCCGACCACTCCACATCCAAGCCAAGCCATAAATAACCCCCGCGAGAGATGCGAAGATAACCAACAGTACCCCTCCAGCAAAGTGTGCAAAGCCAAAAATAATGGCTGCTATTAACAGAGCAACATAAGGAGGAAGGTAACGTGATAAGGTTTGTTGAATAACACCTCTAAATAATGCTTCTTCAGCAAGAGAGACAAAAAAGAGGTTTGCCAGAATAAATGCAGGTAACCAGTGTGGTAAGTGAAGCTCAATAGCTAACCCCCCTAATTTTACGGCAACGAGTAATAATACAGGGATTGCAATAAGCAACATTAACCATTGCAATTTATTCGCTTCTTTTAATGGATTACAGACAAAAAGGGTAGGAATAAAAATGAGAAAAATAAAAGGCAACAATGCTTTATCCGCATTGAAGTAAAACGAAAAAGGGACGCTTTTTATTCCTATAGGGGTATGTGAAAGGTAACGTAAATTGTTAAAACCAGGAATAAGGTGAAAAGCTAAACCACTGGCAATAATAATAAGAGCAAGAATGATAATTGCCCGAAGCAGTGGTTGTGTTTTATAACGGGAATAGGCAAGAGCTAGTAACAGAATACTAAAGATAATTGGTAAAGTTTGCCATGCAATAATGCCTGTTATAAATGCGCTAAGTGTTGTAACTGCAAGTGTAATAAGTGCAAGTGTGCGATTAAAACCCAAAAATGACAAAGATAAAGCAAGAAGTAACCAAGTGATCATAATTATAAAGGATCTAAAATGAAAAGGGGCGCTAGGGTAAAAGATAGCAGTCTTCTAGGCTATCATTATAAATAAAAAAGTAGAGAAATCAGACCTCTTTAATTGCTATAATTTTATTTAATCTATTGATTTATATGTAATATAAATAATATTGATTTTTGCTCTAAAATTAAAACAAATGTTTAATTTATATAATGATAATCAATGATTGATATTAAATGGGTATGGAGAAAAAAGAGAATATCAAATGCCGATAGCTTTAATATCGGCATTTTAGTCTATATTGGGCTAGTTTATTTTTGATTAAACCAAGTAGAACTAAACGTAAAAATAGCGAATGACATGGAAGAAAATAGGCGCTGCAAAACAGAGGGAATCCATTCTATCCATCATACCACCATGACCTTCTATCATTGTGCCAAAATCTTTTACGCCACTGTCCCTTTTTATTGCCGACATACATAAGCCACCTGCAAAACCCGCCAATGTAATCGCTAAAGAGAGTAAAAAGGCTGCCCACCATGAAAAAGGTGTTGCCCACCACAACATCATTCCGATTAGGCTGGCGGAAATAATGCCACCGAAAAAACCTTCAATGGTTTTATTTGGACTTAATTTAGGCACGATAGGATGTTTGCCAAATAATTTACCAAAGACATATTGAAGTACATCAGAAACTTGTACCACTATCATTAAAAAGAGCAGTAAGTTGATATTACGGCCTTCAAAACCTTCGATTGGTAACATTAACAGTGCGGGGGCATAACTTAGGCAATAAATTGCTATCATCACACTCCATTGCACTTTTGCCATACGCTCTAAGAAATGGCGGGTATCACCGGAAAGCGCCATACGTGTTGGGATTAATAAAAAAGCGTAAACAGGGATAAATACAGCCATTAAATTATACCACTGCACGCCAACAAGAACGTATTGGATAGGCAAGATCACGAAGAAGCACCAAAATAATGCTTCATGATCGCCTCGGTGTGTTGGGGTTAATGTAATGAGTTCACGAAGAGCAAGCCATGAAATAATTGTAAACAGTATGACAGAGCCAATTACACCAATACCGATTGCAACGCCTGCAATAATACACATTACCCACCAAGCGTTGATCCTTGAATTAAGGTTAGTAATTGTTGAGGTAGGGCCTTTAATTGCTGCGAGAATAGCCCCAATGATGCTGGCAACAATTAAGAAAGAGAAGAGTCCGATAAATATCCAGAGGACTTCATTATTAATACGTTCCATTGTGTAACTCCTCTAATGCACTTTTTGCTCTTATCAGAAACTCTTGTTTACTTTCATTTTCATGAGTGGATGCTATGGGGGCACCAAAAATGGCACTGCAAATAACAGGAACAACTAAGTGAGAACCTTTCGGGAGTACTCGATTTAAGTTTTCAAGATAAATAGGGACTAATTGAACATTGGGATTTTTACGAGAAAGATGCCAAAGACCTGCTTTAAAATCTTGAATAGATTCGCCATTGCCCCTTGTGCCTTCAGGGAAAATAATTAGGGATTCACCTTGATCTAAAATATCTTGCATGATAGCCAATGCATTGACTTTATTCGACGTTGATGATGTGTTTCTGTCCATTATTTGGTTAGGTATCTTTTCATCTTGGCTATTTTCTTCTGTGAAATTCATTTTAGTCGCATGACGAGGAATAAGGATCGCTCTAAAAATACGGCGAGATAAATAACGTCGTAGGCGATTTTTATTCCAGTAATCTTCAGCTGCAACGGGATGTACATAAGGGCGAATATTGGGTGTAAGACAAGACCAAATGACTAAGCCATCAAGATGGCTAGAGTGGTTAGCGTAATAAATACAAGGTGTATCCTTCGCAATGGGAGAGGTCTGTTTTGCACGAATTCCAGTTAGAAAACGGCAGATAGAAACTAATACAGATGAGACCACTTTTGCGTCTAAAGCAAGTTTTCCATTTTTCATTAATTAGGCACCTTGTGCTAAATCCCGTAAAATTCGACGGGTTCTGAAAATTGTAGTAAGTGTTGAACCTAAAATAATAATCCATAATGCAATAAAAAAGAGCCATATTCCCCAAAGGTTAGGAATCAAAGCGGCAATAACAGCAACCGAAGTGAGTAAAGCCATTCGATGTTGTTTCGCCATGGGGCCTGTAAAGTGTTGATCTAATCCACAGCTTCCACCTAATACTCGAACATAAGCGGTCATGACCGCAAAAAACGCACCTACCCAGCCTAAAGTTATCGCCATCGAAAAGTCAGCGGATAATCCATAGCCCACACCTAAAATAATCAGAGTATCTGCAATTCTGTCTGGTAATTCGTTATAAACAGCCCCAACAGGGCTTTTCATTCCGCCTTCAACAGCAACCATACCATCTAATAAATTACAAATAAGACGACCTTGGATCATTAATGCACCAAAGATCAACAAAAATGAGCGTAATAGACCATGAGAATAAGAAAGGGCAAAGAAGAGTAATAAGCTAGCAAGTAATGCAAATATAATGCTAAACACCGAAATACCATTGGGTGTTGCTCCTTTTTGCTGTAAGTAGCGACTACATTTTGTTGCCCAGTTTGTTTGTCTTGCTTTTATAGGACGGCGATTTTTATCTTGGTTATTCATTTTTTTTGTAAAAAAGCGAGTTAGGTGGATATAGCATAAGACTATTTGTTCAAAGTGAGAATAAGAAAAAACGTATAAGTTTATCTTATATTTCAAAGATACGAATTTATTCCATATTTAATAATCAAATTAAGACTATACATAAATTATCAATAAATATTTACTTTTCTAAGGGTTAGTACTTATCCCATGATAAGAGGTTATACTTACCTTGAGAGATCATTTAATGATAATCTTTATTGGAGTATTATTAAGTAGAAATGATAAATAATGTATTACATTAATTAAACTATAAAGAGAATAAATTTCTTAAGTAAGAGGGAGTATAAAGGGTAATAATAATTATTATTTCTTATTTTACTGCTAAAATGACGGTAATTAAAACACACTAGTTAGAATTTTCTTATTAAAAAAATTTTGTTTAAGTCAAAAATAAAATCGCATAAAAAATCTTTAAATGAACATAAAAAAAGAGACAAGGATTTCTTTTGTATTATTTTTTAATCGTTAATAATTTTCTTCGTGAAATAAGAATAAAGAATAATAAGAATTAAAAATGAGAAGATTCATATTTATAAAAAGTAAAAAATGATTTATATCAAATGAAATGCTTCATCTATTCTTATATTACTATTATTAATAAAAAACAGTGATTATAGTTATTAATAATAGCGATTATGAGAATAAAATATACAAGTGTTTTAAATTGAAATTAAGCGAACACTAATGAAAGGGTGGCATCAAAATAAGTTGCCGCCCCTTCTATCGTAGAATGGAGTCTAACGTATTAATTATTCCCATATTAGGTACAAATCATCCAAAATAGAATGTTTTTAGAAGTACAGTTTTCTCTCATTAATAGAAAATAATGAAAATTGAACAGGCTATATCGTTATATCGTAGATATTAAACCTATTGATAAATAAAATTCACATGAGTAAATCAGCCAGCTTTTAAGTCATATTTCTTAAAGAAATCATATTCTTGAACCAATTGTGGTAGTGATCTTATTTTCAATTTTGTATACATATTTGAGCGATGTACTTCAACAGTACGAGGTGATAGCGAAAGTTTTTCTGCCGCTTCTTTACTCGTATTTCCCTCAAGGATCATCTCCATAACTTCTTTTTCTCTATTTGATAACTTACCAAATTTATCTTTTAAAGATATATATGTTCGAAATTGCTCTACTTCACTTTCATAATGTAGAAAGGATTCAGAGACAATATTAAGAAGCTCATTTACATTCAAAGGGCGAGTTAAATATTCAAAAGCGCCTGATTTAAATGCACTACGACAACTCTCAATGGAACTATCCCCAGAAATAATAATAACAGGGATGATGTTTTTCAATTTGTTGAGTTCTTTAATCAGTGCAATTGATGGTGCAGCACTGTTTTTTGTATTAATGATGATACACTCTTTATGCGCTCCTTTTGTTGAAGAAAAATAGTATTTCAAGAAAGCCTGTTCATTTGAATAGGTTTTCACATTAGCTGCTAAAGAAGAAAGAACAGCTTTAAGTTGAACTTTTGTACTGTCATCTTCAAAAGTGATTAAGTGGATTATTGATTCCATATGTTGCTCCTGGTTTTACTCAGCTCTTAACTAAAAAGTGAATAAGTAACGAAATTTGACTAATTTATAAGTTTTTTGTGTAGGGTAACATTCACGTAACGGAGCCATATTCAGAATATATCAAATTAAAAATGATTAATACTTCTGTATTATATTATAGATAAAATATCAGAACTTTGTTTTGTTTCAATATTTGTATTTTATAGATAAGAATAATTTATTTCTATAATGGATTTTCGGATAACTATTATTAATTGTAACTAAGTTTTTTACCGTAAGTGATTTTAACTATATTAAACGCAGTTAATAAGTAAAAAAATAATATATTTAGGTGCTTATTGGTAACGAATTTAATCGTAGTATTTAGTTACAATAAAATTCCTTTTGTGTTTGGTTGACTTTACTTCTTGTAAAATAGAACTTTATTTATATCTAACCTTGTTAATAACTTCATCGATCCAATACTGGGGGGTATCACTGAAAAAGGTAGCCCGACCTGAATCTATTTCTTTTATGATAGTCTTAAAGGCGATTAATAATCCTGCGTTATTAATACCAAAGACACTGAAATTTAATCAAAATACTATTGATCAATGTATCTATGTTCCAGATTATTCTGCATGAAAAATTTATGATGAGACACAACGTCTCTTCAATTGATGATGTTTTGAAAACAGATACCAGAGAGATATCATTTCTTATTGAAATAATCCCCCCTTAATCGAATGACAAGAAAATTTAGGGAGCGTTCATTTGTTGTCAATCTGATGGCACAGGATTGTTACAAAAAGACCCTTTAGTAACTTTTAGATCAGTGTTTTGACGCTATTATCTACACTATAATGGGGTTACGTATTCTATATCTGGATCTGGTTGCTGTTTTAGGATATGGCAATATGATGGAGTGCTGTTTTATTCGCTATTAACAACGATTCAATTACCTTGCTAATTAGCTGAACACGACGTTCTGTCAAAATTATGTTTTGTCATCGAGATAGCACTAGTATTTTTTTAAGTAGTCGATGCTATTTAACCGCGACTATTTACCTGATAACAACGTTACTTCACCACTCATAGCAAAAAGGTAAAAAACATGTGTCTTGTGGTGAAAAGACAATTACACATTCCTTTTCTTGATTAATGGAGAAGAAATCCAGGCACTCACTTATAGAGGTGTTATTAGTATGGATTGATGTGCAATATCTTCCTTTAATCGTTATGAATTGTGATAAAAACAGAATATAGTGAAGAAAAATAAATGCTTATCTTCAGGAGAGATTATGAAAGTCTGGTCTTTAGGTGATGCTGTTGTTGACCTGATCCCATTACAAAATATGCAATATGAGGCGTGTGCAGGTGGTGCTCCAGTTAATGTTGCTACTGGTGTAGCCAAGCTTGGTCAACAAAGTGGTTTTATTGGACGTGTTGGGGAAGATGCGTTCGGCCATTTTATGCAAAAAACATTGTTTGATTTGGGGGTTGATACTCGTGCAATGGAGTTTGATGAGTTTCACCGAACCAGTACTGTTCTTGTTTCTTTACAAGAAAATGGTGAGCGTGATTTCACCTTTTTAGTTGCCGAATCCGCTGATCAATTTTTAACAGAAAAGTCATTACCAATATTCGAAAAAGATATTTTGCATTTTTGTTCTTTGGCATTAGTGAATCCTATTTGTCGCTCAACCTTGGATACAGCAATCAATCGCATTAAAGAGACAGATTCATTGTTAAGTTTTGATATTAACTTACGTCCTCAAATGTGGCGTGATCACGAAGAAATGCGCAAAGTTATCGATGATTATGCACATAAAGCCGATATCTTGAAACTATCGGAAGATGAACTTACGTGGATGACTCAAGAAGTAACATTGGATCATGCACTAAAAAAATTAGAAGGTTATCCTGCGCGTTTAAAAGTGATCACACAGGGCTCTAAAGGATGTTTAGTGTTAACTCCAAACACTCAGGTCGCATTTAGTGCCTTTACCGTTGAATGTATAGATACAACTGGGGCGGGTGATGCTTTTATGTCTGGTTTGTTAGCCGCACTTGCTGAATATGGTTTTGCTGAAGATGAACAATACTTATCAAAAATAGTGACGCAAGCAGCTGCTTGTGGCGCTTTAGCGACAACTCAAAAAGGGGCAATAGCCGCTGCACCGAGTCGTAAAAAATTACAGGATTTTGTTCAGCAACAACCACCTTTACATGTCAGGGACATTTTCTAACAACGTACTGATTTTTTCTGGTTGCGGTTTACAGTGGTTTTCCTTAATCGTATTTTCTTTCTCGCCATTAATAATTACTTTTTTCGAAGTGGTTATTAATGGCGTTTTTTATATCTTCTATGCGGTAGGGCGGATGTTTAATCAATCAGCGATGCTGATCATATTGTTTTATCTATTTTAAGCGTATGATATTAAATCATATCGACTTTTATTAATGGAATATTAAATGTGGGCTCAATCGGGGGCAGTATTAGCCATTTTTTCTTATATTCTTTGGGGGATCACACCTCTGTTTTATCGGCTTTTACCCGGCGCTCAACCGTTAGAAATGTTAGCTCAGCGTTTAATTTGGTCTATTCCTTTATTATTGCTGGTACGACTTTTTATTAAGAATAGAACTCAATGGCGCGCGATTTTCCAGGATAAACGTTCTGTTTTTATGTGTTTATTTAGTTCAATGGCTATGGCGGTTTCTTGGTGTACGTTTACTTATGCATTAACACATCAACAAGTATTAGAAGCGAGCTTGGGGTATTTTATTAATCCTCTTTTCTCGATTTTATTAGGTGTGATATTTCTTAAAGAAAAGCTTAATCCAGCAGAAAAATGGGCTGTTACCTTAATTTGTGCGGGTGTGGGATATCAGTTGTGGATGTATGGTGAGTTACCTATTTTAGCTATTATGATGGGAGGTGCATTTGCTGTATATGGGCTAATTCGTAAGTTTATTCGTTTTGATGTAATAACGTCTTTATTTATGGAAACGCTCTGGTTGATGCCATTAGCAATAGGTGTGACTGTTTGGTTTTTTATAACAGATAAAAGTGCACTTCCTTCAGCTGATAATTTGACTCGTTTTTATTATGTTTTAACAGCACCGGTTACAATATTACCATTATTATTTTTTACAGCAGCAGTGAAACGAACGACGTTAACAGTCATTGGATTAGCACAATATATAGAACCTACTATTCAATTTTTACTGGCTGTTTTCTTATTTCATGAAGCTTTTGATGAAGTTAAAGGTGTCAGTTTTTCTCTGATTTGGTTGGGACTTTTATGCTGTATTCTTGCACTGATCCGAAAACGTCTTAATTATCTAAAAATCCAAAAAGGGAAACGTAGTCAAACATTGTGATTTTTCACTTTTTTGTTTGATTATTTTTTTGTCTGACTATTTTTCTATCACGTAAAATCCGTTATGCTATATAAAAGCAATCGTTTGCGTTATTGCAATTTTTATTAATGGTGAGGATAGATAATGACTGTGCTGGGTACGGCTCTTACTGCAAATGCAACAAAAGTGATGTTATTAGGGGCAGGTGAGTTAGGTAAAGAAGTCGCTATAGAGTGTCAACGCTTAGGCGTTGAAGTTATTGCGGTTGATCGCTATTCCAATGCACCAGCCATGCATGTCGCACATCGTCATTATGTTGTAAATATGCTTGATAGCAATGCATTAAAGCTAGTTATTGAACAAGAGCAACCTGATTTTATTGTTCCAGAAATTGAAGCTATTGCAACAACGTTACTGGTTGAGTTAGAACAAAAAGGGCAAAAAATTGTTCCTTGCGCGCGTGCTGTAAAACTGACGATGGACAGAGAAGGGATCCGTCGTTTAGCTTCGGAAACGCTACTTTTACCGACCTCAAATTATCAATTTGTTGATGATGAAGTGAGTTTTAAAAAAGCTGCTTTAGAAATAGGTTTTCCTTGTATTGTCAAACCTGTTATGAGTTCATCAGGTAAAGGGCAAAGTGTTATTCGTAACCAAAATGATTTAGCTCATGCTTGGGCTTATTCGCAAGAAGGCGGTAGAGCAGGGAAAGGACGGGTTATTGTTGAAAAAATGATCCCCTTTGATTTTGAGATAACCTTACTTACTATTCATGCTGTCGATGGCATTCATTTTTGTGCTCCAATTGGTCATCGACAAGAAAAAGGAGATTATCGTGAATCATGGCAACCTCAAAAAATGAGTGATATTGCACTTGCTAAAGCAAAGAATATCGCGAGCAAAATAGTTGAGAACTTAGGTGGTTATGGTTTATTTGGTGTGGAATTATTTGTGCAGGGCGATGAAGTATTTTTTAATGAAGTCTCTCCTCGTCCTCATGATACGGGATTAGTGACACTCATTTCACAGGACTTATCAGAGTTTGCGCTTCATGTCCGTGCTTTTTTAGGTTATCCCATTGGGGGGATTAGACAATTAGGTAATTGTGCTTCAGCAGTTATTCTACCAGCGCTTTATAGTACAAATATTATCTATTCCGGTATTGAAAAAGCATTAAAAGCGAATCGCCAGATCCGCCTTTTCGCTAAGCCTGAAATTGCGGGCTCTCGTCGTTTAGGGGTAGTGCTTGCCCACGCTGATACAATAAAACAAGCACTCGATGAGGCCAAAGATGGCGCTCATGCGATAGTTGTGGATGATGCTAAATAATAATATATCATCAGTTATCTATTTTACTGCTAAGTAAATACCATCAACTTAGCGGTAAAAATCCAGCTTTAATAAAATAGTCTTTTGCATAAGGGGATAAAATTTCCTGATATAAGCTATAAGCTTGTGAATGAATAAGTGTTGCACAATAGTGAGCCGTGACATTAAAAGGTTTTGGAATAGTGAATATTTTTAATTCAGGAAATTCACTTAATTGTTTTTGATAGTGCTGGTAACCAATAAAGGCATCCGCTTGATGTGTGGTAATTAAATAGTGAGCAGCTATTCTACCTTGAGGAATGGTAAGTGAATGCTCACCTCCAACCAAAGAAAGAGCTCGCATCTTTAATGCCTGACTTAACTTTGGGTCAATCTGCGCAATATTATCAAACAGTTGCCAACTATAATCCCCTGATGGATCTGCTTTTGGTGTGGATATCCCTAATTTTAATACGGTATTTGATAATACGCTAAGCCAGTTATCTTCTTCATTTACATCATTACGCCGAGCTGTAATACAAAGCTGATTGGCAATAAAAGGAGCATATTGTAGTGCAAAACCTTTATTGATTAATTGCTGTGCGTTATTCTCATCAGCAGAAAGAAATAAATGACAAACTTCCCCCTGTTCAATACGTTGGCGTAATAATCCTGCTGGCCCAAATGTAAGTGTCCACTTTTCACTAGTTTTTTGCTGATAATGCTCAATAAAAGCAGGTAGCGTTGCTTTTAAGCTACCCGCTGCAAAAAGGGAAAATGTCATTGTGCTATATCCTACTCTTTCCCTTGATATTGCGTGCGATAGAATTTTTGATACCAATCATTAGCGGCTTTTGGCATATCGATATCGCTAAATTTTTCAGGATATAATTTTTTAGCCATCCACAACTCACCAATTGCCATGGCTTCTGGCATTGGATACCCCCATGCTTTTGCATATTCAGGCATTAAATAGATTCGATTATTTTTAACGGCACTAATGACTTGCCAGCGTGTATCTTGTTTTATTTCATCAACGACTTGTGGGTATCTGTCTTGAACAAAGATAACTTCAGGATCCCAAGCAATAACTTGTTCAAGAGAAACTTGTTTATACCCTTTGACGGTTGATGCCGCGACATTGAATGCGCCCGCGTGCTCCATCATCAAGCCGGTATACTTACCTGAGCCATAAGTGGTTAAGTCAGGGTTTGCCATATAGGCTCGTACACGTTGTTCTTTAGAAATATCTTGTAAGCGCTGACTTACGTGCTCACGTTGTTTAAAAGTATCATTTACTAAGGCTTTTGCATTTTCTGATTTATTGACGATGTCGCCAATCAGTAAAATTCCCTCTTTTAGCCCTTCGTTATAGGCTTGCTCTTCATTTTGTAATGTTGGATTAAGTGTTGATTTATCATCATTAATTTCTTTACGTAATGAAATAGCGACCACTGGAATACCAAGAGTTGAGATCTTATCGATCATTTCTTTAGGAGCATAATTAGTGACAAAAACAACTTGAGGTTGCAGTTTTACTAGGCTTTCAGCATCGAAACGAGTGAGATCGCCTACTTTGGGTATATTTTCCAGTGATGGCGCTAATTGCGCATAGCCATCACCTAATTGTTGTTTCCAGTTAGACATTACACCAACAATTTTATCTGTAGCATCAAGTTGAACCAGTAAGTTCAGCGTTTGATGTTGTAAAACAACAGTTCTTTCTACTTTATCTGGAATGGTTACGGTACGACCAATTTGGTCTACGATTTGTCTGTCTGCGTAAGAAAGTGACGAGAGAAAAAATAAGCCAATACCAAATAAACCGTATTGTAATAAAGATTTCATAATAATAAACCTGAGTAAATATCGCTGTATAATAAAATATACAACAAGTATTATTTTAGCTCAAACTTTAATCCTATAAGTTCTTTTATTGTTTTTATTGGCTTAATTTTTTACGTTACCCTTGAAACTTGCTTAACTATCCCCACTTTTTACTCATATTGATTTTTTTCGCCAAATTAGGATTAATTGAGGTAAAAATGAGTATGAAAGGTCAGGAAACAAGAGGATTTCAGTCAGAAGTTAAACAACTTCTTCAATTAATGATCCATTCTCTTTACTCCAATAAAGAAATTTTCCTTCGCGAATTGATTTCTAACGCATCAGATGCGGCTGATAAATTGCGTTTCCGTGCATTATCAGATGCAACTCTTTATGAAAATAACGGTGAATTACATGTTCGCATTTCCACTGATAAAGAGAATCGAACTCTGACTATCAGTGATAATGGTATTGGTATGACTCGCGATGAAGTCATTGATAATCTAGGTACTATCGCAAAATCAGGTACCAAATCATTTTTAGAATCTATCGGACAAGATCAAGCTAAAGATAGCCAATTAATTGGTCAGTTTGGTGTCGGATTCTATTCTGCGTTTATCGTTGCAGATAAAGTGACAGTACGCACTCGTGCAGCTGGCGAAAGTGCAGATAAAGGTGTTTTTTGGGAGTCTGAAGGCGAGGGTGATTACACCGTTGCTGATATTGAAAAAGCAGATCGCGGGACTGAAATTACGCTTCATTTACGTGAAGGTGAAGATGAGTATCTAGACGATTGGCGTCTGCGTAGCATTATTAGTAAATATTCCGACCATATTTCTTTGCCTGTTGAAATTGAAACGAAAAATGAAGAAGACGGCACAGTAACTTGGGAGAAAATTAATAAGGCGCAAGCACTTTGGACTCGTAATAAAGCTGAAGTAAGTGATGATGAATATAAAGAGTTTTATAAGCATATCTCTCATGACTTTGCTGATCCATTAAGCTGGGTACACAACCGCGTTGAAGGTAAACAAGAATACACAAGTTTATTATATGTGCCTTCAAAAGCGCCTTGGGATTTATGGAATCGTGAACAGCGTCATGGCTTAAAACTGTATGTACAGCGTGTTTTTATTATGGATGAAGCTGAGCAGTTTATGCCTAATTACCTACGTTTTATTCGTGGGTTAGTTGATTCTAATGATTTACCACTAAACGTTTCGCGTGAAATTCTGCAAGACAGCTCTGTTACACGTAACTTACGTAGTGCATTAACTAAACGTGCATTGCAAATGTTACAAAAACTGGCAGAGAATAAGCCTGAAGAGTATCAAGCATTCTGGAAAGAGTTTGGTTTAGTCTTAAAAGAAGGCCCAGCAGAAGACTCATCTAACATTGAAACTATTGCTAAGTTACTACGTTTTGCATCAACACATAACGACAGTGATGCTCAAACCGTTTCACTGGAAGATTATGTTAGTCGCATGGTGGACGGTCAGGAAAAAATCTATTACATCACCGCTGATAGCTACGCTGCTGCAAAAAATAGCCCTCATTTAGAGCTGTTCCGCAAAAAAGGCATCGAAGTATTGCTGTTATCAGATCGTATTGATGAATGGATGATGAATTATCTGACAGAGTTTGATGGCAAATCATTCCAGTCTGTTAGTAAAGCAGATGAATCTCTTGATAAACTGGCTGATGAAGAAAAGCAAGCTGAACAAGAAGAAACAGATAAACAATTAGCACCTTTCGTTGAACGCATTAAAACGTTGTTAGGTGACAAAGTGAAAGAGGTGAAATTAACACACCGCTTAACGGATACACCTGCGATTGTGACAACCAGTGCGGATGAAATGACCACACAAATGGCTAAATTGTTTGCAGCTGCAGGACAAGCCGTACCTGAAGTGAAATATAACTTTGAGTTAAACCCAAATCACCCATTAGTGAAACAAACATCAGAGTTAACCGATGATGCTTTATTTGCTGATTGGGTAAATTTATTACTGGATCAGGCATTATTTGCTGAAAGAGGCTCTTTGGAAGATCCAAACCAGTTTATTCGCTTAGTGAATCAACTTTTAGTTCAAAAAGCGTAACTGTTTTCGTTTTCAAACATTTAAACCACGTTTCTCTGAAAAGAGAGCGTGGTTTTTTCTTTTTCGACAAAAATAAAATGCAATCGCTACCGTGATTTCTTGAGCGATGACCTCACAAAATGGTATGGTAATGCGTTTTCGAGTTTAAATATAAAAAATTAAATGCAAGGGGATTTACGCGATGCGTATCATTCTGCTAGGCGCTCCAGGCGCTGGTAAAGGCACTCAGGCTCAATTCATTAAAGAAAACTATGGTATCCCGCAGATTTCAACTGGTGATATGTTACGTGCGGCGGTTAGCGCAGGTACAGAACTAGGACTGAAAGCCAAAGCGTTAATGGACAATGGTCAGTTAGTTACTGACGAATTAGTGATTGCGTTAGTTAAAGAGCGCATCAAACAAGACGATTGCCGTAATGGTTTCTTGTTGGATGGGTTCCCAAGAACAATTCCACAAGCTGATGCAATGAAAGAAGCAGGTATCAACGTGGATTTCGTACTGGAATTCGCTGTACCTGATGAAATCATTGTTGAACGTATTATTGGCCGTCGTGTTCATGCACCATCAGGTCGTGTTTATCATGTGAAATTTAATCCACCTAAAGTGGAAAATCGTGATGACGTGACAGGTGAAGAATTAACAACACGTAAAGATGACCAAGAAGAAACTGTTCGTAAACGTTTAGTTGAGTACCATACTCAAACTGCACCGTTAGTTTCTTATTACCAAAATGAAGCTAAAGCAAGCAATGCGAAATACTTCAAAGTTGATGGTACACAAAAAGTAAGCGAAATTAACGCTGAACTGAAAAGTATCCTTGGCTAATTTCGTCATTGTGATGACTAATCCCGGTTGAGCCGGGATTTTTTTTATCTAAATAAAATAGGGGAAAAGAACAATCCAATAAATTGACAAGCACAATCTATTATTTTCCTTTATTCTTCTACTCTTTGGTTATCCTAATAAAATAACTCTAAGGAGTCATAGTATGAATTATGCTAAGTATGGTGTTCTTTTGGTTAATCTTGGCACACCTGATGAGCCGACAACGGGTGCTGTTCGGCGTTATTTAGCACAATTTCTTAGCGATCCTCGTGTTGTTGATGTTTCTCCTTTGATTTGGAAACCAATATTACAAGGGGCGATATTACCGTTTCGCTCACCTAAAGTGGCTAAGTTATACCAACAGATTTGGATGGATGAAGGATCACCACTTTTAGTTTACAGCCGAGCGCAACAACGTGCTGTCGCTGAGCGATTACCTAATATCCCCGTAGAGTTAGGGATGTGTTATGGCAATCCATCGCTAAATGAAGGGGTTGAAAAGTTATTACAACAAGGTGTTGAAAAGATTATTTTGTTACCGCTGTATCCTCAATACTCTTGCTCCACTTCTGCTGCGGTATTTGATGGTGTTAGTCGCATTTTTAAAGATATGCGCACAATACCTTCTCTTCACTTTATTCGCAGTTATCCTACTCATCCGCTTTATATCAAAGCGCTTGTCACCTCTATTGAGAAAAGTTTTCAGCAATATGGCAAACCCGATCGTTTAATTCTCTCTTTTCATGGTATTCCTGAGCGCTTTATCAAAACGGGCGATATTTATTATGATGAGTGTTGCCTCACAACAGAAAAGCTAAAACAGCAATTAGAAGAACAGTTAGGTTATCCTAAAGAGCAAGTTATGTTGACATTCCAGTCCCGTTTTGGTCGCGAACCTTGGTTATCACCTTATACTGATAAAACCATGGAAAAACTGGGAAGTGAAGGCATTAAACACGTTCAAGTTGTCTGTCCAGGTTTTTCATCTGATTGCTTAGAAACATTAGAAGAAATTAACGAACAGAACCGCGAATTCTTTATTCATGGTGGTGGCCAACAGTATGAATATATTCCGGCATTAAATGATGATCCAACGCATATTGACCTGCTAGAAGCGTTGATCCGTGAGGTATGCAAAAAATAGTTACTGAATTCTATAAATAAAATTATCGGATTTGATGATATATTAATTTGATCATATTTCAGTTATATATAAACTTATCTTTTCTCATTTTTTAAGTGTTTTAGTGTTAGTCACTAAAAATGCTGATAAACGGACACTGCATTACATAAATTTAGGCAGGAAAATGAATAGTAAGCTTTCAAAACCACAATCTTCAGAAATTGATAAAGGGCAATTTGACGACTTTTATCTAAAACAGAATGATGAAATCGATCTTTTTGAATTATTTTCTGTTATTTATAAATCGAAATTTGTCATTATTGGTATCACGTTGTTATTTGCTATCGTTGGCTTTACTGTTGCAAGCTTTTTGCCACAAAAATGGACAAGTCAAGCTGCAATTACCAAGCCAATGCTCGATGAAATGAAGCAATTAAGAGCGACATTGACAGAGCTAAGCCTTGTAGATGTTGATACGGGTGTTAATGGCTCCTCCGTTTATCAAAAGTTTATCAATAACTATAACTCTCGTGTATTACGTGAAGAGTATTTGGTCAGTACAGATTATTACAAAAGCTTAATTGCTAAAATGGAAAATCCAACACCTCTGGATAAACGTCGATTAATTGAATCTATTGTAACGAAAGATATTAATTTAAAAGCTTCAGATGATAAAAAGAGTGAAGAAGAGTTTAGTGGTGAAATTAATCTAAGCTTCACTGCCCCAACGTCTGAAGAGGCTTATGATTTGCTGTCTGGTTATATTCGTTTTATTTCTACAAAAGTACGTATGGAAGTGAAAGATGAAATTGATGACCAAATTGAGCGTAAATTAAGTTTTGCTCAAAAAGCGTATGAAATGGATTTAGAACGTATTGCTAATGCACGTAATGTGAATGTGCAACGTTTGAAATATGCGTTAGAAATTGCTAATGCTGCTGGGGTTAAAAAACCAATTTCAAGCGAAGGCGCACAAATTAAAGATGATCCTGATTACTCTATTGCTATGGGGGCTGATGCATTAAGTAGTAAATTAGCTATCACCGAAGCTATCACTGATCCAACTACAGTCAGCACTGATCTGAAAAACCGCTTATATAACATGAAACAGTTAGAAAAAGTGAAATTAGATGAGCTTCAATTTGTCCCCTTCAAATATATGTTGAAGCCTTACGAACCTACTAAAAAAGATGCACCTAAGCGAGCTCTGATCCTAGTGGGAGCAGCCTTTGTTGGCTTCATTCTTTCTGTTATGGGTGTTTTACTGAGCTATATGGCAAGAAGCCGTCGTAAAACCGCATAAAAATATCTCTAAATAAGTAGGTGTACTGACGTACACCTACTGTCTCTCCTATAATATTGTGTTAACATTGCGCATCTTTTTTAGCTTTGTAGCATCGTTCACAATGAAATTCCCTGGCAAACGAAAATCCAAACACTATTTTCCCGTTAGTTTACGAGATCCTTTATTACAACCCATTATCAATATGACGGAGAGCGAATCCTCTCGCGCCTATATCGTTGGCATTGACCAAACATTGGTTGATATCGAGGCGAAAGTTGATGAAGCGTTTATTACCCGTTATAACTTGAGTCAGGGACACTCTCTCGTTATTGAAGATGATGTCGCAGAAGCGCTTTATCGTGAATTAACCGATAATAACTTAATCACTCACGAATTTGCGGGTGGCACTATCGGTAACACGCTCCATAACTATTCTGTATTAGCTGATGATCGCTCTGTATTATTGGGTACCATGTGTAACAATATTCAGATAGGTAGTTATGCTTATCGTTATTTATGCAACACCTCTAGCCGTACTGATCTGAATTACCTTCAAGGTGTTGATGGTGCTATTGGGCGCTGTTTTACGTTGATCACGGAAAATGGTGAACGGACTTTTGCTATTAGCCCAGGTCAAATGAATCAACTTGAGCCTGAAAGTATTCCAGAAGAGGTGATTGCAGAAGCTTCAGCACTTGTATTGACGGCTTATTTAGTGCGTTGTAAACCTGGTGAACCAATGCCTTTAGCCACCATGAAAGCGATTGAATACGCGAAAAAACATGATGTCCCCGTAGTGCTAACATTAGGTACAAAATACGTTATTGCTGATGATCCGCAATGGTGGCGTGATTTTCTCAAAGAGCATGTGTCTGTTGTGGCAATGAATGAAGATGAAGCGTTTGAGTTAACAGGGCATGCTGATCCTCTGCTGGCTTCTGATGTTGCTTTAGAATGGGTTGATTTAGTGCTTTGCACTGCGGGTCCTGCAGGGCTTTATATGGGCGGTTATACGGAGCATGATTTTAAACGCCAAACAACACATCCTTTGTTACCAGGTGCCATTGCTGAATTTAATCGTTATGAGTTTAGTCGTGCAATGCGCCGTAAAGATTGTGAAGAGCCTGAAAAAGTTTACTCTCATATTGAACCTTATATGGGGGGGCCTGAGAAAATCATGAATACAAATGGGGCGGGTGATGCTGCATTGTCAGCATTGTTGCATGATATTACGGCGAATAGCTATCACCGGATTAACGTACCAAATTCGAGTAAGCATCCTCGGACTTATTTAACTTATTCTTCTTTAGCGCAAGTGTGCAAATACGCTAATCGAGTGAGTTATCAAGTGCTCAGTCAACATTCTCCACGTTTGACTCGTGGTTTACCTGAAAAAGAAGATAGCTTAGAAGAAGCCTATTGGGAACGTTAAGTTTATATTGTTTCTAAGTCTTGTTTTTATCAGTGTGAAATAAAAAAACCTATCAATGAATGTTGATAGGTTTTTTATTTACTTAAAATAAATATGTTTAAGTTGTTATATATATTGTCTTATTGCGCCGCACTTGGCGAAATAATTTGCTGACCATTTTCTGGGGTATCATCAATAGCACAACCAAACTCGACTTCTTTCACTAACATATCAGCCATCGCAGTTGCTGTTTGATCTTCATCGATAATGACGTGATTTGCGCCTTTCTCAAGGATAAAAGAAGCCTCTTCATCGTAGTTAGCACGAACAATAATATCGTCGAAATGAGCGCGAACAATGATATTTAAATCAGGGTTCATACTTCTCGCGGTTTCTGCAATATCTGCGGCCTCATAACCATTAGGGATCGTTAGTAATAAAGATTTGGCACAATCAATACGGGCTAAAGCAAGTGATTCTTTTGTTGATGCATTACCCAGTACCGTATTTAAGCTTTTCTCTTTTAATTCTGCGAATTTATTACGGCTATTTTCGATAATAACCAATGGAATAGATTGAGCTAATAATTTTTCAGAAAGCATACTGCCTGCGCGTCCATACCCAACGATAATGGCGTGACCACAAATATCAACAGGTACTGGCATCTCTTCTTCAAGCTCTTCTTGTTGTAGTTGTTCCATTTCTTCTTTGGTTTCTGTTTTTGCCAGATAACGGTCTAATAAAGAGAACAATACTGGGTTGAGCATAATAGAAACCAAAGCACCGGCTAAAACAAGATTACGCGCATCTGGCTCTAAGACATTGAGTGCAACACCAAGACCAGCAAGAATAAAAGCAAACTCACCAATTTGAGCAAGGCTGGCTGCGATCGTTAAGGCTGTTCGACGAGAATGCCCAAACATTCGTACAAGCACTAGTGCGGCTACAGATTTACCAATAATAATGATCGCGAGCGTAGCTAAGATACCGAGTGGATGTTCAATTAAGACCATTGGATCAAATAACATGCCAACAGATACAAAGAACAGAACCGCAAAAGCGTCACGTAGTGGCAAGGTATCTTGAGCCGCTCGATGGCTTAAATCTGATTCATTGAGCACCATACCTGCAAAGAATGCACCTAATGCGAAAGAGGCATCAAACAAGGTTACAGCGGCATAAGCGATACCCAAGGCGAGAGCTAATACACATAACGTAAAGAGTTCGCGAGAGCCAGTAGCCGCAGTTTTGGCTAAAATCCAAGGAATAAGCTTACGGCCGACAATCATCATGATTAAGATAAAGGCAACGACTTTACCAATCGTGATACCTAAATTAATCATCAGTTGAGAAATACTGGTTTGGTCACTACTTTCCAGCATATTGGCTGCAGCAGGGAGGAGTACAAGGGCTAATACCATGGCTAAGTCTTCAACTATCAACCAACCAATCGCAATTTGGCCTCGCTGACTATCAATAAGCCCTCTTTCTTCAAGTGCCCGTAAAAGAACGACGGTACTTGCGGTTGAAAGGCATAAACCAAACACAATACCACTAAATAAACCCCAACCAAAAAATGCTGATAATCCCAAGCCTAATAATGTAGCTACTGCAATTTGCGCAATAGCACCAGGAATAGCAATAGCTTTTACCGCCATAAGATCTTTTAAAGAAAAATGTAAACCTACGCCAAACATTAGCAGAATGACGCCAATTTCAGCGAGTTCAGGGGCGAGAGAGGTATCAGCGACAAAACCGGGGGTAAAAGGGCCAGCGAGTACACCCGCAGCAAGATATCCTACTAAAGGTGAGATTTTTAGCCGTTGAGCAATCATGCCTAAAATGTAAGCAAGTGCTAATCCACCAACAATGGTGGTAATGAGGGGGGTTGAATGCGGCATCAATTCTCCTTCTTTTTATAAAACTACATGTATCGGGGGGCGAGTAATATAGCAGGCTGACAGTTTAACGTATTTATGCAATAAATTCGCTAAAAATTATTGATTATTTATAAAAATAGCAAGTTGGTTGAGTTTTTTGATGCAAATGCTCATTTTTATGTTATTTTAGTCAGTTCTCGCCTTTGATGCTTGTTATACCCTGTTATCAATTCATTTATATTACAGGGTGATGTACAGCTTATTCGGTTTTTTCTACCCCAATATTGGGTAGAAAAAGGGTGAAAATACCAAGTAGTGGTAGATAAGCACAAATATGATAAACATATTCAATACTTTTCTGATCTGCGATATACCCTAGGACAGCAGCACCAATTCCTCCCATCCCAAAAGCAAGTCCAAAGAAAAGTCCTGAAATCATGCCTGTTTTACCCGGGATGAGCTCCTGAGCATAAACTAAGATAGCAGAAAATGCTGAAGCCAAAATCACACCAATAAATACGGTTAAGATACCCGTCCAATACAAGCTGGCATAAGGCAAAATCAATGTAAAAGGCGCGACACCTAGAATAGATCCCCAAATAACATATTTTCTACCAATTTTATCGCCAACAGGTCCGCCTATCATCGTGCCCGCGGCTACTGCAAAAAGGAAAACAAATAGGTGAATTTGTGCATTTTGTACAGAAACGCCAAATTTATGGATCAAATAGAAAGTATAGTAGCTACTGATACTCGCAAGATAAAAATACTTAGAAAAAATCAGAATAAGCAAAATACCAAGAGAGCCAAAGATAGCCTTGCGAGGCAATAATGCTTTAACTTGCATCACATGAAACTGTTTCTTTTGAGCTTCTTGCTGAATTTTATACCAACGACTGACTTGTAATAACACGACGATTGCCAGCAATGCAGCAAGAGAGAACCAACCGATATTTCCTTTGCCATACGGAGCAATAATTAAAGCGGCTAAAAGTGGCCCTAATGAACTGCCGAGATTTCCGCCCACTTGGAAAAGTGATTGTGCAAACCCATGTCTTCCTCCTGACGCCATTCTGGCAACACGAGAAGATTCAGGGTGGAAAACAGATGAACCTGTACCTACTAATCCAGCTGCCAGTAATAACATAGGGAATGTGTCTGCAAAGGCGAGAAGAATAAGCCCTGTTAGAGTGAATCCCATACCAATAGGTAATGAATAAGGCTTAGGATATTTATCAGTATAGAGCCCAATAAAAGGTTGTAATAAAGATGCTGTAATTTGATACGTTAAAGTGATCATCCCAATTTGCACAAAGCTCAAGGAAAACTCAGATTGCAACATTGGGTAAATAGCCAATATCAATGATTGGATCATATCATTGAGTAAGTGTGAGAAGCTTATTGCAGTTAAGATGCTGAAAACGGTATTACGTTTATTGGCTTTTCGCTGTAAAACGTGCGCTTTTATGGGGATTGTCGGGTCGGTATTACACATTTTAATTCCCTGTCACATCATTTTGTTAATAAATTGTTTCTGTTTTTATTGGTCTAGTTTACATCTATTTGGAATAGAGTGCTTTTGTGAGAAATAGAGTTTGATTCATGTCTCAAAAAAACTATTGGAACAATGAAATAATAAAAAAATTATATAACCTACGTCATAAAATACAGCAAAAGTATTTAACTTCTGTCTTTTTTTTCTACAGTAGATGCATGGCAGAACCTTCTCAATAATTAATATACATGGGGATATACCATGAGCTTATCTTTTAAATTATCGGCATGCGCGTTGACCGTTTCTTTGGCTATGGCGCCTGCGTTGTCTCAGGCATGGGAAAAGGATAAAACGTACGAAATCACTATTTTGCATACTAATGATCATCATGGCCATTTCTGGCATAACGATCGTGGTGAATACGGCTTAGCAGCTCAAAAAACTGTTGTTGATAATATTCGTGATGAAGTGGCTAAAAAAGGCGGTAGTGTTCTGCTGTTATCAGGCGGTGATATCAATACAGGGGTTCCTGAGTCTGACTTACAAGATGCAGAACCTGATTTTAAAGGAATGAATCTTGTTGGTTACGATGCCATGGCATTAGGTAACCATGAGTTTGATAATCCATTAGAGGTATTACGCCAACAAGAAAAATGGGCCACATTCCCATTCTTATCTGCAAATATTTATCAAAAGAGTACTGGTGAGCGTTTATTTAAGCCTTACACTATTTTTGATAAGCAAGGTGTGAAAATTGCAGTATTAGGCCTAACAACGGACGATACTGTTCGTATTGGTAACCCCGCGAACTTCCCTGATACCGAATTCCGCAAGCCTTCTGATGAAGCTAAAAAAGTGGTAGAAGAGTTACGTACAACGGAGAAACCAGACATTATTATCGCAGCAACTCATATGGGTCACTATGATGATGGTCATCATGGCTCTAACGCACCAGGCGATGTAGAAATGGCGCGTGCTTTGCCAAAAGGCTACCTTGATATGATTGTGGGTGGTCACTCACAAGATCCAGTCTGTATGTCTCAAGAGAATAAAAACTACAAACAAGCTGATTATGTACCTGGAACACCTTGTGCACCTGATAACCAAAATGGCACATGGATTGTTCAAGCTCATGAATGGGGCAAATATGTTGGTCGTGCAGATTTCGAATTCCGTAATGGTGAATTCACATTAAAGCATTATCAACTTATTCCAATTAACTTAAATCAAAAAGTGAAGAAGGACGACGGTACTACGGAACTTGTCTACTACACAGAAGAAATTCCGCATAATCCAGAGATGATGAAATTGTTAACCCCTTACCAAGAAAAAGGTGGCGAGCAACTGAATGTTAAAGTGGGTGAGGTTGTTGGAAAATTAGAAGGTGATCGTAGTAAAGTTCGCTTTGTTCAAACCAATATGGCACGTTTATTATTATCAGCTCAAGCTGAACGTGCGAATGCAGATTTCGCAATTATGAGTGGCGGTGGTGTTCGTGATTCAATTGAATCTGGTGATATCACTTATAAAGATGTTTTAAAAGTTCAACCATTTGCTAACGAATTGGTTTATGTTGATTTCAAAGGCGAAGAAGTAGAACCTTATCTATCAACTGTTGCATGCATGAAAGTCGATTCTGGTGCGTATGCTCAGTTCTACAATGTTAGTTTAACCGTCGATGCCGATTGTAAAGTTAGTGATGTTAAAATTGCAGGCAAACCATTAGATAAAACACAATCTTACCGTATGGCGACATTAAACTTTAACGGTATCGGTGGGGATGGATATCCTAAGATTGATACACACCCTGGTTATGTCAACACGGGGTTTGTTGATGCTGAAGTATTAAAAGGTTATATCGAATCGCATTCTCCATTGAAAGCTGCTGATTTCGAACCTAAAGGCGAAATTGTTTACAAAAAATAAGTTTTATCAATAATGCTTATATAGACAAAAGGCGACATTAATGTCGCCTTTTATTTTTGGTCAAGATCACGGTAATTTCTTATTTTGAGGATGAACCTTAAAATAAAAAATCATTTATGATTATGACTCCTTACGAATAAGTGCAAATTGAGCACCTAATACGGCACTTAAATCTTTCGCTGATAATTCAATATCTAAGCCTCGTTTACCACCAGAAACAAAGATCGTATCAAATTCAAGAGCCTGTTCATCGATCACGGTCGGTAGGCGTTTTTTTTGACCTAATGGACTGATCCCACCAACTAAATAACCTGTTACCTTCTGTGCAATTTGTGGGTCTGCCATATCCGCTTTTTTTGCTTTAAAGCATTTAGCGATAAGTTTTAAATCTAACTGACCAGAAACGGGAGTGACTGCAACAGCTAGATTTTTAGCGTCACTATTTAAAGAAACTAAAAGAGTTTTAAAGACTTGGCGATTATTCAAACCTAGTTTTTCAACGGCTTCATCACCAAAATTATGAACATTAGCATCATGCTCATAAGGATGAAGGGTAAATTTTATTTTCTTTTTTTCCAGTAAATTTACAGCGGGAGTCATAATTATTCCTATTTACAAGGTTAGAACAATATCTTTATGCTTGGTGAGTTAATAAATCGACCAAATTCTCTTCACCAAATAAATGAAGGGCACCTACAGTCACTACATAACGGCCAGCCGGTAATTTTAATAATATACTGACCCATTTTTGGTTACGGCTTTCCATTAAAATATCAAATACCGCTTTGCTAAAGGTGTTTGGTAAAGGTGGCTGTTTCTCTCTATTATTATAATTTAACCACCAATTGATCATGATTTGCAATGTACGTGCGTTATCGTGCCAATTTTTTAGTGTGTCTTCGAGCAATTGCTGACCATCATCAGGAAAATTCAATAGTAATGAGACCTGATCCTCAATACCTTCGAGTTCAATAATATTTTTTTTGTATTTATTAGCATATTGGATAACTTGATAATCAATACCATATTGAGGCTGTAATCCAAGTTGCATTGCTTGGGTTGATTGCAAAATTAAGGCAATTTGCCAAAGTGGTTTATTTTCGATCTGATAAAGAGAAAGAGGGAGAGCTTCACAGTGTTGTGTAATTTGAGAAAAAAGAGAGCTATTTAAGCGTGTTTCTAGTGACGCTCTAAAAAGTGAGGCTTGATCAAAAGGTTGAACGCTTGTTGAGATATCTGCTTCAACAATAACCGCATTTGCATTCTTTATTTCGTTAATAAACACATTGGAAAGCGGTGACATAGTAGGCACACCCATATGAATACTACCCACAAGGTGTAAAGAGACATTATTCGGTAGCGTAATATCAACAGCAGGATAAGGGTATTGGGGCGTATTTTTTATTCCTACCCAATGTTTTATTTTTTGAAAAATCCCCGTCATTGATAGGCTCCTTTGAGCATAAAATCACAAAGTTTTAGCATAACGGATTTGATATGGAATGATACAGCGAAAACTAAGCTTTACTTAGTTTTCGCAGTTTTTACGTTATTTACCAGCTTACACCAACACCACCAGCAGAGACCCAATTTGATTCATTCCATGCTGTAGAAGCTCTTACTTTAATATTTTCATTAATACGATATTGCATACCCCAAGCAAGCGCAGTGGCATTACGATAATTACCGATACCAATAGCGGTACTAAATGTCGCTGAATCAGTAAAAGGTAAATTACTCATTGCTGCAACAGAAGCAATACCTTGATTGGCACGTTTTTCTACTTTATAAAAACGATTTTGAGTGTCAGATTTAAATTGTTCAAAATTGTTTTTAAGCGCATTAAATTGGCTTCTGTTTGTTGATTGTTCATTATATAAATGAGAAAGATGGTTTTTTAAAGGTAATTTAACGTTATTAATATTAATATTATCTATAATATTTTCTTTTATATCATCTATTATTGATGCATTATAGTTAATGTTATCTCTATTTTTTGTTATATGATTTTTATTCTCACTAATATCCGCTTTATTTTTTTTAATTGCGTCTTCATGTGTGATGATACTATTTATATTTTGTGTTATTTTTTCATCATGCTTTGCAATATCGTTCGTGTTTTTCGTTATTTTTTCATTGTTTTCTTGAATGCTATTTTTATTTTTATTTGTTTTTTGGTTAAGATCATTGAATTCTTCGTTTGTTCTTTCTTTAAGATCGCGTATTGAGTTGTTGAGCATACCATCGGCTTGTTCTAATTTTGTTATTTCACGCTCAATATGTTGGCTTAGTACCATGATTGTTGAATTTCTTGGTTTGTATTTATCTGTATTAATGTTAAATTCAGCTATATCTTCAGGGAGATCTGCGCCATCTTCTCTTAGCTTATCTAGCTTTATTCCTGATTGTGGTGTTCTTTCGAGAAGGATATTTTTATTTCCTTGCATGATACTTAAAACGCTGTCGCGATTCATTGAAAAATTTGAATATTCTGAATCTGGGTTATGACGAAAAGAGAAGAAATCTGTGATTACATCTCTTACTTTTTTATCAGAAGCATTAATTTGAATATATCCGTTAGGTATTTTAATCAGTTTATCTTGTATTTTATTCGCTTCATTTGTTAACCCTCTATTTTGTAAATAACTAGCTAACTCTGAAAGTAGTGGTTTATCTATACGTAGATAAGAGTAATTCTGATCGTTATCTATCCAAACATAACTGTTGCTGATAATTTTATCTGCTACCGGTTTTTTTAAAAAATGAGGGGTAGATACTGAAGGTTGAAACTCAGGAATAATTGTATCTTGTGTGCTTTTTTTTATTTCTATAGTGTTGGAAAAAACAGTGGAAGAGTAAATCAAAGAAAAACTAATAATAAATAATTTGTTATATCTCATGTATAAATCCCTTTAAAATTAAATTATATTAACAATGTTTTAATTCTAATATTTTAAACTCTAGCTTTTATTTCACTATAAATTAATAACCTTATTATTGAAGTGCTTTTAATATCAATGTTATATTTATTTTAAGAGTAATAAAATTTAATGAAATATTTATAAGATATTGCTATTCTAGCACTAAGAGAGCGGAGTAATGACTCTCTTGTATAATGAGAAATTCCTCTTTGACTGGCCGATAGAAATATCGGCTTTTTTTTAACCTTTTGATAATATTACCAATCATCAAAGAAATGTGAAAACTAAGATAATAAAAACCCCTTTTATAGATAAGTAAAAAGGGGTTCAGTATGATACTTATTAATATATTGTTAGGCTTTATTGCTTAGGTTTAAAACGTAATAAGCGGTTTGCATTACTCACGACAGTGATTGAAGACAGAGCCATTGCTGCACCAGCAACAACAGGATTTAATAATGTGCCTGTAAATGGGTATAGAAGGCCTGCCGCAATAGGAATACCTAAACTGTTATAGATAAAAGCGCCGAATAAGTTTTGTTTCATATTGCGTAGCGTACCTTTTGATATTTCAACGGCATCAGCAACACCATGTAAGCTATGGCGCATCAACGTGATAGACGCAGTTTCAATCGCGATATCACTACCTCCTCCCATCGCAATACCGACATCCGCTTTGGCTAATGCGGGGGCATCATTAATGCCATCACCTACCATTGCTACGCGACGACCTTCCGCTTGAAGCTCCATAATAGCTTGTGCTTTACCCTCGGGCATTACGCCTGCAATAACTTGATCAATACCGGCTTCTTTTGCAATTGCATTTGCAGTAATCGGGTTATCTCCTGTTAACATCACTAGGCGATAACCTTGATTATGTAAACGTTGCAACGCACTGACAGTATCTTCTCTAAGTGGATCTCGTATAGAAAGCAGTGCCGCAATTTTGCCATCTTGTGCTAATAAAACGGGCGTAACACCTTTGGTTGCCTGTGCATCAATCAGTGGATTAATTTCACTAATATCAATACCCGATCCAAGCATGAGTTTAGGGTTGCCTAAAAGCACTGTTTTACCATTAATCTCTCCCCTTAATCCCATACCTGCGAGTGTACGGAAATTGTTTATTTCAGGTAAATCAATGCCTTCAGCACGTGTTAAAATTGCTTTAGCTAATGGGTGATTAGAACCATTTTCCAGTGATGCGGCTAACGCAAGTGCTTGTGTTTCATCTACTTGATTGAAAGTATGAATTTCAGTGACCTGAGGCATACCTTCTGTCAATGTTCCTGTTTTATCAAAAACTAAAGTATCTAATTTACTCGCTTGTTGTAGTGCATCCGCATCACGAACAAGTACTCCATATTCAGCTGCACGACCAACACCTGAAATAATCGACATCGGCGTGGCTAAACCTAAAGCACAGGGGCAAGCGATGATGAGCACCGTTGTAATAATCACCAGTGCATACGTAATTTGAGGCGAAGGGCCAAAGAAATACCAAATAGCACCAGCAATTAAGGCAATAGCAACGACAATAGGAACAAAAATACTTGAAATTTTATCTGCTAACTGACCTATTTCAGGTTTGCTGCTTTGTGCTTGGCGAACTAATTTAATGATACGAGCCAGCGTCGTTTTACTTCCCACAGCAGCTGCTTTAAATAGGACTGAACCATCTTGGACTGTGGTTCCGGCATGAATAGTATCACCTACTGTTTTTTGTTGTGGAATGGGTTCACCTGTCAACATGGCTTCATCCATCCACACTTCACCTTGGATAATTTCACCATCAACCGGTACTTTATCACCTGTTGCTAAACGTAATGTCATTCCTTGTTTAACATCAGCCAATGGCATTTCAACTTCACCGTTTTCAGTGATGACTCTGGCTGTTGGTGGCGTTAAATCTAATAAACGCTCTAGTGCTTTAGAAGAACGCTGGCGTGCCCGCTGCTCAAGCATATGACCCAGATTAATTAAACCAATAATCATTGCACTGGCTTCATAATAGAGATGTCGAGCTTGAACAGGAAAGACTTCTGGCCATAAGTTTACTGTTATAGAATAGAGCCATGCAGCCCCTGTACCTAATGCAACTAAGGTATCCATTGTTGCATTACGGTTTTTTAAACTCTGCCATGCACTACGATAGAAATGGCCACCAGCAACAACCATGACAAACAGTGTTGCAATACCAATACTCAACCAAATGCCATGGTTAGCCTCTGTGAGCATCATATTGTCGCCGATCATTCCCCAAATCATGACAGGAATACCAACAATTAAGGCTAATGCAGCTTGCCAGCGAAAACGTTTCATATTAGCAACAGCGACTTCTTGCTGACGCTCTCTGCGTTTTACATCATCTTGAATAATTTCAGCGCCATAACCTGCTTTTTCAATGGCAGTCACTAGTGCATCATGTTCGATTTCACCTGTCACTAATGCGCTACGTTCAGCAAGGTTTACACGCACATTCTCAACACCATCAACAGATTGTAATGCTTTGTGAACCTTGTTTACGCAACTTGCACAGGTCATGCCATCAATTAAAAGTTGAACACTGCTGTCATCGTCAGTGTCTATTTCTGGGCTGTTCTCAATGTCAGCATTTTCAACTGGAATGTCGCAAATAGCCGCTGACGATGCTTCCAGTTGTGCATGCGTTTGCGTCAGCGGCTCAGTTTTTGGGAAATCAGTACCTGCTCGTTGTGCTTCAAAACCAGCATCTTTAATAGCAGCTATTAATGATTCTGTGGAGGCGGACCCGATTACTTTTGCGTGAGTTAATTCAACTTCAGCGCTTTCAACACCTGTCGTGGATTCAAGGGCTTTTTTAACAGTACCGATACAATGACCACAATTTAAACCAGAAAGAGTTAAATAAATGGTTTCATCAGTCGGCGCTAAACTTGCTTGAAAACCTTCTGAGGTGATAGCTGAAATCAAAGTATCAGCATTGGCATCACCAAAGATCTCAGCCGTTTCTTTAGTGACATTAACAGCAACAACACCATCAATATCTAATAATGCTTTTTCGGTTTTACCTATACACTTCATGCAGTTAAGTCCACTTAGACTTAATTTTACATCAGGTTGTGTTGCAATTTTAGCTTCATAACCAGCATCCTCAATCGTTTTGATTAAACTTTCAGCGGTTGCATCACTGTCAATTTTAGCGTATTGAATAGTCACATTTGACTGTTCTATATCATTGCGAGCATCAAGTGCTTTTTTTACACTGTTAACACAGTGGGAGCATGAAAGCCCTTGTAATGCGAGTAGCGTAGTTTTTGCCATGTTAGTTTATCTCCGAAATAAAAAGCGTTACCTCTATTATTGCGCAATATCTGGTAACTTGCTTTCTTTAAAGGTTTTTTCTTATCAGAGATAAAGGCTAAACCTTTCCGCAAGGGGAAGGTCAAGGGGGAATTTTGAATATTAGTGAAATCGCACACAAAACAGGGTTAACAGCGAAAGCTATTCGGTTTTATGAAGAAAAAGACTTGATTACACCTCCAGGGCGAGGTGAAAACGGCTATCGCTATTATCAAGCGCAACATATTGAAGAGTTAACATTATTGCGACAAGCCAGAGAGGTGGGTTTTAACTTAGAAGAGTGTCGCGCACTGTTAATGTTATTAAGAAATCCATCACGACATAGCGCTGATGTGAAAGAAGCGACGTTAAAAAAGGTTGCTGAAATTGAGAAGACGATTAACGAGCTTAATGCCATTCGTCAACGTCTTCTCTTGTTAGCCAGTGAATGTCCCGGCGATGATGGTGCAGATTGCCCGATCATTGATCATTTGTCAGGATGTTGCCATCATCAGAAGTAGTCGGTTTAAGTGGAATAACGTGCAAAGTAATGCCATCAATAGCAATAATTTCAACCTTATCACCTGCTTGCAATGGCGTGTCTGAATAAACACGCCAACTGCCATCAGCTAGCTTTACACGACTAAATCCATTTTCTGTATCTGATAATAAAACAGCATGAACACCAATCAGCTGATGACTTTTCTGATTTAAGTTCTCAGCTTCTTTTGATTGCTTTCTACGTTTAAGCCAAAGGTGCCAAAGTACAGCACTAATAACCGTTAATATCGCAAATAACACACCTTGAATAGGCCAGTTAATAGGTAGCATCCATGCGAGCAAAGAAACGCACAGCGCTGCCATTCCTGACCATAAAAGGTATCCTGCTGTTCCTAGCATTTCTGCAATTAACAGCAAGCCACCAAGACAAAGCCAGAAAAGTGCGGGGTGAGCACTTATCCATTCAATCATCATGAATTACTCTTGTTACCAGAGTCATTTTTCTGGGTTTTCAATAGTTCTGAAATACCGCCAATTGCGCCCATTAAATTACTGGCTTCTAGTGGCATCATCACTACTTTACTGTTGTTGGCAGAGCCAATTTGTGCGAGTGCATCCGTATATTTTTGAGCAACAAAGTAATTGATCGCCTGCATATCCCCTTTAGCGATAGCTTCAGATACCATTTGTGTCGCTTTGGCTTCAGCTTCTGCAGCACGCTCACGGGCTTCTGCTTGTAAGAATGCAGATTGACGCTCACCTTCTGCTTTTAGAATTTGTCCTTGTTTCTCACCTTCAGCCTTTAAGATAGCGGCTTGACGAACACCTTCAGCTTCAAGAATATCAGCACGTTTAGTACGTTCTGCTTTCATCTGGGCATTCATTGCAGAAATCAATTCTTTAGGGGGGCGAACATCACGAATTTCAATACGGGTAATTTTGATGCCCCAAGGGTTTGTTGCATCATCCACAATCAGTAAAAGGCGACTATTGATTTGATCACGTTGAGAAAGGATTTCATCAAGTTCCATTGAGCCTAGGACTGTACGGATATTCGTCAGTGTTAAGTTAATAATCGCAAGTTCGAGATTATTAACTTCGTAAGCTGCTTTTACAGGGTCGATCACTTGAATAAAGCAGACTGCATCGATGCTGACGTTGGCGTTATCACGAGAGATCACTTCTTGAGATGGAATATCAAGCACTTGTTCCATCATATTAATACGGCGACCAACACGATCGACAAAAGGAATAAGAATTTGAAGTCCTGGAGTGAGTGTTCGAGTGTAACGACCAAAACGTTCGACAGTCCACTGATAACCCTGTGGAACGGTTTTAACACCGCTTATAACTAAAATAATAGCGAATAAGATGATAATACCAATGACTATTTCCATATACCTGTCCTAAGTCTGCTTTTTTATAAGAAAATAAAACTAATAAAGTAAAGAATACACCATACGGCGATATTTAGACGCCAAATTATCATTAGTGCCTAATGCAGATAAAATATCCATCAGGGTTTTCTTAACTTGCCCGTCACCTGCATTCAAATCTTTTTTGATAAAGCTAAATAGCAATTCTAGTGCTTCTTCATTACGGGCAACTTCATGTAATTTTAGTGCAAGTTGAATGGCAAGATCCGTATTTTCAGGCTGTTGATCAAAATCATTTTGTAACTGTTGAATTTCAGGCGTATCAGCAGCCTGTTTTTGTAATTCAATTTGCGCTAACAAACTATGATAGTAACTATCTTGGTCTTGTAATGGGATAGTTATTAACAAGGTTTGAGCTTCTTCATTTTTATTTAAAGAAATTAAAGCACCTGCTAGCGCAAGTGTAATTTCACTATTTTTAGGAGCGAGTTGGTGAGCCTCTTTTAGCAGAGGTAAAGCTTCGTCTGCTTTGCCTTCAGAAAGAAGTTGTGCTGCTTGTGTCGCTTTTAGTTCTTCAGGTTTTGGTAATACATTGGCTAAAACTTGACGAATTGCTTCTTCAGGTTGAGGGCCTTGGAAACCATCGACAGGGCGACCTTCTTGCAAAATATAAACAGTTGGAATTGCGCGTAGGCCAAATTGTGACGCAATCATTTGTTCTGCATCACAATCCAATTTTGCCAAAATAAATTGATCGGCAAATTCGGCTGCTAGTTTATTCAATGTTGCACCAAGCTCTGCACAATGCGGGCTATGTTCTGAATAGAAATACATCATGACTGGCTTAGTCATGGACTGTTCTATAACTTGTTGAATATTTGATTCATTTACATCAACAATGTGTGCAGTTGCTAACATTAACTTGTCCCTTTTTTAGAGTTTTAAATATAGATGCGATTTATAAAGCTTATTTATTAATAAGTAAGGGTGAAACCCGAAAAATCAAGCCTTGCCATTTTGGCGACCTAAAATTGCATCCATCAAGGCATCAGGTAGAAAACGTTTTAATATTTTGACAGCATAAGTTAATAGCGTTATCGGATAACGTATCTTAGGTTTTGGACTTTCTAAAGCATGGATAAGCTTTTTCACTACATCTTCGGGTGTTAATGTGAAACGACTCGCAATCCCCGGATTTTTTACGGGTTTATCTTTTTCCGCTTGTGCCACATTTTCTGTAAAGCAAGTTCGTATCGGGCCCGGCTCAATTAAACTGACTTTAACACCGGTATGCACTAATTCCATTCTTAAGGCATCGGACCACGCCTCTACGGCATATTTACTGGCAGCATAAGCACCTCTGCCTGGCGTTGAAATTATCCCCATCACTGAACTAGTTTGAATTATTCTTCCTTCACCATGAGGCAACATAGCCGGTAACAGTAAAGTTGTTAATTGATGCAAACCAAAAAAGTTTGTGGAAAACTGTTTTTCCATTTGTTGGCGACTAATGGCCTCTAGCGGGCCGTATACACCAAATCCACCATTATTAAATAACCCATATAAACGACCATTTGTTAGGTGAATAACCTCTAATGCCGCTTTTTCAACACTTTGAGTATCATCAAGATCAAGATAAATAGGCTCGAATCCTAGTGTTTCCATGCGTTTAAGGTCGTCATCTTTACGGCAAGCAGCAAGGACTCGATAGCCTCTTTGCTTGAGTGTTTTAGCTGCACAAAGCCCGATCCCACTAGAACTTCCTGTAATCAATACCGTTTTTTGCATAATTTTACAATTAATCTCGTTTAATCTACGTTAACTACTGTCAGAATAGCCTAACGTGTTAAGTAAGGGGATAATGTTTTATCCATCCATTGAGCAATAAAAGGCTGAGCATCTTCATTGGGGTGTATGCTGTCATTTTGCATCCACTCAGGCTTATCAGCGATTTGCTCCATATAAAAAGGAAGCAGAGGAAGCGCATTATCTTCAGCGAGTTTTGGATAGATCGCTGAAAACGATTGTGTATAACGTTTACCGTAATTAGGTGAAATCATTATTTGCATAAAAAGTGGCGTTGCACCGGCATCTTTCACTAGTGTAATGATGTTTTGTAATGCCTCTTTTGTTTGTGCAACAGGGTATCCCTGTAAACCATCATTTGCACCTAATTCAATTAAAACCCAGCGTGGTTGATGCTGTTTTAATAAATCAGGAAGCCTATTTTGTCCCTGAAAGGCAGTTTCACCACTAATGCTTGCATTAACAACATTAATTTCAGGGTGGGTTGTTTTCCATTTATCAGCAAGACGTTGTGGCCATGCGCTTTCAATCGGAAGACGGTATCCTGCACTCAAGCTGTCACCAAAGATCAAAAAGGTATCAGCAGCAATTGCCTTAAAGCTAAACATCATCATAACGATAAGGAAAAATGTATGTCGACGGAAAAGGTTCTTGAAGTTCATCAGTTAACCAAACAAGTAGGACAAGGTGATAGTCAGATCTCTATATTGCAGGGTGTTGAGTTAGTTGTCGAGCCTGCACAAACAATTGCGTTAATTGGTGAGTCAGGATCGGGTAAATCGACCCTGTTAGGGATCATTGCTGGATTAGATGATGGCACCTCTGGCAGTGTACATTTGATGGGTGAAGATCTCACAAAAATGAATGAAGAAGAGCGAGCCAAATTGCGTGCTCAACATGTTGGGTTTGTTTTTCAATCATTTATGTTGATCCCAACATTGAATGCACTCGAAAATGTGCAGTTGCCCGCATTATTAAAAGGTGAGTCAGAAAAGCACAGTCATGCGCGTGCAGTTGATTTACTTAAGCTGTTAGGATTAGGTGAACGTTTATACCATATGCCAGCACAGCTTTCTGGCGGTGAGCAACAGCGCGTTGCATTAGCAAGAGCATTTTGCACTCAACCCGCCATTCTGTTTGCGGATGAGCCAACAGGGAACCTTGACCGTAAAACAGGTGATAAAATTGCTGACTTGTTGTTCTCTCTTAACCGAGATTATTCAACAACATTGATTTTAGTGACTCATGACAATGAGCTGGCAGCTCGTTGTCAAAGACGATTACGATTAGTCGACGGACAACTTAAGGAGGAGTCATGATTTGGCGTTGGTTTTGGCGTGAATGGCGTTCTCCTGCACTATTAATTGTTTGGCTTTCTTTGGCGCTGGCAGTTGCTTGTGTGCTTGCTTTGGGGCGTATTGGCGATCGCATTGATAAAAGTATTTATGCTCAAAGTCGAGATTTAATTGCGGGCGATCTAGTGTTACGAGCATCTTATCCCGTTGATGAAGACTGGCTTGCTGAGGCGAAAAAAAAGGGGTTAACCCTCAGTCGCCAAATGCAATTTACGACGATGTCTTATGCGCCAGAAGGGGATACGCCTCAGCTTGCTTTAGTCAAAGCCGCTGATCATTTATATCCTCTTTATGGTGAACTAGAAACAGAACCCGCAGGCTTAAAACCAGAAAAAGGAGCTGCGCTTGTTGATGCCAGATTATTGGAACTACTGGATATAAAAGTTGGTGATAATATTGATGTAGGTGATGCTACATTTACAATCAGTGGTGTATTAATTCAAGAGCCTGACAGTGGATTTAACCCTTTCCAAATAGCGCCTCGTATTTTAATTAATCTTGACGATGTTGAATCAACAGGGGCAGTACAACCCGGTAGCCGTCTAACGTATCGCTATATGTTAGCGGGTGATGAACCAGCGATTGATAGCTATAAGCAACGCTTTGATCCCCTATTAAAGCCCGATCAGCGTTGGAATAGCTTAAAACAAGAGAGTGGTGCACTTTCACAATCGATGGAAAGAGCAAAAAACTTTCTTTTACTTTCTGCGCTGTTAACATTATTACTTGCGATATCCGCAGTTGCCGTTTCCATGGCGCACTATTGTCGTAGTCGTCATACCTTAATTGCGGTACTAAAAACCTTAGGTGCAGATAAACGCGCATTGCGAAAATGGATAGTAGGACAATGGGGCGTCATTCTCGTTGGTGCCATTATTGTTGGTTCATTGACGGGACTTCTTTTTGAAGCTGTCCTACTACAAATTTTAGCCCCGGTTTTACCTAAACGTTTGCCTGAAGCAAGCTTTTTACCATGGTTTTGGTCGGTGGGCTCTTTATTGTTAATTGCCTTACTCACAGGATTAAGGCCTTACTACCAATTAATGGCAACTCAGCCTTCTCGTGTATTAAGAAGTGATACTACGGCTCCAGTCTGGCCACTACGTTATTATTTACCACTTGTGGCGTTAATTATTGTCGGTACTTTAACGCTTTTTGCTGGAACGGGTGTTTTATTGTGGTCAATTTTATTCGGTGTTGTTGTCATCGCCTTTTTACTTGGGGTCATTGGTTGGCTTGGATTGTGGGTATTAAAACAGTTTAAATTCCGTCAACTCAGTGCTCGTTTAGCGGTGACTCGTTTATTACGACAACCATTTCAAACGATGACCCAGCTTGCGGCTTTCGCGCTCTCATTTATGTTATTAACACTTTTAGTCCTTATTCAAGGTGATTTGCTAGACAAATGGCAAAAACAGTTACCAGAAGATAGCCCTAATTATTTTCTAATCAATATGTCAGCGCCTCAAGTTCAAGAAATTAATACCTTATTGGCAAAGTATAACGTTGAACCAACGGATGCATTTCCTGTGGTATTGGCGCGTTTAACACAGATTAATGAGAATAATGCCAAAGAGTGGGCAGATAAACGTGATGCAGGTAATAACACCGTTCGTCGAGAGCTTAACTTAACATGGCATAGTGAATTGCCAAAAGATAATGTGATTGTTGAAGGAACATGGCCTCCTGTGGGGAATGGGGTTTCTCTCGATCAAGGTGTTGCTGAACAACTTGAGATTAAGCTGGGCGATGAATTAACTTTTGTCGGCGATACTCGTGAATTTAAGTCCATTGTCACTAGTATTCGTCATGTTGATTGGGAAAATATGCGCCCTAATTTCTTCTTTATTTTCTCTGAAGAAGGGTTAAGTAATCAACCAGAAAAATGGATGAGTAGCTTTTATTATAATGGTGATGGTGCATTAATTACGGCGCTTAATCGACAATTTCCAACTGTCAGTGTGTTAGATACAGGCGCACTCATTCAGCAAGTTCAGCAAATCTTACAGCAAGTTAGTCGTGCATTGGAGATTATGGTTGGATTGGTGATGATCTGCGGTATGTTGTTGTTAGTTGCTCAAATTCAGGTAGGGATGACACAACGACGCATTGAGCTGGTGGTATATCGCACATTAGGTGCAGGTAAATCATTACTAAGACGGACTCTTTGGGCTGAATTTGCATTATTAGGCTTAATGGCCGGATTAGCTGCAGCGATTGGTGCTGAGGTGGCATTAGGTTTATTGCAAAAATTTGTATTTAATTTTTCTTGGCATCCTCAATGGGGAATGTGGCTTACTGTACCTATTATTGCTGCACTTCTATTGTCGCTGTGTGGCAGTATTTTAGGTGTAAGGCTGTTGCAAGATAAAGGGCAATATCGTCGAATCCAAGGTGAGTAGTTGCAATAAACAAGATCTATAAATAGAGTTAAATAAAATGCTGATGTTTGATGACATCAGCATTTTTTTATGAGAAAAGATAAGGCAATTATTCTTTTATAACATAAGCATAAATTCGCTTACTGCCATCATCTTCATCATAAATATAAACCCCTTGAAGTTCAGTTGAAAAGCCGGGTAGCTGATTAATTGTGACTTCAAGCGCCTGAAAATAACGTAAAACAGCACCGCTCCAAATTTCACCTGGTACAGCACATAAAACACCAGGTGGATATGGTAATGCTCCTTCTGCGGCAATTCGTCCTTCTAATTTATTTAAAGGTAACAAATCAAGGTTACCACGAACAAACTCAATATTAGCCTGTTGCGGGCTTAAGACTCGCTTAGGGAAATGTTTTTTCCTAAACATCTGTTTTTGTAATAGCTTGATATTGTATTTGACACAAATATCATGCATTTCCTGACAGAGTTGACGTAATGTATAACCCTGATAACGAGATTGATAACGACGACAAATCGAAGGTAATACCCGTGCTAATGGGGCGTCATCAATTAACAATTGTTCAAATCTCACAATTAATGAAATTAAACGTTCAAATTTTTCACTATGCTCTGCGGGGGTGAGCAAAAATAAAATAGAATTTAAGTCACTTTTTTCAGGGATAACGCCATGTTCCCGCAAATAATTTGCCAAAATAGAAGCGGGTACACCAAAGGCTTCATATTCTCCTGTATGAGGATCAATGCCCGGTGTTGTGAGCATTAATTTGCAAGGATCAACAAAGTATTGATTGGTGGCATAACCTTCAAAAGCGTGCCAATTATCATTAGGAATAAAATTGAAAAAGCGTTGATCGTGAGCGATTTCATCTGTGTCGTGATCTTGCCAAGCAATGCCATCAATAACTTCAGGAATAAATGGCTTAATAAACTGGCACTGTCTTAGTAAGGATTTACGAGCCTCGATGCCTTGCTTAACACAATTTATCCACATTGCTTCACCACTTTTATCCGAATGCATTTTTGCATTGACATCAAGAGCCGCAAAAAGAGGGTAAAAAGGGCTGGTGGATGCATGCATCATAAAGGCATTATTCATACGTTTATGATTAACATATCGAGATTGCCCTTTGATATGCGCATCTTTTTTATGGATCTGGGAGGTTTGTGAAAAGCCGGCTAGTTGCTTATGAACAGATTGAGTGACGAGAATACCAGGATCGTTTTCATTGAGTGTCAGCAACAAAGGCGAACACTGTTTCATCATTGGAATAAACTGTTCATAACCGACCCAAGCGGAATCAAATAAAATATAATCACAAAGATGACCAATTTTATCAACAACTTGTCTTGCATTGTAAATCGTACCATCATAAGTGCCTAGTTGAATAACGGCCAAACGAAAAGGGCGCTTATCGAATTGGCGTTCAGGCGTAATCTCTGCAATTTGTTGGCGTAAATAGCTCTCTTCAAAGCAATGTGCATCAATACCACCGATAAAACCAAAGGGATTGCGAGCTGTTTCTAAATAAACAGGCGTTGCACCCGCTTGAATTAGTGCACCATGATGATTGGATTTATGGTTATTTCTATCAAATAACACTAAATCATTTGGTGCCAATAAGGCATTTAATGCGACTTTATTTGAAGAAGACGTTCCATTTAAGACAAAATAGGTTTTATCAGCATTAAACACTTGCGCGGCGAATGCTTGAGCATCATAAGGTGCACCCTCGTGGATAAGTAAATCACCCATTTCCACATCAGCATTACAGAGATCAGAGCGAAATAGATTCTCACCAAAATATTGATAAAACTGTTCCCCTGCGGGATGACGACGGAAAAACTCTCCGCCTTGATGACCGGGACAATCAAAAGCAACGTTCTTTTCGGCAACATAATTCACTAAGCGTGAAAAAAATGGTGTTGTCAGACTCTTTTCATATTGCTGTGCAGCTTCATTAATCAACGTACTATTTTTTTGATGCGCGCTTTTATCAGTGATCAAAATCCCTGAAACTTGATTAAGTAATTCAGCACCGACTGTATCATTAAGATTAACTGCAATAAATACGGGGAGTTGAAAGCCTGTTTGATGAATGCGATATAGTTCGCCAGACTCAATATCTGACAATGACAATACTACTGCTGACACTTGCGTTAAATTTGCATCAACAATATCAACAATCGGACGTTCACAATAAAAATAGTGTGAAAGCGAGGGGCGACACGCCAACTTCATTTTTTTCATTACACTCGTGTTTAATCAATAGGAGAATTGGCGAACAATATACTTGGTTGTGAATATGATTGAAATAAATTAAAGAGTAAAAGGAGTTTTTTATGCATGGTATCTGCATAAATTACCAGTCTGATAAATAAGTTAATGGATAAGTCTATAGAAAAATAAACTTATCCATTGTTTTATTATTGGGTAATAGGAGTGGGTTTTTCGATATAAACAGTTTGAGATGGAAATGCAAAATCGGCACCATGTTTATGCACAATCTCAATTATCTTCAAATAGACTTCTTGCTGAGCTTCTAGCCACTGTGCCCAGACGGTTGTTTTGGTGAAACAATACACCATAATATTGAGTGAAGAGTCTGCAAATTGATTAAAATAGACTAACAAGGTTTGTTGTGTATCGATTTTTTCATTTTGCATGAGCATAGTGCGAATATCTTCAACGATAACACCAATTTTATCTGAATCTTCGTAACGTAAACCAAGTTCAGTTTCAATGCGCCGGTTCGTCATTCTCCCCGGATTTTCTACGCTAATGGAGGAGAAAATTGAATTGGGAATATAAAGTGGCCGGTGATCGAAGGTAATAATTTTAGTAATACGCCAACCAATCTCTACTACTGTACCTTCAATATTACGATCAGGCGAACGTACCCAGTCACCAATATTAAAAGGACGGTCGAAATAGAGCATAACACCCGAAAAAAGGTTACTGAGTACATCTTTACTCGCCATACCAATGGCAATACCGCCTAATCCGCCAAAAGTCATTAAGCCAGATAAACTCATACCAAAATGTTCACCAAACAATAAGATGATGATGACAAAAAGGGTAATTTTAAATATACGAGAAATAATACGAGCAGAAGTAGGATCGCTACCTTTTCTGATTTGTGATTGCTCTAATTGATTAATAAGTAAGAAAAATTTTTGCATTAAAATTAAGGCAATGCCGATATAAGTTAAGAAATTAATCATCCTAAAAGAGATAAAGTGGAGATTAAAATCAATAACGGCCATTTCACAATATTGGCTTAAGATAATCACTAAACTACAAAGGAAGATGGCTTGGCTAATATGAATAATAATATTTCTACGACGTTTTTTCTTTTTATCATGAAAAAGAGAGACGGCAACAAAACCAACAAAGCAGGCTAAAGCAATGCCGACACCTATTGAGTATTTTATTATTAATGCATCATTCATCAGCTTAACATCTCCTTAGAAAATGCGTTTTTTATAATATGAAACACGTTATCTTACTTATTTTAATCGTTACTTTTCCTGTTCATTTGCATGCTGAAATTTAGGGTAAGTCGGTGGTTTCATAAAGAGTGTTACTGCTAGGATCAATAGTACAGGTACGGTTAAAATTAAGAATGCAGGAGTGAAACTTCCTGAGATATCTTTTATTGCACCCGCAAAGAACGGCGCTAAGCAAGCAAGAGTTGAGATTAAATTCATCACTGAAAATAGCTCAAGATAAGGTGAGCGGCCAAAGTAGTTAGCCAGCAATATACTTGATGCTAAAAATGTCATGCCATAGCCGATACCGACACAAACCGTAAATAGGATCAGGTAAATCCAGGAGTTCGCCATACTGAGTGCTAATAACCCGATAATGATAATACTTAAACTAGCGATAAGTAATTTTTTAGGCTCTAACCATTCACCAATCGCCCCCCCCGCTAAGCGTGAGAAGGCGTTGATAAATGCCATGCTACTTAATAAGGTTGCTGCAATGGTTTCGCCAAAGCCATTTTCAATAATATGAGCAACGGCAAAACTATTAACGGTAATACCACACCATAAAAAAGCTGTGTAAGTTGCCGCGATAACATAAAATTGCCACGTTCTTAAAGCATGACGTGCCGTCCAAATTTCTTTGGTTTGATAGATACGTTTTGTACTTTGGCGCTGGCTGATCCTTTTGGCGTGCTCTTGCTCTTTGCTTCCTTCTCGTAAAACGAGAATAGTGAAAAGAGTAACAACGGTAAGCGTGATCGCTGAAATAAGCCAATGCATACGCCATGTATGCCATAAATGCGTGGCTAAAAAGTAGATCCAAGGCCCCGCTACACCGCCTAATCCACCAATCGTAAAATAAACACCGAAGGCAAAAGATTGCTTTTCAAATAAACGAGAAATAACGTAAGTTCCGGGGACTGTTGCAAGCAAAGTAAAACCAATACCTAATAATGCAGTACCAAGGAAATATTGTGCTATGGTGTAGGTTTCATAAAGAAAATAAAAACCGCTGACGAAAATTATCAGTCCAATAAGAAGAGTAAATCGAACACTTAATTTACGAATAAGTAAGGTGGGTAAAAAACTAGCGAGACCACAGGTTAATCCTAATAACGTAAAACCAAGGCCCGCTTGTGTCCAATTCCACTTCAGCTCGCTTATCATGCTAGGAAGCACAACACCCAGAGATGTAAATGTGGTTGCGGTAGCTAAAAAATAGACAAAACCCAGTAATATCAGCATACTCCACTGATAAATGGGTCCAAAATTCTGTTGCGTGGCTTGCATCCTGACTCCATCAAACGGGTGCAGTAACCTGAATAATCAGGAGAAAATAGCGAATAACAGACCTCTTTAATTAAGGTCTGTTCGTTTAAAGGCTATTATTCTCTAACTTTATGAGTCGGACTGCTAGCTTAATTTTCCTAAAGCCCATTCGATAGGATACTGATAGGCATCATCAAGCATTGGACTTAAGGATTTGAGTGTGTCTTTCAGTGGTTGGTTATTACGATGAACAAGATTGAGATGACCCACTTTACGCACAGGCCGAACTTCTTTTTCATACCAATGTAGATGTACTAAGGGTAATGAAAGCCATTGCGGATTTATATTCGTACCAATCAAATTAATCATCACTGCTGGTTGGCACACTTCGGGTGTTGGCATTGGTAAATTTAAGATTGCACGTAAATGTAACTCAAATTGGCTAATTGAGGCGCCGTTTTGTGTCCAGTGACCACTGTTATGGACTCGGGGAGCTAATTCGTTGATAAGTAATTTATCACCGACAATAAAACACTCCATCGCCATCACACCCACATAATTGAGTTTATCAAGGATAGATGTCAGCATTTTTTCTGCGGATTGTTGTAATTCTGGGGGGGGCGTTGGTAATGCAACACTCATACGCAAAATGCCATCTTGATGAAGGTTATGTGTTAAAGGATAAAATACACAATGGCCTTTTTTATCTCTGGCTCCTACTAATGATACTTCACCAGAAAAAGGAATACCTTGTTCAACGATACATTCACCATAAATTTCAGTGGGTAACTGTTGCTCCTCACCGGGGTGAATTCGCCATTGCCCGCGACCGTCATAACCACCAACACGACGTTTCACAATAATAAAATCACCCAATTGAGCAAAAATATCAGGCCACTGTGTGGGAGATGTTAAGGGTTGCCAAGGTGCGGTAGCTAAACCTAGTTCATCAAGAAGTTGTTTTTGAGGTAACCTATCGGCAAGCAAAGGGAAGATATCACGGTTTACAAAGTTAGTATGACGCTCTAACTCTTTGGTGAGTGCAGTTTCAGGCCAGCGTTCAATTTCAGCCGTGATTATACTTTTTTGATAGGGAACAGCTTCTGGTTCTGCATCTAAGCCTATGGGGTAAACAGCAATGCCTAAAGGTTCACCTGCTTGTCTTAGCATTCTGCCTAATTGACCATTTCCGAGGACACAAACCGGTTTCATAGTGCCTCTCTTGGATCTGGGTTATTTAATACATTGTCGGTTTGTGCTGTGCGCCATGCAGTCAATGCATCTAAAATAGCAGGAGAATGTAACGCTAAAACTTGAGCCGCTAATAAAGCCGCATTGGCAGCCCCTGCTTTACCAATCGCTAAGGTTCCTACAGGGATACCTTTTGGCATTTGTACGATTGAATAGAGGCTATCAACACCGCTTAATGTCGCACTTTGAACAGGAACACCAAATACGGGTACTAACGTTTTAGCTGCAAGCATTCCTGGTAAATGGGCAGCTCCTCCTGCACCAGCAATAATGACATCAAAGCCATTACTTTTTGCTTTTTCAGCAAAACTAAATAACTTATCAGGGGTTCGGTGTGCAGAGACAATCTCAACATGGTAAGGAATTTGTAGTGTATCTAATACATCTGCGGCATGAGACATGGTTGCCCAGTCACTTTTGGAACCCATTACAATGGCGATACGAGGGTAAGTGGTATTTAGACCAACGTGAGAAGACATTACTTAACTGCTCCTGTAAGCATAAACGGATATAGCCTAATAAACTGAGAATGATAGTATCATGCTAATACGTCAAGGAAAACGTTTGCGTAAAGAAAAAAAGGCTCTTTATAGAGAAAAATAAGTGAAAGAGCTTAAAAGGGAAAATGAATCAGTTCTATTTTTTTAGCGGTTACTTTAAACATTGAACCTTCTGTATGCCAAGCACCCAGTACACCACGATAGTATGTTTTACCTTCAATATGGACAGTATGAACAGCGGGGCGGTGTGTATGTCCGTGGATCATCCATTGTGTATTGAAATGTTTAAAGGTATCAATCACCGCTTGTGGGTTAACATCCATAATTGCATCAGATTTATATTGGTTTTCGTGTTGACTACGCGAACGCATTTTATCGGCAATACGCAGTCGAACAAATAGAGGTAACAATAAGAAGAGACGCTGGATAAATTTATTATGTACTTTTTTACGATAACGTTGATAAGCATCATCATCTGTACAAAGTGTATCACCGTGCAAAATTAAGATGTGATGTTGATAAATTTTGAGTACTTTTTCTTGGGGAAGTAGAATGATCCCACTCTCTTTTGCAAAACGAGTGCCAATTAAAAAATCACGATTGCCATGAATAAAATAAACAGGAATACCCGCATTTTTTAGTGTCATTAGTGCTTGAGCAATTTGTTGATGTAAAGGATTGGGGTCATCATCACCTATCCAAAAATCAAAAAAATCACCTAGGATATAAAGCGCTTTGGCCTGAATCGCTTGTTCCTTTAAAAAGCGAAGAAAACCGGCAGTGATTGCCGGTTCATGTTCACTTAAATGTAAGTCTGCAATAAAAAGCGTACACATAAAGAGTGAGGCTTATTCGCTAACCGTTACACTTTTAATGATGATATCTTCACGAGGAACATCTTGGTGGAAACCGCTACGACCTGTAGAAACCGCTTTAATTTTGTCGACAACGTCCATTCCTTCAACAACTTCAGCGAAGACACAATATCCCCAACCATTTGCATTTTCAGCACGGAAGTTTAAGAAATCATTATCTGCAACGTTGATAAAGAATTGAGCCGTTGCAGAATGTGGATCGTTAGTACGAGCCATCGCCAATGTACCACGGTTATTAGCAAGTCCATTGTTTGCTTCGTTTCTAACAGGTGCTTTGGTTGCTTTTTGGTTCATACCGGGTTCAAAACCACCACCTTGGATCATAAAACCGTTAATGACACGGTGGAAGATAGTGTTATCGTAGAATCCTTCTTTACAGTAGTCTAAAAAATTTTCTACGGTTGCAGGCGCTTTGTCTGCAAATGTATTAATCACGATATCGCCGTAATTGGTATGAAAAGTAACCATATTCAGATCCTAATATAATTTTAGCTTTACCCAGATTGGGGCATAAACAATAGTCCCGTTTTTTATATCACAGTTGCCTTATTTAGTCAGTATTCATCTTTTTTTCAGATGATTTTTCTAGCTAAACAGACGTATAAAATGAGAGAGAAACACTTTTAGCCAAAATTTAGCGAAATAACAGAAGTTTGATTGTTCACTATCAACGATTGAACAGTGAAAATAAATATTAAGCAGAGTAATATAAAGGCGCTAATCTTGAGTTTGCTTTGCCTTTAAGATCCAATATCCTAATAAATATCGTGCTATAGTAGTTGTTATTTTCTTTTATATAAAAACGTAATAAACACGTACAGTTGAAAACGGGAACGTCCACTGATGCTAAAGATTTTTAATACTCTCACTCGCCAAAAAGAAGAATTTAAACCTATCCATGCAGGGAAAATAGGTATGTACGTGTGTGGCATCACTATTTATGACCTGTGTCATATTGGTCATGGACGTACATTTGTGGCGTTTGATGCCATAACCCGTTATCTGCGTTATTTAGGCTATGACGTTAATTATGTTCGTAATGTGACGGATGTGGATGATAAAATCATCAAGCGGGCGATTGAGAACAATGAAACGTGTGAGCAATTAACGACTCGTATGCTTGCTGAAATGCACAAAGATTTTGATGCATTAAATATTGCCCACCCTGATTCAGAGCCTCGTGCAACACATCATATTGCTGAAATTATTGAATTAACTGAAACGTTAATCAAACGTGGGCATGCTTATGTTGCTGAAAACGGTGACGTTATGTTTGCGATTGATACGGATCCTGATTATGGCCTACTTTCTCGCCAAGATTTAGAGCAATTGCAAGCTGGTGCTCGTGTTGAGGTGGCGAACGTGAAACGTAATCCAATGGATTTCGTGTTATGGAAAATGTCCAAACCGGGTGAGCCAAGCTGGAAATCTCCATGGGGAGATGGTCGTCCTGGTTGGCATATCGAATGTTCTGCAATGAATGGTAAAGAGCTAGGACATCATTTTGATATTCATGGTGGTGGCTCAGACTTAATGTTCCCTCATCATGAGAATGAAATAGCACAATCAACTTGTGCTCATGATGGCCCTTACGTTAATTACTGGATGCATTCCGGTATGGTGATGGTAGACAAAGAAAAAATGTCTAAGTCACTTAATAACTTTTTCACCATTCGTGATGTATTAGCTTATTACGATGCTGAGACGGTGCGTTATTTCTTATTATCGGGCCATTATCGTAGCCAACTTAACTATACTGAAGAGAACTTAAAGCAGGCACGTACGGCATTAGAGCGCCTCTATACTTCATTACGTGGTACTGATGCAAATGCACAACCTGTAGGGGGAGAAACGTTTGAAGCACAGTTTATTGAGGCTATGAATGATGACTTCAATACACCAGAAGCGTATTCAGTATTATTTGATTTAGCGCGAGAAGTAAATCGCTTAAAAAGCGAGGATATGAATAAAGCTAATGGTTTAGCTGCCATGTTACGCAAATTAGCTAAAGTATTAGGTCTGTTAGAGCAAGATCCGGAAGCCTTTTTACAAAGTCGTGCTAAAGCAGACGATGCTGGTGAGGTTGAAAAAATTGAAGCTTTAATTCAACAACGTAATAATGCACGTAAAAATAAAGATTGGGCTGCTGCCGATATTGCGCGTGATGCGTTAACTGCGATGGGGATTGTCTTAGAAGATGGTCCTCAAGGAACAACTTGGCGTCGTAATAATTAATATAATTAACGAGTTGTTACACTAAATACGTGTTTTTATAAAAATATCGGATATTTATTATCCGATATTTTTTGCTATTTATTATTTAATATTTAATTTATTGGCTAATAATACTGGTTTCTCTTTCATTATCTTCTTGTTTATTTTTAAAATAATTTATGACATGCTCAGAAAAGAAGAGTCTATGAGTTAAGATAACTATAATAGAAAAAGTTATAAAACCAATTTCAGATATATTCGTTAATGACATAGAAATGCTAAGTATAAAAAATAAAGAAATAGATAAACATACCCATGAAATTTTTAAAAATGAGTAAGCATTTTTACTGTTTCTTGCAAGTTTTATCCATGCTGTAACTTGAATTATCATTGTTATAATTAAGCATAGCATGATGAATAAGCCTACTAGCATTGTTTTGCCACCCCCCATTGCCATGGCTAATAAATAAATTGGAGCTCCTGCAACCAATATAAATAAACTTACACCTAAAAATAATACTGAAATAATTTGGATCCATAAAAGTACTATGGGCCTTTCCATAATTTCTCCTAAAAACAAAATAAGTTTTTATTGGCTTTAGAATATTGTTATTAGCTTTTAATAAAGTGAAGTTTATCGAATAACTGGAAAAAATAAAGTTTGATTTAATAATAAATAATTATTAATCAATTTAAGAGATTCTATTTTGGAGTTTTTATAAATATGACGTTAATATATTTAATTGGAATAGTGGTAATTCTACTTAATATTATTCGATATACCACTGGTATTATTACTTATAATTTTAGAGGGGTTAATTCTACTTCTGCCATCATTTTTGCCAATTGTTCTCGATCACGAATACCAACATTGGTCTGACTTACGGCAAGTGCGGAAACGGCAGTTGCAAGGCGTAAAGTATGCTCGCTGGTTTGCCTCATCATTAGTCCATAAATTAGGCCACCAACCATTGAGTCGCCAGCACCTACAGTACTAACAACATCGCATTTCGGGGGAGTTGCCATCCATGCGCCAGATGCATTTACCCACATTGCACCTTGCTCACCTAATGAAATTACAACGTGAGCAATACCTTGTTGACGTAATGCTTGGGCGGCTTTCACAACATCAGAGAGTTCAGGTAAAGGCCTACCTGCCCAAATCTCTAACTCATGATGATTTGGTTTAACAAGCCAAGGTGAGGCTTTTAATCCTGCGACAAAAGCATCTCGGCTACTGTCAAAGATCAAACACATACATTCGCTACGTAAACGTGTCATCCATGCGGTGAAATCATTAAGATCAACGCTAGAAGGTACACTGCCACTGACACAGATCATATCAAATTGACCCGCCCAACTTAGGGTATCATTAACGAAACGAGCCCAATCTTGTTTTGTAATTTCAAAACCAGAAAAATTAAAATCGGTGACTTTACCATTTGGTTCGGTCAGTTTCACATTGATACGGGTACGGCCTTCAACCATTTGAAAACGGTTAGCAATACCTGAATCACTAAACTCTTTTTGAAACCCATCTTGATTTTCTTTGCCTAAAAAACCGCCAACAGTGACATCAACACCGAGGCTTTTTAAGACTTTAGCTACGTTAATACCTTTACCGGCAGCATGAAAGCCTGCTGTTTTAACACGATTAACTTCACCAAGTTCAATAGGATCACTTAAGCCAACAAGATCATAAGCAGGGTTAAGTGTGATGGTTGCAACTCTGCGTTTCATGCTAGTTCCTTACCTTCAATAAATGAACAGGCATCGTTTTTTGCTGTGGTTTAGCAAAGGCAGAGATACCTTGAATGGGTAAGCCGAGCATAAAATCTCCTGTTAGATAAAGGGCAAAAAAGACCTAAATATCACAAAATAACAACTAAAATCGTATCATTAGGCTGAATCGTTTCAAATTATAACGTGTAATTTAGTACAAACAATCTTCTTTTGCCTAATGAAAGTAGAAATAAATTAGATCTAAATCACGTTTTAGTGCATTTAAACATGAATAAATGAGTAAAAAATGTCAACAAAAAGGTTTGTTGCTGAAGTTTTACAGTAATAGTTTAAAAGTGTTATCTATATATATAATAATAACTTACATTATCTTTTTTTATCTATATCTTGATCAAATGTATAATATGCTGAAGATCTGTGAGAGATTATATCAAGAGATAAGCCAAAAAATGATGATCTAAATTTAATTAAACTAAACTAAATTTATTGATTTTCTTTTAATTCAATTGGTTGTGATTGTCTTTTTTTAAAAAAACAGGATTAAATAAAGAAAAGTAGAGGAAAAAAGAAGAATAAAGAGAAAAAGTAGTAAAAAGAAAAAAAGCGTCACTTAGAGTCGTAACGCTTTTAATATTAATGGATTTGCTGATTATTTGCTGACACTAACTGAGAATTCACCAAAGGTGACCACTTTCCCATCCATAATTTTACAGCGTTTACGTGTTTCAACTACACCATCAACGCTAACTAATCCTTCAGCAATGACAATTTTAGCTGCCGCTCCACTTTCAGTCCAACCTTGAAGTTTTAATAGATCACAAAGCTCAACATAGTCGTGTCCATCTAATTGAAATGTTTCCATTGATTAGTTATTTCCTATTTCAGGGTCGTGATATTCTTCACATGCTTGTAAAGTATTTTGAATCAGTGTGGCGACTGTCATTGGGCCGACACCTCCAGGTACGGGTGAAATCCAACCTGCACGTTGTGATGCAGCTTCAAATTCAACGTCTCCCACTACTTTACCATTTTCAAGACGGTTAATACCGACATCAATGACAATGGCTCCAGGTTTAATCCACTCACCGGGAATAAAATTAGGTTTACCTACCGCGACAACGACTAAATCAGCGTGTTCAACATGAAAACGCAAATCTTTAGTAAAACGATGAGTAACGGTTGTTGTACAGCCTGCGAGTAAGAGCTCTAAGCTCATTGGGCGACCCACAATATTTGATGCACCAATGATAACGGCATTTAAACCATTCATCGGAATATTGCAACGCTCTAGCAGTGTGACAATACCACGAGGTGTACAAGGGCGTAATTTTGGTGCTCGCTGGCATAGACGACCGATATTATAGGGATGAAAACCATCCACATCTTTATCAGGGTGAATGCGTTCTAACACCTTAACATTATCAATTCCAGCAGGTAAGGGGAGTTGGACGAGAATACCATCAATGGAGTTATCTTCATTAAGCTGGTCGATAAGGTTTAATAAATCCGCTTCACTGGTAGTGTCTGGTAAATCATAAGAGCGAGATATAAAACCAACTTCATCACAAGCACGGCGCTTACTTCCGACATAAATCTGTGATGCTGGGTTATCACCCACTAAAATAACAGCTAAGCCAGGTGCTCGTTTTCCTGCATTAATACGTTGTTTTACTTTTTCTGCCACTTCGCTTCTGATGGTCTGCGCAATCGATTTCCCATCTATAATTCTTGCTGACATCTATACATCCAAATTATTCAATTACGGTATCGCTCTATTTTGTCAGATCAAGAGCAATCTGTCAGTCGAATACTTGCCATATTTTGACCATATAGTTTGAGAGGGTTGAAAAATCGTTGACTCTCAGAATGTTGAACGTATAATTCACACCCGTTATCAGCAGTGATTGCTGACGTCTAATCTCTTCTAGGCGCCCTTAGCTCAGTTGGATAGAGCAACGGCCTTCTAAGCCGTAGGTCACAGGTTCGAATCCTGTAGGGCGTACCATTTAAAATCAATGAGTTACAAGATTTTAAAAAGAAACCCGCAAGAGATGCGGGTCAAGTAACGGGTCAAGTTAGCATTACAGTTTTTCACTTCTAACCCACTCTTCATAGACATGTTCTGGCCAGCCTAAAAACGTACCACCTTTTGTTCTTTCTGGTCTGGGAAACTCATTTCGTTTTGCGTACATTCTCCAAATTGTAGGTTTGCTTTTGCCAGTTAACTGGATCATTTCCTTCCACTTAATGTATCGAGTCACAGTTGTCATTTTTTATTTCCTTCCCTATACCCGTTCTCCATAATGCACTGTGCGATAGTCGCTGGTGGGTTATCCCAATGGGCATCAAAAATGATATCGTTTAAATGATATTTACTGATGTCATCTAAAGTCTTAGGTAAGGTGTCATGGGGTAATTTTAAACAAATAGAATCACCCGTCATGCTTACTGCAATATCAATGATCTGCTCAGTGGTAAAATCTGTTTTACGATAACCGGCTTTCCAGACTGCATCAGTTATATCACCGGGATCACTACCTGCATTTTTGATGACACTAACGAGATTGAAATCTAAAGTTGTCATTAATCATCATCCTTAATTAAGCTGTAAACTTTATCAGCAATATCAAAAGCATTATCAGCCACTGCTAATACAAGTAATTTAGGATCACCAAATGATTTTTTTGTCAGAAGTGAAAAATCGAAAAGCACACTTTTGCTATCTTTTGTTTTCAGCATTCCCGTAATAACACGGCCAAATAGTAGATAAGGCAAGGCTAAATACATGGACTGCAATAAAGGTGCTTCACCTTTAATAAATTCCTGCTCAAAAAGACGATTAAATGACGGGTACTTATCTTTGATTAAAGTGAGTTTTGTTTTATAGTAGGGATAGAAATTTTCATCCTTCTCTTGCTTATAATGAATAGCGACATAAGAACCATCGTCATATGATTTAATATGTGTATATTCAGCATCGCTAGGAATTGCTTCATCAAATTGAATAACAATATCATCACTGAATTCAGAGTTGTGTTTCATGCGTAATACTACATGCCCATTAGACACTTCGATATGTTCAGCGTTGATATGTACACAGTTAGTAACAAGACGAACATCATCACTCATTTTTAATAATGTAAGTGCAGCTCTTAATTGGCTTGTCTCGATGTAAGGTAATTTAGTTGTCATTTTTTACCGTCCTTAGTGCATAGTTGGCATAGCTAGAAATCCGTTATTAGCTTCTAACTCGCGAATATAATCATCATGAAGAATACAGAGCCCTTCACGTCCTTTTTCTGATAGGCGAGGACCATGTTCAAGGGAGATGTCCAGAAAGCCGATATAGGCTTTTATGATGAAGTCAGGACAATAATCTTTATAGATACCCCCTAACTCTTCGATAAGAATGCTTTCAAAATGGCTTGCAAGACAAAGGCGCAAAGAAGTTGGGTAAATGGTTAAAGCGTTTTCTCCGTTACTGTAAATAGTGGCAAGATCAACACCGCCTTCTTCATTACGAATTTCAGTGGTGCCATTCTTTTCTTGTAGTTCACGAATAAAGCAAGTTGCTACCACCCAGCGCCAGACAGAAATTCTCTGTTCAGGTGTTAATGTTTCAGGTTCATCAGCTAACTTACCCATGACTGCAGCGGCTAAATATAAACCTTTCAATAACTCTTTATCGTATTGACCTGATTCAAGGGCTGTTACAGCTTCAGAGTAAGATATTAAAGCACCATCATCAGAAATAACGCCATTACTAGTATCAGTAAAATAAGCCATTATTTACCCTCCCAGCCAATTGCCTGAAACAATCCCATTTTAGGATGATGCCAGCGAGTGCCACGTTTTTCGGCTTCACTCATCATTGCCTTGAATGCAGATATAAAATCAGCTTCATGAATAATGGCCATAGGCCTAGGCATACCTTCGGGCGTAAGAATAGTTATTTTATTTTTGCGAACATTGAACTGTTTGGTGAGTGTTTTGCATTTATCCACCGTCATACCTGATTTAGTTCTCGCCAGAGAGTACCCAATCCAACCTACAGGGATCGTTCCTTGTTTTATTTGCTCAACGACTTCATTCACTTGTTCAACTTTTTGCTCTACATGAGATATACGGCGTTCGCTTTCTAAGTTAGCCAGCGCCATAGCAGCAATAATTTCTGCTTGTGATTTTGGTTTGACTCGTTCATCTTCAAGTTCTTTCCAGCGATCAACTAACCGAGCTGTAAACTCTGGGGACAGTTGCGCAACGACAATGATACTGTCTCGTTTACCTTTTTCACCTGTGAAAACATAATGTAGTGGAGTGGTTCCGTTTGCTGCTTTAATCCCATCCACCGTTGGTGGTTCGGATATAACATTTTTCTCTGCCAACCGTTCGATAGTTCTTTTAACACTATCTTCACGGCTACCAACTAATTCGGCGATCTCTTTAGAGGTCATTGACGCATTGGTGCTAATTAAATTATTCATATTGACTATCCTTAGTGTATTAATTGACTTTTACCTTGTGAGATAAGCAAAGTGGCGCTATTGATGAGTAGTTGATCAAGCATGTCTTGCATCCATTTATCACCTTCTTCGCCTTTTGCTTTGTTACCTTCGTAAAAACGGAACAGGGCGAATACGCCATCGCCTGACTGATCGAGAATGACTGACTCAACTTTTACAATGAGTAGCTTCTCGATAATTTTTAAATCCAAATCGACAACAATATTTTTGTGTCTAAATGAAAACTGCTCATTAAGACCAGGACCGAATCGCGTTACACAGGAGATTAAATATTTATTTGCTACAATCGTTCTTAAATTATCAACAATGTGCTTAACAAATATCTCTTGTTCTTCTGGTGTTAATTTACGATTTGACTTAATAGCTTCTTTATCTAATAAGGAAGCAGGGAAACCTTTTTCTTTTAAATATTCGATGATTTCATTTGTTGTCATTTTTTTACTATTCATAACATGCCACCCGGTATTTTAATTTTGGCTTTATCTAAACAACGCTTAGATGATTGATTACTTATTTTTTGTTGATAACTCATTGCGCCTTTAGCTGGTGGATCTGCGATAATAAAAGCTTGGTTATATTGCTCTAGTGCGCGTCTATAAAATCCTTTCCCCTCTAATTGCTTACCTTTTTTCATGAATTCAGAATACGTCATGATATTTATATTCCTCTCCATTTAAGTAAGGAGGTAAATACTCAACAATATAATCAATCATGAATTTACCCATATCAGAAATCGAGCCATTTAAGTTATATAACCATTCATAAGTATTGTAGATATCTTTATCACTCCACTTACAACGTTGACGGCAATCTTTTTCTTCATAGACATCACGGAAGAAATTATTTAAATTTTCAAAGCTAATTTCTGTAATAACAGTTTTATTATTTAACTTTGATTTAAACTCAGCTTTCTTTCCATTTTGTTTAATATAAATAAGCACTGAGTTGATAAAACGCTTTCTTCTTACTTCAAGTAAATTAACTTTATCCATGTTGCTTACTCCTGATTTAGAGCGCAGCAATCCCTAGCATGAACGCTATAATTAATTTTTATTTAGTGGATGATTTATTTATTGGTTAAAGCATTATTTAATTCGTAATATAGTCTATCAGCTTCTTTTTCTGCATCATCATATTTAGCGACAGCTTTAGCATATTCTTTTTGTAATCGTTCAATATTACGCTCTTGCTTTAATCGCTCTTGGAGTTCGGTTAGTTTAGCTTCCTTGCGATCCATAAAGTGTTCGGTAGGTTCGCCACGCTTAAAAGCGATTGTGCCATTTTCAAGTTCGCATTGTTCACCTTCATAGTTAGTCTCAATGCCTTCCTTATGAAGTTCACGCTCGGTGAGGATATTTGCTAGCTTATTTAATGCTGAACGCTCACTTAAGTAAGCACGATTAGCACCTGAAATAATATAAACAGGGCGCATAGCAATAGTAATTTGATTGTCAGTTGCTTTCTCAATAGCTTCGTGTTGTCTGCTCATTTTCTTGTTCCTTTTATTTTTCGATTTGATATTTCGTATTCAATTCCACCAAGTCTGTCATTTAATATTGATATAAATGACGATAGCTGACTTACAAATAATCCCACATCCCCAAGATGATCTTTACCATCGGGATAATTTTCATTAGCATCAGCCCAAAACATAAACTCACCGAATATATTCATTCCTGTAACAAGTGAATCGATAGCTAAATCTAAATTACCTCTTAAGTTACCCAGTTCACCTTCTGTTAATTTACTTAAATCAGGAAGAGTAACTAAGTCATCAATATTCATTAAGCCTCCGTGAAACTTACTTTTTCATAAACAGTTTCTAAATTTAATTTGGCTGACTGGATTAAATTTGTAATTTGAATATCGTAATTTTTAATGTGACCGCTTTCTTCAGAGACTTTTAAATTAATTGCAGTTTCTAATGTATTTAAAATGCACCCGACAGCCGTTTCAATTGTATCGTTATCACTGATTTTAATTTCACCGATAGGCTTTGGTGATTTATCAGTATTAATATTCGATACACTTTCTTTAGCTCTTTCTATATTGGCTACTGCTGATTCAATCGCATTAAACATATTATCGCTAGGTGTTACGTTATCATTGATAATGAGATTTAAAATAGAAGTTGCATAAAGTAATTCATCACAAGCGGATTCTTTTAACTTAGTGTTATTCATCATTTAAAACCTCATCGATTTCATCTTCTGCTTGAGATAATAAGCTAAGTTGAATTGCTCGCTCTTCGCTATTACGAGAAAGAAACTGAGCTGAAATTAAGAATGCTTTTACTCGATGTAATGTATCTAGCATTTTCCCGCTATCTACATTAATTATTTCTTTTGCCATGATCATTATCTCTCTGTGCATTTTCTTCAATTAACCAGACTGAAATATCACCTGATAATTCGTAAGCTAGTCCAATTAAGCTTTCTATCTCAGGCTGACCCGATATGCGCTCAGCGTTGAGCTGGAATAAAAGGGCGTTTAGTTGGTCGCTTTTTTTTGCAACAGCTTCTAAATTGAGTTCGTGAGCCATAATTAAGCCTCGCAAGGAAATTGTGCAGAGAAAACTACATTACCACCAAGTAACTCTTTAGCTTGTTCAGCGCTGGTGGCCATAACTTCTTTTTTCTCTGGATGCTCAGTTTTAGTCCAGAAACGAAACAAGAACATAGGTAACATTATGGCTGTATGCATGTCAGGTTTCGGCAAATTAGGGATTGCGGTAGAATATATACTGGTCATATATGATCCTTCATTAATTATATCAGTTATCATTTACAATTAAGTATCACCGCTAGTGATTTTGTTGTCAACACCGCGGGTGATTAATTATCATTACCGCAAGTTATTTTATTGAATTTAAAAGGAATTTATTTTCAAATAAATCTCAGATTGGAATGCAGATCACTTCTTTGGAGGGGAGAGGGGACAAAAAAGCCCCGTTAGGGGCTATAGGGTATTACTTATGATCTCTTCGATACAAAGTCCACTCTTCAATTCTTTCACCAGAAGGTAATGTACAGTATCCTACTTGACCTTTATCTGTGTTAACTATTTCCAGCTTTCCGCTTATTTCACCGCAGTACACAGAGGCAGGGTTTGCCATTCCTACCTGTTTATTTCCCGTAGTAGAGCACCCAGCGAGTATAATGGTAGCTGCCAAAACTGTTAATTTTTTCATTATTCTGTCCTTACAGATGCGAATGGCTATTGTGAATAATATATTTTTAGCATAAAAAAGCCCTCGCGAGGAGGGCTGGGAGGTTAGTGTTTGTTTGGCAGCTCTGGTTTTTTTACTTGCGTCAGTAAATTTCCTGCATTCACCTTCGGTATTGCTCCATCTTTTATTTTGCTTTCTATGTATGCAGGGAATTTTTGTGGTAAATATATTTTCTGTAACCAGCGCCTAAACTCACCTAATGCGTCATCTGGATATATCCACGCTTCTATAGCTCCTGCTTTGTGTTGAGGGAACCAATCAGGATAATGGTGCGGGTGCTTTGTCCTTTCTCCGTATTTACTGCATAAGTCATTTTTTACCCAGTGTTTTCCCCAGGTTATTCCAATGCTTATATCAGGTATTGAGGCTGGCCCAAGGTTGAACCCTGTATTGATCATCCGCAGTGTTAGATCTGCCATTTCGCTAAAAATAGAAAAATACCCGAATGGTATATTTGCATTTAGCTGCAATCTCTCTTGAAAGCACTTCCATGCACTACGTAATGGGTTTTCTGGGTCAATACCAAGATTGAGGAAAATAAAGCGTCTTAAGCTATATTCGGCTAAGTCTCTATATCTTTTCTTAGCTACAGAATTATCAAATGCAGATGAATCTGCATCAAGGGCGTAATACTCCAATATGGCCATGCATACGCGATCGGAGTATGCATATACTTCACCGGTATTATTATTAAGAACAGTATATAGGCTGGAGAGCGTTAACCCTTTTCCTCTAAGGATTGAGTCAATTTTCTTTCCTCTCGGTTTCGTTCTTTCTTCAAGCCAGTTGGTTGTTAACCTACCAAGAGCTCTATGATCTACTCCACATAATCTAGAAAGCCCTCTCAATGTTAAATACGGAGTGCCATCATTCATTATTCCCATCTGGATACCATCGAACTCAACTTCTTTCACTGGAAATAATTCTAATTCCCCTTGGGGATTGATTACTGCTAGTTTATTGTTATCCAATTGATATCCTTATTTATTTTAATGGGGCTCACCCTAAAACGTGTCGTCACCCAAAGAAGCAGCCTTGTACATCATCTTCGACGAGCTTAATAGCGTCAGAGAAACTACCTAACATTTTTTCATCGCAGTTGTGCCAGTTACTATTTTTATCCATCCAAAGCAGAGACCATGAATTCGAATATTTATTATGTGTGATTTTTGCTATAGGTTCTTCTACTTTGCCATCACTCCATATTAGTTGCCTAATTTCAAAGATAATTACTGAGTCGTCCTCGATACGATACTGTAAATCTAATTCATCCCTTAGGTGCTCTGCTGGGCGGCGTTTTTCCATGAAAAATTCCATACACCGTCTAATATTTGCTATCTCAATATTGTTAAACGCCATATTTCCTCCTAAAACGTGTCGTCAGGCCATTGTGACTTGATTACCTTACCTATGATTGTGCAGTTCCCGTTAATAGGGATCAGGTCAAAACGAGGGTTTAATGGCTCTAGGTACTCAACTCCACCATCTCTAATCAGTCGTTTGAATGTGAACTCATCATTTAGTAAACGAGCAACGCAGAAGTCACCGAACTCTACTTCTTCCTCAGGATCAACCAAGATAAGCATTCCTTCTGGAAAACTTGGCTTACCTCCCGGTGGTGCGGTCATTGATTGACCTTCAACCTCTAGCCAGAAAGAACGTTCGCTGGCTTTCTTGGCTGTTGGTATCCACGACACTGCGTCTTGTTTTGTGTATGAATTAAATTCTGTCGAGAAGGCACCAGCCTGAACTTTTGTGAACAATGGGTATTGATGAAAACTTTGAGAGCTTTGTGTTGTGTGAGATAAAACAGGTTGGTAAACCTCCCTAATTTCTTTTGCAAGAAATGGGCTTATTTCTTCTACCGAAACGTCAAGTATTTTTGCAAGTTTTGCAACATGCTCATGATTAATAGCATTAACGCCATTCAATATTTGCGCAACAGCGCTTTGCCCCATCCCCAACATTTCCCCAAGAACTTCTTGTGATAATCCCAAGTTTTTTTTCTTAGATTCAAATATGGATTTGAGGCGAATTGCGTCTGCTTTTTGTTCATCAGTCAAAGGTTTCTTTTTCATAAATTAATAATATCACCTCCGGAGATAAAAACAATCACCTCCGGTGTTGATTTAATTATCATTAGCGGTAATAATAAATTCAGGAGGAGCATTTATGGAAAAAATACCATTATCGGTTTTGGTTTCAAAGTTGGGGCAAAAAAAAGTAGCTGACTTATTTGGTATTCAGCAAAGTGCAATAAATAAAGCATTAAAAAACAAAAGAAATATTTTTGTTATTCATGTTGATGGAGAAGTGGTGGGAGCCGAGGAAATTAAAGTTTTTCCTAATAAACCAGAAAGGGAAACTCATGCACCAAATCAATATGCCGATGCCTGATCACTACTTTCCTGATGATGCTAAGTGGATTCAGGAACAACTCACGAAGTTAAGCCCAAGCATGAGGCAAAAGGCATTAGTTAAATATTCAGAAGTGTATCAAACGGAATGGGAACGAGAACAAGTTCCCTACCGTAAAGACAACAAAGCTCGTCATGAGGCTAACGTGAGATTAAGAGAGTTCATAAAGCGTTATCAGAGAGCAATGCAAGGTTATACAGCAAAGCCGTTATCGATTTGACAGTGATTGGATTTAGGAGATGTTGGAAGTTAAGACGTTTAGCCGTCTAGATTGTTTTCTGGGGAAGAGGGGAAAACTTTCTAGGGGGGAAAGGGGGGTGATCTTTGAAAGGGGTGTTAGGGAAGGCACAGCCAAGGGAGTGAGTAGATCTTAAATATAGATCTCTATAGGAGTTAAAAAGCAATAGCCGTTTAGACGTCCAAAGAAATAAAAATAAATCCCTTCCTTTGGCAGCGCTAATTATCAAATGAGGAAACCGATGTTAACAATCACACCAAATTTTGCACAGGAACGCGGATTGACGATGTTACGTCAGGCATGGAAGCAAAATAGAACATTCATGATTTATAGCCCAACAGGAAGCGGAAAAACGGCATTAGCTGCGTTTATTACTGATGGACATGTTCAGCGTGGAATGAGAGTAATGTTTCTTGTTCCTTACACCATTTTAATTGATCAAACAGCCAGTCGCTTCATTGAGTATGGATTGCCAGTCGAAGAGATTAGTTATGTATGGCGTGATCACCCTAATTATGATCCGACTCGTTTAATTCAAATAGCGTCAGCAGATACCGTTATTCGTAGAGATTTTCCAAACAACATCGATTTACTCATTATCGATGAGGCGCATTTACGCCGTAAGAAAATATTAGAAGTGATCAGTGAAAGTGAATTCAAGGTAATTGGTTTGTCCGGTACGCCTTTTGCACCATTCCTTGGTCATTACTACGAAACACTAATCAAACCCACCACCATGAAAGAGTTAATCAAGCGTGGTGATCTAAGCTCATACGAGTTTTACGCACCGACTAAACCCGATTTATCAAAAGTGAAATCGTCCAGCAACGCAGAGTTCGGTAGTGATTACAAAGAAGCTGAGATTGCTGAAATCATGAGTGGTGCGGACTTGGTGGGGGATATTGTTGATAACTGGTTGGTGAATGGTCGAAATCTACCTACGATTTGCTTTTGCGTCACAGTCAGTCATGCCAATTTTGTCACCGTCGAGTTTAATCGTGCAGGTGTCAATGCTGAGGTGATCACCGCAGATACGCCACATGATGAGCGTCAGATCATTATTCATCGGTTTGAGCAAGGCGCGACCAAGGTGCTTGTGAGCGTGGGAACATTGATTGCCGGCTTTGATAGTGATGTCCGTTGCATTATTTACGCCCGTCCAACTAAATCAGAGATTCGTTGGTGTCAGGCTATTGGAAGAGGATTACGTACCGCACCAGGAAAAGAGACTTGCCTTATTTTTGATCACTCCGGCTCAGTTCACCGCTTAGGTTATCCCGATGATATTGAATATGACGAACTGCCTACCAAAAACGACGGTATGAGTGAATCTTCGTCTAGCAGAGAGCAAGAAAAACGAGAGAAGAAACCGAAAGAATGTTCCTCTTGCCATTACATGAAACCTGCAGGTGTTTATGTTTGCCCTAAATGTGGGTTTAAACCTTTAGTGGGTGAAGATATCGATGTTGATACCAGCCGAAACATAAAAAAACTGAATAAAAAAGAGCGCACTTACACCAGAGAAGATAAGCAAAGCTGGTGGTCTCAATTGAAATACTACCAGAATCAACGTGCGACACAGGGCAAGCCCATCAGTGATGGTTGGGTATCCAATACCTTCAAAGATAAATTTGGTGTATGGCCACAAGGTTTTCACAACACGCCACAAGAAATCACACCTGAAGTGAGCAACTTCATTAAATATAAACAAATTGCCTTTGCTAAATCTCGCAAGAAGGCGCAAGTCAATATTCAAAATCTACGTACCCAAATTAGCCACCAGTCACAGCAAGGAGGTTTACTGTGAATACAATTGATGCCGTAAAAGGGCAATGGGCAAAAATATTTGCACATTATGGGTTACCTCCTATAACAGGGCGTAAGCACTTTAAAGGGAAATGCCCTATCTGCGGACAAAAAGGAAAGTTTCGTATTGATGATAAAGACGGGCGAGGAACCTACATCTGTACGTGTGGTTCGGGTAACGGTTTTCAATTGTTAGAAAGAACACAAGGCAAAGACTTTAAAACATTAGCAGATGAAATTGATGTGTTGATTGGTAATCAGCGAGAAAAAGAAGCTATTTTGCCAACTAAAATAAATAAGAATAATTTATTCCAACGTATTACGGGCTGTTATTCCAAACTACCCATACTTAAAAATACACCAGCCATGCAGTATTTGCAGAATCGAGGTGTTTTTGAGTTACCACTTGATAACGTCCGTTATTGTGATCATCAGCCTGTTCGTAATAGTTCTGACAAATTTCAAGCTATCTGGTCACTAGCTACTGATGCTAAAGGGCAACTCTGTTATTTACATAGAACGTATTTACAAGGGGATAAAAAAGCACCTCTTGATATTGTGAAGAAAATGACTGCTGTGCAGGATGACAATTATTTAGAGTATGCAGAATCTGTCGCGATAAGAATGTTTCCTGTCGATACTACACTTGGCATTGCTGAAGGTATAGAGACCACACTTTCTTGTAAGCAACTCTATGGTGTAAATACTTGGTCGGTCATCAATACTAACTTCATGAAAAAGTTCAAAGCACCAAAAGGTGTTATCCACCTTGTTATCTTTACAGATATGGATTGGAATGCGGCAGGTCATGCAGCTGCTATGGAGTGCGCACATAAAAACCTACTTTCTAATAATGATGTAGAAACGGTCAGTGTGAGATGGCCTGATAATGGTGATTTTAATGACATGCTAACAGAAGCTTGTGAGGTAAGAGAGTTAGTATTTTCAAGACAACATAAGGAAGTGGCGTAATGCGTGATATACAACAGGTATTAGAAAGATGGGGTGCATGGTCGGCAGATAATACAGAGTCGGTTCAATGGTATTCGATTGCTGCGGGATTTAGTGGATTAATACCAAGCAAGGTTAAAGCTCGTCCTCAATGCTGTGAAGACGATGCAATAATTATTTCTAGTTGTATGGCGCAATTGAATAAAAAGAATAGTGATATGCATGATCTATTGCTTGATTATTACTTATTCGGAATGACATTTATGCAACTTGCTAACAAGCACAATTGTTCTGATGGGCATATAGGTAAAAAATTACAAAAGGCAGAAGGAATAATAGAAGGTATGTTAATGATGCTAGATGTTCCATTAGAGATGGATCGATATGTAGAAAAAATCATATAAAAACTTTACGTACGTAAAAATGATGATATTGTGATAAGACTGACATCAAGGTCAACTAGCTTATGAACCTCATTTAAAGTGAGGTTTTGTGTTTTTATTGGTTATTCTCTTTGTCTGCGCTTTTAATTTTTAAAATGAAATAGCTTCATATTAAATATGAAATAGTTTCAATATCCATTTTTTTTATTAATGCTATGTTTGGTAGCAAAATTCTTAATAAGAAAATATAGGATATATTGAATGAGCACTAACATCCCTCCATTTAAAGCTGATGTCGTTGGTAGTTACCTTCGACCTGAATATCTACATAAAGCGCGTAGCGATTATGCTAATGGCACTATTTCTAGCCATGAATTAAAAAAAATAGAAGATAAAGCGATCATTGAGTTAGTAGAAAAGCAGAAAAAAGCCGGATTACATGTTATTACCGATGGTGAGTTTCGTCGTAGCTGGTGGCATTTAGACTTTATGTGGGGATTAAACGGCGTTGAAAAAGCCTTTTTATCTAAAGGATATTCATTCGATGGTATTGAAACTCGTCCAGAGACGGCTCGATTAACAGGAAAAATATCTGGAAATAACCACCCTTTTATTGAACATTTTTCATTTTTGTTGAAATTTGCTGAGGATAATATTGTTCCTCGTTTAACGATCCCTGCACCAGCTCAATTTTTCAAAGAGCTTTATCGACCAGAGAATTTAGATAGCACTAATGCAATTTATCCTTCAAAAGATGAGTTAATTAACGATATTATTGGTGCTTATCAAGAATTTATAAAAGAGTTATATCTTGTAGGGTGTCGCAATTTGCAATTAGATGATTGTACTTGGGGTATGATGGTTGATTCTCGATATCACAACTCAGGTATTGCTGAGAGCGAAAGTGTAAATAGTTGCTCATGCCATTCAGATCATACTGTAATAAGCAATGATATAAACTCATTAGCGGAAACGCTTGTTTATTTGAATAATGAAGCGATTAAAAACGCACCATCAGATTTAGTGTTAACAACACATGTTTGCCGAGGTAATTATCGTTCTACATGGGCCGCTAGTGGTGGCTATGGACCGATTGCTGAGATCCTTTTTGGAAGAGAAAATGTATCAGCATATTATTTAGAGTTTGATACAGATAGAGCTGGTGATTTCTCCCCGTTATCTTATGTTTCAGGCAATAAAAAAGTTGTTCTGGGATTAATTTCTTCAAAAACTGGAGAGTTAGAGAGTAAACAAAAAGTAATAGAGCGAATCTATGAAGCTAGTAAGTTCGTACCATTAGATCGACTATGTTTAAGTACTCAATGTGGATTTGCATCAACTGAAGAAGGGAATGCATTAACTGAAGAGCAACAATGGGATAAAATTGCATTAGTAAAAGAGATTGCTCAAGAAGTCTGGAAATATTAATCCCACAGACTGAAAACGTTATTACTCATAAAACTCCATATATCGTGAGATTATTGATAGTTTTTTTTAAAACCTCGCTTCGGCGGGGTTTTTTGTTATCTGCAATGGTAAGGTGTCTTTGGGTGAGTAAAATCACCCTTGCACTGCATGGAGAAGGCGCCTTAACCATTGTGGAGAACGCCGAGACTGATCGGCAGTGTATGGACTGTCGGATGTACCGCACACCATCCAGAGGCGGCCTTTGCGGATTAGGCTAAGCCCCTGAGAGTATCTGGAAACCGACGAAGGATTAAATAGCCTTCCTCCACAATCTCATAATAGTGCCCTCATAGTCACTACGCAGAACGGAGAAATCTGGCTTGCGATACACTTGGGGCTTTCTATTTTAATTCCCCCGAATTCGAGGGTGTTACCTTCATTGATGAGGGTAACATAGTTTAAGTTATTGATATTGTTCCGATGTCGGAATTCCGATAACGCTATTTCACATGTTCGGTTATTCCGAGCAACTCATTTTGAAGATCGCTTAGGCGGTCTTTTTTCGTATATGCCGACCACAGAACAATTACCCTCGTTATCACATTCACACAAGAGCTGTGAGTCGGCGTTCTATTAACTAATTCCTCCAAATAGGGGGTGAGTATGAATCATATGAAAGAAACCCCTGAGTTTTGGGATCAAGTATTCCAAGTTATCGCCGCTCATAAGGAGCAAGGAATTAGCGCGTCACTAGCAACTGGCATGGCAATTCTGCGTGGTAAGTACAACGGCGGTGGCTGGAAGAAAACGTTATTTGATGGTGCTATGTGTGCGTTGTTTGCATGGTTTGTAAAAGACCTCTTGACGCTACTTGGCCTTAATCATGAATTGGCATATCTGGCTAGTGTATTCATTGGGTATGTCGGTGTGGATGGATTAAGTAAACTCATTAAGGGTAAGGCAGGACTGAAAAATGACTAAACCAGCACGCGGTGAACGCAATAACAACCCAGGCAACATTGACTATAACCCACGTAATAAATGGAAAGGTTTAGTCGGAATTGAAACGGGAGTTCCTAACCCTCGATTCTGTGTCTTTGAGTCGCCTGAGTATGGCATCAGAGCAATTTATAAACTAACTCAAACATATCAACGTAAATATGGTTTGAACTCAGTATCAGCAATTATTAATAAGTATGCACCGCCAGTTGAGAACAACACGAATGGTTATGTTAGCCGTGCATCAAAAGAGATTGGTGTTGGTATTAATGACAAGATAGATACTCAATCAAAGTCAGTTGCTATCTCTTTAGCAAAAGCAATCGTGGGCGTTGAGTTGGGCTATCAACCGTATTCACAAAAAGTCTTTGAAGATGCTTGGTTGTTACTTTAACTCAATAATTAATCCTATCTCATAGCCTCGCATTTGCGGGGCTTTTTTGTATCCACGTTTTACGCACACCGAAAGTGCAAATCACATCGAGCCAATATTTAGGTAATGAGCCTTTGAGGGGATCAGTTAAAGCTAGTGTCGCTTCGATGGGCTGATTTCCTATTTCGGCAAAGGTTCATTACTAAATAAGGTAGACACTATGACTAATACAATTACTGTTCCATTTTATGATAACGAGCTTTATGTTGTTGAGCATAACAATGAACCGTATGTTCCCATGAAGCCAATAATTGAAGGTATGGGATTAAATTGGGCATCACAGTTTACTAAGTTAAAAAAACGCTTTAGTAAAGGTATTGTGGAAATCGCAATACCTTCTAAGGGTGGTGAGCAATCAATGATTTGCCTACAACTTAGAAAACTTTCAGCTTGGATGCTGACTATTTATCCCAACAAGGTCAAATCTGAAATCCGCGATAAAGTAATTCAGTTTCAAGAGGAATGTGATGATGTTCTTTATCGATATTGGACAGAAGGGCGAGTTGTTAATCCTAGAAAATTAAGCGTGATGGAACAACTCAATGAAGCTTGCGCTGATTTTAAAAGAGATGAAGCAATTGCGAGTAAGTTTGGCAAAGGGTTAAATGCTTGGAAGGATGTTAAGCCTCAACATGAAAATAAAATTCAGAGCCTAAAAGAAAAAGCAGGGGAAATGGTACTTGATTTTATTTTGATGGAAACGGGTAAAGGTAAAATAACGAGGGGTAGTTGTGAATAAGTTAAAGCCCTGGTTTCCCATTTTATTATGGGGAGCTTTGTGTGTTGCTTTATTCTTTTCAACTAAAGAAATGATTGAACTTGGTAAAGAGAATAAAGAGCTAAAGAAAACAAACGACTCTCTCGTGGCTGAAATGGCCGACTACGAAAAGCGCATTAACTCACTTCATGAACTTGATACAAAACACGCGACGGAACTTACAAATGCAAAGGCTGAAATCGATAGGCTGCGCGTTAGTGCTGAGCGTAATCCTGACAGGGTGTACATCAAAGCCGAATGTCCAAAGAGCGCTACCACTTCCACCTCCGGCGTGGCTAATGCAACCACCGCCCGACCTACTGACACCGCTATCAGAAATTATTGGTTACTCCGAGAGCGAATTGCAGAATCAGAGCAAGTGATATTGGGATTACAGGATTATATTAGGACGGAGTGTGTGAACTAAAAAAAGCCCTACGTAGGGTACGAGGGCAAACTAACAAGATATCAATTAAAGTATAGCGATGTTTACTTAGTATAGCTTAGGTAAATATATATACCAGATTGATTATTCTTATCTATCTCCTACCTAAATAAACAGAGCAATATAAAAATAACCCTGTGAGTTTGGGCGCCCACAGGGCTTTCACTAGTATGTGAGAAAACAATAGATTACCAATATTTAGTAAGCCAATCTGTTAATAATCAACGTAAGTTTTTAAAAAACAATCTTTCTTTGCCTGTTTGTCGTAGAGCAAGTTACATGGCGGTAGATCATTATCGTCGAAGTTCTCAAGCAAGTAGAAAAGGGCGAATGTTTGACGACTGCTTACATATTGCCAAAGTATGGGCGAATAAATTTGCTAAGGATATGATAAAAATATTTATATCTAGCGCGTTGTTATTTAGACATATTCTGTAAAAATAATAAGTTAACACAGGTTATTCAGCTATATTGGGTATGATTATTTTTTTAATTAATTATTTTAATGGATTTTATTTTCGTTTGTTCTTTGAGTCAGATTTTGTAGTGGCGAGGGAAATCAAGAATACAATAGCGATAATTGTGTATAAAAAATACATAATACCTCCTCGTTTGAATGTGTGTCAGAGAGGCTTTATTATTGATGTAAGGTCATTCGGGAAATAAACATCTATAACAAAAAACTAGCATTCTCACATAAGAATATAAGCCTATATATTAACATTAAAAGTAATTATCGAGAGTGATGTGAGTCTAATTAATATCATGAGTGTAAATTATTTATTTATTAATCATTTGGTTACAATGAAATAACATGCTGTAATTATCCATTACAAAGAATTGATTTTTTATTAAATTAATAGATGTAATTATAGTAATTAAATTCAATAAATATCATGTATTGAGAGGCGTTGATAGAGTTTATAGAGATAGCCATCAGTTAATCACTGGAGGCTTTTTTATTGGAGAGAGTAAATGAATATAATTATTAATGATGATGGTTCTGTCCGTATTGAAACAAAAACATACAGTGCGTCTTATTGTGCGAATGGTTATTTAAAACTTTCAATAGGTGGTAAGGCTCCTGAAAAGATAACTATTAATCATCCTAAAAAAGAAATAGGTGAGCTGATTTACAAAGTCTCAGTAGATACAAGTGACTTAGATAAGTTAGAAGAACAGCTCACTCGCATTAAGCAACTGATGCAAGATGTAGGGGGAAAGCCTAAATCAACACCACAGTTTGCTGGTAAGTTATTTATCAAAGATACCTTTGTTAATTCCGCAGAACTAAAAGATGTGGCTGTCAGTTATAAGTTAGAACAGGGTACTAAGGCTGAGTTGGCGGATTTACGCATGCGAGCTAATAGTCAAGATATTGCTATCACTGAGTTAAAAAGAGTAATGGAAACTCAGCATCAAGCGTGGGCACAAGCTGTGAGTGAGTTAAATAACAAAACGTGGTGCAGTCAGAGATAAGAAATGAAAAAACGTAATGTCTATGGTGGTCGATGGGCAAAGGCGCGATTAGCTTTTCTTAATGAGCATCCACTCTGTGTTATGTGCAAAGAGCAAGGACGTATTACTGCAGCCACAGTTGTTGACCATATTATTCCTCATCGACTTAGAGATGCGATCCAATCTGGTGATAAGGTCCTTATCACAAAAGCACAAGCCCTATTCTGGGATAAGAAGAACTTTCAAAGCTTATGTGACCTTCACCACAACTCAACAAAACAGCGAATGGAAAAGAGTGGAAAAGTCATTGGCTGTAATGCGGATGGTATTCCACTCGATCCCAATTCTCATTGGCATCAATAACACAATGAATACAGGGTGGGAGCGGGGTAAAAGTTCAGACACTTTCGCCCTGATTACCTAGCGCCCTCATTTGTGCGCACAACCGCGAAATGAAAAGTTTTTTTCTGGGAGGTTCCGATGGCAGGAAGACGCCCGAAACCGACCCACTTGAAGGTGGTCACCGGTAATCCGGGAAAACGAAAACTCAACGATAAAGAACCCCAACCTAAACGTGAAATTCCAAGCCCGCCCGAACATTTAACGGATTGGGGGAAAATGGCGTGGGCAAAATTAACCTTATTACTCGATGGAATGGGTGTTTTAACCGTGGCTGACACGCTGGCATTAGAACGGCTGTGTGATATCTACGCCGATATTCTTCAATTGCGAGACACCATTGCCATTGAGGGGCGGACATACACCACAAAAACGCAATCAGGGGATTTTTTAATTAAAGCGAATCCTGCTGTTGCCATGTTGGCCGATGCAGATCGCCGTTTTAAAAGTTATTTAGTCGAGTTTGGTTTAACCCCTGCCGCTCGCTCGAAGGTGAATATGGATGGTGGAGAAGAAGAGGAAGATCCGCTCAACCAATATTTCGGTTGATCCCGCAACACAATACGCGCAAGACGTGCATCAAGGCAAAATCTTAGCGGGGCCTGATATTCGTCATGCATGTGCACGTCATCTCAAAGATTTAAACGAAGCCGAGCAACGAGGATTAGTCTGGGATGTCGAGGCTGTCAAAAGGGTGATCGATTTTTTCGCGAAAGTCTTAAAGCTCAATGGCGGGGAACATGAAGGCAAACCGTTTATTTTATTGCCTTGGCAATGCTTTGTGATTGGCTCCATTTTTGGCTGGAAAATGACTGATGGTACACGGCGATTTCGCATTGTGTACGTTGAATCAGGTAAAGGTTCAGGAAAATCACCGATGGCGGGTGGCGTTGGGTTGTATTGTTTAGTCGCCGACAGTGAACCGCGTGCTGAAGTGTATGCGGCAGCCACGAAAAAAGACCAAGCCATGGTTTTGTTTCGTGATGCGGTGGCAATGGTTGATCAATCTCCCGCATTAAGTCAGCGGATCACCAAATCAGGCGGAACAGGCAAAGAGTGGAACTTGGCTTATTTGAAAACGAGTTCATTCTTTCGTCCGATTAGTTCGGATGATGGGCAATCAGGGCCTCGTCCCCATTGTGCGTTGATTGATGAAATTCATGAGCATAAAAATAATACCGCCGTTGAGATGATGCGAGCGGGCACAAAAGGTCGGCGACAAGCCTTGATATTTATGATCACCAATAGTGGGCATGATAAAACCAGTGTGTGTTATGACTACCATGAATACGGACGAAAAGTTGCCGAAGGCACTATCGAAGACGACAGCTTCTTTTCCTATATTTGCTCACTGGATGAGGGCGATGATCCCTTTAAGGATGAGTCTTGCTGGGGGAAAGCCAATCCGTCATTGGGCTACACCTTTTCTGATCGCTATTTGCGCGAACAAGTGACACAAGCTCGAGGTATGCCCGCGAAAGAAAGCATTGTGCGTCGGCTTAATTTTTGTCAGTGGGTGGATGCCGATAATCCGTGGATTAACAGTGAAACATGGATGCAGTGTGAAAACACGTTCACATTCGATGACCTTCAAGGTGAAGAGTGTTATGGCGGACTGGACTTATCGGGAACCAAAGATTTAACCGCATTAGCCTTGTATTTTCCTAGTCTCAAACGTCTTTATGTCGAATTTTGGACACCCAAAGACACTTTATTGGATAGAGCGAAAACCGACCGAGTGCCTTACGACTTATGGGTAAGGCAAGGTTTTATGCATACCACGCCAGGGAATGCGGTGAGATATGAATTTGTGGCAGAACGCATTGCTGAAATGGCGATGCACGTCAGCATGAGAGCCATTGCCTTTGACCCTTATCGCATTAAATACCTTGAACCCAAACTCGATGACGCGGGTGTGACGGTTCCTTTAACTCCGCATGGACAAGGATATTACAAAGCCAAAGATTCAGGGCTGTGGATGCCACACTCTATCGAACTGTTTGAACAGCTCATTGATGACAAGAAGATTGAGATCCACGCCAATCCTTGTTTGAGATGGAATGCCGCATCCGCTGTGCTTGAGGCTGACCAAAAAGATAACCGCGTCTTTGCCAAGAAAAAAAGCACGGGTCGAATTGATGGAGTGGTGGCCTCTGCAATGGCGATTGGGGCTTCTGAAGGGGAATTCGAGGATGAAGGGGATATTGATGGTTTCTTTGATAACCCAATTATTGTGGGGATCTAAATGCGTAACGTGAAAAAAAAGAGCCGAATAAAATCGGCGATCCTCAATTGGATGGGGATACCCATTAGTTTAACTGATGGCGCCTTTTGGGAAGAATGGATTGGAAAGAGTAGCAGTGGCAAGGTGGTCACCGCAGATAATGCATTACAGCTGTCTGCGGTATGGTCTTGCGTTCGGTTACTCAGTGAATCTATTTCGACATTGCCATTGAAAATCTATCAAACGAAGGCGGATGGCTCGCGCGAACTGGCGAAACATCATCCCGCTTACACAGTATTATGCCGAAAACCCAATGCAGAAATGACGCCTTCTCGCTTTATGTTGATGGTTGTTGCCAGCTTATGTTTAAGAGGAAATGCGTTTATTGAAAAATGTTATATCGGGAAAAAGTTGGTTTCTCTTCAACCGTTATTACCTCAAAACATGACGGTGAAACGATTGGAAAATGGGCAATTGGAATATACCTATACTATGCCTAAATCGAATAAACGGGTTATTCCCGTTAAAAATATGATGCATATTCGAGGGTTTGGTATGGATGGTGTGTGCGGAATGATACCGATCCAGATTGGGCGTGATGTGATTGGTACCGCGTTATCGACGGATGAAGCGGCCGGAAAAGTGTTTGAAAATGGGTTACAAACCAGTGGATTATTAACGTCAAAGAATGCCTTGAAAGCCGATCAACGAGAACGCCTAAGAAAGCATTTAATGACGTTTACCGGCTCAAAAAATGCCGGAAAGGTGATGATCCTTGAAGCGGATTTGTCTTATCAAAATGTCACCATGAACCCTGAAACGGCGCAATTATTACAAAGTCGCGGATTTAGCATTGAGGAAATTTGCCGTTGGTTTCGCGTTCCACCTTTTATGGTGGGGCATGCCGATAAGCAAAGTAGTTGGGCATCCAGTGTGGAAGGGATGAATATGCAGTTTTTGACCAATACACTACGTCCCTTATTGGTCAATATTGAGCAAGAAATTAATCGTTGTTTACTCGACAGTGATGATGATTATTATGCGGAATTTTCTGTTGAGGGCTTATTACGTGCAGACAGTGCAGGACGTTCAGCTTATTACACAACAGCGTTACAAAATGGCTGGATGAGCCGAAATGATGTTCGACGGTTAGAGAATTTACCGCCTATTGAAGGGGGCGATATTTATACGGTTCAGCTTAATTTAACGCCACTGGATCAGCTCGGAAAAGATATCACGAACAATGAAGCTGAAAAGCTCAAAGCACAGATCACTAACTGGTTATTTCCTGAAGGTGAACCTGTAACCCCATCTCAATCCAATCCACCTCGTCCCGAGGAGTCATCGTTATGAAAAAAAATCAGTTGCCAGTCGCGCTGGAGGATCGCCCCTGCGCATCGATTCGCTATGAGCTGAAACCCAAAGCACTGGATAAATGGAATAGCCGTATTCGGGCATCCAGTGCGGATAACTCGATTTCGATATTGGACGTCGTTGGAGAAGATTATTGGGGTGAAGGTGTCACCGCTAAACGGATTTCCGCCGCGCTTCGTGCCATTGGTGAGCAAGATATTGTCGTTAACCTCAATAGTCCAGGGGGCGATATGTTTGAAGGGTTGGCAATTTATAACTTGCTTCGTGCTCACAGTGGCAAGGTAACGGTCAATATTTTGGGCATTGCCGCTTCCGCTGCGTCCATTATTGCGATGGCAGGGGATGAAATAAAAATGGGGCGCGGTGCCTTTTTAATGATCCATAACTGTTGGGCAATGGGGGTAGGAAATCGTCACGACTTTGCAAAACTTGCTCATGATCTCGCCCCTTTTGATGCCTCGATGACCGATATCTATGTGGCACGCAGTGGGCAATCGAGTGACGTGGTGAGTCAGATGATGGACAACGAAACATATATCAGTGCGAGTGAAGCGATAGAAAAGGGATTTGCGGACAGCCTACTTTCTGCCGATGTGATTGACGAAGGTGATGAAAGTCCCCAAGCCGCGATCCGAAAACTGGATGCGCTACTTGCCAAAACCAACACACCTCGTGCTGAACGACGAAAACTAATTAGTGCATTAACCCGAAGTACGCCGAGCGCTACTTCCCAACCTAATGGTATGCCAAGCGCTACCTGCGATATTAATCCTGAAATCCTGTCAAAATTGGAGGAGGCGGTGACCGCCTTTGCCTGCGTTAAGTAATTGGAGTGACTATGTCAGAGACAAATGAATTATTAAAAAACCTATCGGCAAAAATTGAAGAAGCCAATCAGCATTTTAATGCCAAAGCTGAAGAAGCGTTAAAAGAAGCGCAGAAAGTGGGTGGATTAAGTGAAGAAACGAAACATGCCGTAGACAAAATGGCAACCGAGCTAAATGCGCTACGCGAATCTGAAAAAACACTGAAAGCCGCATTAGGGGATTTAGAACAACATGTTGCGCAAATGCCACTCAATAATGCGGTGCAGGTTGTAAAAAGTGTTGGTCAACAAGTGATCTCGGCTGAAGTATTAAAAGAGATCAATTCCAGCATTCAAGAGGGCAAGCGTGTTTCAATTCCTGTTCAGGCAGCATTAACATCTACGGGGGTTGCCGAAGGCGTAGTTGAACCACAACGATTGTCGGGTATCGATGTTGCACCGAAACAACGACTTTTTATTCGTGACTTAATTGCGTCAGGTAAAACGCAATCTCCCGCCATTTTCTGGGTTCAGCAAACGGGGTTTACCAACAAGGCGGCGGTTGCGCCTGAAAATACCACTAAGCCGTATAGCGACATTGCCTTTGCGACCAAAATCACGCCAGTGACGACGATTGCTCATATGTTTAAAGCGTCTAAACAAATCTTAGATGATTTTTCTCAGTTGCAGTCGTTGATTGATGCAGAAATGCGTTATGGATTGAAGTTTGTTGAAGAGCAAGAAATTTTATTTGGTGATGGATCTGGGGCTCATTTGCACGGCATTATCCCACAAGCCACTCAATATAAAGCCTCCTTTACGGTTGAAAAACAAAATGGTATCGATGATTTACGGCTTGCCATGCTTCAAGCTCAATTGGCGCGTTTCCCTGCTTCTGGTCACGTTTTACACTTTATTGACTGGGCGAAAATTGAACTAACCAAAGACGCTTTGGGGCGCTATATTTTGGCTAATCCTTCCGCATTAACAGGGCCGACTTTATGGGGATTACCGGTTGTGGCAACAGAAACTCCCGCGTTTAAAGGGAAATTCTTAACAGGGGCATTTAATGCGGGTGCACAGCTCTTTGATCGCGAAGAAACGAATGTGGTGATTTCAACGGAAAACGCCGATGATTTTGAGAAAAACATGATCTCTATTCGTTGTGAAGAGCGTCTTGCTTTGGCGATCAAACGTCCAGAAGCCTTTGTTTACGGTGATTTTACGGTAGCAACGTCAAGTGATTAATGTAACTAAGGCGGTCTTTATGACCGCTTTTTCTTTGGAGGTGATATGAAATTAGTCATCTTACGAGCCATTTATTTTGAGGGACGAGTGGTGCTTGAAGGCGAGCAGATTGATACCTTAGAGCAACATGGACGGGAGTTAATCCAAAAAGGCTATGCCAAAGAACAGGAAGAAACACATCTTGTTACTGAACCCGAACCTGAACCGAAAAGAAATATTAAGGCGAAAAAGGAGAAATAATGCTTTCTCTCAAATTGGTGAAGCAGCATTGCAATATCGATCCTGATTTTACGGATGACGATAATTTATTGACGCTGTATATCGGTTCCGCTGTGAAATATGTTGAAAATTACACGCGTCGAACATTACATAAAACTCAGGAGATGGATAAAGCACAAGAAGATCCTGAAGCCTTGTTCTTAACGGATGATGTGATTGCGGCAATGCTCTTATTAATTGCGCAATGGTATGAAAATCGTGAGGGGGTAATTTCGGGGCAAGCTTTTTCTACACAACCTTTTGCGGTCACCGCACTACTTCAACCTTACCGGATTTATGGGTTGTAGGAGGTTTTATGCGTGCAGGACGATTACGCCACACTATTCATATTCAAAAATCAGTATTAGCGCCCGATGCCATCAGTGGCAGTGATGTGATTTGGACGGATCATGCGACAAAAGTACGTGCAGCGATCATGCCTTATCAAGGGCGAGAATATTTTCAAGCTCAGCAAGTACAAAGTGAGGCCACAACGCGAATTCTTATTCGCTATATCGCTGATATCGATACCTCAATGCGTATTGTATGGGGTAAGCGAATATTTAATATTATTTCGATTATTGACCCTTATGAGCGTCATCGTGAGCTTCAATTAATGTGCAAAGAGGGCGTGAATGATGGGTGAAATTAAAATCAGTGGATTGTCTGAACTCGCTCAACGAATGCAAGACATCGCCCGTAAAACTAGAAATCAAAGCGCGCGTAAGGCGATGAATGTAGGGGCTTCGGCGTTAAAAGAAGAAATCAAACATCGAGTACCTATTCTTAAGGAAACGGTGCCTCATCGACGCAAAGGCACCATCAAGCGCAATATTCGTTCTAAAACGAAAGTGCAGCGCAATGGGCAAGTTAAAACGCGCATTTGGGTGAAATCATTATCGGGTAAAAAGGTGTCTGCCTTTAAACAGGCAACGGGAAAAAGTGCGGCATTGAACCCAAATGATCCGTTTTATTGGTGGTTTGTCGAGTTTGGCACCGCCAAGATGCCCGCACAACCGTTTATGCGGCCCAGTTTTGAAGCGAAAAAGGAAGCGACGGCTAAAGTGATTGTTCAAGCACTCAAAGAGGACATTGAAAAAGTAAGGTAGAGATCATGATACAGCAATTAAAAGAGACCCTTTCACCTCTTGTCGATGGAAGGGTTTTTTTTCAGGTATTACCCGAAGGCAAAGGGCATTATCCCGCCATTGTGATCCAGTTTGCCAGCATCACGCCTAACAGTGCGCTGGAGGATACGGATTTAGACAACTATCGCGTGCAACTTGATGTGTATGCGCCACAACCACAACCTCTCATAGTCTTGCGTAAAAAAATCGAGGCTCAGATTATCGAGGCAATCCCATTTGCACAACGAATGAATGCGGTCTTTGGGTATGAAGCGGATGTCAAATTGCATCGGCTTGTTCTTGAATTAATGATTTCATCAGATAAATAAGGAATGGATATGGCAAAGTCAAAAAACCATAAAGCGACGCCTTTCCTCGGCACGAAGATCTTTGTGCAAACAGGCTTAGGGGAGGCGATGACAGTGACGGAAGCGACGTTATCACCCGCAACCATTACCATCGCCAATAATAAACTGAAAGCGGATGACATGATTATGTTATCGGGTTTAGGGGAGTTAGATGGGCGTTTTCCCATTGCACAGGTTGATGGCAATAAAGTGACCCTGTGCGACGAAGTGGATTGGAGTGATAAAACGCTACCCACGGATTTTGTAAACGCCAAAGCACAACGTATTCAGTGGTCTAATAACTTTTGTGCGGTAAAAAGTTTCAGCAAAGACGGTTCGACAACCGAACAAATTGATGTCACTACCATTTGCAGTGATGGGAAGGAATATGAATCTGGCGATACGGAATACGGCTCAATTAAATTGACCTTTTTCTTACGGTATAGCTCCAGTGAGGTGCAGCGACTCTTGCGTAAATATGAAAACAGCAAAGAAAAATTCGCAGTGAAAATGGTCTTAACGCGAGATGAAGGCTCCATGTTTTATTACGGCTCCGTCGAAACGGGCATGAACATTGATGGCAGTGTAGGGCAAATGATGGATTCGGGGATCTCGATTAAATTGTCTGGCCGTGATTATTTGAATGCGAAGAAATAACCCTTAATTCATCCACCTCATTATTTCTCTTCTCCCTTCTCGATAAAAAATCTTAGGAGTAATTATGTCTAACGCGTTATTGCGTGAATTAGTGTTAAACCAAGCACTGAAAGTGACGCCTTTTACTTATTTAGACAACACCTTTTATGTCAAAGAGCTGGATGTTGGCACCATGAATTACATTCAGCGCAAACTTCG
>NZ_JAABNH010000021.1:0-13262 GCF_009915985.1 Proteus sp. G2626 | reverse complement strand
CCGATTGACCATCGCTCGAATCGATTAGAAACATTAACACATACGGCATTTTCTTCGCCAGACACCACATTAATCGATGTGATTTGTCCGACAAATAAGATTTCAGCAAGAAGCGGTTTTCCCTCTTCACCGATGGCAACCATCATCAACCGCACTTCTCGCCCTCGACTTTGCTCATTCATCACCATCCCCACCAGCGATTTATCAAAACCCGCTAATTTAAGCTGTAATTGTGGGGGACTGGTTGTCTTATTTTCTTTTAGCTGACTGATTTCGCCTAAACTTCCTACACCTAAATAGGTTTCCCCCGCAATAATCAGTTGCCCAACACCGGTATGCGCACAGGTCACGCCTGATTTCAAATCGAGTCTGGCAGCTAAAACGATATAAGCCCCCTCATTAATCGCGTTGACCATGGCATCAGAAAATGGATGATATTGCATCAGTACAACACCTCCTCAAAAGATAACGTGATATTGGTATACCCCAAGCGACGATGCTGAAATTTACCCTGTTCATTATCAACGAGCCGAAATACTCCAAAAGGACGCTCAACCTCGAGCATTTCATTGACGGTAGGTGACATTCTTAACATCGGCGAAATAAGAATAATGGCACGTCCTTGATGATCACTGACCACATCCGCCACCACCATTTTGAGTTCATTGCCCACAGTTAAGCGATCCCCTTGCTGTAACACGCGCATATTGCGCTTCCAGTCCTTTGTTTCTAGCCGATGACCTAATTGGCTCGGTATTGCAATGCGAGGCGAACCATACCCATAACGCCCTTTTCTTATCCAACTGGCTATTTTGACTCGCCCCGACATCCCATCCAATGAAGCCACCAGCGCTTCTAACTGGCGCGATTTCTCTTCATTTAAATTATTGAATGTCAGCTCACAACGCCAACGACTTCCCGGAAAGCGTACCGTTTGACTACTTCCATTAAATGGTGAGGTAAAGGTTTTGCTGTTACTCAATAATTGCCAGTTTTCCTGCGTGGGGATCACCTCTTTTGGCCATTCAAGAATAGACATTTAAACTCCTAATGTTCTGCGTGCTGCACCATTACTTTGAAAGTCTTGTAACATCATCGCGTGAGCTTTCTGTGCGCCTGCTTCTGTCCCTTGTTGTGCGGCTTCTTTCATTGCTTGCGCAAGTACAGCGTCACCATTTCCTGTCACCGTAATATGATTAACGACCGTCATTTGTACACCACTCGCACGAGCTAACGTCGGTTGTGGTGTAACGGGTATTCGCCCTGCGGCCGCCCCCACAAAGCCCCCTGAAGCATAACCTTGCGCAGCATGCATTAAGCGATAGAGATTACCGACACCCAATTTAGCCGTCGCTTCTTTGGTAAAAACAAACTCACCACCATGCACAATCCCTTTAGGCTCAAATTTCCCGCCGTGCCCCGTATAACCACCGTAAGCATGTCCTTTGCTCATCCATCCCATATCAAAGCCCATTGCCTGCCCACCTGCTTCAATGGCTTTGAAAACCAGCATTTTCATCACCATTCGAGTGATATCGGAGATCACCGCATTGGCAAAATCTTTAAAGCTTCCTTTACCCGTTAAAGCAAAATCGGCTAACGCATCAGACATATTATTAAGCGCATTGGTAGTGACATTTCTGACGTTCTCCATCACATCCATGGCCGACTCATTGAAATCCGATAAGCCTTGTTTTAATCCCGCCATCGGATCACCTTTCATGGCCTCTCGCTTCCTCAGCTCTTCCTCAATCTGCTGTTTAGTGAGTTCGACATTGCGTTGTAAGTTCGCCAACTCTTTTTCGCCTAAATCCACACTGGCTTGCTGATAGAGCACATCAATCTGACGAAGGGCATTGATCTTTTCTTGCTCTGCGCGTGACTTTCCTATCAAGGTGGTTTCAAATTGCATCTGCTCAATTTCTTTACTGCGATCATAAGCAAATTGCGCAACCGAGTTGGCACGCGCCAGATCATCAATGGCTTTCGCTTTTTCTTTTATTGTCTCAATCGCTTTGGGATCGATTTTTAAGATGGCATCAAACTTATCTTTATTCTGTTTGATATCGGCTAAGGCGGATGTGTATTCATTAAAGGAAGAGGTAGTACCATACAGCTGAATACTTTGTCCATCCGCAATCAGTGAGGCTTGTTTTTCCTCTAATTCCGTTAAGATTTTGGTGTATTGCTTGGCATAATCAATGGTGGATTTCTTTGGCTTATTTCTTTGAGCCAATAACGCATTTTGTGCTTTAATTTCTTCGGTCAAAGCGTCTTCATAACCTTTTTCTTCAGGTTTAATTCCCCGTCTTTTCAGCACATCTTCCGCATCCAACTTAGCCAGCTCAGCAGGAGAAGCCTTAGCTTTCATGATAGTACGCCGAGATTCAGCAATAGAATCCTCTATTTTTTTTGCGATGACCTCGCTCATATTAGCTTGACTATTTGCCGCTTCATCTGTCTTATTAATTAACGCATCAAAATCATAACCCAAGTTTTTTAATGTCACCCTAAATTGGTTAATGACACTCTCAGCCTCCTTTACTTTCGATGCATAACGCTGATATTCATCACTTTGCTTACCATGTTTTTCTTCAACCAATGCCAGCATTTGTCGCATACTGGCTCGCTGACGCTCTAATATCGTCAACTGTGAAGCCACCTCCCCCATCGCTGCATCAAGTCCGATTTTTGCTTCTCTTTGATTTTGCGCGATTATCTCTTTATAACCTTCATGGTCACCCGTAAAACTCAAGTAACTCGAGGCATTTAAGCTCCAACCGGACTTCGAGTCTGCTGCCAATTTTTTAGCTTTTTCTAACGATCCTTCAAATTTTTCAATCTGAGCATCAATACCTTCAGATAATTTGCCTATATTCGTCAGCAATACTTGATTATTCATTGCTTTTAAGGCTTCTGTTGATGTATCTAGAGCATTGGCAAATTCGATCGATTCTCTTTTAGCTTGTTTGATATGTTCGCTATATTCATAGACGCCCATTCCAACAGCCGTTATTGCCGTTAACGCCAGTCCAACAGGGCCACCAACTAATGCCAATGTCCCACTCAACGCTCTTCCTGCGACCGTGGCTTGACGGCGTGCCGTCGTTAATGCCCGCTGTGTCGCCGTTTCTGCTATCAGTGCTTGTTTGTATCTTAAAGAGGCTTCCGTCGCTAACGATTTTGTCGCAATCACTTTCTCTAAGGCATAACCTTCTGCCGCGGTTCCTTTCGCCACTTGATAACTCATTTTTGCAGAATTCAATGCCGATAATGCCGCCTCTTTATCCGCCCATGCCTTCCTCACGGCACTGGTTGCTGCCACACTGTTTGCCTCTGCACTCTGTAATGTGGCTTTGGCTTCATTCAATGTGGCTTGATTTTTTAAGTAAGTGGCTTTTGTCCATTGAGAAAGCTTGGCGACTAAAGCTGTAACTGCAAGTCCTTCTGCGATTTTAGCCACCGTCGATAAGTGATTAGAAAGTCCCTCTAAGCCCGACGTTAAAAGCTGAGTCGCACCTGTACCTTGATTGGCTTCACCAACAAACCTCGTCATTGCTGATTGTAAATTAGTAAAACCTTGACTAACGGTTGTCACACTGGAAGCAAACTTCTGATCAACAGAATTTTTGACTTTCTCCAATGCCTGAATGATTTTATCAATCGCCATTTCACCGTCTTGGGCTTTCTTTTTTAAATCCCCCATGGAGATCCCCATGCCTTCTGCGATGGCCTGTGCTAAACCAGGGATTTGCTCGATAACAGAATTTAAATCTTGCCCACGTAACTGACCTGCTGCTAATGCTTGGCCAAACTGAGTTAACCCCATTGTAGCAGAGGCAGCACTGGCTCCTGAAAGAGAAACCGCTTTAGAGACGGTTTCCGTAAGTTCAGCGACTTTCTGCTGACTTAATCCTAGACGATCGGCATTATCCGCAAAACGCTGATAAACCTGTGCTGTGGCATCCAATGATTGATAGGTTTTTTGGGCAATATCATAGACGGCTTGTGTGGCTTTATTTAACTCGATAGAACTTTCCGTCACCAGTTTTAAGCGGTTCTGTAATTCTGTCCAACCATCGGCATAATTAATCACTTGCCGTACAGATAATGCACTTACTGCGACGCTCGCAAAACGGGTAAAGAGTGCCGAGGATTTTGCAGTTTGCGATACCATTCGCTCTTGTTGTACGGTGATAGCTTGAAGACTGACGCGAATACTTTGCCCAAATTGTTCTGTTTGGCGCTGGCTACGGTTGATCGCATTTATGAAATTTGCCGTATTCAGCGTCAAATCGATATTTAGTCTCCCCAATGCACCAGCCATAAAAACTCCTTAAAACAATAAAAAAGCCCCAACAAAGGGGCTATCGATTAGCTAATACACTCTCAGTAACGTTATCCCACAGCTCTTCTTCCGTAATTTTCTTCTTCCACATCGGCATAAAATCCATCAATTCAGGTGGAGACGTTTTCGGATCACGATTTATCATCGCGAGAAGATGCGCCACTTGTGCCATCCGATAATCCTCTCGCCATAAACCAAAGGGTTGTTTGCGATAAAAGGCCTCATATTCACACAAGTGGCTTTCAGGCATTTGCTCGATTTCTGCGAGCGTTTTTCCCAGTGCCAGCGACAATATCAGTTGGAATTGTCGCCGTTCTCCGAGTTTTTTTCGCTGTTCCCCGCTTCGGCTGTAAATACCGCATTAGAGAACCCTTGCCCTAGACGATTAAGACCTTTTAAATCTTCTTCATTTTCAGCATCAAAAAGCAGCTCTCCTTTTTCATCACACAACTTAAAAGCCAACATTCTGGCGACATCATATTCATCGTAAACACGATTTATCGCCTCATTAAATTGTTCGGGATCGTCTTCATCTAAATAAATGTCCTGCGCCTCGGCAAGCTTGATTTTAATTTGACGAAGTTTGCGCTGAATGTAATTCATGGTGCCAACATCCAGCTCTTTGACATAAAAGGTGTTGTCTAAATAAGTAAAAGGCGTCACTTTCAGTGCTTGGTTTAACACTAATTCACGCAATAACGCGTTAGACATAATTACTCCTAAGATTTTTTATCGAGAAGGGAGAAGAGAAATAATGAGGTGGATGAATTAAGGGTTATTTCTTCGCATTCAAATAATCACGGCCAGACAATTTAATCGAGATCCCCGAATCCATCATTTGCCCTACACTGCCATCAATGTTCATGCCCGTTTCGACGGAGCCGTAATAAAACATGGAGCCTTCATCTCGCGTTAAGACCATTTTCACTGCGAATTTTTCTTTGCTGTTTTCATATTTACGCAAGAGTCGCTGCACCTCACTGGAGCTATACCGTAAGAAAAAGGTCAATTTAATTGAGCCGTATTCCGTATCGCCAGATTCATATTCCTTCCCATCACTGCAAATGGTAGTGACATCAATTTGTTCGGTTGTCGAACCGTCTTTGCTGAAACTTTTTACCGCACAAAAGTTATTAGACCACTGAATACGTTGTGCTTTGGCGTTTACAAAATCCGTGGGTAGCGTTTTATCACTCCAATCCACTTCGTCGCACAGGGTCACTTTATTGCCATCAACCTGTGCAATGGGAAAACGCCCATCTAACTCCCCTAAACCCGATAACATAATCATGTCATCCGCTTTCAGTTTATTATTGGCGATGGTAATGGTTGCGGGTGATAACGTCGCTTCCGTCACTGTCATCGCCTCCCCTAAGCCTGTTTGCACAAAGATCTTCGTGCCGAGGAAAGGCGTCGCTTTATGGTTTTTTGACTTTGCCATATCCATTCCTTATTTATCTGATGAAATCATTAATTCAAGAACAAGCCGATGCAATTTGACATCCGCTTCATACCCAAAGACCGCATTCATTCGTTGTGCAAATGGGATTGCCTCGATAATCTGAGCCTCGATTTTTTTACGCAAGACTATGAGAGGTTGTGGTTGTGGCGCATACACATCAAGTTGCACGCGATAGTTGTCTAAATCCGTATCCTCCAGCGCACTGTTAGGCGTGATGCTGGCAAACTGGATCACAATGGCGGGATAATGCCCTTTGCCTTCGGGTAATACCTGAAAAAAAACCCTTCCATCGACAAGAGGTGAAAGGGTCTCTTTTAATTGCTGTATCATGATCTCTACCTTACTTTTTCAATGTCCTCTTTGAGTGCTTGAACAATCACTTTAGCCGTCGCTTCCTTTTTCGCTTCAAAACTGGGCCGCATAAACGGTTGTGCGGGCATCTTGGCGGTGCCAAACTCGACAAACCACCAATAAAACGGATCATTTGGGTTCAATGCCGCACTTTTTCCCGTTGCCTGTTTAAAGGCAGACACCTTTTTACCCGATAATGATTTCACCCAAATGCGCGTTTTAACTTGCCCATTGCGCTGCACTTTCGTTTTAGAACGAATATTGCGCTTGATGGTGCCTTTGCGTCGATGAGGCACCGTTTCCTTAAGAATAGGTACTCGATGTTTGATTTCTTCTTTTAACGCCGAAGCCCCTACATTCATCGCCTTACGCGCGCTTTGATTTCTAGTTTTACGGGCGATGTCTTGCATTCGTTGAGCGAGTTCAGACAATCCACTGATTTTAATTTCACCCATCATTCACGCCCTCTTTGCACATTAATTGAAGCTCACGATGACGCTCATAAGGGTCAATAATCGAAATAATATTAAATATTCGCTTACCCCATACAATACGCATTGAGGTATCGATATCAGCGATATAGCGAATAAGAATTCGCGTTGTGGCCTCACTTTGTACTTGCTGAGCTTGAAAATATTCTCGCCCTTGATAAGGCATGATCGCTGCACGTACTTTTGTCGCATGATCCGTCCAAATCACATCACTGCCACTGATGGCATCGGGCGCTAATACTGATTTTTGAATATGAATAGTGTGGCGTAATCGTCCTGCACGCATAAAACCTCCTACAACCCATAAATCCGGTAAGGTTGAAGTAGTGCGGTGACCGCAAAAGGTTGTGTAGAAAAAGCTTGCCCCGAAATTACCCCCTCACGATTTTCATACCATTGCGCAATTAATAAGAGCATTGCCGCAATCACATCATCCGTTAAGAACAAGGCTTCAGGATCTTCTTGTGCTTTATCCATCTCCTGAGTTTTATGTAATGTTCGACGCGTGTAATTTTCAACATATTTCACAGCGGAACCGATATACAGCGTCAATAAATTATCGTCATCCGTAAAATCAGGATCGATATTGCAATGCTGCTTCACCAATTTGAGAGAAAGCATTATTTCTCCTTTTTCGCCTTAATATTTCTTTTCGGTTCAGGTTCGGGTTCAGTAACAAGATGTGTTTCTTCCTGTTCTTTGGCATAGCCTTTTTGGATTAACTCCCGTCCATGTTGCTCTAAGGTATCAATCTGCTCGCCTTCAAGCACCACTCGTCCCTCAAAATAAATGGCTCGTAAGATGACTAATTTCATATCACCTCCAAAGAAAAAGCGGTCATAAAGACCGCCTTAGTTACATTAATCACTTGACGTTGCTACCGTAAAATCACCGTAAACAAAGGCTTCTGGACGTTTGATCGCCAAAGCAAGACGCTCTTCACAACGAATAGAGATCATGTTTTTCTCAAAATCATCGGCGTTTTCCGTTGAAATCACCACATTCGTTTCTTCGCGATCAAAGAGCTGTGCACCCGCATTAAATGCCCCTGTTAAGAATTTCCCTTTAAACGCGGGAGTTTCTGTTGCCACAACCGGTAATCCCCATAAAGTCGGCCCTGTTAATGCGGAAGGATTAGCCAAAATATAGCGCCCCAAAGCGTCTTTGGTTAGTTCAATTTTCGCCCAGTCAATAAAGTGTAAAACGTGACCAGAAGCAGGGAAACGCGCCAATTGAGCTTGAAGCATGGCAAGCCGTAAATCATCGATACCATTTTGTTTTTCAACCGTAAAGGAGGCTTTATATTGAGTGGCTTGTGGGATAATGCCGTGCAAATGAGCCCCAGATCCATCACCAAATAAAATTTCTTGCTCTTCAACAAACTTCAATCCATAACGCATTTCTGCATCAATCAACGACTGCAACTGAGAAAAATCATCTAAGATTTGTTTAGACGCTTTAAACATATGAGCAATCGTCGTCACTGGCGTGATTTTGGTCGCAAAGGCAATGTCGCTATACGGCTTAGTGGTATTTTCAGGCGCAACCGCCGCCTTGTTGGTAAACCCCGTTTGCTGAACCCAGAAAATGGCGGGAGATTGCGTTTTACCTGACGCAATTAAGTCACGAATAAAAAGTCGTTGTTTCGGTGCAACATCGATACCCGACAATCGTTGTGGTTCAACTACGCCTTCGGCAACCCCCGTAGATGTTAATGCTGCCTGAACAGGAATTGAAACACGCTTGCCCTCTTGAATGCTGGAATTGATCTCTTTTAATACTTCAGCCGAGATCACTTGTTGACCAACACTTTTTACAACCTGCACCGCATTATTGAGTGGCATTTGCGCAACATGTTGTTCTAAATCCCCTAATGCGGCTTTCAGTGTTTTTTCAGATTCGCGTAGCGCATTTAGCTCGGTTGCCATTTTGTCTACGGCATGTTTCGTTTCTTCACTTAATCCACCCACTTTCTGCGCTTCTTTTAACGCTTCTTCAGCTTTGGCATTAAAATGCTGATTGGCTTCTTCAATTTTTGCCGATAGGTTTTTTAATAATTCATTTGTCTCTGACATAGTCACTCCAATTACTTAACGCAGGCAAAGGCGGTCACCGCCTCCTCCAATTTTGACAGGATTTCAGGATTAATATCGCAGGTAGCGCTTGGCATACCATTAGGTTGGGAAGTAGCGCTCGGCGTACTTCGGGTTAATGCACTAATTAGTTTTCGTCGTTCAGCACGAGGTGTGTTGGTTTTGGCAAGTAGCGCATCCAGTTTTCGGATCGCGGCTTGGGGACTTTCATCACCTTCGTCAATCACATCGGCAGAAAGTAGGCTGTCCGCAAATCCCTTTTCTATCGCTTCACTCGCACTGATATATGTTTCGTTGTCCATCATCTGACTCACCACGTCACTCGATTGCCCACTGCGTGCCACATAGATATCGGTCATCGAGGCATCAAAAGGGGCGAGATCATGAGCAAGTTTTGCAAAGTCGTGACGATTTCCTACCCCCATTGCCCAACAGTTATGGATCATTAAAAAGGCACCGCGCCCCATTTTTATTTCATCCCCTGCCATCGCAATAATGGACGCAGCGGAAGCGGCAATGCCCAAAATATTGACCGTTACCTTGCCACTGTGAGCACGAAGCAAGTTATAAATTGCCAACCCTTCAAACATATCGCCCCCTGGACTATTGAGGTTAACGACAATATCTTGCTCACCAATGGCACGAAGCGCGGCGGAAATCCGTTTAGCGGTGACACCTTCACCCCAATAATCTTCTCCAACGACGTCCAATATCGAAATCGAGTTATCCGCACTGGATGCCCGAATACGGCTATTCCATTTATCCAGTGCTTTGGGTTTCAGCTCATAGCGAATCGATGCGCAGGGGCGATCCTCCAGCGCGACTGGCAACTGATTTTTTTTCATAACGATGACTCCTCGGGACGAGGTGGATTGGATTGAGATGGGGTTACAGGTTCACCTTCAGGAAATAACCAGTTAGTGATCTGTGCTTTGAGCTTTTCAGCTTCATTGTTCGTGATATCTTTTCCGAGCTGATCCAGTGGCGTTAAATTAAGCTGAACCGTATAAATATCGCCCCCTTCAATAGGCGGTAAATTCTCTAACCGTCGAACATCATTTCGGCTCATCCAGCCATTTTGTAACGCTGTTGTGTAATAAGCTGAACGTCCTGCACTGTCTGCACGTAATAAGCCCTCAACAGAAAATTCCGCATAATAATCATCATCACTGTCGAGTAAACAACGATTAATTTCTTGCTCAATATTGACCAATAAGGGACGTAGTGTATTGGTCAAAAACTGCATATTCATCCCTTCCACACTGGATGCCCAACTACTTTGCTTATCGGCATGCCCCACCATAAAAGGTGGAACGCGAAACCAACGGCAAATTTCCTCAATGCTAAATCCGCGACTTTGTAATAATTGCGCCGTTTCAGGGTTCATGGTGACATTTTGATAAGACAAATCCGCTTCAAGGATCATCACCTTTCCGGCATTTTTTGAGCCGGTAAACGTCATTAAATGCTTTCTTAGGCGTTCTCGTTGATCGGCTTTCAAGGCATTCTTTGACGTTAATAATCCACTGGTTTGTAACCCATTTTCAAACACTTTTCCGGCCGCTTCATCCGTCGATAACGCGGTACCAATCACATCACGCCCAATCTGGATCGGTATCATTCCGCACACACCATCCATACCAAACCCTCGAATATGCATCATATTTTTAACGGGAATAACCCGTTTATTCGATTTAGGCATAGTATAGGTATATTCCAATTGCCCATTTTCCAATCGTTTCACCGTCATGTTTTGAGGTAATAACGGTTGAAGAGAAACCAACTTTTTCCCGATATAACATTTTTCAATAAACGCATTTCCTCTTAAACATAAGCTGGCAACAACCATCAACATAAAGCGAGAAGGCGTCATTTCTGCATTGGGTTTTCGGCATAATACTGTGTAAGCGGGATGATGTTTCGCCAGTTCGCGCGAGCCATCCGCCTTCGTTTGATAGATTTTCAATGGCAATGTCGAAATAGATTCACTGAGTAACCGAACGCAAGACCATACCGCAGACAGCTGTAATGCATTATCTGCGGTGACCACCTTGCCACTGCTACTCTTTCCAATCCATTCTTCCCAAAAGGCGCCATCAGTTAAACTAATGGGTATCCCCATCCAATTGAGGATCGCCGATTTTATTCGGCTCTTTTTTTTCACGTTACGCATTTAGATCCCCACAATAATTGGGTTATCAAAGAAACCATCAATATCCCCTTCATCCTCGAATTCCCCTTCAGAAGCCCCAATCGCCATTGCAGAGGCCACCACTCCATCAATTCGACCCGTGCTTTTTTTCTTGGCAAAGACGCGGTTATCTTTTTGGTCAGCCTCAAGCACAGCGGATGCGGCATTCCATCTCAAACAAGGATTGGCGTGGATCTCAATCTTCTTGTCATCAATGAGCTGTTCAAACAGTTCGATAGAGTGTGGCATCCACAGCCCTGAATCTTTGGCTTTGTAATATCCTTGTCCATGCGGAGTTAAAGGAACCGTCACACCCGCGTCATCGAGTTTGGGTTCAAGGTATTTAATGCGATAAGGGTCAAAGGCAATGGCTCTCATGCTGACGTGCATCGCCATTTCAGCAATGCGTTCTGCCACAAATTCATATCTCACCGCATTCCCTGGCGTGGTATGCATAAAACCTTGCCTTACCCATAAGTCGTAAGGCACTCGGTCGGTTTTCGCTCTATCCAATAAAGTGTCTTTGGGTGTCCAAAATTCGACATAAAGACGTTTGAGACTAGGAAAATACAAGGCTAATGCGGTTAAATCTTTGGTTCCCGATAAGTCCAGTCCGCCATAACACTCTTCACCTTGAAGGTCATCGAATGTGAACGTGTTTTCACACTGCATCCATGTTTCACTGTTAATCCACGGATTATCGGCATCCACCCACTGACAAAAATTAAGCCGACGCACAATGCTTTCTTTCGCGGGCATACCTCGAGCTTGTGTCACTTGTTCGCGCAAATAGCGATCAGAAAAGGTGTAGCCCAATGACGGATTGGCTTTCCCCCAGCAAGACTCATCCTTAAAGGGATCATCGCCCTCATCCAGTGAGCAAATATAGGAAAAGAAGCTGTCGTCTTCGATAGTGCCTTCGGCAACTTTTCGTCCGTATTCATGGTAGTCATAACACACACTGGTTTTATCATGCCCACTATTGGTGATCATAAATATCAAGGCTTGTCGCCGACCTTTTGTGCCCGCTCGCATCATCTCAACGGCGGTATTATTTTTATGCTCATGAATTTCATCAATCAACGCACAATGGGGACGAGGCCCTGATTGCCCATCATCCGAACTAATCGGACGAAAGAATGAACTCGTTTTCAAATAAGCCAAGTTCCACTCTTTGCCTGTTCCGCCTGATTTGGTGATCCGCTGACTTAATGCGGGAGATTGATCAACCATTGCCACCGCATCACGAAACAAAACCATGGCTTGGTCTTTTTTCGTGGCTGCCGCATACACTTCAGCACGCGGTTCACTGTCGGCGACTAAACAATACAACCCAACGCCACCCGCCATCGGTGATTTTCCTGAACCTTTACCTGATTCAACGTACACAATGCGAAATCGCCGTGTACCATCAGTCATTTTCCAGCCAAAAATGGAGCCAATCACAAAGCATTGCCAAGGCAATAAAATAAACGGTTTGCCTTCATGTTCCCCGCCATTGAGCTTTAAGACTTTCGCGAAAAAATCGATCACCCTTTTGACAGCCTCGACATCCCAGACTAATCCTCGTTGCTCGGCTTCGTTTAAATCTTTGAGATGACGTGCACATGCATGACGAATATCAGGCCCCGCTAAGATTTTGCCTTGATGCACGTCTTGCGCGTATTGTGTTGCGGGATCAACCGAAATATTGGTTGAGCGGATCTTCCTCTTCTTCTCCACCATCCATATTCACCTTCGAGCGAGCGGCAGGGGTTAAACCAAACTCGACTAAATAACTTTTAAAACGGCGATCTGCATCGGCCAACATGGCAACAGCAGGATTCGCTTTAATTAAAAAATCCCCTGATTGCGTTTTTGTGGTGTATGTCCGCCCCTCAATGGCAATGGTGTCTCGCAATTGAAGAATATCGGCGTAGATATCACACAGCCGTTCTAATGCCAGCGTGTCAGCCACGGTTAAAACACCCATTCCATCGAGTAATAAGGTTAATTTTGCCCACGCCATTTTCCCCCAATCCGTTAAATGTTCGGGCGGGCTTGGAATTTCACGTTTAGGTTGGGGTTCTTTATCGTTGAGTTTTCGTTTTCCCGGATTACCGGTGACCACCTTCAAGTGGGTCGGTTTCGGGCGTCTTCCTGCCATCGGAACCTCCCAGAAAAAAACTTTTCATTTCGCGGTTGTGCGCACAAATGAGGGCGCTAGGTAATCAGGGCGAAAGTGTCTGAACTTTTACCCCGCTCCCACCCTGTATTCATTGTGTTATTGATGCCAATGAGAATTGGGATCGAGTGGAATACCATCCGCATTACAGCCAATGACTTT
>NZ_JAABNH010000020.1:0-13227 GCF_009915985.1 Proteus sp. G2626 | reverse complement strand
CCGATTGACCATCGCTCGAATCGATTAGAAACATTAACACATACGGCATTTTCTTCGCCAGACACCACATTAATCGATGTGATTTGTCCGACAAATAAGATTTCAGCAAGAAGCGGTTTTCCCTCTTCACCGATGGCAACCATCATCAACCGCACTTCTCGCCCTCGACTTTGCTCATTCATCACCATCCCCACCAGCGATTTATCAAAACCCGCTAATTTAAGCTGTAATTGTGGGGGACTGGTTGTCTTATTTTCTTTTAGCTGACTGATTTCGCCTAAACTTCCTACACCTAAATAGGTTTCCCCCGCAATAATCAGTTGCCCAACACCGGTATGCGCACAGGTCACGCCTGATTTCAAATCGAGTCTGGCAGCTAAAACGATATAAGCCCCCTCATTAATCGCGTTGACCATGGCATCAGAAAATGGATGATATTGCATCAGTACAACACCTCCTCAAAAGATAACGTGATATTGGTATACCCCAAGCGACGATGCTGAAATTTACCCTGTTCATTATCAACGAGCCGAAATACTCCAAAAGGACGCTCAACCTCGAGCATTTCATTGACGGTAGGTGACATTCTTAACATCGGCGAAATAAGAATAATGGCACGTCCTTGATGATCACTGACCACATCCGCCACCACCATTTTGAGTTCATTGCCCACAGTTAAGCGATCCCCTTGCTGTAACACGCGCATATTGCGCTTCCAGTCCTTTGTTTCTAGCCGATGACCTAATTGGCTCGGTATTGCAATGCGAGGCGAACCATACCCATAACGCCCTTTTCTTATCCAACTGGCTATTTTGACTCGCCCCGACATCCCATCCAATGAAGCCACCAGCGCTTCTAACTGGCGCGATTTCTCTTCATTTAAATTATTGAATGTCAGCTCACAACGCCAACGACTTCCCGGAAAGCGTACCGTTTGACTACTTCCATTAAATGGTGAGGTAAAGGTTTTGCTGTTACTCAATAATTGCCAGTTTTCCTGCGTGGGGATCACCTCTTTTGGCCATTCAAGAATAGACATTTAAACTCCTAATGTTCTGCGTGCTGCACCATTACTTTGAAAGTCTTGTAACATCATCGCGTGAGCTTTCTGTGCGCCTGCTTCTGTCCCTTGTTGTGCGGCTTCTTTCATTGCTTGCGCAAGTACAGCGTCACCATTTCCTGTCACCGTAATATGATTAACGACCGTCATTTGTACACCACTCGCACGAGCTAACGTCGGTTGTGGTGTAACGGGTATTCGCCCTGCGGCCGCCCCCACAAAGCCCCCTGAAGCATAACCTTGCGCAGCATGCATTAAGCGATAGAGATTACCGACACCCAATTTAGCCGTCGCTTCTTTGGTAAAAACAAACTCACCACCATGCACAATCCCTTTAGGCTCAAATTTCCCGCCGTGCCCCGTATAACCACCGTAAGCATGTCCTTTGCTCATCCATCCCATATCAAAGCCCATTGCCTGCCCACCTGCTTCAATGGCTTTGAAAACCAGCATTTTCATCACCATTCGAGTGATATCGGAGATCACCGCATTGGCAAAATCTTTAAAGCTTCCTTTACCCGTTAAAGCAAAATCGGCTAACGCATCAGACATATTATTAAGCGCATTGGTAGTGACATTTCTGACGTTCTCCATCACATCCATGGCCGACTCATTGAAATCCGATAAGCCTTGTTTTAATCCCGCCATCGGATCACCTTTCATGGCCTCTCGCTTCCTCAGCTCTTCCTCAATCTGCTGTTTAGTGAGTTCGACATTGCGTTGTAAGTTCGCCAACTCTTTTTCGCCTAAATCCACACTGGCTTGCTGATAGAGCACATCAATCTGACGAAGGGCATTGATCTTTTCTTGCTCTGCGCGTGACTTTCCTATCAAGGTGGTTTCAAATTGCATCTGCTCAATTTCTTTACTGCGATCATAAGCAAATTGCGCAACCGAGTTGGCACGCGCCAGATCATCAATGGCTTTCGCTTTTTCTTTTATTGTCTCAATCGCTTTGGGATCGATTTTTAAGATGGCATCAAACTTATCTTTATTCTGTTTGATATCAGCTAAGGCGGATGTGTATTCATTAAAGGATGAGGTAGTGCCATACAACTGAATGCTTTGTCCATCCGCAATCAATGAGGCTTGTTTTTCCTCTAATTCCGTCAAGATTTTGGTGTACTGTTTGGCATAATCAATCGTTGATTTTGGTGTTTTGGGTGGCTTAATTTTTTTAGACTGTAAAGCAAGTTGGGCTTCAATTTCAGCTTGTAACGCTTTGTCATACCCCATCATGTCCGGTGTGATTTTTCTACTCGCCAATACATCTTCTGCATTGAGTTTAGCTAAAGCCTTACCTTCTGCTTTAGATTTTTCAATAGTACGAAGAGAAGCATCGATTGATTTTTGTGCATCATCAGAAACGACAATTAACGATTGTGCCGAAAACTGCTGTTGCTCTTGGGTGGCTGAACGAATGGATTGCGCTAAATTATCAAAAGCAGAACCTTGTAGATGGAGTTTACCAATCAATTCATCAGATTTTACGGAAGCATCGTAAATACGGCTGGCATAAAGCGCATAGGCATTAGAGACCATCCCGTTTTTTTGAACTTCAGCATCAAGCAATAATGCCATTTTTTTACGTGTAACTTCTAATTCTCTATTCTTTGTTTCAAGATCAGCAGTTACTTGAAGTTCATCTTTTCTAGCTTTAACTACTTCCGCTGAAAATGACTCGTAATCTCCTGTATAATAAAAAGAGATGCCTTTATTTGCCCCACCCAAATCCGATGATTTTTTTAAGTCCTCTTGCTTTCTCTTTAGCTCTTCTATTTTCTCAATTTGTGCATCTAAACCTTCAGCCAGTTTTCCGATTGAAGCTTGACGCTCCGCATCACTTAATTTGTTTAATGACTCCGTTGCAACGTCTAATGACTCTGCATACTCAAGAGCCTTTTGTCTTGATTGTTCTGCTTGTTGTTGCCACTCATAGTAAGCCATTGCCCCCGCGGTCAATAATCCTGTCGCAATCCCAAGAGGCCCACCAAGAAATGCAAGTGCACCACCAAAACTTCTCCCTAATGTAGAACTGGCTCTTTGTGCTGCATTCAACCGTTGTATCGCTAATGTTTCTGCATTTGTGGCTGACACAATAATGGAAGACTGCGCTTTCATTCGCATTCGAATACTACTGCGTTGTGCTTCTGTCTGAGCGAGTTGAAGTTGCGCTTGTAAAGAACGCATTTCAACACGGGCTAGCTCTAATTCAGCCGTCATCTTGGCTTTTGTGGCTTTAGCGGCGATTAAATCTTGTTGAACTTTTAATTTCGTTGCCGCGGCTTGTGCATAAGTGGCTTGAGTCCATTTGGCTATTTTTATTGCAATAGCCGTCATGGCTAAAGCTTCCGTAATTCTCATCACTTCAGAAAAATAATTCGATAATGCAGAAAGCCCCGTTGTTAAAAGCTGAGTCGCACCTGTACTTTGATTCGCTTCACCGATAAATTTTGTTATCGCCGATTGAAGATTAGTGAAACCTTGGCTAACCGTTGTCACGCTGGTAGCAAATTTTTTATCCACACTGTCGGCTGCACGTTCTAAGGCTTGAATGACTTTCTCTATCGTCATTTCACCGTCTTGGGCTTTCTTCCTTAGTTCACCCACACTGACACCCATTCCGTCAGCGATAGCTTTCGCTAACGCAGGGGTTTGCTCCATCACTGAATTCAGCTCTTCCCCACGTAACTGACCTGAGGCTAATGCTTGACCAAATTGGGTTAATGCCGCTTGGGCTGCGGTTGCACTCGCGCCTGAAATCGCCACGGCTTTTGAGACAGTTTCTGTGAGTTCAGCCACTTTCTGCTGGCTTAATCCTAAGCGATCGGCATTATCCGCAAAACGTTGATAAACCTGTGCTGTGGCATCCAATGATTGATAGGTTTTTTGGGCAATATCATAGACCGCTTGTGTGGCTTTATTTAACTCAACGGAGCTTTCTGTCACCAGTTTTAAGCGGTTCTGTAATTCCGTCCAACCATCGGCATAATTAATCACTTGCCGTACAGATAATGCACTTGCTGCGACGCTCGCAAAACGGGTAAAGAGTGCCGAGGATTTTGCGGTTTGCGATACCATTCGCTCTTGTTGTACGGTGATAGCTTGAAGGCTGACGCGAATACTTTGTCCAAATTGTTCTGTTTGGCGCTGGCTACGGTTGATCGCATTTGTGAAATTTGCCGTATTCAGCGTCAAATCGATATTTAATCTCCCCAATGCGCCAGCCATAAAAACTCCTTAAAACAATAAAAAAAGCCCCAACAAAGGGGCTATCGATGAGCCAATACATTCTGAGTAACACTATCCCACTCTTCAGCTTCTGTGGGCTTTTTCTGCCACATTGGCATAAAGTCAGTTAATTGAGGAGGGGGGAATTTCGGATCACGATTTATCATCGCTAAAAGATGTGCCACTTGTGCCATCCGATAATCCTCTCGCCATAAGCCAAAGGGCTGTTTGCGATAAAAGGCCTCATATTCACACAAGTGGCTTTCGGGCATTTGCTCGATTTCTGTGAGTGTTTTTCCCAGAGCCAACGACAATATCAATTGAAATTGTCGCCGGTCTCCGAGTTTTTTTCGCTGTTCCCCGATTCGGCTGTAAACACCGCATTAGAGAACCCTTGCCCTAGGCGATTAAGACCTTTTAAGTCTTCTTCATTTTCAGCATCAAAAAGCAGTTCCCCTTTTTCATCACACAACTTAAAGGCCAACATTCTGGCGACATCATATTCATCGTAGACACGATTTATCGCCTCATTAAATTGTTCGGGATCGTCTTCGTCTAAATAAATATCCTGCGCTTCGGCGAGCTTGATTTTAATTTGGCGAAGTTTGCGCTGAATGTAATTCATGGTGCCAACATCCAGCTCTTTGACATAAAAGGTGTTGTCTAAATAAGTAAAAGGCGTCACTTTCAGTGCTTGGTTTAACACTAATTCACGCAATAACGCGTTAGACATAATTACTCCTAAGATTTTTTATCGAGAAGGGAGAAGAGAAATAATGAGGTGGATGAATTAAGGGTTATTTCTTCGCATTCAAATAATCACGGCCAGACAATTTAATCGAGATCCCCGAATCCATCATTTGCCCTACACTGCCATCAATGTTCATGCCCGTTTCGACGGAGCCGTAATAAAACATGGAGCCTTCATCTCGCGTTAAGACCATTTTCACTGCGAATTTTTCTTTGCTGTTTTCATATTTACGCAAGAGTCGCTGCACCTCACTGGAGCTATACCGTAAGAAAAAGGTCAATTTAATTGAGCCGTATTCCGTATCGCCAGATTCATATTCCTTCCCATCACTGCAAATGGTAGTGACATCAATTTGTTCGGTTGTCGAACCGTCTTTGCTGAAACTTTTTACCGCACAAAAGTTATTAGACCACTGAATACGTTGTGCTTTGGCGTTTACAAAATCCGTGGGTAGCGTTTTATCACTCCAATCCACTTCGTCGCACAGGGTCACTTTATTGCCATCAACCTGTGCAATGGGAAAACGCCCATCTAACTCCCCTAAACCCGATAACATAATCATGTCATCCGCTTTCAGTTTATTATTGGCGATGGTAATGGTTGCGGGTGATAACGTCGCTTCCGTCACTGTCATCGCCTCCCCTAAGCCTGTTTGCACAAAGATCTTCGTGCCGAGGAAAGGCGTCGCTTTATGGTTTTTTGACTTTGCCATATCCATTCCTTATTTATCTGATGAAATCATTAATTCAAGAACAAGCCGATGCAATTTGACATCCGCTTCATACCCAAAGACCGCATTCATTCGTTGTGCAAATGGGATTGCCTCGATAATCTGAGCCTCGATTTTTTTACGCAAGACTATGAGAGGTTGTGGTTGTGGCGCATACACATCAAGTTGCACGCGATAGTTGTCTAAATCCGTATCCTCCAGCGCACTGTTAGGCGTGATGCTGGCAAACTGGATCACAATGGCGGGATAATGCCCTTTGCCTTCGGGTAATACCTGAAAAAAAACCCTTCCATCGACAAGAGGTGAAAGGGTCTCTTTTAATTGCTGTATCATGATCTCTACCTTACTTTTTCAATGTCCTCTTTGAGTGCTTGAACAATCACTTTAGCCGTCGCTTCCTTTTTCGCTTCAAAACTGGGCCGCATAAACGGTTGTGCGGGCATCTTGGCGGTGCCAAACTCGACAAACCACCAATAAAACGGATCATTTGGGTTCAATGCCGCACTTTTTCCCGTTGCCTGTTTAAAGGCAGACACCTTTTTACCCGATAATGATTTCACCCAAATGCGCGTTTTAACTTGCCCATTGCGCTGCACTTTCGTTTTAGAACGAATATTGCGCTTGATGGTGCCTTTGCGTCGATGAGGCACCGTTTCCTTAAGAATAGGTACTCGATGTTTGATTTCTTCTTTTAACGCCGAAGCCCCTACATTCATCGCCTTACGCGCGCTTTGATTTCTAGTTTTACGGGCGATGTCTTGCATTCGTTGAGCGAGTTCAGACAATCCACTGATTTTAATTTCACCCATCATTCACGCCCTCTTTGCACATTAATTGAAGCTCACGATGACGCTCATAAGGGTCAATAATCGAAATAATATTAAATATTCGCTTACCCCATACAATACGCATTGAGGTATCGATATCAGCGATATAGCGAATAAGAATTCGCGTTGTGGCCTCACTTTGTACTTGCTGAGCTTGAAAATATTCTCGCCCTTGATAAGGCATGATCGCTGCACGTACTTTTGTCGCATGATCCGTCCAAATCACATCACTGCCACTGATGGCATCGGGCGCTAATACTGATTTTTGAATATGAATAGTGTGGCGTAATCGTCCTGCACGCATAAAACCTCCTACAACCCATAAATCCGGTAAGGTTGAAGTAGTGCGGTGACCGCAAAAGGTTGTGTAGAAAAAGCTTGCCCCGAAATTACCCCCTCACGATTTTCATACCATTGCGCAATTAATAAGAGCATTGCCGCAATCACATCATCCGTTAAGAACAAGGCTTCAGGATCTTCTTGTGCTTTATCCATCTCCTGAGTTTTATGTAATGTTCGACGCGTGTAATTTTCAACATATTTCACAGCGGAACCGATATACAGCGTCAATAAATTATCGTCATCCGTAAAATCAGGATCGATATTGCAATGCTGCTTCACCAATTTGAGAGAAAGCATTATTTCTCCTTTTTCGCCTTAATATTTCTTTTCGGTTCAGGTTCGGGTTCAGTAACAAGATGTGTTTCTTCCTGTTCTTTGGCATAGCCTTTTTGGATTAACTCCCGTCCATGTTGCTCTAAGGTATCAATCTGCTCGCCTTCAAGCACCACTCGTCCCTCAAAATAAATGGCTCGTAAGATGACTAATTTCATATCACCTCCAAAGAAAAAGCGGTCATAAAGACCGCCTTAGTTACATTAATCACTTGACGTTGCTACCGTAAAATCACCGTAAACAAAGGCTTCTGGACGTTTGATCGCCAAAGCAAGACGCTCTTCACAACGAATAGAGATCATGTTTTTCTCAAAATCATCGGCGTTTTCCGTTGAAATCACCACATTCGTTTCTTCGCGATCAAAGAGCTGTGCACCCGCATTAAATGCCCCTGTTAAGAATTTCCCTTTAAACGCGGGAGTTTCTGTTGCCACAACCGGTAATCCCCATAAAGTCGGCCCTGTTAATGCGGAAGGATTAGCCAAAATATAGCGCCCCAAAGCGTCTTTGGTTAGTTCAATTTTCGCCCAGTCAATAAAGTGTAAAACGTGACCAGAAGCAGGGAAACGCGCCAATTGAGCTTGAAGCATGGCAAGCCGTAAATCATCGATACCATTTTGTTTTTCAACCGTAAAGGAGGCTTTATATTGAGTGGCTTGTGGGATAATGCCGTGCAAATGAGCCCCAGATCCATCACCAAATAAAATTTCTTGCTCTTCAACAAACTTCAATCCATAACGCATTTCTGCATCAATCAACGACTGCAACTGAGAAAAATCATCTAAGATTTGTTTAGACGCTTTAAACATATGAGCAATCGTCGTCACTGGCGTGATTTTGGTCGCAAAGGCAATGTCGCTATACGGCTTAGTGGTATTTTCAGGCGCAACCGCCGCCTTGTTGGTAAACCCCGTTTGCTGAACCCAGAAAATGGCGGGAGATTGCGTTTTACCTGACGCAATTAAGTCACGAATAAAAAGTCGTTGTTTCGGTGCAACATCGATACCCGACAATCGTTGTGGTTCAACTACGCCTTCGGCAACCCCCGTAGATGTTAATGCTGCCTGAACAGGAATTGAAACACGCTTGCCCTCTTGAATGCTGGAATTGATCTCTTTTAATACTTCAGCCGAGATCACTTGTTGACCAACACTTTTTACAACCTGCACCGCATTATTGAGTGGCATTTGCGCAACATGTTGTTCTAAATCCCCTAATGCGGCTTTCAGTGTTTTTTCAGATTCGCGTAGCGCATTTAGCTCGGTTGCCATTTTGTCTACGGCATGTTTCGTTTCTTCACTTAATCCACCCACTTTCTGCGCTTCTTTTAACGCTTCTTCAGCTTTGGCATTAAAATGCTGATTGGCTTCTTCAATTTTTGCCGATAGGTTTTTTAATAATTCATTTGTCTCTGACATAGTCACTCCAATTACTTAACGCAGGCAAAGGCGGTCACCGCCTCCTCCAATTTTGACAGGATTTCAGGATTAATATCGCAGGTAGCGCTTGGCATACCATTAGGTTGGGAAGTAGCGCTCGGCGTACTTCGGGTTAATGCACTAATTAGTTTTCGTCGTTCAGCACGAGGTGTGTTGGTTTTGGCAAGTAGCGCATCCAGTTTTCGGATCGCGGCTTGGGGACTTTCATCACCTTCGTCAATCACATCGGCAGAAAGTAGGCTGTCCGCAAATCCCTTTTCTATCGCTTCACTCGCACTGATATATGTTTCGTTGTCCATCATCTGACTCACCACGTCACTCGATTGCCCACTGCGTGCCACATAGATATCGGTCATCGAGGCATCAAAAGGGGCGAGATCATGAGCAAGTTTTGCAAAGTCGTGACGATTTCCTACCCCCATTGCCCAACAGTTATGGATCATTAAAAAGGCACCGCGCCCCATTTTTATTTCATCCCCTGCCATCGCAATAATGGACGCAGCGGAAGCGGCAATGCCCAAAATATTGACCGTTACCTTGCCACTGTGAGCACGAAGCAAGTTATAAATTGCCAACCCTTCAAACATATCGCCCCCTGGACTATTGAGGTTAACGACAATATCTTGCTCACCAATGGCACGAAGCGCGGCGGAAATCCGTTTAGCGGTGACACCTTCACCCCAATAATCTTCTCCAACGACGTCCAATATCGAAATCGAGTTATCCGCACTGGATGCCCGAATACGGCTATTCCATTTATCCAGTGCTTTGGGTTTCAGCTCATAGCGAATCGATGCGCAGGGGCGATCCTCCAGCGCGACTGGCAACTGATTTTTTTTCATAACGATGACTCCTCGGGACGAGGTGGATTGGATTGAGATGGGGTTACAGGTTCACCTTCAGGAAATAACCAGTTAGTGATCTGTGCTTTGAGCTTTTCAGCTTCATTGTTCGTGATATCTTTTCCGAGCTGATCCAGTGGCGTTAAATTAAGCTGAACCGTATAAATATCGCCCCCTTCAATAGGCGGTAAATTCTCTAACCGTCGAACATCATTTCGGCTCATCCAGCCATTTTGTAACGCTGTTGTGTAATAAGCTGAACGTCCTGCACTGTCTGCACGTAATAAGCCCTCAACAGAAAATTCCGCATAATAATCATCATCACTGTCGAGTAAACAACGATTAATTTCTTGCTCAATATTGACCAATAAGGGACGTAGTGTATTGGTCAAAAACTGCATATTCATCCCTTCCACACTGGATGCCCAACTACTTTGCTTATCGGCATGCCCCACCATAAAAGGTGGAACGCGAAACCAACGGCAAATTTCCTCAATGCTAAATCCGCGACTTTGTAATAATTGCGCCGTTTCAGGGTTCATGGTGACATTTTGATAAGACAAATCCGCTTCAAGGATCATCACCTTTCCGGCATTTTTTGAGCCGGTAAACGTCATTAAATGCTTTCTTAGGCGTTCTCGTTGATCGGCTTTCAAGGCATTCTTTGACGTTAATAATCCACTGGTTTGTAACCCATTTTCAAACACTTTTCCGGCCGCTTCATCCGTCGATAACGCGGTACCAATCACATCACGCCCAATCTGGATCGGTATCATTCCGCACACACCATCCATACCAAACCCTCGAATATGCATCATATTTTTAACGGGAATAACCCGTTTATTCGATTTAGGCATAGTATAGGTATATTCCAATTGCCCATTTTCCAATCGTTTCACCGTCATGTTTTGAGGTAATAACGGTTGAAGAGAAACCAACTTTTTCCCGATATAACATTTTTCAATAAACGCATTTCCTCTTAAACATAAGCTGGCAACAACCATCAACATAAAGCGAGAAGGCGTCATTTCTGCATTGGGTTTTCGGCATAATACTGTGTAAGCGGGATGATGTTTCGCCAGTTCGCGCGAGCCATCCGCCTTCGTTTGATAGATTTTCAATGGCAATGTCGAAATAGATTCACTGAGTAACCGAACGCAAGACCATACCGCAGACAGCTGTAATGCATTATCTGCGGTGACCACCTTGCCACTGCTACTCTTTCCAATCCATTCTTCCCAAAAGGCGCCATCAGTTAAACTAATGGGTATCCCCATCCAATTGAGGATCGCCGATTTTATTCGGCTCTTTTTTTTCACGTTACGCATTTAGATCCCCACAATAATTGGGTTATCAAAGAAACCATCAATATCCCCTTCATCCTCGAATTCCCCTTCAGAAGCCCCAATCGCCATTGCAGAGGCCACCACTCCATCAATTCGACCCGTGCTTTTTTTCTTGGCAAAGACGCGGTTATCTTTTTGGTCAGCCTCAAGCACAGCGGATGCGGCATTCCATCTCAAACAAGGATTGGCGTGGATCTCAATCTTCTTGTCATCAATGAGCTGTTCAAACAGTTCGATAGAGTGTGGCATCCACAGCCCTGAATCTTTGGCTTTGTAATATCCTTGTCCATGCGGAGTTAAAGGAACCGTCACACCCGCGTCATCGAGTTTGGGTTCAAGGTATTTAATGCGATAAGGGTCAAAGGCAATGGCTCTCATGCTGACGTGCATCGCCATTTCAGCAATGCGTTCTGCCACAAATTCATATCTCACCGCATTCCCTGGCGTGGTATGCATAAAACCTTGCCTTACCCATAAGTCGTAAGGCACTCGGTCGGTTTTCGCTCTATCCAATAAAGTGTCTTTGGGTGTCCAAAATTCGACATAAAGACGTTTGAGACTAGGAAAATACAAGGCTAATGCGGTTAAATCTTTGGTTCCCGATAAGTCCAGTCCGCCATAACACTCTTCACCTTGAAGGTCATCGAATGTGAACGTGTTTTCACACTGCATCCATGTTTCACTGTTAATCCACGGATTATCGGCATCCACCCACTGACAAAAATTAAGCCGACGCACAATGCTTTCTTTCGCGGGCATACCTCGAGCTTGTGTCACTTGTTCGCGCAAATAGCGATCAGAAAAGGTGTAGCCCAATGACGGATTGGCTTTCCCCCAGCAAGACTCATCCTTAAAGGGATCATCGCCCTCATCCAGTGAGCAAATATAGGAAAAGAAGCTGTCGTCTTCGATAGTGCCTTCGGCAACTTTTCGTCCGTATTCATGGTAGTCATAACACACACTGGTTTTATCATGCCCACTATTGGTGATCATAAATATCAAGGCTTGTCGCCGACCTTTTGTGCCCGCTCGCATCATCTCAACGGCGGTATTATTTTTATGCTCATGAATTTCATCAATCAACGCACAATGGGGACGAGGCCCTGATTGCCCATCATCCGAACTAATCGGACGAAAGAATGAACTCGTTTTCAAATAAGCCAAGTTCCACTCTTTGCCTGTTCCGCCTGATTTGGTGATCCGCTGACTTAATGCGGGAGATTGATCAACCATTGCCACCGCATCACGAAACAAAACCATGGCTTGGTCTTTTTTCGTGGCTGCCGCATACACTTCAGCACGCGGTTCACTGTCGGCGACTAAACAATACAACCCAACGCCACCCGCCATCGGTGATTTTCCTGAACCTTTACCTGATTCAACGTACACAATGCGAAATCGCCGTGTACCATCAGTCATTTTCCAGCCAAAAATGGAGCCAATCACAAAGCATTGCCAAGGCAATAAAATAAACGGTTTGCCTTCATGTTCCCCGCCATTGAGCTTTAAGACTTTCGCGAAAAAATCGATCACCCTTTTGACAGCCTCGACATCCCAGACTAATCCTCGTTGCTCGGCTTCGTTTAAATCTTTGAGATGACGTGCACATGCATGACGAATATCAGGCCCCGCTAAGATTTTGCCTTGATGCACGTCTTGCGCGTATTGTGTTGCGGGATCAACCGAAATATTGGTTGAGCGGATCTTCCTCTTCTTCTCCACCATCCATATTCACCTTCGAGCGAGCGGCAGGGGTTAAACCAAACTCGACTAAATAACTTTTAAAACGGCGATCTGCATCGGCCAACATGGCAACAGCAGGATTCGCTTTAATTAAAAAATCCCCTGATTGCGTTTTTGTGGTGTATGTCCGCCCCTCAATGGCAATGGTGTCTCGCAATTGAAGAATATCGGCGTAGATATCACACAGCCGTTCTAATGCCAGCGTGTCAGCCACGGTTAAAACACCCATTCCATCGAGTAATAAGGTTAATTTTGCCCACGCCATTTTCCCCCAATCCGTTAAATGTTCGGGCGGGCTTGGAATTTCACGTTTAGGTTGGGGTTCTTTATCGTTGAGTTTTCGTTTTCCCGGATTACCGGTGACCACCTTCAAGTGGGTCGGTTTCGGGCGTCTTCCTGCCATCGGAACCTCCCAGAAAAAAACTTTTCATTTCGCGGTTGTGCGCACAAATGAGGGCGCTAGGTAATCAGGGCGAAAGTGTCTGAACTTTTACCCCGCTCCCACCCTGTATTCATTGTGTTATTGATGCCAATGAGAATTGGGATCGAGTGGAATACCATCCGCATTACAGCCAATGACTTT
>NZ_JAABNH010000002.1:0-198426 GCF_009915985.1 Proteus sp. G2626 | reverse complement strand
CGCCAAAGGTTATCAAGACTATCACTACGACATTAATGGTCGATTAACCCAAAAAGTGGTTCATCAACACGGTTTTCGAGCAAAAACGTGGTATTACCAATGGAATACGCTTAATCAACTTATTGCCTGTTTTAATCCTGAAGGGGAATGCTGGCGCTACACGTACGATGCTTTTGGGCGACGCCTCAGTAAAAGTAAGGTAGTCGATAATCGCCCTATTTCACCGCCCAATTCACCGTTTAAAAATAAACGCATTCAGCGTGTCGATTACCTATGGTCTGGCGACCAGATGGTGCAAGAAACCCCTATTTATGCGGATGGCACACTGGCTTATGATTCTCAAATTCAGTGGCTCTATCAACCCGGTGAAATTACTCCAACAGCCCGTTATCAACGTGGAAAACTGCATTATGTCGTCACTGACCATCAAGGCACGCCACGCGAAATCTTTAGCGAAAAAGGGATTATCAGTTGGGCGGGTCGGTTAAATACCTGGGGACAAATGGCGTTTTGGCAATCTCATGATGATTATGCCGATAACGACCCTGAATATACCGAATGTCATTTTCGATTTGCGGGTCAATATGAAGATAAAGAAAGTGGCTTGTATTACAATCGCTTTCGCTACTATGATAAGGATACAGGGCAATATATTTCGCCTGACCCAATAGGATTATTAGGGGGCTTTAATCCGTATGGGTATGTGCATTGTCCGACTGGGTGGGTTGATCCGTTTGGGTTGGCGGGTTGTCCAATTAGAGAAATAAATGGTACAAAAATATATGGTAAAGGGCAAAAAGATGGAACTCCTGGTCACGATCAATTTTCTGAAGTAATAGCTAACAAATTAGCAATGAGTGGTCAATTTAAAGCTATTTATTTAAATAGATCATATTCTTTTGCTTTAGGAAAAAGAATATCAGCAAGACGCCCCGATGTTATGGCTATTGATATACACGGTAAAATTCATGCCATAGAATTAGCTTCCAAAACAGACATGGGAACAAAGTTACCATTGCTTACATCACGAAATCATGAGGTAATAAGTAAGTTACCAACTAAACAACAAGGAAAAATCCTTATTCTTGAGCATGAATATAAGCATAAAGATATAAAAGAGATATTAGATAAATTAATTCTGGATATATTAAGAAATAATAATTAGGAGAAAAGATGTACTCAGGAATCGCTTTATACAATACTGAAAAATTGAATTCAAAAAATGCTCTTGATTTAGCTGAAACCTTTTTTAAAATTTTCGATCTAATAATAACATCAGCAGGATATTACAAAAAGATAGAATATGGTGCATATAAAGGTGAGCATGATATAGTTATGGGCTCACTTTCAGATTTAAAAAAACAAATAGGAGAAAATAATACTATTTCATTTAGAATATATTCAGAAAAAAACGATATAAAACCATGGTATGCTTCTTTTGGTTATACAACAGAGCAACTTCTAGGGTTTTCTTATATTGATATCCAATACCCATCTATATGCAATGAATCCAAACTCATTACTAAATATATTAACTCATTCGACCCTAATATAACTTTTTCATATGGAATTAATTATTCTTGTGAAAAGGTTACTACAGCATTTTACTATGCAACAGATACTAATTTATCAAGCATATATCTTTATGAAAAAACGTCATTATTTGAAGAGGAATGTCCTGGTAGATTTAAAGGAAAAGCCAGATACAAAGCCTCTATGTTAAGAATGGTCTATCCAGTTAATATTATCAACTCAAATCACCTTGATATTATTATTAATAATATCACTTTAAAAAAATGGATATTCAATAATAAAAAAAATGGTTCTATAATAAAAATGAAGAATAATATGTGGTTATGGTTAGTTGATAGTAATCAAATTGACAGAATTAATAAAACTCTTGGTGAAACTGGAGTTTTAATATCATGGTCACCACTGCATTTAGAAAAGAAAAAACGAAAACTACCATAACTATAAATATTTAAAAGTATGTTATTTTAATTTTAAAAAATATAAATTAACTATCATAAATTATGGTTATTCCTATAAACACTATAAAAGACCTAATTAATATATTTTTTAAATCCTATTAAATTATTAGCAGGCTTTAATCCGTATGGGTATGTGCATTATCCTACTGGGTGGGTTGATCCATTTGGGTTGGAAGGGTGTCCCTGGGAAAAAATTGATAGTTTTAGAGCAAAGATGCAACTACCCGTTCTTGGAAGGAGAATTCCTACTTCTAATGATGGATTACAAACTGTTGCTTTTGTTTCTATTGAAAATAGTCAATTTTTTGGTATGAATAGACTAGCCATCCCAGGATTAGAATTCGCTTCTAAACGAAAAGAATGGTTTAGAAAAATATACAAAAGTACAGGCGTAGAACCATCAACAATTTCAAAAGTAGCTGCAGATGCTGAAGGACTTTCATTGGTCAGAGCATATAAGCGCATTACGAAGAATGGTGGGCAGATGCCAAAAGAAGTCACAATATTCGTTGAACGACCAACATGTGATTTTTGTAAGAACTACTTACCATTATTAAGAGAGTCAACGTGAATTACTTTGAGTTTAGCGATCCGGATGGGAAAATTTCTAAAAACTTTCACCTGGAAAAATATAGTCTTTTTTTTCTATCCTACCCAGAAAATAAACATATTTGGACTAAGTCTCACACAACTCTGGCTAGTCGTTACTTTTCTGAGAATGGAAAGATTATTTCCACTTTATTTTATTCTCATAATGTAGCACAAGGAAGTTTTTCATTACTTTATAGCCATGGTAGCTCAGGGTTCTACTCTTTAGGAGATAAAAGCAAAATGAATCAGTTAATTGATTTGGATGGGCAACTTGATCTTATATTTACAGGGGCTTGTATCTCCCCAGAAAAAGCATTCTTAGTAATAGAAGATTTTTCTAAAAACCCGTTAGAGCTATCAAAAAAAATTGATTGGATTAACACTAAAGATGTAGACATGACAGAAAAATATAAGTTACTAGGATTAGAAGACTAACATTAATGTTATCTGTAATTAAATTATTATTTAATTACAATGAAAATATAATTAACTCTCATATTTAACATCAAGAATATTAATATTTTCATTGCACTGTGTAACACAACCTCGGCTACATAAGCTATATAAGCCATAAATTTAATTCAGATCATCCTTTAAGGTAACTCAACTTCACTGATACTCGGTGTTGCATTCGTGCTACCTTGATAAATATTGGCATATCCTTGCTGTGGATAAATAACCACGGCATTTTTTTCAATATCAAAATCGCAGTTAGTCATCTTAGGCATAAAGACTGCTTGTTTATTCTTAGCATTAACAACCCAGATACCACCTGATTCACAGTCCCTTCCTAACTGAGTTTGTACCACGCTATATCGCCCTTCCTCAGCTAAAAGCTCACATGAAATAGACTCATTACACCCCTCAAAAGGTGAAAATCCCTCTGAAGTCTTTACCGTTTCCAATTCATCCCAAGTTACTGCATAAGCATTTATAGCTAACAGTGATAGACTTAATCCTAGTATCAATTTTAGCTTCTTGTTCATTACGACATCCTATTTTGTCAAATTTCAATGAAAAACATAAATTATCTTAATATTGTAGCCGTTTTTCTGATCTTTTTATCTCATTCACTCTTATAACTAACTTATAAAAATACTTTCTTTTCTTACCAATGAGCACTGAATTTAATCTATCACTTTATGGTATTACCTGAACAATGATTATACTTGGGTGAAAGAAACTGGAAAGATAAATAATAAAAAGCACTACCGCATCTTATTGATAATCAATAAGGATATTTATAAGAGACTGGGTCAACTTCAATCAAGATGACATCTGCTTAAGCATGTTAATACAATAAGCTTGGTGTAGTGCAATGAACATTACCTATCCTGAAAATCGTTATTTAGTTCATTTTCCAGAAAATCCAACATATTGGTTAAACGCCAATTCAATTGAAAATCAAATGGAGCTGATGTAAATCTACCAAACGTACATCCCTACGCTTCTGATATTAGAGTAGCCATTCTTGACAGTGGACTTCCTGATAGACATGTATTAGAACCATGGGTATCAAACTATAATCTTTCTGATCCGTTAGCAAATGATTTACCTGATGGGCCATCACATGGTTTGGGTGTAACTTCCGCTTTTCTTTTTGGCCCTCTTTGGCCTGATGAAGAAGCACCCAGACCATTTTCATATGTCGATCACTATAGGGTTTTAGACGAAAAAACTACAGAAGAAGACCCATATGAACTTTATAGAACACTTTCACACCTAGAAGACATATTATTATCTAGACAATATGAATTCATGAATCTAAGTTTAGGGCCTGATCTACCTATTGATGATGATGAAATTCATCCATGGACTTCATTAATTGATAATTATTTATCTGATGGTGAAACTTTTCTGACAATCGCAGCAGGGAATAATGGTAACAGTGACAATTCATTAGGGTTAGATCGGGTTCAGGTTCCGTCTGACTGTGTAAATGCTCTTTCCGTAGGAGCCACTGATCAAGTTGATTCTGAATGGAAACGAGCATCTTATAGCGCAGTGGGCCCTGATCGATCTCCTTGTTTAGTAAAACCTGATCTTGTTACTTTTGGTGGGACACCAAAACAATATTTCCATATACCAAGTTCTATTGATTTTGGAAAGTTAACACCTATTTGTGGAACAAGTTTTTCAGCGCCTTATCTTCTACGATATGCTGTTGGTATACGTGCAATTTTAGGGTATGAAATATCGACATTAGCAATTAAAGCTCTACTGATTAATTCAGCAGATCAATCAACGCATGAAAAAACAGAAGTTGGTTGGGGGAAAATACCCGATTTAATTAGTCAAATTGTCGAATCCCCAGATGGTACCGCTAAAATTCTATATCAAGGTGAACTCTACCCTGGCAAATATCTTAGGGTTCCATTACCAATACCGAAAAATGGAATAACTGGAAAGGTAAAAATTAAGGCAACCTGTTGTTTTTCTAGTCCAGTTGATCCTCAAGACACATCTATGTATACAAAAGCAGGTATAGAAATTACATGGCGACCAACACCTGATAAAACAGATACATTTTTTAAACAGAAAACAGTTGCGACTGAAGCTGAATTACGTTCGGATGCTGGAAAATGGGAGTCTGTTTTGCATGAAGAAAAAGGAAAGTTAGGAAGTAGTCTCAATGATCCGTGTTTTGAAATCCATTAAATGGCAAGAGATGGAGGTGATCGGATATCTGGTTCTAAAGCATCTATTATTAAATATGCTTTTATAGTATCTCTCGAAGCACCCAAAACACCGGATATCTTTACTAATATTCTTAAATCCAATACAAAATTAGTAGAAATACAGCCTAGACTTCCAATCCCTATCCCTGTAAAAATTTAACATACACCATACAACCATCTTTACGTTCAGAGATAAAGATGGCTTATTTTATTATTAGAAATTCACACTAACCACATTTCCTACTCTACACCTCCAACTCATCCATATAGTCCGCATACCACTGCATCATTTCTCTGCGTCCATCCATATACTGAGCATGGTTATAAGTTCCACGGATCGCGTTCTTATCGATATGTGCGAGCTGGGTTTCAATCCATGCAGAGTTATATCCCTTCTCATGCAAAATCGTGCTCATTGCGTGGCGGAGGCCATGTTCTGTTAGCCATTCTTTATACTCCAATCAATAACCTAATTTAAATTGCCTTTAATGGATTGCTCGACTTCGCAAAACTAAAAGGTGAAATCTCCCTCTCCCTATTCGCATCCAAATAATCTGCCCACCATTGCACCATCAGTCGCCTTTCTTCAATATGCTCCGCCTTATGAATATAAGCCGCCCTCACTGAATTACACTCTTGGTGGCTCATCTGCCTTTCTACTGCATCCTTAGACCACAAGCCTGACTCAATCAACGAGCTACACGCCATTGTTCTAAAACCATGCCCACACACTTCTGTCTTATTGTCATACCCCATCACACGTAATGCGTTGTTTACTGTATTTTCACTCATTGGTTTTCTTGGATTGTGATCACCGATAAAGATCAGCTCGTGGTTACCGCTGAATTGGTAGATCTGTTTTAAGATTTCAATAACTTGTCGGCTTAAAGAAAATAAATGAGGTGGTACGCATTTTTGATCCGCAATGGGAGTGTTTAACGCCTTCTATCGCTTCTCGTTCAGCGGGGATCGTCCACATGGAATTTTCAAAATCGATTTCATCCCAACGAGCAAAGCGCAATTCACTGGAACGAATGAAGACTAACAAGGTAAGTTTGACGGCAAGTTTAGTTAAAGGTCTTCCCTTATAATCATCAATGCGTTGTAAGAACTCAGGTAAGCGTTTAAGCTCTAATGTGGCCCTATGAATTCGTTTACCTGTCGCGACTGCGCCAGCCATGTCTTGCGCTGGGTTATAGTCGATTAAACCACTTTGTACGGCATAACGCATTATAGCTGTCACACGTTGTTGTAGACGTGCAACCACCTCAAGACATCTAGACATCTCTACGGCTTTAATAGGTTCGAGGAGATCACGAGTTTTCAGTTCCGCAATATTGCATTTACCAATAACTGAAAAAATATTGTCTTCAAGGCTTTTGAGTACCCGATGGCTATGCCCCTCTGATCACTTCTTATTGGTTGCATGCCAATCACGTGCAACCTTCTCGAATGTATTAAATTCCTTTTGTTGCTCTTCTTTTACTTCTTTGCGTTTTTCACTAGGATCTACTCCGTTAGCGACAAGTTTTCTTGCCCCATCTCGTTTTTCACGGGCATCGCTAGGGAGACATCAGGGTATACACCAAATGCTAGCATCTTTTCTTTACCGCTAAAGCGATAACGAAAGCGTCAATATTTAGAACCATTGGGGTGAACCAGAAGAAATAATCCTTTACCATCTGTCAGCTTATACGCTTTATCTTCAGGTTTTGCAGAACGGATCTTAGTATCGGAAAGTGCCATTTTAACTGTCTTCGCAACCGAATTGTGGGTGTATAACCTTATCGAATCGGCATACCCACATCATTCACCTCATATCGGATGAGTTGAGTATACGTGGTAAAATTAAAATACGAGGAAAAGCCTTATAAATCATGGAGTTCATGCATAAAAAAAGACGCTTTAAGCGTCTTGTTTTTGGTGCCGAAGGCCGGACTCGAACCGGCACACCCGAAGGCGGTTGATTTTGAATCAACTGCGTCTACCAATTTCGCCACTCCGGCACTGAAGTGTTTTTGGAAAACCTGCCCATTATACTTGTGTGAAGCCCCCTCGCAACAATTATTGTTAGTTTTCAGCTTGATTGGCGAAAAAAACTGCATTTGTGGTTTGTGGTTACAGTAAAAACACAATTGTTGCGTCGTTCAAAAACCGCTATCGTGTAGGTTTAAGTCGTATTGTATCAATCATCAAAACTTTTTGAGGCAATTCTATTCAGTTTCACTTTTATTTATTCTCTCTTCTCTGCTTCACCCTCTATTTTATTCTCACTTTTTAAAAGACAATTAATATTAAATATATTTATTTACTCTTCTATAGCAATACCTTATTTAAAATAAAATAGTCTTTAATTATTATTCAATATAAGTGATATATTTATTTTTATATAGCGATAAGTAAAAAAAGGATCAAAACTTGGGTTAGTGTTTTGATCCAACAGTACTACTAAACGAGGGCTTAGTTTTATTTTAATGACTATAAGTTATTTTTATAGCGTCACTGCCCTTTTCTTCCCTGGTGTGAGGAAGCAGGTAGTTATATTTTATATGATAAATACACGTCTTTATCTATACTGTGTTTTATTGATATAAAGGTACTTATTACTAAATTAATAAACTTAATTTTAAAAAAAAAGGGTCTAATCTTTAATATAATGATGTTGAAATATTACTAATAACATATAACTTATTTATTATTTATTATTTATTATTTATTATTTATTATTTATTATTTATTATTTATTATTTAAGAGGCTAGTTTATAATATACCTTTTATTACTCCACTCTATTATTGCTGTGTTATCTTTGCGCTGTCACACTTATATTTTCAGTCTCTCGACTTGATGAAGCTATAATAAGTTTAATTTCACAATCTCACAATCATTAAATTATTACAAAATATGACACAGACTAATATTATTTTTATAAAACACCAAATACAGATCAATTTAAGATAAAGATAAGATTAATAATTTATAAAAATCACCAAACAAAGAGCGAAACACCATTCGTTAACATTTTCTTGATATACATATCCTAACTTAATAATAAAGAAAAGCTAATAATAGGACTAAAAATGCACGATAAATGAGGAAGATTGTAACTTAACAGTAATACTTATCTCATTTTTAGATGAGAAATAAGAGAGAAATAGCTTTTTATAATGCAGTTTTTCTTCACTATCTTTATATCAGAGACAATTTAACACATTTAATGCCAACTTTTTGATAACCGGCTCTTGCACTGATAGACATTCTTATTTCTGATAATATAATCAAAATTTGGTTTAAATCTGATTAGAAGGTGTTGTTATGGGCATTGTTGGCTGGATTATTACAGGTATATTTGTTGGTATTATCTTAGGTGCCGTATTAAAAATGATAAAGAAAAAATAGCGCGATAAGAAAGGCACCAATTTAAAACATAAACCACTTATGTTGATCGCATTCCTTTCACCTCACTGACTTCTGTTGAAAGTAAAAATGAAAAAACATTTTCTAAAATATCTTATGATCCCGGTCGCTTTGCTGACATTGAATGCGTGTAGCCAGCGTTCATCATTACCACCAGCAACACAGCCTTCTATGTTAAATCAGCAGAATAATGTACCTGAACTAGCACAGTGGCCGACAGCATTAAGCCCCAATGTAAGCAATGCGCGTGTGTTGTTTGATAAATATGCATCGCAGATTTACCAAAAGAGTAATCCCCAAGGCATGGTTATTGTTATGATCAATAACTCTCAAACCTTAAACCGATCTTTTGGAACAACAACCCCAGAAAGCCGTCATGCACCATCAATGAACTCACTTATTCGCATTGCTTCGATTACAAAATTAATGACCAGTGAAGTCATGCTAAAGCTACAAGATGATGGAAAATTATTAGTTACTGATCCACTGCAAAAATATAGCTATTACGGCGTCGATATCCCATTAGTCAGTACTCAATCCCCTATCCGTCTTTATCATTTAGCAACCCATACTAGTGGTTTTCCACGAGAACAACCCGGTGGAAAATGGGGCAGACCTGTTTTTATTTGGCCGACCCATGGCGATCGTTGGAATTGGTTAAAAAAAGCGACATTAACATCGCCCGCAGGTGATCAAGCGTCATATTCAAATTTAGCCTATGACTTATTAGCGGATGCCTTAGTGAAAGCATCAGGTAAAAGTTATCCACAACTTTTAAAACACTATGTCACTCAACCCGCAGGTATGACCAATACCACATTGACGCCGACGCCCACACAGTGTCAGCGATTATTAATCGGATATAAACCAAGTCCATGTTCTGACACGATCGCAGCAGCGGGAAGTGGTGGCGTGTATTCAACGCCAGCAGATATGCAACGTTGGATGCAAGGCTTTTTGACCTCTCATAATGCGGTGAGAAAACCAACGGCGAGCAAAGAACAGTCTGTCTATTTTCCTCGTAATCAACTTTCTTCAATAGAAGGTATGGATGTTGCAGGGCGTGCCGATGGTATTGGTTTAGGTTGGGTCTATATGGCGCCAGCAAATGGAATTCCGGCTATTTACCAAAAAACAGGGGGTGGCGGCGGGTTTAATACTTATATGGCAACCATACCTGAATTAAATATTGGTGTATTTGTCGTTATCACTCGTAAGCCAAATGGCACTAAATTTAGTGAAGTAACTCAAGGCACAAATGCCCTTGTCCGCGCGCTGGCAAAAGATTTTTATCAGTGATCCATGCCCAATAGTAATAAAAAAGCGCCTTGTAGGGCGCTTTTTATTTTTCAGACTGACATTATTTTCTGGTTAATATGACTTAGCGATTACGCTTCATCAATAACCATAAACTCAACGTTAAGAAGAGGATCCCCGGCACCAATGCTGCAATCACTGCCGGTATACCATAAACCAGGCTTAATCGCCCTGACACCTCATTGACGATATAGAATAAGAAACCAAAAGAAATCCCGGTTAAGACTCTTAATCCCATTGGCACAGTACGTAGTGGGCCAAAGATAAATGACAATGCCATCAACATCATGACTGCAACAGAGATAGGTGCAAAGATTTTTTTCCAGAAGTTGAGCTCATAGTTTGCTGATTCTTGTCCACTCTGTTTTAGATATTTAACGTATTGATAAAGCCCACTGATCGATAATGCATCAGGATCTAACGCCACAACGCTTAATTTTTCTGGCGTTAATCGTGTTGGCCATTCAAGTGATACCTGTTTTTTACCGGTGATTTTTTGTGGATCAGTTAAATCTGACTGCTCAACCTGTTTTAACATCCACGTTTTTTTATCCACATCATAGGTTGCACTTGATGCATAACGTACTGTTTCTAGTTTTCTATCATTATTAAAATCATAGAGAGTGATGCCTTGCATCTCATTTTGGCTCTTTATTCTGTTGATATGAATAAATTGGTTGCCATCTTTAGCCCACATACCGCGGTTAGTCGAAACTAAAGAATTCCCCATAATTTTTTCTGCACGATAATTACGTGCGTATTGTTCACCTTGTGGTGCCCCCCACTCGCCAATCAGAACCGTTAGCAACACTAATGGAATCGCTGTTTTCATTACGGAGCCTGCGATTTGCAAACGGGTAAAACCTGATGCTTGCATCACCACCAGCTCACTGCGTGTTGCTAATGCGCCTAACCCTAATAATGCTCCGAGTAACGCGGCCATGGGGAAGAAGATCTGCACGTCTTTAAGGATATTTAAAATCGCATAAATACCCGCATCAAGTGTGGTGAAATCTCCTTGCCCTACTTTACGGAGTTGATCGACAAACTTGATAATGCCCGATAATGAAACAAGCAAAAATAGTGTCATCAAAATCGACTGTAAAATAGTACGCCCGATATATCTATCTAATACACCAAACATCAGGCAACTCCTTTCTTAAAGCGAGCTCGGAATTTACGCATAGGCAAGGTATCCCAAATATTTAATAAGATAGCTAAGCCAAGATAAACACCATTAACGCTCCACATCGCAATGAGGGGATCCACTTTTCCTTTTTCGCCATTAGAATGCAACGAACTTTGTAATAAGAAAAAGACCAAATAAAGCAACATTGCAGGTAACATGCTTAATACACGACCTTGGCGTGGATTTACCTCGCTTAAAGGCACCACCATCACAGCCATAATGACAACAGAGAAAATTAGAGTTAATCGCCAATGGAATTCAGCAATAGACTCTGTTTCATTAGAATGCCAAAGTTCAGTCATCGTTTTTTGCTCTACACGATTGCTACTAATAGTCGATTCACGATGTCCGATAACAGCTTGGTAGTCATTAAAATCAGTGATACGAAAATCACGTAATACAGCCGTACCTTCATAGCGAGTTCCCTCACTGAGTACAACAATCTGATTTCCGTTAGGCAATTCCTTGGTATAGCCTTTATCTGCCACCACAACAGACGGGCGCTGATCTTGTGTTGGGCGTAACTGTGCGAGGAACACATCTTGGAATTGGTTACCTTTCACGCTACCAAGATAAAGCACCATATTACGATCATTGGACATTTTAAATTGTCCTTCCATCAAGGCTGCTAAACTTGGGTTCGCCTTGGCATCTTCAAGCACTTGCTCTTGATGTGCTGATGACCATGGAATAAGCCAAATCACATTTCCTGCTGCTAATGCGCTAGTCAGTAATGAAAGCAACAGTGCGGCTTGCACTAAGGCTTTTTTACCTATCCCGCACGCATTCATGACGGTTATCTCACTTTCAACATAAAGTTTGCTGTAAGTCATCAGAAGCCCAAGAAAAAGGCTTAGTGGAAGAATAAGCTGTGCCATCTCGGGAATTCCCAGCCACAGCAGAGAAATCACAAGGTTTGTAGGAATGTTACCTTCTACAGCAGCCCCTAAAATCTCAACCAGTTTCTGGCTAAAGAAGATAAGCATCAGAATAAATAAGATGGCTATCTGACTTTTAAGGGTTTCCCGAGCTAAATATCGAATTATAATCACGCTAGTTATGCCTGTGAAAACTTGTCTTTTTGCAGGAAAATCGCTAACTTCGTTGTATATCTATCATTTGTGCATCTCAGTTAGACATTCTTGCAGCCCAAATGATATCAAAACATGCTATAAACAGGTTCCCAATAAGAACAAGCTTATAAGTTAGCTAAATTAGTTGTGTTCAATTAATGCATTTAGCTTAACATAAAAAGTAAACTTTCTATGGGGTAGATTAATGCGGATCACTATTCTAAACGATACTTTCCGTTTTTGTCTTTAATATTCAGGAGAACGCATGGAGTTTAATGTAAAAAGCGGCAGCCCAGAGAAACAACGCAGCGCTTGTATTATCGTGGGGGTGTTTGAGCCTCGTCGTTTATCTCCGATCGCGGAGCAACTTGATAAAATCAGTGATGGCTATATCAGCGCCTTGTTACGTCGAGGTGAACTGGAAGGCAAAGTTGGGCAATCACTGCTGTTACATCATGTACCTAATGTTCTCTCTGAGCGCGTTTTACTGATCGGTTGCGGTAAAGAGCGTGAGTTGGATGAACGTCAATATAAACAAATCATTCAAAAAACCATTAACACGCTCAATGAAACTGGCTCAATGGAAGCGGTTTGCTTTCTCACTGAGTTGCATGTTAAAGGTCGTAATAACTACTGGAAAGTACGTCAAGCGGTTGAGACTGCAAAAGACTGCCTCTATACCTTTGATCAACTAAAGAGCAATAAGACAGAACTACGTCGCCCATTACGTAAAATGGTCTTTAATGTACCTACTCGTCGTGAACTACCTAGTGGTGAACGTGCCATTGCTCACGGTTTAGCCATCGCATCAGGTATTAAAGCATGTAAAGATTTAGCAAACATGCCACCCAATATCTGTAATGCCGCTTATTTAGCTTCTCAAGCGCGTCAATTGGCAGACTCCTCTTCAAATGTTTCTACGCGTGTTATTGGCGAAGAGCAAATGAAAGAGCTCAACATGAACGCTTACCTTGCGGTAGGCCAGGGCTCTCAAAATGAATCTTTAATGTCTATCATTGAGTACAAAGGCAGTAAAGATCCTGAAGCTCGCCCAATCATATTGGTCGGTAAAGGGCTGACATTTGACTCGGGTGGTATTTCTATCAAACCTGCTGATGGCATGGATGAGATGAAATATGACATGTGTGGTGCCGCAACAGTCTATGGCGTGATGCGTGTGGTTGCAGAACTACAATTACCGATTAACGTTATTGGTGTACTTGCGGGTTGTGAAAATATGCCGGGTGGAAAAGCCTATCGCCCTGGTGATATCTTAACAACTATGTCCGGCCAAACCGTTGAAGTATTAAACACTGATGCTGAAGGCCGCTTAGTTCTATGTGATACGTTAACTTATGTTGAGCGCTTTGAGCCTGAGTTAGTTGTCGATATTGCAACATTAACAGGTGCATGTATGGTGGCTTTAGGGCATCACTACAGCGGATTAATGTCTAATCATAATCCGTTAGCACATGAGTTAATGAATGCATCAGAGCAAGCGGGTGATCGCGCTTGGCGTTTACCATTAGGCGATGAGTTCTATGAACAAATTGAATCTAATTTTGCTGATTTAGCCAATACAGGTGGCCGTTTAGGTGGCGCAATTACCGCTGGTTGTTTCTTAGCGCGTTTTGCAACGAAATATAACTGGGCTCACTTGGATATTGCAGGTACAGCATGGCGCTCTGGTAAAGCAAAAGGTGCAACAGGTCGTCCTGTTTCTTTACTGTCTCAGTTTTTACTTAATCGCGCGGGTTTGAATAGCGACGAGTAATACCGCATAATTATCAGGGTTAAGGTATTACCCTATTATTATGGTAAATAGAGCAGACTCCAAGAAGGGTATTGCAACGCAATACCCTTCTGTTATCGGGATATCATGAAAAACGCCACGTTTTATTTAATGGAACACCCATCAATACATGACGATTTACAGGCTCATGAGTGGCTTGCCTGTCAACTTACTGCTGAACATTGGCGATTAGGCAAACGAATTTTGTTAGTTTGTGAGTCTCAGGCTCAAGCAGAATTGCTTGATGAGGCATTATGGGCAAGAGAACCTCATCAGTTTGTTCCTCATAATCTTGCAGGTGAAGGCCCTCGTTATGGCTCTCCTGTTGAATTATGTTGGCCTGGAAAACGTGGTAATGCACCTCGTGATCTTCTGATTAATTTACAATCACAATTCGTAGACTTTGCCACAGCTTTCCATGAAGTGATAGACTTTGTACCTATTGATGAACAATTGAAACAGTTGGCGCGTGAACGATATAAAATTTATCGTAGCGTCGGCTTTACTTTGACAATGGCTACGCCGCCAACCTATTGAATACGTAAAAAATATGGAAAATAAATCCGCACCGAAAGAGCCATCGCTCGACACAACTTATAATCCAGCAGAGATTGAACAACCTCTGTATCAACATTGGGAAAAAAACGGCTACTTTAAAGCCAATGGCGATACAACGAAAGAAAGCTTTTGTATCGTGATCCCACCACCAAATGTCACTGGTAGCCTACATATGGGCCATGCTTTCCAGCAGACCATTATGGATACCATGATCCGTTATCAACGCATGCAAGGTAAAAACACCTTATGGCAGTCAGGAACTGACCATGCGGGTATCGCAACTCAAATGGTTGTTGAGCGTAAAATTGCTGCTGAAGAAGGTAAAAATCGTCATGACTATGGTCGTGATGCATTTATCGACAAAATTTGGGAGTGGAAAGCGGAATCAGGCGGTAATATTTCTAACCAAATGCGTCGTTTAGGTAATTCTGTTGATTGGGAACGTGAACGTTTCACCATGGACGAAGGTTTATCTAAAGCGGTTAAAGAAGCCTTTGTGCGTTTACACAAAGAAGACCTTATCTACCGTGGTAAACGCCTTGTTAACTGGGATCCTAAATTACACACGGCGATTTCTGATCTTGAAGTCGAAAACCGTGAAGTTAAAGGTTCAATGTGGCACTTGCGTTATCCTTTAGCGGATGGGGCAAAAACAGCTGAAGGTAAAGATTACCTCATTGTTGCAACTACTCGCCCAGAAACCATGTTAGGTGATACTGGTGTTGCGGTTAACCCAGAAGATCCACGTTATAAAGATTTAATTGGTAAAGAAATTATTCTACCAATCGTCAACCGCCGTATTCCTATTTTAGCGGACGAACACGCGGATATGGAAAAAGGTACTGGTTGCGTAAAAATCACCCCTGCCCATGACTTTAATGACTATGAAGTTGGACGTCGTCATCAATTACCAATGATTAATATCATGGATTTTGATGGTAATATCCGTGTTAGCGCAGAAGTATTAGACACCAACGGTGTTGAATCTGACGTTTATAGCACTGAAATTCCAAAAGCCTACCAAGGCATGGAACGTTTCGCAGCACGTAAAGCGATGGTTGCTGAATTTGAACGTTTAGGTTTATTAGAAGAGATCAAACCTCACGATTTAACCGTACCTTACGGTGACCGTGGTGGTGTTGTTATCGAGCCTTTACTGACAGACCAATGGTATGTTCGCGCGGCACCTTTAGCGAAACCCGCAGTTGAAGCTGTTAAAAATGGTGATATCCAATTTGTACCAAAACAGTACGAAAACATGTACTTCTCATGGATGAATGATATCCAAGATTGGTGTATTTCTCGTCAACTGTGGTGGGGTCACCGTATCCCTGCTTGGTACGACAATGAAGGCAATGTCTATGTAGGTCGTGACGAGGAAGAAGTTCGTCGTGAAAACAATATCGCCGCTGATGTCGTATTACGCCAGGATGAAGACGTACTCGATACATGGTTCTCATCCGCACTGTGGACATTTTCAACATTAGGCTGGCCTGAAAACACCGAAGCACTAAAAACATTCCACCCAACAAATGTGTTAGTCAGTGGCTTTGATATCATTTTCTTCTGGATCGCTCGCATGATCATGATGACCATGCACTTTATCAAAGACGAAGACGGCAAACCGCAAATTCCATTTAATACAGTTTATATGACAGGGCTTATTCGTGATGAAGAAGGCCAGAAGATGTCAAAATCCAAAGGAAACGTACTTGATCCTCTGGATATGATCGACGGTATTTCATTAGAAAATTTATTAGAAAAACGTACTGGCAATATGATGCAGCCACAAATGGCTGAAAAAATTGCTAAACGTACTAGCAAAGAGTTCCCAGAAGGTATTGAAGCACACGGCACAGATGCCCTACGCTTTACCTTAGCCGCACTAGCTTCAACTGGTCGCGATATTAACTGGGATATGAAACGTCTATCTGGTTACCGTAACTTCTGTAACAAGTTATGGAACGCAAGCCGCTTTGTTCTGATGAATACGGAAGATCAAGATTGTGGCTACCAAGGTGGTGAGATGACATTCTCACTGGCTGACCGTTGGATCTTAGCTGAATTTAACAATACCGTTAAAGCCTATCGTGAGGCGTTAGACAACTATCGTTTCGATATCGCTGCGGGTATTTTATATGAGTTCACTTGGAACCAATTCTGTGACTGGTATCTTGAACTATCAAAACCTGCGGTACACAAAGGTAATGATGCACAAAAACGCGCAGCACGTCATACACTGATTGAAGTGTTAGAAGGCTTACTGCGTCTTGCACATCCAATCATTCCATTTATCACAGAGACAATTTGGCAACGCGTGAAGGAAGTGAAAGGCATTGAAGGTGAAACCATCATGCTACAAGCTTTCCCAGAGTTCGATGCTTCACTGGTAGATGAACAAGCACTTAACGATCTTGAGTGGATCAAAGAAGTTATCGTTGCCGTTCGTAATATCCGTGCTGAAATGAATATAGCCCCAGGTAAACCACTTGATGTTATTTTACGTGGTGCGGATGACAATGCTAAGCGCCGTGTCAATGACAATATTGGTTTCTTAAAAGCCATGGGTCGTTTAGCGGATATTCGCCCATTAGCAGAAGGTGAAGAAGCGCCATTATCAGTGACTAAACTGGTTAGCGGTGCAGAATTGCTGATCCCAATGGCGGGCTTTATCGATAAAGATGCAGAGCTTGCACGTTTAGATAAAGAGCTGGAAAAAGTAGAAAAAGATATCTCAACTTTAGACAGCAAATTATCTAACGATGGCTTTGTAAACCGTGCGCCAGAAGCGGTTGTTGCTAAAGAGCGTGAACGCTTAGCGACATGCTTAAGTGCGAAAGAGAAGCTAATTGCACAGAAAGTCTCTATCGCCTCTTTATAAGCACTATCGCTTTAAAGACCCTGATATTGATAATGAAAACCCGCGTTTATCGCGGGTTTTTACTTAGTCTCTTTCAGTCAGAAAATAAAACCATTTTTCACTTAATTTCTTATTATTTACGGTTCTATTCTCGTAAATACGCCCTTTCATCCCTTATTTTCGCTTAAATTTAATCACTCACTAAAATATAACGCTAGAAATAAAGTGGAAAGTTAAGCAAAGAGGAGGGCTAACGGTTTACAAACACGCTTAATCAATTAAGATAGTTTTTGTAGCCATCCGTGCTACTTTCAATGAAGAAGTTCCTTTCCGGTGCTCTCTCAATAAATAATCAAAAAATATTCTACTAATAAGTGAAAACGATGAGTGCAACTATGACTGCAACCCAAACTATAAACTCAAATATTGTTATCCGAGCCATTGAAGAAAAAGACAACGCAGGTATTGCACGCGTTATTCGTGAAGTCTCAGCAGAGCACGGTTTAACTGCCGATAAAGGCTTTGCGGTTGCCGATCCAATTTTAGATACCCTCTATGAAGTTTATCATCAGCCACGCAGTGCTTACTGGGTTGTTGAAATGGATGGAGAAGTTGTTGGTGGAGGGGGTGTCGCACCACTTGCTGGTGGCGATGGCAATACTTGTGAACTACAAAAAATGTACCTTTCATCCAAATTACGTGGCAAAGGTATTGCGAAAAAAATCGTTCTGCAATCTCTTGAATTTGGTAAAGAGCAAGGCTTTAGCCGTTGCTATTTAGAAACCACTGATATCTTAAAAGCGGCTGTCGGTTTATACGAAAAACTAGGATTCGAATTTATTGATGAAGCATTAGGCAACACTGGACATAGTGATTGTGAGATCCGTATGGTGAAATCACTCAGATATTTATAAAATATAACGATACCCTGTCTAAATTATTTAAGATACTTAAGACATACTAAATAATTTTAGTATGTCTTACAACTATTTTGAAATAATATCCATTGTTCGTTGTATAGATTCTGCTTTTAAAATTTTAAACTCAGTATTACCACTGTGAATATCAGTTTTTGTATATATACAATCATTTAACATAAAAATAGGTTTTGATATTAGACAAACTGTGTTTTCGTTAACCAACATTATATTATCTCTGAGAATGATTCGTTGAAAATAAACCACCTGCACAGTAAAAAAGAAGAAAGAAAAAATAAAGAGTAAACTCAACCACATTTTATGAATCCGTGCAACTTCCCAGTTTTTTAGTAATAAAAAGAAACCATAGAGAAGGCAGAAATAACTTAATCTCAAATAAACAGAATAAAAATAAACAAGAGAAATACAGAAACAGAAAAAAACAAGAAAGAATTTAGTATTTTTACAATTATAATTTCCATATCTAATAAAATAATATACTAAACTAAATAATGGTAATTGTAATATAACATTATGCAAAGCCTGTTGAGGACTAGAGATCATTTTAGTAATAAGGCCATCATTACCAAGAAGATAACTAGCAACTTTTCTAGAGAAAATATTATTACCAGAAGAAATTATTATGGCAATATAGTTAATAATAGGTGGTAATAAAAAAATAAAAAATAAACTAAAAAATAATAATGTTAATACCTTTTTTCTATCTAATAAAACCACAAGTCTAGAAAAAAACATATATAGAAAAAATAATAAAATTGAATAAAAATGAGTTAGAGTTGCAATAATAATTATTATATAAAAATATAAATTTTTTCCTTTAAATTCTCTAAAAAAAATTGCCTGTAAAACTAATATTGTAGCAAAAGAATAACGCATATTATTAGCTAAAGAAATTAGATTAACAAGAAATAAAAGTATTATTAAGATTAGAAATCTGTCTTTATATTTAATATTTATAGTTAATTGCCGAAATAATGAAAATATAATCAGAAATCCCAAAAAGACAAAAGTAAATTGCATATATTGATAAGATATATCATTACTTTTAAAAAAGTAAGATAATGCATAAAATAGCACGTCCCCTTGTGCTATTCCATACTTCAAAAAACCCATAAAATCAAAATATTGTGATCTCTCAAAAGCAAGAAATCGTTCATAACCATCTCCCCAAGGGAAGATAGAAAAACCAATAATACCTAGAAAGAAAGCTAATAGAAAAAAATTTAACCTAGAATTATTAGATGTAGAAAATATACCAAAAGAAAACCAAAGTGTTGGATTTAAAATAAAAATAATTATAGAAATTAAAGATGTAATTACTTTATTCAACTACTTATCTCCAAATACAGTATTTTTTGCATTTTTTACAGCTTCTAAAAAGCCATAGCCATTATATTCATCAGGCTCTAAATAAGCTCCTTCGGCCCATTCGTTCCAAGCATTAATAAATAGAAAAGAATCAATGCTAGATTTTTTCATTTGTGTAACTAGATACTCATAAAAATTATCTGGATTCGCATTGTCAAAAACGACTCCTCGATTTTGTTTTCTTGGTGTATTATCCCATCCTGGGAAACATCCCAAATAACACTGTTTTCCATAATCACAGTTTCTTTGAGTGGATTTTTTTGTAAGAGACATATAATCCATGCGATACAATCCCTTATTAATCAACATTTTTATTTTATTTTTTAACCAGTAAATGCGATCGCTATTTAATCCTAAAGATAAACTAGGCTCAAATTCAACAACAGCTTTGGTAAAACTAGATATTGGTTGAGCTTGTTGACCGGCCATTGTTTCTACTATATGTAAACCTTTTTCAAATCCATGTTTAATAGCCAAATCATTCCAATACAATAACATGTCATCAAAATTAGGAATATTTTTAGATTTATATATCAATAACATGGGACTGCCATTGATTTTAATATAACGCTCATCTTTAAAATATTTCACTAAATAATTAAAATGTTTTTCCCAATCAGTAGAACTACCATAGTTCTGAGCAACTAATACATCCTTGTCTTTCCCATCCCACGTTCTTGCCCATGGTTCATTCGCCCAAGAAAGGCAAAAATCAATTTTGATATTTTTATTATCTAATAAATTTAATAATGGTTTCTCTAACAAAAGTTTACCATCAAACCAATAATGATAGAAACAAAAAGCATCAACACCATAACTTTTAGCCATCTCGGCCTGTTTTTCCATTACTTTTGTATCAGATAGATCATAGTAATTATTATTTAAAGGAATTCTTGGTTGAAGATGATCTTTAAATAATGGTTTTGCTTTTTTTACATTAGTCCATTCTGTAAACCCTTTCCCCCACCATTCATTGTTTTCAGGAATTTCATGAAATTGAGGAAGATAATATGCAATAACTTTCATCTAGAGCGTCCAATATATTGTATTAATGGTAAATTATAATCATCCAATTAAATATCAAGCTAAATAATTCTTACAAAAGTACTTAAAAGACTTATAGTTTTCTCTTAAAACAAACATTTTTTTTGAGAGTTTTTTATTTTTAAAAATAAAATTAGTTGATGAGTCTTCTTTATGAATAATAAAAACATTAGTATTTAATTTAGATATAAGATTTTTAGAACTTATTCTTTTTGCTAAAATTAACTCTTCAAAATATAAAAATGTATTTTTATCTAAATCAAAATAATATTTGAAATAACTAGGTGTTAATAAAAAAAATGAACCATGCAAGCAATAAACATCATCATTCTCAAGAATATTTAAATTTTTCTTTTTTTTATTTTCCATTAAATATTCTTTTAGAATCCCTCTAGAAAAATAAATAGCTTTACCAAAAAAAGGAATTAAAAGAAAAAACTTTATTAATTTTGTTTTTATTGTATCATTAAAAGGGTCATTAATATAAAGTGGATTCTGTTCATTTCCTGATAAATTTTGAATTCTTGGTCCAATCATTGCTACATTATTATCAGATAAATAAGGCTTTATTAAACTTGAGAATGAAAAATCCACGGGGAATAGTATGTCACTATTTGAGCAGATTATATATTCACATCCTGATTCTCTGGCATATTCAATACCAACATTCATTCCATTTGCAAATCCAATATTACTTTTTACTGGAATAAATATGATATCCAGAACTTCTGTTTTTAGAGCTAATTTCAAATTATCTAATTCACTTGTATTAGAATCATTATCTACAATAAATATCTTAATATTATAGTCAATGTTAACTTTCATTAATGAAAAAATTAACTCTTTTGTATCTATATATGTTTTATAATTTAATATAACTAAACCAAGCATTATTGATATACCTTAAATAAATTAAAAGTATTATCTGATTTTTTTCTTATTTAACTTCAAGATTTTAATAAGATAATAGTTTATGAACCCTAAACAATCAAAATCGAAAATAAAAAAATGTACTTTTTCATAAATACCTAAAGTACTTGAAAAAAATAATTTCTTAAGTAAATTTTTTGATATTACTTTTCTATGATTACTAGAGTACATTTTTAAATCATTATTTAATTTACTCAAGCAACTAGGAATTTCATGGCAGTTAAAATTTAATCCGTCTTTATATCTCTTTTTAACATTATTCTTACCATGAACTAATTCTAATTCTTTATACAAATCATTAAATACTAATTTCCCCTTACTCTCTGATTCTTTTAAAGTTTTACCACGAATACTATCCAAAGGCGTATAACCATATATGCCACTATAAATTGCTAGAGGTCTTAGACCATTTAGATACATTTCAGCAAATGCTGTACCACCCGTAGTTGGAGCTGTATCAATGCATGTATCACATTCTTTTAGTAAAGACATATAACGTGAATAATTTAAAGAATCATATAATTTAATGCGATTCCAATGCTTAATTTTAACACGCCACCACCAATAATCCGTACTTTTTACCCCAATCGCTATTAATTGTGAATGAATATTTTCATTCAAGTAGTTTTCTATTTCATTTTGTATTGATACTGTTCGATTAGGTTTCATTTTATAAGAAGAACCTGCAATAAGGATTTTTTTTACGTTATATGTTAATGCAGGTTCATTTTTGGTTTCAATCGGGATACCAATAAAACTTAATTTATATGAAATATTTTTATTCGATTTTTCTACCTCATATCCCCGATAAGAAATTAAAAACATTAAATCGATCACTGAGCGCCCAAAAAAGAATAAGTGATCTGCATGATTAATAAAGAATACATTAATATTTTTATACGTTTTTTTTAATAGTCCAACAGCAATTACTGTTAAGATATCATCAGGATGTATATAAAGAACTAAATTATTAAACTTACTTAAATGACTTATAATTTCTTTTATTTTTTCAATTGGTGCTACTGCTTCTGCTATTTCTATCGCAGTAAAATAATTATTTAATCTAATAAGTACGGAATTTTTAACACTTCTAGTTATAAATAGGTTTGCATCCTCTTTATTATCCATCTCTGCTATATTTTCACATAGCCTAGTATGCCCACCTTCCAAATAAGGTGTGCTAATTACATGGCAAATATTCTTTTTATCTCCCAAACTTAAATACTCATGTTCTGAAATAATAAATTCAAATGATGATATGACTTCTTTCTCTAGTTCTATTATCTCTGATAAATCATATTGACTTCCCATCATTAAATTAGCATATAATTCACATAGAGTAATCTTGTCTTCCAATATTTTTGTTTTTTTTATTTCTTTTCTTAGTTTATAAAAATTCATTATATTTACACCATAAATAAATTTACTTTAGAAGTTTCCAAAACTTAACCCTATTATAACACTCTAGAACCTTTTTTATTTTTCTATTATTAATATTTAACTTATTAATAGACTCAAGTGTAAAGAAAATTGAAATAATACTTATAATACCACCCAAAATCAAAGAGAAAACTTCAGAAATATATGTCGAGGAAAGAATTAAACCTAAAAACAAAATTAACAAAAATATAAATATAGTATTTTGTTTTGAAAAAACAAATTTATTACTTTTATTTACTATATATAAAACAATAATTGAATATATAACGAAACTAATAAAAAAAGCATACCCTACAATGTTTAGTCCAAAGTTATCAATACCTAAATAAACCAACCCAACATATAAGGCATTCCATATTAGTTCCACCATAAAAAAAACTTTACCCTTACCTTTAGCCAATAATACAAAACTTAATGGCCAACTTATTATTTTAAATAAGTCACCATATATTTGCCATCTAAGGATTACTATCGATTCTGAAAATTGTGAAGAATATAATAAATTTATAATTAAGGGTGAGATAGTTAAAAACAATAATAAAAATGGAGCTGAAAACACTAGAGAAATTTCTAATTGCTCATTTACCAATCTATTAGACTCTATCTTTCTATTAATTATACTACTTAATCTAGGGAAATAATCTGACGCCATAGCAATTAAAATAAAACTAATATAAGTCATAGATATTTGCCATGCAGCTTGAAAATATCCTAAGCTATTTAGATCAAGTTCCTTGCCAATTATAGAACGTACTATCAATTGAGATAGTATTGTTAATATTTGTGTTAACATAAAGGCAAACCCTAACAAAAAAAGGGAATGCCATTTAGCTATAAGAATACTGAATCTTGGAATTTTTGTCTTTCTAATAAAATAAAAAATATCTGAATAATAAAAACCAAATAATAAAGTAAAAAATGGTACTGATATTACAAATAAAGATAATGATAATGATGATTTATCATAAAAAATTATTAGAGAGACTCCTAATATAGCGGAAAAAATTGCTCCGAAAATCTTAGTTTTAGCTAATTCTATAATTTGTCTCTCTCCTTGCAATATTATTTGTGGAGAATTAGATAATATACTAAAAAGAATACCTAACCCTAAAATAAAAAGATGAATTTTATAGTTTTCACTGTTAAATAAAAAAACAGAAAAATAACTCATTGAAGGTAACATAATTATTATAGCTAATAACCCAAGAAATAAATTGATAAAAATTATTGAGTATTTGGTTATTATTAAATCACCATCATTATTTTTCTGAAATGCGATTTCTTTTACTCCACTATTATTTAATCCCATCCCAAAAATAGTTGCGCCTAATGACATAGTTGTAATCATTAATCCAAGTAGACCAATACCCTCAGGTCCTAAGAATTCAGCAACTACCTTATTTTTAATCAACCCAACCAATATCGTTATAATTGATGCTCCGCCTATTAATATACTAGATTTTAATATTTGTTTTTTTGATTCGGCAGTATCAATCATCATATCACCATAACTAAGCTACCTCACTAGAAGGTCTGTATTAATTTTAAAATTAAATAGCCAAGAAAATTTCATTCAAATATTCTTGACTATTTTTACATATCAGAAGAATATAAATTACTCTCAACCATTTCTAAAAATTTATCGTAGTCTCTTACATAATCAGCTTCATCATAATAAGAATCAGCCAAGACCAATAAGACACAATCTTCAGAGAAATCAAACATTTCTCTCCAAATAAAAGATTCTATATATAAACCTTGTGCAGGATTATCGAGTAATATATCTATTTTTTCTTTACCATCATCTAATTTAAAGCGACATGAACCTTTTAAAACAATAGCTAATTGTTTTAGTTTCTTATGTGCGTGATAACCTCTAATAACTTTTTCTTTTGTATCAAAAATATAATAAACTCTTTTTATTGTAAAAGGGATATTCTTATGATCTTCTAATGCAACTAAAGAGCCTCGTTCGTCACCATAACTTTGCAATTGTATGAGTCTAATATTCATATTAAAGAGTCTCAAATTTTTTTAAACTTATACCCAATTTATCTTTTTCTGACAAATTAGGTAGTGTCATATCTGGCCATACAATATTAATATCAGGGTCATTCCAGGCAATACATAATTCTGCCGCTGGATTATAATAATCAGTGCATTTATAAACAAATTCAGCTACATCACTTACTACATAAAACCCATGAGCAAAACCTTCTGGTATCCAAAGTTGGCGTTTGTTAGTGTCTGAAAGGTATACACCTACCCATTGACCAAATGTTGAAGAGTTTTTTCTTACATCAACAGCCACATCAAAAACTTCACCAGATATAACTCTAACTAGTTTTCCCTGTGTATTTTCAGTTTGAAAATGCAATCCTCGTAAAACTCCTTTTTTAGACTTTGAATGATTATCTTGAACAAAAAAAACTTCCCTCCTCCCTACAAGTTCATCAAAGCAATTCTGATTCCATGTTTCCATAAAAAAACCTCGTTCATCACCAAACACTCTAGGTTCTATGATTTTTATATCTTTTATTTTAGTTTCAATTACTTTCATTTTTTATAACTATCCTATAAAATATATATTTTAATTATGATATTTTTATCATTGAAAAAATCAAGAAAATCGCTTAAATATCTAGAGAAAATTATAATATCTTAAAATTAACTAAATGATAATTCTTTAATTAACCTAACAATTCCAACTTTCCAATCAGGCAATTCTACACTAAATGCTTTTTTAAATTTTTCATTATTCATTCTAGAATTATAAGGTCGTCTTGCAGGTAAAGGATAATTAATTGCAGGTATACCATCAATTTTATTTAAGACCAATTTAATACCATTGCTTTTAGCTTCTTTAATAATTAATTGAGTGTATTCATACCAATTTGTAGTTCCAGATGCAACTAAATGATATATTCCACATTTATCTTCATTATTAATTGTTTGCATTAACGCAATTACGGTACAATCAGCAATTAATTCTGCACTTGTTGGAGCTCCATACTGATCATTAATAATAGAAAGTTTTTCTTTATTTTTCGCTAAATTTAATATTGTCTTTGCAAAATTATGACCAAAAGTAGAATACACCCAACTTGTTCGTAAAATTAAATAATTAGAACAACATTCTTGTATATATTTTTCACCACTCAATTTGGTTCTGCCATAAGTATTTATTGCTGAAACTTTATCGTCTTCATTCCAAAAGTGAGTACCAACACCAGAAAAAACATAATCGGTTGAATAATGAATAAGCAATGCTCCAATCTCTTGTGCACATTTTGCAATCATTTTGACAGCATCACCATTTACTTGCTGAGCAAGTTCTTTTTCGTCCTCCGCTTTATCTACAGCCGTATATGCAGCAGCGTTAACAATAACATCAGGTTTTATACTTATTATTGTTCTAGCTAAATCAATGGGTTTAGTAAGATCACCACAGTACTCATTATTAGAAGCACGATCTAATGCAATCAATTCTCCTAGTGGAGAAAGGGCTCTCTGTAACTCCCAACCTACTTGTCCATTTTTACCTAATAGAACTATCTTCACTTTTTTTCCTCTCCATAATGCTGACTAACCCAACTTTGATAGCTTCTATTCCTAATATTATTTACCCATTCAGTATTTTCTAGATACCATTCTAAAGTTTTACGTAATCCTGATTCAAAAGTTTCTTCTGGTGTCCAATTAAGTTCATTTTTAATTTTAGTTGCATCAATTGCATACCGTAAATCATGACCAGGGCGATCTGTAATATAAGTTATAAGATCACTGTACTTTGTAATTGATAATGGTTTATTTGGTACTAACTCATCTAGCAGATTACAAATTGTTTTAACAACCTCTATATTAGTTTTCTCATTATGCCCCCCAATATTATAGGTTTCTCCTATTCTTCCTTCTATTACAACTTTATACAATGCTTTAGCATGGTCTTCTACATATAACCAATCACGAACTTGCTGCCCATTACCATACACTGGTAGTGGCTTTCCTTCTAACGCATTTAAAATCATTAATGGAATTAACTTTTCTGGATAATGATAAGGACCATAATTATTAGAGCAGTTCGTTACTATTGTGGGAAGACCATAAGTACGTAGCCAAGCTCTAACTAAATGATCACTAGATGCTTTCGATGCAGAATATGGAGATGAAGGAGAATAAGCAGTAGTTTCTGTGAATAAATCTTTTGTACCATCTAAATCACCATACACTTCGTCCGTTGATATATGATGAAAACGGAATATAGATTTCTGCACATTATCTAAATTTTGCCAATAAGTTCTAGCAACTTCAAGGAGTGTATATGTTCCAATTATATTTGTTTTTATAAATTCATCAGGTCCTTCAATTGAACGGTCCACATGAGATTCTGCAGCTAAATGCATTACTATATTAGGCTGGTGTTCTAGGAAAACTCTTAGCATTTCGTCATGATTACAAATATCTTTTTTTTCAAAAAAATAACGAGTATTTTTTTCAACACTAGATAAAGATTGAATATTGCCAGCATAAGTCAACTTATCGACATTAATAACTATATTATCTGTATAATTTATCAAATAACGAATAACTGCTGAACCAATAAAACCAGCTCCACCTGTAACAAGAATTTTCATATGACTCTTTCACTCTTTATATATTATATTGATTTTCTTTAATAAAAATGCGCTTGCTATCAATTAACATTGCCATCACGTATTAATACTTAGAAACACAGCTGACAGTTATCATAAACCGATGCCCACACTACCGCCCAAGCTCAACAGCTACTTGCGAACTGAATTTCTCCTTATAAATCAATGCATTACTTACACAAAACACCAAGTATTAGCCTTAATGATGAATTATACCATGTATAAAGAAAATTCATAAGATAGTATTTAACAAATAATCAATTGATGTTTCTAACCATACACATTTTAAAACTAACTAAATATAATTTCTAATTTATACAATCAATCACTAACTTAATTAAACTTTATTTTATGAAATCTTTTTTTTTAATATTAATTATTTAAAAAAAACTTATTTTAAAAATAAATTTTAATATAGACTAAAATAAAATAATTGTTTTTATGTTTTTATTTATGAAAAACACATTATTAATATTGAAAATATTATTATTTTTTTATATAGTTAAAGCATAAAAATCACATTCTATAACTCTAAAATTTAAAAGGAATTTTTTCATGAAAAACTTTGTTAAAATTGCACTTATTGCTTCTGTAATTACCGTAATGACTGGCTGTACTGGTAGCGTATACAATAAAGAAAAAGACTGTAACTACGACTACTTACTGCACCCAGCAGTTTCTATTTCTAAAATCATTGGCGGTTGTGGCGACACTAGCAAATAAAATTTAAGAAATAAACGTATTAATAAACTACATTCTGACTTATTGTTGCTAAGAAAGGATGTAGTTTTTTGTTTTATCATATCTTATATTTTTACTCGTTTTTTATGAGTTGCACTCCTCACCAACATAAGAAATCAGAGCTTAGTGTTTCCATTTTAATGGAAGATAGATTAAATTAACCATTAATAAAATCTATTTCAGGTAATTTTATATGACATTAAACTACAAGATTATTATCGTCACATTATTTTTATCTATTCCTATATTAGCTTATTCATTCCCCCAAGCTAAATGCATTCCCGAAGAAAAAAACTTTTCCGCATGTGAGATATTAGCAACGCAGGGAGATAATAAAGCATTATTAGTACTCGGACGTTTCTATGAAACGGGTACAGGAGTTGAAAAAAATGTAGAGAAAGCAGAACAAATTTATCAACTCTTAGCAGATAAAAATGATGCTGATGGATTTAATCAACTGGCAATGCTTAAACAAAATCATAATAAAGAACAAGAGGCTATATTACTTTACCAGAGAGCAATAGAACTCGGCTCATCATCTGCTAATTATAATCTAGGCATACTATACAAATATAATAATAATTATAAAAAAGCAAAAGAGATGTTTGAGATAGCAATTAAAAAAGATCACTCCAGTAGTGCTATGATGAGTTTAGGCGATCTATATCGTCATGGTAATGGGGTTGAACAAAATATAGAATTAGCCAAAAAATGGTATAACGCATCAATTCAAGCAGGTAATTATTTTGCATTTACTCGCTTGGGAATATTGTACAGTGAATTAGAAAAATATGATGAAGCGATAATATATTATCAAGAAGCGATCAAGAAAGGTGATCCCGCCGCAATGAATTCAATGGGATTACTATATCAACATGGTTTTGGTGTAAAACGTGATATTAGTCAATCTGTCAAACTATATCAAGATGCAGCAAATAAAGATGGAATTGGTGGGTTGATTAATTTGGGGCTGATGTATGAAGAAGGCCTTGGAGTACCTCAAAATTATGAAAAAGCCATCGAATTATATACAAGAGCCTATCAATTAGGTTATACCGATATTCAGTTACGAATTAATTTCTTAAATAAACACTTTATAAATAATAACAAAAATTAATATAACCATAAAAATTAACTTTAACATATTAGTTGCTACGGTAAATAATTCCAGATGTCTATTCATCTAGATGGGTTTATTTATAGTTTAACTATGAATAAATAAAAAGGAGATTTATATGCAGTGTGGTGATTTAGAGTGGTTTTACTGTAAAGATGGTGAAATATTAAATGCTAATGAGGCAATGGAAAAGCGACTTATTATTTACAAAAAAATAGGTCGAGAACTGAAAAGTGCACATAATCTTGCCCAAAAAACTTGGCAATATGAAGACTCTTCTAGTGCAAATCAAAGTCGCTCAAAGGGATGCTCGCCCAGTGGATTGGATGAATTTATTTATTATAAATGTGAAGGAAGTGCTCCTTCTGTTGAAGTAGCTCTAAATAATCCTTGGGTAAAATATATTGAAGATTTTGGTATTACTTCTACAAAAGGGGTAAACAGAACAATAGATACATTCATTGAATTGGGTATACTCCCACCAGCTCTTGAGGGTATGAATTATGTTCTTAAATCTCGGCTATCTAGAAAACCTCGGATCATACAAGAAAATATTGAAGCCATTTATCTACTGCGGTTTGTTTATAAACCTTATGAAAATATTACGGAAGTTGTCAATATTATTATTGATACAATAATCAATAACATATCTCCATCTAGAAAACAAAAACTATCCGATTATGTTAAAGTAGCAACCACTATTTCTAATATGAACAACCCAATCAATTTCCGTGATAATTTTGATATTGAAGAACAGGTTAATTCATCAGTTAGAAATTTTGCAACAGATGTTGGTGTCGACATTATGGCTGATTCTAAAATTCGAAAATTTATTGTATCCGCTATAATCACTCAAATGGTTGCAGGTATTATTACAAATTACCCATCCTTTTTTAAACCTTTTAGACCAACCCAAATTATCAAAAGGACAACTTTAGTTGCAACATTAATGTACAGTTACGGTACGATTGAAAAAATGTCGGAAGCAGCAAGAAGACTTGAAAATAAAAATAAAATGGTTTACGACGTAATGAATAAAAGCAAGATCACTATGGCCTATTATTTTGTTGAAACGGAATTAGGACCTTTAATTACTTTAGCTGCAAGCCCAAGTAGTGTAGCTAGTGATGATGCTTTTATTTCTGAGGTACGCCATTTAATTAATAAATATAAAAATTAGAATACATTCTCATCTGATATACTATACCCAGAAGTACCAGCCATGATTTGCGAGGTGGTAATATCACGATATCTAACAGTTAATTGCTCTTCAGGATCGATATCATTGCGTAAAATATTATTTGGACATTGATGTGAATAATCAATAATAGATGCTTCATTTAATTTCACTGTGAAATATTTTTCAATTCCACCATTTTGTGCGGTACGATAATAATCAAAAACTAAACTAAGAATTTCATTATTTGAAACCGCAACAAGTAACAGAGGGGAAGATTTATCAATCAGTTTGGTAAACTCTATTGGTTGATGAGCTAGATTTTGAGTTCTAGATACTGAAAAATTTAGTTCTGTAACAAATATTGCATTTTCTTTCCCTAATTGATAACGATTTCCTATTGAATCTAATGTTCCACAACCACGAGAAATCAGGCCTTGTTGCTGACCTTCTAATGTAAGGTAAATTAAATTAGCCATTAATAAAGTCCATTTTTAGATACGTTTATATAATATTAAACAATATGATTATTATCATCACGTTATTTCTATATTTATCTAACTTTATATTTTTATATTCAAATAATCAAATTAAATATATTCTTAAAGAAAAAATTTCCATATATGAAATATATAAAATTTACAGAGATAATAAAAAACATAACCCTCATAATTATCTAAAAATTTAACATACATACTAAAAAAATATAGAACTAACTAAAAGTTATATAACTTATTAATTAGGTTAAAGACTATTTTTCATTTACTCAACTGAAAATATTGTACAGTGAGTTAGAAAAATATGATAAAGCGAGAATATATTATCAAGAAGCCATCAAAAATAGAGGGGATCTAACTACAATGAATTCACTAGGTTTACTGTACTAATATGGTTTTAGTACAAAATACGATATCAGCCAAGCTATAAAACTCTACCAAGATTCGATAAATAAAGATGAAAAAATATTTAACCGCGTAGTCGCCAAATTACACATTCAATCAATATCCCTATTTATCTTCTTTTTAGAAATTCATTCATTTTTTTTGAATACCATCAACAAATTCCCCCTATTTTGTTCATCACGCGAACACTTTATGATCAGCCTCATTAAGAAATCGCAATAATCTGTATTACCTCCTTCTGTGTCTTGGTTATTGCGGTTTCTTTCCTTAACTCGGAGAACAATCATGACAATCAGACAGATTAATCATATTTATTCGGCGCCAAATTCACACTGGGTAGGTAATGGCTTTCCAGTCAGCACCTTATTTTCCTATCAGGAAAATGGTGAGAAACATAGCCCGTTTCTGCTGATGGATTATGCCGAGCCAACACTGTTTAAACCTGTTACCAATGCCCGTGGTGTAGGAGCGCATCCTCATCGTGGATTTGAAACCGTAACAATCGCCTATCAAGGTGAGGTTTCTCATCATGACTCTAAAGGTCACGCAGGAACCATTACCGCAGGTGATGTTCAATGGATGACTGCTGCTTCTGGCATTTTGCATAAAGAGTATCACTCTGAAAAAATGACCAAAGAAGGTGGTGTATTGGAGATGGTGCAACTTTGGGTGAATCTGCCGACAGCGTACAAAATGACACAGCCTCGTTATCAGGCGCTGAAAGCAGAGGATATCCCTCATGTTGAATTACCTAATGATCAAGGCTATGTCCGAGTGATTGCTGGTAATTATGCTAATACCCAAGGCATCGCAATGACCTACTCACCACTTAATGTGTGGGATCTACGTTTAAATCGCGCGGGGGTTTCACACTACAGTATTCCTGAAGGTCATAATGCAATGCTGTTTGTGGTGAAAGGTGCTGTACATATCAATGACAGTGAAATTGCACGTCAACATGACATGGTAATGCTAGATAATCATGGTGATACACTGACATTAGAATCAATGGGTGACACCATTGTTTTAATTCTCACCGGTGAGCCAATTAATGAGCCAATTGCAGGGCAAGGGCCTTTTGTAATGAACACCCAAGAAGAGTTACAACAAGCTTTTGATGATTATGACAATGGTAAATTTGGTGTAATGGATTAATGGCTCTCCCCTTAAAACCAATAACACCAGTCACAAAGCAATAATTTTGTGGCTGGTGCTATTATTTTGCACTGATAAATCAGGCACAAAGGGACAACATTTAGCAAAAATTAATGTAAGCGTGATGACTTATCAGACTCTTCGTCGTCTTCGTCTTCACCGTCTTCATCATCATACTCAGCGTCAGGATCTTCAAAGTAAGTTCCCCAACCATCGTAATAAACACCCATTTTTTCAGCTAAATTCATTAACTGTTCAACTTGAGCATCAATAAGCTCAGCATTTAAACCACTTTCACTCACAGCATCAAAGCAAACTAAAATTTCACCTGATTCTACTTCGATTTCTTCAGGTTCAGTCACTTCATAACCTAATTTAAATACTTCAACTGCAGCTTTTTCTAGTGTTTCGAAGTTTTCACAAGAGATGTGGTGCTCGATAGCATACAGTGCATCAGGATCACTACCATCTTCCAGTAATTCTTCAATAATAAGACGTGTTTCTTCACGTTGTTCTGCTAATTCTTTGCTGTCCGCCATAATCATGCTCCGCAATAGTCTGAAAAGGTATCTTGTTTATTCTCCCACAGGGCGAATCAACACTCCATACCTAATATGATGCGCTTATCGCAGACTGTCTAAATTAAAAGTTTTCCTTTAGGGGTTGATGATGAATATTTATTAATATAAATTGAATATAAATTCAATCACAGGATCTCACTCTATGAACCCTTTTTATCAAAAATCATTCTTACGTTTACTGGATTTTTCACCTGCTGAAATTCAACAACTACTTACATTGTCAGCACAATTAAAAAAAGCCAAAAAATCAGGTGAAGAAACTCAATATCTTGCAGGAAAAAATATCGCGCTTATTTTCGAAAAAGACTCAACACGTACCCGTTGTGCCTTTGAAGTTGCGGCTTTTGATCAAGGCGCCAGAGTGACTTATTTAGGGGGTGGAAGCCAAATTGGACATAAAGAATCAATAAAAGATACTGCACGCGTATTAGGCCGTATGTATGATGGTATTCAGTATCGGGGTTATGGACAAAAAACGGTAGATGCACTTGCACAATATTCAGGTGTACCTGTTTGGAATGGCTTAACCAATGAATTTCACCCAACCCAATTGTTAGCAGACTTACTGACTATCACAGAACATCAAACTAAGTCGTTATCAGAAACCATATTTGCTTACCTTGGTGATGCTCGCAATAACATGGGAAATACTATGTTGGAAGCAGCAGCATTAACAGGGATGGATTTACGTTTAGTTGCGCCTAAAGCATGTTGGCCTGAATCAGGTTTAGTTGCTCAATGCCAAGAGATTGCTAAGAAAAATGGCGGAAACATCACGCTAACTGAAAATGTAGCAGAAGGCGTTACAAATGCTGATTTTCTTTATACTGATGTTTGGGTTTCTATGGGCGAACCAAAAGAGGTTTGGAAAGAGCGTATCGCTTTACTTAAGCCTTATCAGGTCAATATGGATGTTATAAAATTAACCGGAAACCCAGACGTCAAATTCCTTCACTGTTTACCCGCTTTTCATGATGAAGAGACCACAATGGGTAAAGCATTAGCTAAAGAGTTTAATCTATATGGTGGTTTTGAAGTCACTGATGAGGTGTTCGAATCAAAACACAGTATTGTGTTTGATGAAGCAGAGAATCGTCTTCACACCATAAAAGCCGTGATGGTAGCGACCCTTGCCAATTCGTTCTGAAATACATAATCATGCAAAACACCTATTTTTTATTTATGAAAAAATAGGTGTTTTCTTCGTTTTATTCCAAGCTTATTGATTTTAAATTAAAAAATTTTTTTTTTGTAAAAAGTAAAAGCAAACGCTTGCGTGCAACGCTAGGATGCGTATAATGCGCCACAATTTGTCAGGAGGAAAGATGAAACAGCGCCTATTCCAATTTGTAACAAAAACAAGCACCTTAATGGGTCGCAAGCGTATTCTCTTTTTTCCAATAGCCCAATTTTTTAAAACCCCTCTTATTGAGGGGTTTTTTTTGGCCTATAAAAAACCACCTACCGCACAATTCATCGCCAAAGGAGAACTCTAATGACTAATCCGCTCTACCAAAAGCATATTATCTCCATCAATGATCTGGACAGGGAAGATTTGGAAGCTGTTCTTCGCGTTGCTAATAAACTAAAACAGCAACCTAACAACGAATTGTTAAAAGACAAAGTGATTGCGAGTTGCTTTTTTGAAGCATCAACACGTACTCGCTTATCATTTGAGACAGCTATTCACCGCCTTGGCGCGTCTGTTGTCGGTTTTTCTGATGGAAGCAACACATCATTAGGTAAAAAAGGTGAAACATTGGCGGATACCATTTCCGTTCTTCGCACTTATGCTGACGCCATTGTGATTCGCCATCCTCAAGAAGGTGCGGCGAGATTAGCATCTGAATTTGCTGGTGATATTCCTGTCCTCAATGCGGGTGATGGTGCAAATCAACATCCAACACAGACTCTACTGGATATGTTTACCATTCAAGAGACACAAGGCCGTTTAGATAATCTCAATATCGCAATGGTAGGTGACTTAAAATATGGCCGAACCGTACATTCATTAGCACAAGCATTGGCAAAATTTAAAGGCAATCATCTCTATTTTATCGCCCCGAAAGTGCTTGCTATGCCAGAACATATCCTCCATTTACTTGAAGAAAATGGTGTTGAATATAGCCAACATGAAACAGTAGATGAAGTCATGCCAGAGCTGGATATTCTTTATATGACGCGCGTACAAAAAGAACGTTTAGATCCTTCTGAATATGCCAATGTTAAAGCACAATTTGTTTTAACTAGCGCTGATTTAGTCAATGTGAAAGATAACCTCAAGATCCTACACCCACTGCCACGTATCGATGAAATCACGACAGATGTAGATAAAACACCTTACGCTTATTATTTCCAACAAGCAGGCAACGGTATCTACGCACGTCAGGCATTACTTGCCTTAGTTCTAAATAAAAACTTAGTTCTTTAATAAGGAGCACACCATGACACATGATCACAAACTAAAAGTTGAAGCTATCAAACGTGGGACTGTTATTGATCATATTCCAGCGCAGGTGGGCTTTAAAATTCTTTCACTATTCCGTTTAACTGAAACTGATGAAAGAATAACTGTAGGTTTTAATTTACCTTCTGAAAACTTAGGTAAAAAAGACTTAATTAAAATCGAAAATGTCTTTTTAACCTCAGAGCAAGCAAACCGTTTAGCAATGTATGCGCCACAAGCCACAGTCAATATTATCGATAATTATCAAGTGGTTAATAAGATGGCATTAAGTTTACCAGAATTACTTGAAGATGTAGTGCCTTGTCCTAATAGCAACTGTATTAGCCATAACGAGCCAGTGCAAAGTAGTTTCCGAGTCAAAAAACTGGCCTCGGATGTTGTATTAACCTGCAAATACTGTGAAAAAGAATTCGAACGCCACGCAGTTATTCGCTAATTCTTTTAACTATCTGCTCGAAAGAGCAGATAGTTTTTTGATAAGAATAGAATAATTCCCTCTCGATACACATAATATCCTCTCTCTAAAAAAGACTAATAGCTCATAATCTTTTTTTATAAAAAAATTTGCTACAAATTGGTCATTTTCATGGATTAAAAACCATGTAAAAACAAAAGAGAACTTTACGATTATTTTCTTTTTATACTTACAGACTTTATGATAAAGCCTGATATCTGTCATGTTGCTAACCTCAAGCGCTGGCTATAATAGCGCCGTGCTAATCAAGCGTTAGCGTTAATCTTATAAAAACAGGAGTTCTACATGTCTTACGAAATTAATACCGATAAAGCCCCTGCAGCAATCGGCCCTTATGTACAAGGCGTTGATTTAGGTAATTTAGTGATCACTTCAGGTCAACTACCTGTTGATCCGGCTACAGGTGAATTTGTTTCTGATAATGCAGCAGAACAAGCTCGCCAATCTTTAGAAAACGTAAAAGCAATTATTGAAAAAGCAGGTTTAACGGTTGCTAATATCATCAAAACCACTGTTTTCGTAAAAGATTTAAATGATTTTGGTACTATTAATGCTGCTTATGAAGCTTTCTTCAAAGAGCATAACGCGGCATTCCCTGCTCGTTCTTGCGTTGAAGTTGCACGTTTACCAAAAGATGCAAAAGTAGAAATCGAAGTTATCGCTATCCGTTAATTTGGTCTCAATAGTCAGTCATAAAAAAGCAAAGGTCTCTTTATGAGCACTTTGCTTTTTTTATGTTCTCACTTTTTGATGAATAATTTATCACTTCTGTTTTTGGCACAGATTTACAATTCTGCTCATCCCTCTTGATGCCTGATGTAGCAAAAATACCTTGATGTAGATCAGTTTTAATGAAGATTATTTCTCTTCCAATTACTACATATTGTGCTTTAATACATATCGACCTACAATATATAGTAATTATACACATCTTATCCACAATAAGCCTGAATACTGTGCCATCACCTGTTTTTATGGGATTTGAGCCTGTGGATAAATAGTTAAGGAGCAAGATTGTGAAAACCATAGTGATAAAACGAGACGGATGTAAAGTCTCTTTTGACCAAACCCGCATCAGCGATGCTATCAAAAGAGCAGCCGTAGCTTGTGAGATCACTGATGATGATTATTGCGATTCTGTCGCGCAATCCGTTTCACAATCTCTCGCAGGACGTTCGAATGTCGATATCCGTGAGATCCAAGACGCCGTAGAAAATCAGCTGATGGCTGGCGAATATAAAGATGTCGCCAGAGCCTACATTGAATACCGTCACGACCGAGATGTTGCCCGTGAGCAACGCGGAAGATTAACTCAGGAAATCCGAGGTCTTATCGAACAAAGTGATGTCTCTATTCTTCATGAAAATGCGAATAAAGACAGTAAAGTTATCCCTACTCAGCGTGATTTACTTGCGGGTATTGTGGCTAAACATTACGCAAAATTGCATATCCTGCCAAGAGATGTGGTACTCGCTCATGAGCGTGGTGAAATTCATTATCATGATCTCGATTACTCCCCGTTTTTCCCTATGTTTAACTGTATGCTTATTGATCTTAATGGCATGTTAAATAACGGGTTTAAAATGGGAAATGCCGAAATAGAACCCCCTAAATCTATTTCAACCGCAACTGCGGTTACTGCACAAATTATCGCACAAGTAGCAAGCCATATTTATGGTGGTACAACAATAAATCGTATTGATGAAGTCTTAGCTCCTTTTGTTAAAGCAAGCTACGACAAACACTACAAAGTTGCACAAGAGTGGCAAATCGCAGATAAAGAAGCCTATGCCAATGCACGCACTGAAAAAGAGTGTTATGACGCATTCCAATCTTTAGAGTATGAAGTCAATACACTGCATACGGCTAATGGACAAACCCCCTTTGTCACTTTCGGCTTTGGCCTTGGTACGTCAAAAGAAGCACGGTTAATTCAACGCGCTATTCTTGAAAATCGTATGGCTGGTTTAGGTAAAAATCGTAAAACAGCGGTTTTCCCTAAACTTGTTTTTGCTATTAAAGATGGTTTAAACCATAAGTTTGGTGATCCTAATTACGATATTAAACAACTTGCATTGGAATGTGCAAGTAAACGCATGTATCCCGATATATTGAATTACGATCAAGTCGTTAAAGTAACGGGATCATTTAAAACCCCAATGGGTTGCCGTAGCTTCTTAGGTGTTTATGAAGAAAATGGCGAAATGATCCACGAAGGTCGTAATAATCTCGGCGTTATCAGCCTTAACTTACCGCGTATTGCTATCGAAGCTCAAGGTGATGAAGCCACCTTCTGGTCACTGCTGGATGACCGCCTTGAATTAGCGAAAAAAGCACTGATGACACGTATCGCACGTTTAGAAAATGTTAAAGCGCGTGTTGCCCCGATCCTTTATATGGAAGGTGCTTGTGGTGTGCGCTTAAAAGCAGACGATAACGTGTCTGAAATCTTTAAAAATGGCAGAGCATCAATCTCATTAGGTTATATCGGTGTTCATGAAACCATTAATGCCCTATTTGGTACTCAAAAACACGTTTTTGACGATGAAACCTTAAGAGAAAAAGCGGTGGCGATCATCAATCGTCTACGCGAAGCAACAGACCAATGGAAAGCTGAGACAGGTTATGGCTTTAGCCTTTACAGCACACCAAGCGAAAACTTATGTGATCGTTTCTGTCGTTTAGATGCGGCTGAATTTGGTATTTTACCCGGTGTGACGGATAAAGGTTATTATACCAATAGCTTCCATTTAGATGTTGAAAAGAAAGTGAATCCATACGACAAACTGGATTTTGAAGCACCTTATCCACCGCTCGCGAGTGGCGGTTTTATCTGCTATGGCGAATATCCAAACTTACAACATAACCTTAAAGCGCTAGAAGATGTGTGGGATTACAGCTATACCCGAGTTCCTTATTACGGAACAAACACCCCAATTGACGAATGTTATGACTGTGGCTATACCGGTGAATTCTCTTGTACCAGTAAAGGTTTTACTTGCCCACGTTGCGGTAATCACAACCCAGCAAGAGTTTCCGTTATTCGTCGTGTATGCGGATATTTAGGTAGCCCAGATTCACGCCCATTTAATGCAGGTAAACAAGAAGAAGTTAAACGTCGAGTAAAACATCTGGCAAATGGCCAGTTAGGTTAAGAGTGTGAATTACCATCAATATTACCCTGTTGATGTTGTAAATGGCCCAGGTACACGTTGCACCCTGTTTGTTTCAGGGTGCATACACCAATGCCGAGGCTGTTATAACAAATCAACGTGGTCACTAACGTCCGGCAAGCCGTTTACACAAGAAATGGAAGATCAGATCATTACTGATCTTCAAGACAGCCGTATTAAACGACAAGGATTATCACTTTCAGGTGGCGATCCCCTACACCCACAAAATCTTTCTGCTATATTAAAATTGGTAAAACGTGTTAAAACGCAATGCCCCGAAAAAGATATTTGGGTTTGGACGGGCTATTTACTGGCCGATTTAACCCCAGAACAGCAAGAAGTCGTTAACTATATTAACGTGCTGATTGATGGGAAGTTCGTACAAGAACTTTATGATCCCGCATTACTGTGGCGTGGTAGTAGTAATCAGGTGATCCATAAATTGAAGTAATACACATTAAATTAACTGGAGGATGTATGCCTTTAAGTGATAATAAATATGTAAGCTTTTCTGAAGATCATGAACTGAACTACCATTTAAAAAAATGGGGTAAAAAGCAATCTAAAGCAAATCGAGAACAACTCGTGAAGCTAGGCGCCGAATTGAAAAAGAAACTCGGCGCTAAACATCTCCAGCATAAAGAAATAGATGCTGAGATAGAGAAAAACCTTTCATCGTTTGAGTAACACCTAAGAGCCCATTTTTATAATGGGCTTTTTTTCTTTCATCATTCTCATTTGATCACCTCCGTTATTAAATGTGAATCATTTTCAAAAAATATAGTCAAAGTGATTAGTTTTGTTTTATTATTAACTCAATTAACTATTCTTTTTTGTGATAATGTCTGATATGAAATTCACATTTTTTCCTTTATTTTCAATAATTTTACTTTCTGGCTGTAGTAGTACTTGGGAACCCAGAGGGGCATCAGATTACACACTACAGGAAGCGAAGATGCTTTGTGAATTTGATGCGAATACCCGCTATCCTATTCGCAAAGAAGTACTACAACGTACTGTTTACCATGATGTAGAAAAAAAGTGTCGTAAAGAAGATAAATACCACTGTGGTGATAATAAAACCTACACTGAGCGCGTTCCAATGACTGAAAGTTATGTTGAAGACATTAATCAAGATGACAGACACACTTTCTATACCTCATGTATGTCTTTAAAAGGATGGGAACGAAAAAATCATTATTTTTGGGAATAATAAGAAATTCTGAAAATAAGAAGCTTAATTACGTTGCCAATAAAGCTTCGTTCCGAAGCCCAGCCGATTATTGACCATCTTAATTTCTTGCAACTGTAGCTCCCATAAAGGCACATGGATAGCAGCTAATGCGACAGGAAAACGTAAACAATAATGTTTTCTTGCGTTGATGTCGTCCTTACCTGTGAGTAAAGAAACAGACCCAGTGAATTGAATACCTTGTAAATCAGATACAGCAATTTCTTGGGTACTAATACTTCCAGCAACTAATAAGTTTTCTTGCATCATTCTAGCATGGCGTGTTTTCTTTTCAGAAAGAAAAATAAGTCTCATCTGACTTTCATCAAACCAATAAAAACAATTAGCACACCAAATATCACCGACTGAACTCGTTGTACATAAGGTAAACACATGGTTATCACATATATATTGTTTAATTATTTTGAGAGAGTTCAAGGAAGACATAACATACCTGCATAGAAACAAAAAGAGACGCTGTTTAGATGATAATTATATCATCAAAACGAGCGTCTTACCGCGTGTCTCTTATTACAAGTTATTTATCGAAAATAGTTAAAATTAACGATAAATTTCAGCATTTACAGTGAGGTAATCTTCACCTGTCGCGCCAACAACTTTAAAGCCTTTTGCACCTTCATCTTTTGCGATTTGAGCAATTTTAGCTGTTAAACCATCTAAAGTATCACTACCAGTGATTGTGATATACTCACCATTAACAGAAGGACTTTTTGATATGCTATCAGATGCGATTGAACCGAATGAAATAGCACTTAAAGCTAATGTTGCAGCGATTAATGTAGATTTTTTCATAATAGACTCCAATTTAATTCTAATTTTGTGAGGTATCGCGGAGTGTGTCTCTGTGATGTGGATCATATTATGCACTTTAGCTTAACTTTAAAATTAGCAATAATTGCTGTTCATTTTCAAAAAATTTGAATGTTATTTTTTAAATCATAAAGTTTACTGTCACAAATATTTCACAACATATTGATATACTTAATAGATTTATTTTTGACATGCCTTAAATTACTCACTTTAAAAACTAAGAAATATTATTTATCAAAAGAAAAAGTAGCACGAAAAGGAAAAAATAATGGCTGACGCAATGTGGTCACTCTATATTGTTAGAAATCGTCTTGGCTCTCTTTATACCGGGATCACAACAAATGTTGAGCGCCGTTTTCAACAGCATCAGAATGGAACTGGTGCGAAAGCATTAAAAGGAAAAGGGCCTTTATTATTAGAGTTTCATTGTCAGGTAGGCGATAGGCAACAAGCATCTCAGCTTGAATACCAATTAAAGCAGTTAAAAAAAAGACAAAAAGAAAAGCTGATCACAGACCAGCCTTCAGACATTGCACTGTATTTAATACAGGATAAATAAATTTGGTTAAGCGGATCAACTAAACTGGTCAAACAAAGGTGAGTAGTTGACTAAACCGTGGATCTCTTCAACATTGCCATTCTCTAACGCATAAAGCTGAAATGTGTCTTCTGTATCAGGCCATTTGCAATGCAAGCCTTGAGATTTAGCAGGAATAAAACCCGATGCTTGATAGTATGTTGGATCTCCCAACACTACAACTGCGCCATACCCAAATTCATTTAGGCTATCTAGCCCTTCATTAATCAGTTGGCGTCCAATACCTTGGTTTTGGAGCTCTGGTGCAACAGCAAGTGGCGCAAGTCCAACCCACTGACAATCTATTCCATCAACATCAACTGGTGTAAAACCGATATAGCCAACTAATTGGCCTTCATCGCTAATAGCCACCATACCTAATGTTAATAGACCTTCTTCACGTAAATGCCCAACTAAATCAGCTTCAGCGCTTGTCGGAAATACTTGGCGTAAAAGGCTATCAATAGCAGGAATATCAACGGGAATTTCAACACGTATTAGCATGAAGTTGAGCTCAGTTCATGGCTGTGTATTTTGTCTTCAGTTTCTTCTTGAAGTCCACTTTTTACAAATTCAGCCAGTTGTAATAAACCAAAACGCAACACAGATGGCATTGAGTCTAATTCAATTGCATCCATCAGGTTCTTAACATATAACCCGAGTTCTGTATCACCCTCAATTTGTAGACGACGTTGGAAAAATAAGGTGTCAGGATCTTCTTTGCGAGCTGCAATTAAAATAAGATCATTCGCATTACCACTAAAGCTGACATCTTCTTTTTCTAAGCGACTAACCACTAATTTATCATCACGAACACTGATAAACCACTGTAAATGTAAGTCTCTTATCTCAACTTTTAGCCATTTATCTTCTAAAAAGTGTAAATCACCTTCAGCAAGGGATTCACGAAACTGCCAACTTAAAAACTGTTCTAAAATATCGCGTTGCAAAGCGAATGGGGTTACTTGTAAAGGGTAACGTAAAAAACGAGGCCCCTCTTTTACCAAATGGGTACGAATTTTATTAAACACTTTCGGACTCCTATAAATAAATTTAGGGGCTATTGTGCCAGAGATAAACAGATATTCTGCGATCCTATATCAATATTCCGTTAATCCGTTGCTCACATTTTGAGTTCTTTAATTTTACTTAAGTAAAAAACAAACTTCTCTGCCCTAAATCAAAACCTTTTTTTATCTTGTTTATTACAATTTCCGATCATTCTTAATTTCTAAAGGGAAGTGAAGATGGAATTGCTGTGCCCTGCAGGTAATTTACCTGCCTTAAAAGCAGCCATAGATAATGGTGCGGATGCCGTTTATATCGGCTTAAAAGATGATACGAATGCAAGACATTTTGCAGGTTTGAATTTTACAGAAAAGAAGTTACAAGAAGCCGTTAATTATGTTCATCGCCACCAGCGAAAATTGCATATTGCGATAAACACTTTTGCTCACCCTAATGGATTTGAACGCTGGCAAAAAGCCGTTGATATGGCTGCATCTTTGGGGGCTGACGCACTTATTTTGGCAGATATCGCGATGCTAGAGTATGCAGCTGAGCATTATCCTCATATTGAACGCCATGTTTCTGTACAGGCCTCAGCAACTAATACACAAGCAATTGAGTTTTATCGACGCAATTTTGATGTTGCACGTATTGTTCTTCCTCGTGTTCTATCTATTCATCAAGTTAAACAATTAGCACAAACTAGCCCAGTACCTTTAGAAGTTTTTGCCTTTGGTAGCCTATGTATTATGGCGGAAGGTCGATGCTATCTTTCTTCCTACTTAACAGGTGAATCACCCAATACGGTAGGCGCTTGCTCTCCAGCGCGTTTTGTACGCTGGCAAGAAACACCACAAGGGATGGAATCTCGCCTTAATGATGTGCTAATAGACCGCTATGCGCCTGATGAAAATGCAGGCTATCCAACACTGTGTAAGGGGCGATATTTTGTTGATGACCATTGTTATCATGCATTAGAAGAACCCACTAGCCTAAATACCCTTTCACTACTACCTGAATTAATGGCAATGAATATTGCCTCTGTCAAAATTGAAGGTCGTCAGCGTAGTCCTGCTTATGTCACTGAAGTCGCAAGAGTTTGGCGAACGGCGATTGATCAATGTAAGAAAGATCCCCAAGGCTTTAGCACAGATCCTCGTTGGATGAATGCGTTAGGAAAAATTTCAGAAGGAACACAAACAACGTTGGGTGCTTATCACCGTAAATGGCAATAATAAGGATAAGAAAATGAAATATGCATTAGGCTCTGTACTTTATTATTGGCCAAAAGCCACGCTAGAAACATTTTATGAAAAAGCAAAACAATGTGATGCGGATATTATCTATTTAGGTGAAACCGTTTGCAGTAAGCGTCGAGAAACTAAGCCTCAAGATTGGATAAATCTGGCAAAAGAAGTCGCTAAAAGTGGTAAGCAAGTGGTTCTTTCTACCTTAGCATTATTACAAGCGCCTTCTGAATTAAAAGAAATTGCTAAGTTAGTTGATAACGGCGAATTCTTAGTTGAAGCCCATGATTTTGGCGTTATCAATATGCTTTACGAGCGTCATCTACCTTTCATTGCGGGTCATGGACTAAATTGCTACAACGCTTACGCACTGCGTTTATTGCATAAACAAGGCATGATGCGTTGGTGTATGCCAGTAGAGCTTTCTCGTGAATGGCTAAGCAATCTTTTAAACCAATGTGAAATATTGGGTATTAGAGATAAATTTGAAGTTGAAGTGCTGGCTTATGGCCACCTTCCTTTAGCGTATTCAGCACGTTGTTTTACAGCTCGTTCTGAAAATCGCGCTAAAGATGATTGCGAAACCTGCTGTCAAAAATACCCTCAAGGCCGTGAGGTATTATCACAGGAAAATCAGCAAGTGTTTGTGCTCAATGGTATTCAAACGCAAAGTGGCTATTGTTATAACTTGGGTAACGATCAAACCTCAATGGCAGGGTTAGTGGATATTATTCGCTTATCGCCTGAGTCTGATGCTATTTTTGATACCTTGCAACAATTTCGCCAAAATGAACAAGGCCAACAACCACTGACCACAGTTCATCACCATGACTGTAATGGCTATTGGCGTAAGTTAGCCGGGTTGGAGTTAGTGGAATAAAAATATTTTAGCACATCATAATATGATTAAATAAAAAGCCCATATGGGCTTTTTATTTTGACTCACCGCGATGATGCAACCAATGTTTAAACTGATGCGTAATATGCCTTAACTCCCCATTGCGTAACATACCCACCAGCACACCTAACACTGTATAAATCACGCCTAAAACCAGCATCATCACAATATCACCCAATATACTTTGGAATGACAACCCCATTTGATTTATCCCTGCCATGGCGTTTACAGCCCATGTAGAAGGTAATGCGGATGAAATAGCAAACACCCAATCCGGCATTGCTTGCAATGGCCAGATCGTGCCAGAAATATAGAACACTGGCGTCGTCACAAAAGCTAGTGTCAGGTAAATCATCTCAACGCTGCGCAAGCATTCTGTAATTAATTTACCTAATCCTAAAACTGCCAATAAGAATGGAAATGTCAACATCCAGACTTGGTAAAGAGGAGCTTCTTGACGATACCCTAATACCCAAGGCCATAATGCGAAGAAGACAGCCGACAAAAATAACCAAATCGGAATAAGTGCAGATAAGGCCCCTAAATAAACAGCTAGCGGCGGCTTTCCTTTCGGCGTACTTCTCACTGCAATACTGACACGCACGCAAGCAATTAAAAGGGAGTGTTGCAATAACATCACTAATAATCCAGGGAAAATAATTGCGGCAAAACTTACCCCTGGGTTATACATCGCAATGGTTTCACCTTGGATAGGCTTTAACAGAATTTTCGATTGCTCAATACTGAATCCGGCATTTTGTAAAATACGGCCATTGTAAGAATCTAATAACTGTTGATAAGCCAACATCAATTCCTGCTGAATTTGTCCACTGGCAAGACGGTTTGTGGCATCACCAAAGACAGGAACCGTGACATCTTTACCATTCAGTAATTTTTTCTCAAAATCAGTTGGCACAATAATGATGGCAAAGAGCTCACGCATAATCATATCGTGGCGTGCTTCATCTAAATTATCATAATTTTTAATGCTTAATTTTGGTGTCGAGTTTAATGCCCGAATAAGTGAATAACTTGCAGGACTGTGATCTTGATTAATCACTGCAACAGGCAGATCCCATAAAACAGGTTTGGCATAAACTAAACTCATCACACATAGCGAAACAATTAACAACATCCACATAGGTTTTTCTAACATCCCCAGTAGAACGCGCTTAAAAGTTTGAAAATACATTTGCATCATGCAACACCTACCTGTAATTCCAATCGTTTAAAAATACGTTTGCGAACTAAGAAGGCAATAGCAAAAGGATAAATCAGCAAGAGTGAACAAACATATAAAATACCTTGTAGTGATACTTCTCTTAAGAAGATATCAAACATCGCATTTAAGGCATGAGTTAATGGCTCTAGATTAGAAATAATCTGAGCAGGTAAGATCATTGAAAGTTCAGGTACAGCCATGCCTGAAAATGCCAAAGCGATACTCACTAACATACCTATCATACTGTATGCAGTGATCGCACTATTGGTAAACGCAAAGAGTAACAGTCCAACACTTTGAGCTGCAATAATATAGAAGAACCCAACCAACACCATATATAGCGGATTGCCATTTACCTTAGCACCTGAAAAATGCACTAATGCTGCTAATTCAACAATTAATAAGGTTAAGAAAAACAGTGTATAGGGTGTCAGCTTACCAATAAGTGCAAACGTAAAAGGCTTAATATTCAGTAGCATATTACCGCGTGACAACGAATAAATAGTACAAGTCACGACAAATAATTGAAGCATATGAATAGTAGCAGCAAATTGCTGATAATAAATATAACTACCACTGGCATTAAATAAGCTGTCATAAGAGAGTGTCACTTTTGCTAATGGTGGTACGGGTTTATTCATCTCTTGCGCTAATACAGTACGGTATTGCACATTAAGCTCTGCAATTAATCCACTAAAGTCCTGTATTGCATAACTCCCTGCCGCATAATACAACCCGTTATAATACATTCGTGTTGTCGGTTGCTTTCCTGCTAATACGTTACTTTCAAAATGGCGTGGTATCGTGAGTATCGCATAATCTTTTGCGCTACCGAGTCGTTCCATTGCTGTTCGAGGATTACCGTCTAGTGTATTTAATTGCGCATGAGAGCCCGCATTTAAGTCGCGGATCAGCGTTCTCGATAATGGACTATTATCATTATTGATCACTGAAACTGGCAAATTCAGCAATGTACCTTCAGAAAAGTTAGCACTAATTAACGTGAACAACATCAATGGAAATAGCCAGCTTAGCCAGTGAAAAACGGGGCTACGAACTGCCATATGAGTTTCTCGTGAAAATGCGCTACTAAAGCCACGCCAAGCTGCTTTTACTCTCATTATTCGCCCTTATTTATCCCAGCGCCATAACGCACTCATACCAGGACGTAGCCCTTCAATAGGCGTCACAGGATACAGTCGAATTTCAAACGTTTTTAAATCGAAATCACCCGTTGCTCTTGTGGCTCTTTTTGTTGCGTAATCCCCCATTGGGGCGATATAGCGAATTTCAGCTTCGACTTCTTTATTGCCTAATGCAGGAACCATGATAGTAATACGATCACCTTTGCGAATATCCGCTAAGATATCTTCACGAAGGTTATAAACAAAATAGGCATCAGGAATACGAATAAGGGTAGCAAGCGGACTATTAGCATTAAAAAGTTCACCTATTTCCGCAGGAATAGGCCCAACTTCACCCTCAACGGGGGCTTTGACTTGTAAATCGTCTTGTTGGATCTTCAGCTCAATAAGCTGTTGTTCTGCTTGTTGTACTGCTGCTGTGTATTTATGACGTAATTCAATGCGATCACCATTTTTGGCTTCATCCAATTCTGCTTGTGCTGCTCTTACTCGCTGTGATGCAACATCACGGCTACGGCGTGCATTATCTAGTTCTGTTGCAGAGACATAACCTTGATTAGCGACAGCACTAATACGCTGATAATCTCGTGAAGCATTACTTGCTTCTACTTTAGCTTGGGATAACACCGCTTCTAAATTACGAATACTTTCTTCTCTTGTGCCATGCAACGACAAATCTAATTGTGCTTGTGCTTGTGCTTTGGCCGCTTCCAGAGCCGCAACTTGTGCGTTGAGTTCAGGGCTTTCTAAAGTGATCATTAATTGCCCTGCTTTGACATCATCACCGCGCTCTATATGGCGCTCAATAACGCGACCTTTCGCTTTTGAGGCAACAATCACTTCTGGTGCATCAACTTCTCCTTGCAATAATAAATATTGATTATGCGCGCGGAAAAGTACGGCTAATGCAATTAGTATTAGCATTAATAAAATAAGATAAATGGCTCTTTTTTTCATATAACGATTAGACCTTAATAGTGAAGTAGAACACTCACTGACAGAGTTATATTACACAATAACTCAGAATTTCTTTAAGAGTTTTGTGCGCCAGATCACTGAAGCGAAGGAATATTTTCTTTGAAAGCGCGATTAAGTTACTCTTATATCAAACTTTATCGCCTAATTAATAGCCCCGTTTTATCTGAGCTTTTTATATAAATCAGGTAGAAAAGAGAACGGTACTCTACACCTATGTATGAATTTGATCTTATTTTGCTGTTATTACAGCAAATGTGCGTTTATTTAATTATTGCATGGTTTTTAAGCAAAACGCCTTTATTTACGCCCCTATTACAGGTCACGATAAAGCTTCCCCATAAGTTAATGTGCTACGTTATTTTCTCTATTTTTTGCATTATGGGGACCTATTTCGGGTTACATATTAATGATTCTATTGCTAATACACGCGCGATTGGGTCAGTTCTAGGTGGCTTGCTTGGTGGCCCATATGTCGGCTTCCTTGTTGGCTTCACTGGTGGCCTACACCGTTATTCTCTTGGTGGTATGACTGCATTCAGCTGTATGGTTTCAACTATTGCAGAAGGATTAATAGGTGGATTAGTTCACCGTTATTATGTCAAACGCGGTCAAATGCATCGCATATTTAATCCGTGGACTGCAGCATCTGTGACATTCTTTGCCGAGATCATACAGATGAGCATCATCTTATTATTAGCGCGCCCATTTAATGAAGCTCTTGCCTTAGTTAAAGATATTGCAGCGCCGATGATTGTTGCAAACACCATTGGTGCGGCAATGTTTATTCGAATATTACAAGATAGACGGGCAATATTTGAAAAATACACCAGCGCTTTCTCAGCACAAGCATTAAAAATTGCCGTTTGCACAGAAGGCATTTTGCGTAAAGGATTTAATCAAGATAATAGTACTCGAGTGGCGAAAGTCATTTATCAAGAGTTAAGAGTCAGTGCTGTTGCTATTACTGATAGAGAAAAACTGCTCGCCTTTATTGGTATTGGTGCTGATCACCATTTACCAGGAACCCCCATTTCATCAGAACAATCGAAACAAGCCATTAATAATAATGAAGTTGTCTATGCAGACGGTAATGAAACCCCCTACCGTTGCACACTTTCCCCTCATTGCAAACTCGGCTCCACTTTGGTTATTCCGTTAAGAGGTGAAAATAACCAAGTCATTGGAACAATAAAACTTTATGAAGCTAAAAATCGCCTTTTTAGTTCAATTAATCGTACGTTAGGAGAAGGGATTGCCAGTTTATTGTCTGCACAAATTCTGGCCGGACAATATGAACGAAATAAGCAATCACTTTTAGAGTCAGAGATTAAACTCCTACACGCGCAAGTTAATCCACATTTTCTTTTTAATGCGTTAAATACCCTACAAGCAGTTATTCGCCGCGATAGTGAACAAGCAAAACAATTAGTACAATTTCTCTCCGCATTCTTTCGTAAAAATTTAAAAAGACCTGAAGCGGTTGTGACATTAAGTGATGAAATAGAGCATGTAACAGCTTATTTACAAATCGAAAAAGCCCGTTTTCAAGATCGTTTACAGATTGATATTCACATACCTGAAACCTTAGCTAATGCACGCTTACCTGCTTTCTCGCTTCAGCCGATGGTCGAAAATGCAATTAAACATGGAACATCACAGTTATTAGACACAGGAAAGATTACAATTAGAGCGCACCAAGAGCACCATCTGATCATTATTGAAATCTGTGATAACGCAGGGCTTTATCAACCTCAATGCCCTTCTCACGAATTAGGATTAGGCATGAGGCTGGTGGATAAGCGATTAAAATTACGCTATGGCGAGCTTTATGGTGTTTTAGTCGAGTGCCAAGCTGATGAATATACAAAGGTGAAAATTTGCTTACCTCTAGAAAAAAGTATGGATAACGTTACATAACAATGAATATATTAATCGTTGATGATGAGCCTCTGGCCCGTGAGAATTTACGTTGCTTACTTGAAGTTGAAAAGGATATTCATATTGTTGGTGAATGCAGTAATGCTATTGAAGCCATAGGAGAAATACATCGTAAAAAACCTGACGTTGTTTTTCTTGATATTCAAATGCCCCGCATTACTGGACTTGAAATGGTCACAATGCTTGATCCTGAACATCGGCCTTATATTGTTTTTTTAACCGCATTTGAAGAATATGCGATCCAAGCCTTTGAAGAACACGCATTTGATTATTTACTTAAGCCCTTAGAGCAAGAGCGCCTCACAAAAACATTAAACCGCTTACGCCAAGGTAATAAGCAAAATATTGATTTATTAACCCCTCCAGAAGAGCGTTTAAAATGCATTCCATGTACCGGACATAGTCGGATTTGGTTAATGCCAATTGATGAAGCTATCTTTGCTACCTCAAGACTTAGTGGTGTTTATGTCACGAATAATCAAGGACAAGAAGGGTTTACTGAATTAACACTACGTACATTAGAAACACGAACACAATTAGTTCGCTGTCACCGGCAATATTTAGTGAATATGGATTATGTTAATGAGATTATTTTTGGTGATAATGGACAAGCTGAATTGATATTACATAATAACAGCCAAATTCCTGTTAGCCGTCGATATCTAAAACCATTAAAAGAAGCAATTGGTTTAAGCTAAATCTTTATGAGAAAAGAGAAAGAGGATGGAACCTATTTATATTAAAATTTATAAAAACCACATCAAAATTCGTGATCTTCACAGCCAAAAAGAAGCATCAGTACAGCGTGATTTTTCTCATAGTCGAATGTTAATTGGAGATTTTTACCCTGCTATTGAAGCCATTCGTATCGCGCTTAAGGATCTCGGTATTCATCCATCCTCCTTTTTTTGTAAAAAAAGAAATGTGATTATTCACCCTTTGGAAAAAACAGAAAATGGGTTATCAAAGGTGGAAATTCGCTTATTTAACGAAATGATTGTGGCTGGGTTTAATCGTAAATATAAGAAAATAGTGATCAGTAAAAAACTCACACCGCTTATAGATGCAGAGGTAATTGAACTAATTAAAAACACCTAATAATAAAAATGCCATAAATAGAATAATACTATTAATGATGATTGTTTTTTAATCAATCTTCATTACATAAAATGCAGATAATGACATCCTTCTATTATCTGCATTTGTTTATTATAAAGAGTCTTATTTTTAAACGATATTCTAACTATTACTTATCATCTGAATACGCTTAGCTAATATTGTTGCACAAATAAAACCGAGAAAACTAAAAGCAACCATAATACTAAATACATAATTATATCCCTGAATACCCTCAAAATTATCTAATAATGAGCCATAAAGGGCATAAGCGAACATGGAAGGCATATAACCAATAATACACCCAAAGGCCATTGCAGAACCCGCATATTGTCTTGGCGTTCCAATTTCATCCATGGGTGCAAAGAAAATAGCTCTTTGTGAAAAAATAATGGCACCAAAACCTAATGTTGCAGCCATTCCCAAATATACATTCATTGAATCATGAGGCAACATAATGAAAATGCTCATTGCAATCGCAGATAATAAGAATGTCCACTTCAAATATATTGTTGGTGATTTTGCAACTTTATCAGCTAAAAATCCCCCTAATGGTCCCCCTACCATTTTTAGTGCATATTGATTAATAATACCGTAAGCACCAATGAGAGCTATTGGTAGTGCGTAAATGTCTTTTAAAAAAGGAATAAAATAAGTTAACCCACAATAAGCGGAATAGACAAAAAAGATACTCATTGATGCTAACCATAAGTTGGGACATTTTATGACATTTTTAATCCCTTCCAAAACTTGGCGATTAGCCTCGCTTGCTGAAGATGTTTCCTTCTTATCATCATTATCCACAATAAAATATGTAATTATACCTACCATTATTGTAGCAAGAGTATAATAAATTAATCCCGCTTGCATACCTGTTTTACCTTCACCAAATAAAACAAATATATAAAGAGCCCCCGAAGCGACGAGAACATCAACAACCCCACGCCCTGCTTCTAAAAAGCCAAACATGCGTCCTTGTTCTTCTTTATTTCCTAATAATCGTACCGATTTTAATAAAACCGGCCAATAAATAACTTCACCGAAAAATGCCATGACTCCAAATGCAATTAAATAGCCAGTAAAAGGAGGCAAGGTACTTAAATAAGCACCACATAGACCTACACCAATTAATCCTGCAGGCAATAAAATTTTCTTAGAGAAACGATCGGCAATATACAATGATGAAAATAATCCGATTGTTTGAATAATTGCATAAATAGTGAAGCCAAAACCAATCTGTGTATTAGATAACCCCCAATCATGTTGCATTGGTACATAAAATACATCTTTCATACTGGATAGTTTGAATATAGTTCCACCACCCAAAATAAGAAAACATAATTTAGTCCACTTGTTCATAATAATATTTCCTATTTTTTATAAGCAATGGCTTCTATTTCAACTAGAACATCTTTAGGTAAGCGAGAAACCTCAACACATGAACGAGCTGGATATTTTCCTGATGAGAAAAAAGAAGAATAAATATTATTAAAAACAGGAAAAGTTTCTATATTTTTAATAAAACATGTCGTTTTAACGACATCATTCATTGTTGCACCTGCTTCTTCTAAAATAGCTTTTAAATTATTCATAGCTCTTAGTGTTTGTGTTTCAATATCATTTCCCATAACAGAACCATCATTAGGATTAAATGGGCAACAACCTGAAATATAAATATGATTCTCAATTTTAATTGCTTGTGAATAAGGGCCAATGGCTTCTGGTGCTGATGTAGTATTAATAATCATGAAATAACTCCAATATTTGATAAAGATGTTTATATATTAATAACAATATTTTTTTCTTAATTTCTTTAATTCATTAACAGAAACTTGCACACAGCGATCTTGTGCCTCCATTAATGTTTCTAATGCCATGCGAGAAATTTTTGCTGGATAATAATATTCCAATGGTTTAATTAGCTTAGAATCAAAAGGAGGTGATTTAACTTCAAAACTTCCACTGAATTCAAATACTCCTCCCGTCCCTTTATCTCTAGCAAAATGAGATGTATATGGAAAACAGTTTTCTAAGTTAATACGTGTTACAGGCGAATGTTCAACTAATAAGCGAAAACATTCATCGATATTAATGCTCCCTTCACCAAGAGGCATTCCTGTAATCACTGGCGTTTCATCATGGTATGTAACAATATGATCTTTAAAATGGGTACTGTATGTATAAGGTGCCAGCTTACTCACTGTTACTATGGGATCTTCCCACGCCATCATGCCATTACCAATATCACAATGTGCACCCACCCAAGTAGAATCAATATTTTTTACAATATTCACTATTTCATCGGCGGTCTCATCTTCATGATTTTCTATTGCAAGACGTACACGATACTTTTTTAATAATGGAACAATAGACTTAATATCTTGAATAATTTTAGGATATTGTTTCGGATTATATTGTCCACGGCGGAACATATAAGTACGTATAACATCAGCACCAATACCTCGAGCAATATCAATTGCTTTTGTTAAAGCTTCTGGTGTTGTAAAGCGAGTGTCTAATTCACAGTAAAGATTTTTATCTTCAATTGCCTGGCGTATTTTGGCCAAATACTCAGGATTATCACTTGTTAATACACCAAATTCTGGATGTAACCCTTCATCAGGTATGATGTTTAATTCGACCCCATCTAACCCTAATTCAGCTGCTTTATTTATAAAATCAAAAACATCCATTACACCTTGTTGAAAAAATAGGTGGTATGACTCTGTTTCAATACCTAGCTTCATAATCTTTTCCTCGAATTTCTATGCCGTGTATTTAGCCATATTAGGGAAATAAAGTATGTGCTTAGGATCATAAAACTTAACTAAGTATAAAAATATTTTACTCAGTGTAATAAAAGTATACAAAGTATGGATTTAGATAACTTTTAACGTTAGAATTACTTAACTGTAATGATGGGTAAAATTTATTATGGACCTTCCTACAAACCAAAAAATTACTGAAGAAGATCGGTATTTACTTCATTCTTATATTCCTTTTCTTGATAATCTGGGGCAATTTTTAGGTGATTATTGTGAAATAGTGCTACATAGTTTTGAGGATTTACGCCACTCTGTTATCCATATAGTTAATGGGCATGTTACTGGCCGTAGCTTAGGCGCCCCCGTTACTAACATTGCCTTAGAGAAACTCTCAAAATTCAATCGAACAGATCAAATGTGGGAGGTTTATTTCAATACCAAAAGTGTTCGCCCCTTTAAATCATCATCAACCTTAATTGTTAATAATGCAGGTACACCCATTGGTATGATTTGTATGAATTTTGCTCTTGACATGCCATTAAATGCATTAATAGATAGTTTTACTGATACGAATAATTTAAAACATGAAAATTTCTCACAAGATGTGAATAATCTTGTACAAAACCATCTAGAGCCAATTAAGAAAAGAGTTTATGGAAATAAAAATATTCCAAGTAAATATAAGAACTTAGAGATAATTAAAGAATTAGATGAAAGTGGACTTTTTGAATTTTCAGCAACACATAAAATAGTGTCTACCGAGTTAGGTATAAGTTCAGCAACAATTTATAAGCATTTAAGAAATCTAAATAAGAAATAATAAAATTTACTTATCATGACTGCTTCTGATATAGGTTGATAACTTTTTTCATGTTGTCATCGAGGTGATGACTAAATCTCCTCATCGCGTCAACCATCAATAAGGCTGGTCATTACTATAAAAAAAGAAGCCAGTCCACTTTTTGTGGGCTGGCTTTTATCAATTCAACTTGAAATCAAATGAATCTCAAGTTTCTTATTGGTTATGAGAGCTACTACGACGACGCGGAGTCCCTTCGTTACTACGACCACGGAAATTGCTACGCTCACCACCACGATCGTTATTACCACGACGTTGTGGTTGATCACCATTGTTAAAACGACGACCGCCTTGTGGTTGACCATCACGGCGAGAGTTATTACGACGCTCACGGAAAGGCTGAGATTGAGCGTCTCCCACTAATTGCATATTCAGTGGTTTATTCATGATACGTGTACGAGTAAAGTGGCCTAATAAGTCCGTTGGCATACCTTTTGGTAACTCGATAGTTGAGTGAGAACCATATAATTTGATATTACCAATATAACGGCTACTAATATCACCTTCGTTAGCAATTGCGCCCACGATATGACGAACTTCAACACCATCATCACGACCCACTTCAATACGGTATAAATCCATCTCACCAGCATCACGACGTTCACGGCGAGGAGAGCGCTCACGATCATTATCACGACGACGATCATCACGATCGTTAAATTCACGACGAGGACGACGAACTGGATCTGGTGGTAGGATAAGCGCACGCTCACCTTGAGCCATTTTCAGCAATACCGCAGCTAGTGTTTCCATATCTAACGCTTCTTCACCTTGTGGCGCTAATTTAGGCAACAGAGCACGATATTGATCAAGGTTGCTCGTTTCTAATTGCTGAGCGATTTGCTGTGCAAATTTTTCCTGACGACGTTGGCTGATAAGTTCTGCATTTGGCAGTTCTACTTCAGGAATAGTCATCTTCATTGTACGTTCGATATTACGCAGTAAACGGCGCTCACGGTTATCAACGAATAAAATGGCACGGCCAGCACGTCCAGCACGTCCCGTACGGCCAATACGGTGAACATAAGATTCTGAATCCATTGGGATATCGTAGTTCACAACAAGGCTGATACGGTCAACGTCAAGACCACGAGCGGCAACGTCAGTCGCGATTAAAATATCTAAACGACCATTTTTCAGACGCTCTAGCGTTTGCTCACGCAATGATTGATTCATGTCACCATTTAATGCTGCGCTGTTATAACCATTGCGTTCTAATGCTTCTGCAACTTCTAATGTTGCATTTTTAGTACGAACGAAAATAATCGCTGCATCAAAATCTTCCGCTTCTAAGAAACGAATTAATGCTTCATTTTTACGCGCACCAAATGTCATCCAATAGCTTTGGCTGATATCTGGACGTGTCGTTACGCTGCTTTGAATACGAACTTCTTTAGGGTCATTCATGAAGCGACGTGTAATACGACGAATAGCTTCTGGCATTGTCGCAGAGAACAGTGCAGTTTGGTGTTCTGCTGGGATCTTACTTAAGATATTTTCAACATCTTCAATAAAGCCCATACGTAACATTTCATCAGCTTCATCTAAGACTAAACCTTTCAGTTTAGATAAATCTAATGTGCCACGATTTAAATGATCTAATAAACGACCTGGTGTCCCTACAACGACTTGTGGTCCTTGGCGTAATGCACGTAGTTGAACGTCATAACGCTGACCACCATACAGTGCAACGACATTTACTTTTGGTAAATGCTTAGAAAAATCTTCAATGGCTTCAGCAACCTGAACTGCAAGTTCACGAGTAGGTGCTAAAACTAAAATTTGTGGTGCTTTTAATGATTCATCAAGATTGTGTAATAACGGCAGGCTAAATGCAGCGGTTTTACCACTACCGGTCTGTGCCATACCTAAAACATCATTGCCGTTTAAAAGGAAAGGAATACATTGTTGCTGAATTGGAGAAGGCTTCTCGTAGCCTAAGTCATTCAGTGCAGTCAAAATTGGTGCTGATAAACCTAGATCAGCAAAAGTCATATCGGTTTCAGTAGTCATGTCACTGTGCCTCATTCATTATGGCAGCCAGTTGACATAACATACCGCATGGTTTGTCGGTCTTTATCATCTAAAATGTGAACTGGCTCAAATTATATTATTAAACGAACAAACAAGCCCTCATCCTATGTAGATGATGGCTTTCAAACTGATCAGAGAAATGTTCGTCAGCTATTGCTGGTCCGATTCCGCTAGGTCTTCTTGTTGGCCTAACAGCGCTAATTCCAACAATGCGTAGCGGTGCTCAACAAAGTTATGTGCATTGTTGGCAACCGTCAGCTTGAATAACGCTTCTGCGCTATCCATGTCCCCCAGACTTAGGTAATACTTACCTAAATAGAAGTTAGTTTCACTAAGATGCTCAGCGAGCGAAGTGTTATCGGTTGAGGCTTCACGTAGTCTTAACATTAACGCTTTTTCATTAATGTTGCCTAAATAAAACTCAACTATATTCCATCCCCATTGCCCCGTTTTATCCGCCTGCTGGTATCGCTGTTTTAGCTGTTGTTTAGCCAAATCAGCGTTTATCTCTTTTTCGACAAGATATAACCAAAGCGAACGAATGGGGTCATTTGGATCGACCTGATAAAACGCCTGCAGATCATCCTGCGCCAATTTCAATCGGCCACCGTAGTATAAAGCGATACCACGATTAAAACGCGCATTATTGTAAGTTGGATCAAGCTCTAAAACAGAATCAAACGCTTCATAAGCAGCATCATAGTTCGCCGCTTGCGTAAAATAGATACCTAGAAAATTAAAAATTTCTAGCATATCTGGTCTTATTGAGAGCGCCATTGAAAAATCATTGCGCGCTAAAGCTCGTAAACCGAGACTATCATACAGCACACCACGCTCATATAAAAGCTGTGCGTATTCATCTTCGGTTAATGAGCGACTCGCAAGAATTTGTTCTATGCGAGCCAATATCACTTCTTGTTGTAAAGAAGGTTGTAATGGAGTGGCGAAAATCGCATTCTGACGCCATTCTGGACTAGTGCTGCATCCGGAAATAAAGATGAAAACAGCAATAGAACAACCGCGCAGAAATGTTTTCATTTCTCACTCCCAAAGTCAGACCTTTCAACAAAAAGCGTTCTGGACGTCCTACTTGTCAGTCATAATAAGTCTCTACCGATACTTATGTCTAGATATCGGTAGTAGAATATCATTAATTCGCAGAATCTTCAGAAGAAGTTTCAGTTGCTTCCTGCTGATTAGCTTGAGCTTCTTTCATGCTTAAGCGAATACGGCCTTGACGGTCAATTTCCAGCACTTTAACTGGAACTTCTTGACCCATTTCCAAGTAATCACTCACTTTCTCAACACGTTTATCTGCGATTTGAGAAATATGAACCAGACCTTCTTTACCGCCACCGATAGCAACAAAAGCACCGAAATCGACAATACGAGTTACTTTACCATTGTAAATACGGCCCACTTCAACTTCAGCAGTGATTTCTTCGATACGAGCAATTGCCATTTTAGCTTGCTCATTGCTTGTTGCCGCAATCTTCACAGTACCATCATCTTCGATTTCGATAGTTGTGCCCGTTTCTTCCGTTAATGCACGGATTACTGAACCACCTTTACCGATAACGTCTTTGATTTTGTCTGAATTAATTTTGATAGTGTGAATACGCGGTGCGAACTCAGAAATATCAGCACGAGGTTGGCTAATTGCATCTTCCATAACACCTAAAATATGCAGACGTGCGCTTTTCGCTTGGTTTAACGCAACTTGCATGATTTCACGTGTGATACCTTCGATTTTGATATCCATTTGTAATGCGCTGACACCATTACGACTACCTGCAACTTTAAAGTCCATATCGCCTAAATGGTCTTCATCACCCAGAATATCTGAAAGAACAACAAAGTTATCGCCTTCTTTTACCAGACCCATTGCAATACCAGCAACAGATTCTTTAATTGGTACACCTGCATCCATCAGTGCTAAAGAAGCACCACATACAGACGCCATTGAAGATGAACCATTTGATTCAGTGATTTCAGAAACCACGCGAACAGTATATGGGAATTCTTCGATAGTCGGCATTACCGCTAACACACCACGTTTTGCTAAACGGCCATGGCCAATTTCGCGACGTTTTGGTGAGCCCATCATGCCTGTTTCACCAACAGAGTATGGAGGGAAATTATAATGCAATAAGAAGGTGTCAGTGTGCTCGCCCATGATGTCATCAATAGTTTGAGCATCACGTGCAGTACCTAATGTCGCAGTCACTAAAGCCTGTGTTTCACCACGTGTAAACAATGCTGAACCATGAGTACGTGGTAATAAACCTGTACGGATATCTAGTGCACGTACCATGTCCTTTTCACGACCATCGATACGAGGTTCGCCCGCCAATACACGAGCACGAACGATGTTTTTCTCAAGACCTGAGAAAATTTCGCTGATTTCAGCTTCATCTAAAGTTTCATCTTCAGCCACTAATGTCGCGATAACTTCATCGCGGATAGCTTCGATTTGTTCATAACGCTCTTGCTTTTCAGTAATACGGTATGCATCACCAATACGTGCTTGCGCTAATTGTGCAATACGATCGTGTAAAGTTTGGTTGATAGCTTCCGGCGCCCAATCCCATTTTTCTTTACCAACTTCTGCAACTAATGCATTGATATTTTCAATCACAACTTGTTGTTGTTCATGACCAAATACCACTGCACCTAACATTTCTTCTTCTGATAATAAATCAGCTTCTGATTCAACCATCAGTACTGCACCCGCAGTACCCGCAACCACTAAGTCTAATTTACTGACTTTTAACTCATCAACGGTTGGGTTCAGAACATATTGACCATCGATAAAACCAACACGAGCACCACCGATAGGGCCATTAAATGGAACACCTGACAGTGCTAAGACCGCAGAAGCACCAATCATTGCAACGATATCTGGGTTAACTTGTGGGTTAACAGAAACAACGGTAGCAACGATTTGAATTTCGTTTAAGAAGCCTTCTGGGAATAATGGACGTAAAGGGCGGTCAATGAGACGTGCAATTAACGTTTCGCCTTCACCAGGACGTCCTTCACGACGGAAGAAACTACCTGGAATACGACCAGCCGCGTATGAACGCTCTTGATAGTTCACTGTTAATGGGAAGAAATCTTGTCCAGCTTTAACTTTTTTCTTTGCAACAACAGTAACAAAAACAGCTGTGCCGTCCATGTCAACCATAACAGCAGCTGTTGCTTGACGAGCCATCATACCCGTTTCAATTGAAACCGTATGTTGACCGTATTGAAATTTACGAACTGTAGGATTCAGCAAAATAATATCCTTTATCTTATTGTCGCCAGATGCTTAGCGACGATGAATGATCTTTTCTCCGCTACGTCCCCTCGCGACTAATGAAAATATTTACCACTAAAACATAAACACTTTCATTAGCCGCGCGAATTGTCGTAACTAGAGAGATGAAATAACAATCACCACATTAAAACATAACGACTAATATTAAAAATAGCACTTTCTAGTAGAAAAGGGGCCAACTGGCCCCTTTTCACTGAAACTCGATTGATTAGCGACGCAGACCTAAACGTGCAATCAGTGCAGAGTAACGAGCAACATCTTTACGTTTCAGATAGTCCAGCAGATTACGACGGCTGGAAACTTTACGTAGCAGACCACGACGGCTGTGGTGATCTTTTTTGTGCTCTGAAAAGTGACCTTGCAGGTGGTTGATTTCTGCAGTCAGCAGTGCAATCTGAACTTCGCTTGAGCCAGTATCGTTAGCATCACGACCAAATTCAGCAACGATTTGTGCTTTCGCTTCAGTACTTAGAGACATAATAAACTCCAATTTAATTAAAATTTTTAGGGCAGCCAATCTCTAATTCAGCTACCCAGCTCAGCCACCTAAACAGATAGCCGCATTATTCTACGCTTCAAACACTTTTAGCGCAAGATTGCTATTAAGTGTTATCTTGGGCGTTATACTCAACAACGATTCTTTTCGGAGCAACTAACCCCTCTTTAATGATAGCAAGGCCGATAAATTTTTCTTCATTGCCTTCTGTCACCCTGACCCATTCGCCTTCATTAATATCATGATTAACACGAACAGGCTGGCCTAGCTTTAGGTAGCCTGCAATCACCGTAGTGAGATTAATAACAGGGAAATGTGCAACCGCCGTATCCATTGGTAATAGCAAAGCATCAAGTGCCAAGAAAGGATCTTCTTGTGCAGTTTGCGCATTATCTATCATCATGCTTAGCTGATCTAATGTGACCATCCGTTCTTTCGGATAATCAGCAACCTCTAATCGGCGTAAGAAAATAACGTGAGCACCACATTGTAATTTCTCACCCAGATCATCAATAATTGTGCGAATATAAGTCCCTTTAGAACAATGAATTTCCAGCTCTAACTCATTGCCTTCCCAGCGAATAAACTGGAGTTCATAAACGGTGATAGGCCTAGCTTCTCGCTCAATTTCAATACCTTGTCTTGCATATTCATAGAGCGGTTTACCGTGATGCTTTAAGGCAGAGTACATTGAAGGAACTTGCAATGTTTCACCACGAAAGCTCTCTAAAGCATCGTCTAAAGCTTGCTGTGTAAATTGCACTGGGCGCTCTTGGATAACTTCACCCTGTGCATCAGAAGTATCCGTTCGTTGACCTAAGCGGGCAATAACACGATAACGCTTATCCGAATCCAATAGAAACTGTGAAAACTTCGTCGCTTCACCTAAACAAATAGGTAGCATACCTGTTGCTAAAGGATCCAATGCCCCCGTATGCCCTGCCTTACTGGCATTAAACATACGACGGACTTTTTGGAGTGCATCGTTAGAGGAAATATCTTGGGGTTTATCGAGTAGCAATACGCCGTTAATCTCACGCCCCTTACGACGACGCCCCATTATTCTTCCTCTTTATGACGGCGCTCTTCGTCGTTTTTAACGACATTAGACACTAAATTGGACATACGCATCCCCTCAACTAATGAGTTGTCATAAGCAAATGTCAATTCAGGTACAATACGTAAGCGCATTGCTTTACCTAATAATGAACGAATAAAACCAGCAGCCTCATTCAATGCGGATAAACCATTAGCAACCATATCTTCTTCGCTTTCATCACCACCAGATAAGTTTAAAAAAGTAACGAATACCTTGGCGTAAGCCAAATCACGAGAAATTTCGACGCCCGATACAGTGGCCATTCCGATACGAGGATCTTTCACTTCACGTTGTAGAATGATGGCGATTTCTTTTTGCATTTCCTGAGAAACACGCTGACTACGGCTAAAATCTCTTGCCATTTTATCTCTCCCTAACAATAGGGGATTGCCCTTATTGTCACTGTTAATTCAGATCTAAAATCAATGATATCTAAAGAGTATACATGAAGTGGTATTGAACGACCGCTTTCTCTGATTTCTTTAGTAATAAAACTTTTCTTAATTGCTATTTTACCCTGTTATCTCACTTTCATAAATTACTGAAAGCCAATCTATTTCGGTTATGTTGAAATATGTTGAAAAATGAAGAAGGAAATAAAAAAGAATACAGCAAAGAAGGGAATAAGAAGGGAGCCGTTAAGCTCCCTTTTAAAACAAGACGTACTAGATTAATCAATAGAACGTTTGATTTCGATAACTTGGAAGACTTCAATCATGTCGCCAGCACGAACATCATTGTAGTTTTTCACACCAATACCACATTCCATGCCGTTACGAACTTCGTTAACGTCATCTTTAAAGCGGCGCAGTGATTCCAGTTCGCCCTCGTAGATAACCACGTTATCACGCAGAACACGAATTGGGTTATTACGTTTGATGTTACCTTCAACCACCATACAGCCCGCAATTGCGCCAAATTTAGGTGATTTAAACACATCACGGACTTCTGCAAGCCCCATGATTTCTTGTTTATATTCAGGTGCCAACATACCACTCATTGCCAGTTTGATTTCGTCAATCAGGCTATAGATAACGGAATAATAACGTAAATCAACACTTTCTTGTTCAATGATACGGCGAGCAGATGCATCAGCACGAACATTGAAGCCAAGAATAATTGCGTTAGAAGCAGCTGCTAATGTTGCATCAGTTTCAGTGATACCACCAACACCAGAACCGATGATTTTCAGTTTAACTTCGTTAGTAGACAGTTTAACTAATGCATCAGTAATTGCTTCACAAGTCCCTTGAACGTCTGTTTTCAGCACGATGTTTAGTTCAGAAACTTTACCTTCTTCCATGTTAGCAAACATGTTTTCCAGTTTAGATTTCTGCTGACGAGCCAGTTTAACATCGCGGAATTTACCTTGACGGTATAATGCAACTTCACGTGCTTTTTTCTCGTCACGAACTACCGTTGCTTCATCACCTGCTGAAGGCACATTAGACAGACCTAAAATCTCAACAGGCATTGATGGACCAGCTGATTGAACGTCTTGACCTAATTCGTTACGCATTGCGCGAATACGACCGTATTCAAAACCACACAGAACGATATCGCCTTTATTTAGCGTACCTTCACGAACAAGGATAGTTGCCACAGGGCCACGGCCTTTATCGAGGTAAGATTCGATAACAACACCGCTTGCCATACCTTCTTTAACTGCTTTCAGTTCAAGAACTTCAGCTTGTAAAAGGATCGCATCCAGCAGTTCGTCAATACCTAAACCTTGTTTTGCAGATACGTGCATAAACTGAGTTTCACCGCCCCACTCTTCTGGCAGAATGCCATATTGAGACAGTTCAGTTTTCACGCGATCAGGATCAGCTTCGTGTTTATCGATTTTGTTTACAGCAACCACAACAGGTACGTTTGCCGCTTTTGCGTGTTGAATAGCTTCGATAGTCTGAGGCATCACACCATCATCAGCCGCAACAACCAGAACAACGATATCCGTTACCTGAGCACCACGAGCACGCATTGATGTAAATGCGGCGTGACCTGGAGTATCCAGGAAGGTGATTTCACCTTTATCTGTTTTAACGTGATAAGCACCGATATGCTGGGTGATCCCACCCGCTTCGCCTGATGCTACTTTCGTTGAACGAATATAGTCCAGTAGTGATGTTTTACCATGGTCAACGTGACCCATGATAGTCACAACGGGTGCACGAGATACAGCGCTTTCTTCACCTGTATCACGATCGCTCATGACTTGTTCTTCTAACTCGTTTTCACGACGTAAGATAACTTTGTGACCCATTTCTTCAGCAACAAGCTGTGCAGTTTCTTGGTCTAAAACCTGATTAATGGTTGCCATTGCACCCATTTTCATCATAGTTTTGATAACTTCAGACCCTTTTACTGCCATTTTGTTAGCAAGTTCAGCAACAGAAATAGTCTCACCGATAATAACATCACGGTTTACAACAGCGGCTGGCTTATTGAAGCCTTGTTGTAGTGAGCTACCTTTACGTTTACCTTTCTTGTTAGTACGGCCAGCAGCACGAGCTTCTTCACGATCTGCTTTTTCAGAATGGCGGTTATTTTTCTTAGGACGAGGTGCCTTAGCATTGCGACCACGACCACGGCCACCTTCAACTTCAGCATCACTTTCATCTTCTGCATCACGAGCATAACGTGATGTGGTTACATGGTAGTCTGAGCCTTCAGTTTCTGGCGATTTAGGTTCAGCAGTCCATTTTTCAGCATTTTCTTCAGCTAAAAGGCGTGCTTTTTCTGCTGCAATTCGTGCTTCTTCTTCCGCTTTACGGCGCTGTGCTTCTTCCGTTTTACGCTTCAGTTCAGCTTGTTCAGCATTGCGACGTGCTTTTTCCTGATCTGCTGCTTTATCAGCTTTTGGTTTATCGTTTTGTTTCACTTTATCTTTTTCCGCTGCTTCGCGCTTAGCTAATTCCGCTGCTTCACGTTTTGCTTCTTCAGCTTCACGTTTCGCTTTTTCTTCGGCATCTTTCTTTGCCTTTTCAGCTTCACGTTTTGCTTTTTCTTCAGCTTCGCGCTGTGCTTTCTCTTGTGCTTCGCGCTGTGCTTTTTCTTCGGCTTCGCGATGCGCCTTTTCTTCCGCTTCACGCTGAGCTTGCTCATCCGCTTGCGCTTTTTCAACAGCGTCACGGTTCACATAAGTGCGTTTTTTGCGGACTTCGATGGCTACTGATTTACTTTTGCCACCTGTACCAGGAACACTTAACGTACTACGCACTTTGCGTTGTAACGTTAATTTTTCTGGTTGGTTGGTTGATACGTCTTTATCACGATTCAACCAAGCCAGTAAGGTTTCTTTCTCTTTTTGGGAGACAGAATCAGAGACGGTCTTCTTAATACCGGCATCAGCAAACTGCTGTACCAAACGTTCAACCGGTGTCTGAATCTCTTCTGCCAGTGATTTTACTGTTTCATCTGTCATTCTGTTCCTTCCTGCTCAGTTGTTACGCATCATTCCCAAACCAGCAGATATTACGTGCAGCCATAATGAGTTCGCCTGCGCGTTCACTATTTAAGCCTTCAATATCAGTTAGGTCGTCGATACCCTGTTCGGCAAGATCTTCCAGTGTGCAGATACCACGGGCAGCTAGATCAAATGCTAAAGAGCGCTCCAAGCCTTCGAGAGCTAATAAGTCCTCGGCTGGCTGGTTATCGCCTAGGCTTTCTTTTTGAGCCAATTCAATCGTTGTGAGTGCTGCTTTTGCTCTTTCACGTAAAGCTTCAACGGTGTCTTCGTCTAATCCGTCAATAGCCAGCAGTTCACTGATTGGCACATAAACTAACTCTTCAAGGGTAGAGAAACCTTCTTCAACTAAAACAGTTGCGAAGTCTTCATCAATGTCGAGATGCTTAGTAAATATTTCAATGGCTGCGTTTGCTTCTGCCTGATGTTTTGCATTCAGTTCATCCGCAGTCATGACGTTTAATTCCCACTTGTCATCACCACGATGTTTTTTCAGTAACTGAGCTGCCAGACGTACGTTTTGACCATTACGGCCAATTGCCTGAGCAAGGTTACTGCTTTCAACTGCAACATCCATTGTACATTTGTCTTCATCGACAACAATAGAAGCAACATCTGCCGGAGCCATTGCATTAATCACGAATTGTGCAGGATTATCATCCCACAAAACAATATCAATTCGCTCGCCGCCCAATTCGCTGGAAACGGCTTGTACACGTGCGCCACGCATACCAACACAAGCACCCACAGGGTCAATACGCTTGTCATTAGTTTTTACTGCGATTTTGGCACGAGAACCTGGATCACGCGCTGCAGCTTTAATTTCAATGATTTCCTCGCCAATTTCTGGTACTTCAATACGGAAAAGTTCAACCAGCATTTCAGGGCGAGAACGTGTCACGAAAAGTTGTGCACCACGAGTTTCTGTACGTACATCGTATAATACACCGCGTAAACGGTCACCTGGACGGAAATTTTCACGTGGTAACATATCTTCGCGTAAAATAACCGCTTCTGCATTATTTCCTAAGTCTAAGGTGATATTTTCACGATTTACTTTCTTCACAACACCCGTGATAATTTCGCCTAATTGTTCGCGGAATTGATCAACAACCATCGCTCTTTCTGCTTCACGTACTTTTTGTACGATAACTTGTTTCGCGGTTTGTGTTGTAATACGGTCGAAAGTAACAGATTCAATCTGATCTTCAATATAACCACCTAGTTCAATACTAGGATCTTCATATTGAGCCGCTTCAAGTGTAATTTCACGAGTAGGCTGAGTCACTTCATCTACAGCAACCCAACGGCGGAATGTATCAAAGTCACCTGTTTTACGGTCGATACATACGCGAACATCAATCTCTTGCTCGTATTTTTTCTTAGTTGCTGTCGCTAGTGCGGTTTCCAGTGCTTCAAAAATCTTTTCACGAGGAAGAGATTTTTCGTTAGAGACCGCTTCCACAACAGCCAGAATCTCTTTGTTCATCCTAGTTGCCTCTTCAAAACTTAAAAGTGGGGTACCAGGTTAGCTTTCTGGATGTTGCTCAGTGCGAACACTTCGTCTTTACCATCCACAGTAACCGTGATCATTTCGCCAGCGACAGACTTAATAATGCCCTGCCATTTACGGCGGTTTTGCATTGCAATTCGTAATACGATAGCGGCTTCTTCGCCGATAAATTGCTCATAATGCGTTGCAGTGAATAAAGGTCGTTCTAAACCAGGAGAAGAAATCTCAAGGTTATAAACTGTTTGAATTGGATCTTCAACATCCAGTACAGCGCTGACCTGGTGGCTAACATCAGCACAATCATCAACAGTGATACCGTCTTCACTATCAATATAGATGCGCAATGTTGATTCTCGGCCACGAATAAATTCAAGACCGACAAATTCAAAGCCTAATGCTTCTACTGGTGCTGAAACCATCGCTGTTAATTTTTGCTCTAATGTGGACAAACCCACCCCCAAGGCATAAAAAAAGGGCCTATAGCCCAGTATTCTATTCTCTGATAACAAAAAACCCCGAAATTCGGGGCTTTATGCAACTGGACCCTGTAACTTGCCATTCGAGAATAACCTCTTCTTACGGCACATTCCACTCAGGATCATAATCGGTTTAACAAGATGATTAATGAGAAAAGTGCTGTATTGTTAGAAGTGGTTGCGGGGGCCGGATTTGAACCGACGACCTTCGGGTTATGAGCCCGACGAGCTACCAAGCTGCTCCACCCCGCGTTCGAAAAACGTGGCAAATTTTACGCTGATAACAAGCAAAACGCAAGTTATCTGGAATAATGGTGCCGAGAACGGGACTTGAACCCGTACGCCCGTTTTATAGGCACTACCACCTCAAGGTAGCGTGTATACCAATTTCACCACCTCGGCACTTTAATGAGACTGTTATTGCGTAAATATTAACAACCTCATTTAAATCTTTACTTAGTTTACTGCGGAATATCTGTATTTGCTGGCGCTACAGGCGCTGCTAATTGCTCAGCTTTTTTAGCTTCTTCTGCAGTCTGCTCGATAGACATCCACTTACTGTCTTCACGTACAGTTTTATTGGCACTTAAATTACCTAAAATAAGTGCAAGTACAATAAATGCTGTCGCTAAAACAGCGGTCATACGGGTCATGAAGTTAGCTGAACCGCTTGAACCAAATACTGTACCGGAAGCACCTGCACCAAAAGAAGCGCCCATATCAGCACCTTTACCCTGCTGTAACAGGATCAGACCAACTAGCCCTGTTGCTACAATGATAAGAATAACAATGAGTGCCGTATACATTTGCGTTACCTTTTCTATGGAACTTATCGTATTAACGATAACCTTCGATTGCTTCACCCGCTTTAGTTCAAGACCTTACTAAGCGGGTGTGAATACTAACCAAAGCTGAACTGACAAGCAAGGTTATTTTTCTACAAAGTGATTGATTGAAGAAAAAATCATCAATTAACCTACGTGCTTCACGGCATCAGCAATACGATTTGCCATCGCCGTAACTTGCTCTTCATTTTCACCTTCGACCATTACTCGAATTAAAGGTTCTGTGCCTGATTTACGTAACAGCACGCGCCCTTTACCTGCGAGTTCATCTTCAACTGCTTTGGCAACTTTCTGAACTTCAAGGGTTTGTAATGGATCATGATTCCCGGTGAAGCGAACATTCACTAAAATTTGTGGTAATAGTTTCATGCCACTACATAAATCATGTAAGCTCATATGATTACGTACCATTGCACTTAAAACTTGTAGCCCTGCAACAATACCGTCACCGGTAGTCGTTTTATCCAGTAAGATAATATGACCTGAGTTTTCAGCACCTAAACGCCAACCTTTCTCTTGTAATTTTTCAAGCACATAGCGGTCACCCACTTTAGCACGTACAAAAGGAATACCCAGTTGTTTAAGAGCAATTTCCAATCCCATATTACTCATTAATGTACCAACGGCACCACCACGTAATTGACCTTGGCGTAGCGCTTCTCTCGCAATAATATAGAGAATTTGGTCACCATCTACTTTTAAACCTTGATGGTCAACCATAATGATACGGTCACCATCACCATCGAATGCTAAACCAACATCTGCACCTTCTTCGAGCACACGTTGTTGCAACATTCGGACATCGGTTGCACCGCATTCAGCATTAATATTAATACCAGTTGGCTCACAACCAATCGTAATCACTTCCGCGCCTAATTCACGAAATACATTCGGTGCAATGTGGTATGTTGCACCATGTGCACAATCAACAACCACTTTTAAGCCATTCAAATTATTTTCGTTAGGGAACGTGCCTTTACAAAATTCAATGTAACGCCCAGCGGCATCAACAATACGATTCGCGCGCCCCAGCTCTGCTGACTCTACACAAGTGATCGGTTTTTCCATTTCTGCTTCAATGGCTTCTTCAACTTCATCGGGTAATTTTGTTCCGTCAATAGAGAAGAATTTGATCCCATTATCGTAATAAGGGTTATGGGATGCCGAAATCACGATCCCTGCTTCTGCACGGAATGTACGTGTTAAATAAGCAACCGCAGGTGTTGGCATTGGCCCTGTAAATGAAGCCGATAACCCAGCAGCAGCTAAACCTGCTTCTAATGCAGATTCCAGCATATAACCTGAAATTCGTGTGTCTTTACCAATAATGATTTTACGAGAGCCATGACGTGCTAATACTTTGCCCGCAGCCCAACCCAGTTTTAATACAAAATCAGGTGTAATTGGACTATCACCTACTTTTCCACGGATACCATCTGTTCCAAAGTATTTACGTTCGCTCATTCATTATTTTCCTTTGCAGAAAGAGTCGCTTGTACGACTTTCATCGCATCAACTGTCTCTTTAACATCGTGTACACGAATAATTTGTGCGCCTTGCATTGCAGCAATGACAGCACAGGCCACGCTACCAGCAACACGCTCTTGTGGTGGTACATTCAATAATTGTCCAACCATTGATTTGCGTGACATCCCGGCAAGTATTGGTAAACCAAAGTGATGAAGTTCACTTAAGTGTGCTAATAATTGGTAATTATGCGCTAAATTTTTACCAAAGCCGAACCCCGGATCAAGAATAATTTGATTTTTTTCTATTCCAGCATCAACACAACGTTGGATATTTTCTCGTAAAAAATGATCAACATCTATCATCACATTCTCATAATGTGGTGATTGTTGCATGGTTTTAGGATCGCCTTGCATATGCATAATACACACAGGTAAACCTGTTTTAGCCGCGGCTTCAAGTGCTCCCGGTTCTTGTAAAGAGCGAATATCATTGATAATTGAAGCACCTACATTTGCCGATTCAGCCATTACTTGAGCTTTAGATGTATCAACAGAAATCCACACATCAAAACGCTGGCGAATAGCTTCAACAACAGGAACAACACGCTGTAATTCTTCATCAATAGAGACATCACTTGCGCCGGGTCTTGTTGATTCCCCACCAATATCGATGATAGAAGCCCCATCAGCGATTAATTTTGCTGCGTGGTTAACCGCATCATTAAGTGAATTATGAGTGCCACCATCAGAAAAAGAATCTGGAGTGACATTCAAAATCCCCATAACTTGAGGTGTTGATAAGTTAAGCTCTCTTCCTCTAGCAATTAATTTCATTTCATTGATACCTTCATAAAAAAACCCCAGAAGCCTGGGGTTTGTATTTATAGCTTACTCAATATGCATAACCCGATAAGGATTAGTGAGTATTTTTATCAGAAGGTGTATCACTTTCTGACTCAGGCTTATCTTTTGGCTCATTCGCTACATGTGTTTGTGTCGGCTGGGCAGTAGTTGTTGCATTACTATTGCCATTGCTGCCTTCCCAACCTGCAGGTGGACGGACATCGCGACGATTCATTAAATCATCAATTTGAGGCGCATCGATAGTTTCATAAGTCATCAGTGCATCTTTCATTGAGTGAAGAATATCAAGGTTATCCATTAAGATCTGACGTGCACGAACGTAGTTTCTATCAACGATAGCTTTAATTTCTTCGTCAATAGTACGAGCTGTTTCATCAGACATATGTTGCGCTTTCGCAACAGAACGGCCTAAGAATACTTCACCATCTTCTTCTGCATACAGCAACGGCCCTAATTTTTCAGAGAAGCCCCACTGTGTCACCATGTTACGTGCAATATTTGTTGCTACTTTAATGTCGTTAGATGCACCTGTAGAAACATGCTCGACACCATAGATGATTTCTTCTGCTAAACGCCCACCATACAGTGTTGAGATCTGGCTTTCTAATTTCTGACGACTTGCACTAATTTGGTCACCTTCAGGTAAGAAGAAAGTCACACCTAATGCACGTCCTCGAGGAATAATCGTCACTTTATGCACAGGATCATGTTCTGGTACTAAACGTCCAATAATCGCATGACCGGCCTCATGATAAGCTGTTGATGCTTTTTGTTCTTCCGTCATCACCATTGAACGACGTTCAGCACCCATCATTATCTTATCTTTAGCCTTTTCAAACTCGACCATTGAAACAACACGTTTATTGCCACGAGCAGCGAATAAAGCAGCTTCATTAACCAAGTTAGCTAAGTCTGCACCAGAGAAACCAGGTGTACCACGTGCTAAAATGGCAGGATCAACATCGGGCGATAAAGGTACACGACGCATATGGACTTTCAAGATTTGCTCACGTCCACGTACATCAGGTAAACCCACAACCACTTGACGGTCGAAACGGCCAGGACGGAGTAATGCTGGGTCTAAAACGTCAGGGCGGTTAGTGGCCGCAATAACGATAATCCCTTCATTTCCTTCAAAACCATCCATTTCAACAAGCATTTGGTTCAGTGTTTGCTCACGTTCATCATGACCACCACCTAAACCTGCGCCACGCTGACGTCCTACGGCATCAATTTCATCGATAAAGATGATACAAGGCGCAGTTTTTTTAGCTTGTTCGAACATATCACGAACACGAGAAGCACCAACACCCACAAACATTTCAACGAAATCAGAACCTGAAATAGTGAAGAATGGAACTTTTGCTTCGCCTGCAATGGCTTTCGCTAATAACGTTTTACCGGTACCAGGAGGCCCCACCATCAGAATACCTTTAGGGATTTTTCCCCCTAGTTTCTGGAAACGACCTGGATCACGTAAATATTCAACTAATTCGCTTACTTCTTCTTTTGCTTCATCACAACCTGCAACATCAGCAAAGGTTGTTTTGATTTGGTCTTCTGTCAACATGCGAGCCTTACTTTTACCGAAAGACATCGCACCTTTACCGCCACCACCTTGCATTTGGCGCATAAAGAAAATCCAAAGACCAATAAGTAATAGCATTGGGAACCAAGACACAAAAATTTGAGTCAGAAGACTTTGGCCTTCAAGTGGTTCACCCGTTACTTTTACATTACGGTTCATTAAAGTGGTCAGCAGGTTGTCATCACGCATAGGCATATACGTGCTGTACTTTGAGTTATCTGTTTTAGTTACATTAATATCATAACCACTTATGCTGACCTCGCGTAATTGGTTATTAGTTAACTCATTGATAAAGGTAGAGTAATCCACCTTACGACTATTCGAATCGCTGGGTCCGAAGCTCTGGAATAATGACATCAAAACGACTGCAATAACTAGCCAGAGGATCAGGTTTTTCGCCATGTCACTCAAGGGATTAACCTCATATTACAACTGTGTTAACAAATAGCTTTAGGGTACTAAAGTTTACGCCCTGTGGCTACAATATATACCTCACGAGAACGAGACCGCGAAGCGTCTGGTTTACGAACTTTCACTTTCGTAAACAGGGAGCGTATTTGCCCCAGGTATTCATCAAAGCCTTCTCCCTGAAACACTTTGACAATAAAACTTCCCCCGGGAGCCAGTACATCACGACACATATCAAGCGCTAACTCTACTAAATACATGGATCGAGGGATATCGACCGCGGGTGTGCCGCTCATGTTTGGAGCCATGTCAGACATGACAACCTGGACTTTATTTTCACCTACTCTATCAAGCAATGCCTTCAACACAAGTTCATCACGAAAATCGCCTTGAAGGAAATCGACTCCGACTATAGGATCCATAGGTAAAAGGTCACATGCGATGATTCGACCTTTGCTTCCTAATTGCTGTACAACATACTGAGACCACCCACCAGGAGCAGCTCCTAAATCGACAACGGTCATACCTGGTTTAAAAATATTGTCACTTTGCTGAATTTCTTCCAGTTTAAACCAAGCACGAGAGCGAAACCCTTTTTTCTTTGCTTGCTGAACATATTTATCACTAAAATGTTCTTGTAACCAGCGGCTAGAGCTTGCCGAACGTTTCTTATTGGCCATTGTGTTTTCCAACTATCATACACTTAGCTATCAAAATTTTTACTCTTTCACTCATTTAACCTCGTCGTAACGACATTTTATGGTGATAAGTGAGAGATGGCGTTAGAATAGTGAGTTTTCAATCCCAACAAAGCAAAAATTAATGATGACTCTTAACAAAAAACAAATTCAACACCTGAAAGGGCTCGCTCATCACCTGAATCCCGTCGTTATGATTGGTAACAACGGATTGACTGAAGGCGTTCTTGCAGAAATTGAACTCGCTCTGGCACACCATGAGCTTATCAAAGTCAAAATCGCAGGCGAAGATCGAGATGTTAAAAACTTGATCGTGGCAGCGATTGTACGCGAAAGCGGTGCACAGAATGTACAAGTAATCGGAAAAATTCTTGTTCTTTATCGTCCTTCAGAAGCACGCAAGATTATTTTACCGAAATAATACTTGTATCTTTATATAAAAATGCCATAACTAACTCTATGGCAAAAAAGGCCTTTTAAGGCCTTTTTTATATTACCACAGGATAGCAGACTAGTTTTCTATAGAAACGTAAAATTATAAATTAAATGTATTCTACGTTTAAAACTTCGTACTCAACTTGCCCACCCGGAGTTGTAATAACCACGACATCATCTAACTCTTTACCAATTAATCCACGCGCAATCGGTGAATTTACAGAAATTAAATTAGCTTTAATGTTCGCTTCATCATCACCCACAATACGGTAAGTCTGCTCTTCTTCAGTTTCAACGTTTAACAATGTCACTGTTGAACCAAAAATAATACGACCATTGTTATTCATCTTAGTAATATCAATAACTTGAGCATTTGATAATTTAGCTTCAATTTCTTGTACTCGTCCTTCACAGAAACCTTGTTGCTCTCTTGCTGCATGATATTCTGCATTTTCTTTTAAGTCTCCGTGCTCGCGTGCTTCTGCAATAGCAGCGATAATTTCGGGACGACGAACATTTTTTAAATACTCCAGTTCTTCACGTAATTTTTCTGCACCAAGAACTGTCATTGGGATCTGATTCATGTGTTAATACCTCAATACTATTCCTAATAAAAAATAGGTATCATCCTGATTTTTTATACTAACAACACAGAGAAAAGGATCTATTTACTCTTCTCAAGACAAAAAAAGACACAGGCAACCTTAAATTGGGCCTGTCTCTACATATATTCGGTGAATTAGGAAAGACGTTTATTCCCTTATTCATGTTGTTGGGAAGTAAACTTTAGCTCCCCCATACTTAAAACTAAATCTAACACAACAGACGCATTGCTTCACGCCTTATCTCTCTTTATAAATCAATAAACAGATATTTTCTGATAATGCAGTAATCACTCGGTATATCGTTTACTTTTGCCCTCATTGCCCTTTAGTATTAGTCTCTGGCAATCAATACTGTAACGTTATCACGCTATAGTCACGGACAGAGAAATTATGCGCTTATTATCAACATTCCGACGGATACTTTACACATTAAGTATCATCAGTTTTTCAACCCAAGCAATATCCGTTGAAAACTACATTGAGCATCTCCCTGAAGGAACACAAGTGGGTTTGATTACTCAACCTGTGGGCGCAACGTCTCCTAACCTCAATTATCATGCAGATCAATTAGCGCTTCCTGCCAGTACTCAAAAAGTTGTTACCGCCTTAGCCGCATTACTTCAATTAGGTGGTGATTATCAATTTACCACGACAATGGAGACGGAAGGTAAAATAAAAAACGATCAACTTAACGGAGATTTGATCTTTCGTTTCAGTGGTGATCCAACATTAACTCGCCAACAGTTAAGAGGAATGGTCGCAGTATTAAAACAATCTGGTATTACTAAAGTTCATGGTGATTTACTGATTGATACATCTGCTTTTTCAAGTCATGACAAAGCGCCAGGTTGGGTTTGGAATGATATGACTCAATGTTTTAGTGCCCCCCCTAGTGCCGCAATTGTTGATAAAAACTGTTTTTCTGTCTTATTGCAAAGTGGCAATAAAGATGGCGATATTGCCACAATACGCAAAGCTTCATTTTATCCTGTCACCGTTTTAAGCGAAGTTGAAACTTATGAGAAAGGCTCCACTCGCACCCGTTTTTGTGAATTAGATGTCACTGTCCGTGACTTAAATACCTATGTAATAACAGGTTGCATCCCTAAACGTGACGATGCAGTGCCTTTAATGTTTTCAATTCAAGACGGTGCGCATTGGGCTGGTACGATTTTAAAAGAAGAATTACAAAGATCCAATATTGAACTTGATGGTTATATAAAACGTCGTTCTCAAGTTAAAGCACCCGTTACAGTATTGGCGCAAACACAATCTAAACCCTTACATAACTTACTTACGACAATGTTAAAAGAATCTGACAATATGATTGCAGATACTGTATTTAGAACCATTGGGCGTGAATATTATGGTGTTGCCGGAACATGGCGTTCAGGTGCAGAAGCAACTCGCGCGATTTTAAAACAAAAAGCAGGAATTGATTTAGGCAATACAGTCATGGTTGATGGTTCGGGCCTTTCACGTCATAACCTCATTTCACCGGCAACAATGATGCAAGTCCTTCAATATATTGGCCAACATGATAATGAACTCAACTTTATGACTATGCTTCCCCTTGCTGGGCATGATGGAACATTACAATATCGTGGTGGCTTTCATGAAGCAGGCGTAGATGGCAAAGTTTCTGCCAAAACAGGTTCATTAAAAGGGGTTTATAATCTTGCTGGATTTATGACAACAGCAAATGGGCAAAAAGTTGCTTTTGTTCAGTATGTCTCATCCTATTCACCACCGACGAAAAATCGTAATGCAGGGCGAGCCTATTTAATACGCTTTGAAACTAATCTGTATAAAGATATGTACAATAACCGTTAAATTTACAATATTGAGATAAAAGAAAACGCCTGATCAATCAGGCGTTTTCTTATTTTTTCATGATAAGAATGAAAGTTAACGTTGGTAGATAAACTCTATACCATCATCATCTTCTTCATCCCAATCATCATCGTCATCATCTTCGAAATCAGGATTTTCAAGCTGTTCTTTGTGATAATCATCCCACATAAAGTCAACTTTTCCTGGCTCTGTAACTGTCGCCACTAAATCTTGTTCACGTGGCGTCACGTTCAAGAATTCCATGATGTTCCAGCAAAGTTTTTTCACACCTTCTTGGTTGATAGCCGCTATCATGTAATAGTTTTCATCCCAACCCAGTGCTTCAACAATCGCTTTTGCCTTCTCTTTTGCTTCTTCTGCATCAAGAAGATCCACTTTATTGAACACTAACCAACGCGGTTTTTGTGCTAATTTTTCGCTGTATTTCTCTAATTCAGAGACAATAATTTTTGCATTCTCAACAGGATCTGATCCGTCAATAGGATCAATATCGATCAAGTGCAATAACACACGACAGCGTTCTAAATGTTTTAAGAATTGGATCCCAAGACCTGCACCATCAGCAGCGCCTTCAATTAATCCAGGAATATCAGCAACAACAAAGCTTTGGTGATTATCCATACGTACCACACCTAAGCTCGGCACTAAGGTGGTAAAAGGATAATCGGCAACTTTAGGTTTTGCCGCAGATACTGCACGAATAAACGTTGATTTACCCGCATTCGGCATGCCTAACATCCCAACATCGGCTAATAACATTAGCTCTAAGAGAACTTCACGAGATTCACCCGGCGTTCCCATAGTACGTTGGCGTGGAGCACGGTTAACCGAAGATTTAAAGCGAGTATTACCTAAACCGTGAAAGCCGCCTTTAGCAACCATCTGTTTTTGGCCGTGAACAGTTAAGTCAGCAATGATTTCATTGGTGGCTAAATCACGGACACGCGTTCCAACCGGAACACTAATTGTAATGTCTTGACCACGCTTACCTGTGCAGTCACGGCTGTGACCATTTTCACCACGCTCAGCGCGATAAGATTTTGTAAAACGGTAATCAATCAGGGTATTTAGGTTTTCGTCTGCAATCATGTAGACGTCACCACCATCACCACCATCACCACCGTCTGGTCCGCCATTAGGGATATATTTTTCGCGACGAAAGCTCACACAGCCGTTACCACCATCACCCGCGACGATCAGGATCTTGGCCTCATCAACAAATTTCATGATTTTACTCCGTATAGTAGCCATTAACGTGCTGGATGGCCGAAATTACCCAGAGATGGCCTTTTTTAAATATAAAAAGCCCCGCAACAGATTTGCAGGGCTTTTGACTCGGTGATTAAAGGACCGGTAATTATTCAGCTTCGATGCTGATAAATTTACGGTTGTTTGGACCTTTAACTTCGAACTTAATTTTTCCGTCAGCTAATGCAAACAGGGTGTGGTCACGACCACAACCAACGTTAGTACCTGCATGGAACTTAGTACCACGTTGACGAACGATGATGCTACCTGCTAATACAGCTTCACCACCGAAACGTTTAACACCCAGACGTTTTGCTTCGGAATCACGACCGTTACGAGTCGAGCCGCCAGCCTTTTTATGTGCCATTGAACTACTCTCCTAAACCTTAAGCGATACCAGTGATTTTAACATCAGTAAACCACTGACGGTGGCCCTGTTGTTTACGGCTATGTTTACGACGACGGAACTTAACAATCTTAACTTTCTCGCCACGACCGTGAGCAACCACTTCCGCTTTAACTTTAACGCCCGCAAGAATTGGAGCGCCAATTTGAATGTCATCGCCATTAGCGACCATCATTACAGTGTCAAACTCGATTGTTTCGCCAGTAGCTACTTCAAGTTTCTCTAAACGAATAGTTTGACCTTCGCTGACTCGGTGTTGTTTACCACCACTTTGGAAAACCGCGTACATATAAACTCCGCTTTCCGCACACTCCCAATATGTATAATTTGAGTGCACAATTAAAATATTCACATAGGGCGCGAATTCTACGCAAATTTAGTGCCGATGACAAGTACAGATCGCAAACTAGCGTTAAAAAAAAGAGTTTTTTATGCGATATTTATTTCAGCCATTTTTAAAGTACAATCTAAATTATAAGAGAGTAAAATCTATGGCATGATCATTTTTTATTAATAATAACGCGCTCATTGGCGAGCCAAAGTCGAAAAAACATGAATTTAGAATCTATTATAAAACTAACATCCGCTGATATGGCTGCGGTAAATGAGGCAATCCTTTACCAGCTTAATTCAGATGTTTCTTTGATAAACCAACTTGGTTACTACATCATTAGTGGTGGAGGTAAAAGGATCCGACCAATGATCGCCGTGCTCACTGGACGAGCGTTGGACTATCAAGGTGACAAACATATCTCGGTCGCAGCGCTTATCGAGTTTATTCATACAGCAACGTTATTACATGATGATGTTGTTGATGAATCTGATATGCGCAGAGGAAAACAAACGGCAAATGCCGTCTTTGGAAATGCAGCAAGTGTACTTGTTGGTGACTTTATTTATACACGATCTTTTCAGATGATGACGGATCTTGATTCAATGCGTGTATTAAAGTTAATGTCTAGCGCCACCAATGTGATCGCTGAAGGTGAAGTCTTACAATTAATGAATTGTAACGATCCTAACATTTCTGAAGATGACTATATGCAAGTTATCTACAGCAAAACAGCGCGCCTATTCGAAGCAGCATCTCATGCGTCAGCAATCCTCGCTGGCGCAACGTCTGAGCAAGAAAAAGCATTCCAAGACTATGGACGTTACCTTGGGACCGCTTTCCAGCTCATTGACGATCTACTTGATTATGATGCAGACAATAACCAGTTGGGTAAAAACACAGGCGATGATCTTGATGAGGGCAAACCTACGTTGCCATTACTCCATGCCATGCATAACGGTAATGAAGAAGAATCTCAGTTAATTCGCCAAGCTATTGAGCAAGGTAATGGTCGCCATTTATTGGATACCGTTTTAAATACCATGAAGCAAAGTGGCTCTTTGGAATATACCCGCCAAAAAGCAGAAGAAGAAGCAGACAAAGCAATTGAAGCTTTATCTATTATACCTGATTCACCTTATAAAGAAGCGCTGATTGGGCTTGCTCACGTGGCTGTACAACGTCAATCGTAATCCTAATGGCACTACCCCATTAATAGTACAGTAAAGCCCGCCAGAGCGACTATGTCGACTCTGGTGGGTTTTTTAATTTATTGAGCACTTCTTCATTTTCTCGCTCAATGGCATCTTGATTATCGGCATCAATATAACTAATGAGTTTTGCTAGCCCTTCACGAAGCACGAACTTCACAATTTTTTCACGTTCTGATTTAGTTAATTGATAATATGCCTCAACCCAAATTAAAAAAGCATCCTGGCGCTTTGATAAATACTCAGCAGGAGGTTCATGTGCGGCTAATACACCAATCACCTCATCAGGCAAACTTTTCACTGAATACTCTACAGCTTTCCCTTGAACGCCACGTTTACGGCGGTTTTCCCAGCCTTCACGACGAGCCATCAAGTTAACTCCCTGCGGTGAGTTAGGTAACCCCGCAAGCCCCACTAATTCTTTCGCTGTATACCATTCTTTTTTCATGATCTCATCTCACATTCAACTAAGAGGTTAATCAGATAGATATCTGTTGCGGATAACGCAATAATAGATTCTTTAAAATCGTTTAATCATTGACGACTTTTTCTAAAAAACTTCTAATACCTTCCCGCAATATCAGCTCTGTTAATGTTTTTTGTTCACCATCATTTAGTTGTTGGAATGCTTTCACCCAGATAACGAGTGGCTCCTCTTTTTTATTTAGTTTGTAATGTGCTAATGGTTCATAAAGTTCCAGAGCAATTAGAGTTTCATCTGGTAAACAAGAATAATGATATTCAACACCACTACCTTGCTTATTCTTTATCTTTTGTTTTTGCCAAAATTCACGTTTAGCTTTTGCGTTTACACCTTGTGGTGATTTAGGTAATCCACCTATACCCGTCAATTCCTTTGCCGTATACCACTCTTTTTTCATTATGTTTCTCTAAAATTGTTATCAACTTCAAAAAAGAAATTATTAAGAAAAAAATCAGAAATATTTTTAGAAAAATAATGTTATTTTATTTTCTAAATAATCAGTTTAAATGCTTTAAGACATTTCTAATAAACTGTTATTTATACCACTAACACAGCAATTAATTTTATAGAAAAAGGATTAAAAATGATTTCAAGGAAATCTGATTGGCATCCTGCCGATATTATTGCCGCACTTAGGAAACGAGGAACAACACTTGCTGCCATCTCTCGTCAAGCAGGGTTAAGCTCTTCAACACTCGCTAATGCACTGTCACGCCCTTGGCCTAAAGGAGAAAAAATCATTGCTGATTATCTTAATGTTGCTCCTTCTGAAATTTGGCCAAGCCGTTATTTTCATCCTGAAACAGGAGAATTACTTGAACGAAAGATTCGTGACAAAACTAATAATTAACTAATAATTACATACATTATAATTAATAAAAAAAACCGCTGATACTATATCAGCGGTTTTTATTTAAATTTGCATTATTTTTATAGCAAAAAAGTATTTCTTTATTTATTAATAAATTCTTCACCAAGAATTATATCTTTTTTCAATACATCTAACATGCCATTAAGAGATTGTTTTTCAAAATCACTTAATTTACCAATAGATAAATATTCCTCTACACCGTTTTTGCCTAAAAGAATAGGTTGTGCAAAGAAACGGGCATATTCTCCGTCGCCTTCTGTATAGGTGCATTCAATAACATTTTTCTCGCCATTTAAAGCGCGAATTAATGAAAGACCAAAACGCGCTGCGGCTTGTCCCATTGATAATGTTGCTGATCCACCACCTGCTTTCGCTTCTACAACTTCAGTACCTGCATTTTGGATACGTTTTGTCAGCGCTGACACTTCATCATCCGTAAATGAGACCCCATCAACTTGAGAAAGCAGAGGAAGAATAGTGACACCAGAGTGCCCACCAATGACAGGAACATTGGTTTTCTGAGGATCTTGGCCTTTTAATTCAGCAACAAAAGTATTAGCACGAATGATATCTAGGGTCGTAATACCAAAAAGACGTTTTTTATCGTAAACACCCGCTTTTTTCAGTACTTCAGCAGCGATAGCAACTGTTGTATTCACTGGGTTAGTAATGATACCAATCAGTGCCTTAGGGCAATTTTGTGCTACTTTTTCAATTAAATTACGGACAATACCGGCATTCACATTGAAAAGATCAGAACGATCCATGCCTGGTTTACGAGCAACACCCGCAGAAATCAGAACAACATCAGCGCCTTTTAATGCAGGAGAAGGATCTTCACCAGCAAAACCTTTTACCGTCACTTGAGTTGGGATATGGCTTAAGTCAGCTGCGACGCCCGGTGTGACGGGAGCGATATCATATAAAGAGAGTTCACTACCAGCTGGAAGCTGGTTTTTAAGAAGAAGTGCCAGTGCCTGACCAATACCACCCGCTGCACCGAGAACTGCTACTTTCATTCTGATACTCCTTAGTTACAAGATAGTGGAACGCCTTAGAGAGATTCACTATTACGCAATACACCTTTTAAAAAACAATTATTTAACAGCAATATTGCATAATAAGGCATTTACAGTGGAAAATAATACTTTGGTTATTCTAAACAAATTGCTTATCTGTTAATGAGATAGTGGGCACTCTTTTGATAAATAATTCCAATAAATTGGGCAAAATGTTAAGTGGGTCTATCTCCTTATGACAATCATTTAAGCTTATCATTTAGTTAACAAATATTTTACTTCCCTTAAGTTACCACATTCAAAGTCGGTAAATGAAACTTTTTTGTAGTACATTCTACTTTACAATTTTCCGTAAATTATCTCTTACCTTTCATCGTCTTTTGTTGCATAAAAATTCACTTCTCCGCATAATACGCGGGTTATTGATAACTCACTAAAGGTGAACTATGCGCGTTCCTTCTAAGCAAGAAGACTTGGTTAAAGCGTTTAAAGCCCTGCTGAAAGAAGAAAAATTCAGTTCACAAGGCGAGATTGTGACTGCATTACAAGAAGCTGGATTTGATAATATTAATCAGTCCAAAATCTCTCGTATGCTAACAAAATTTGGTGCAGTAAGAACCCGTAACGCCAAAATGGAAATGGTATATTGCCTACCCACTGAACTTGGCGTACCGACAGCAAGTAGCCCATTAAAAAATCTAGTACTTGATATTGACCATAACCATTCGGTTGTAGTGATAAGAACGAGTCCAGGTGCGGCTCAACTTATTGCACGTTTATTAGATTCATTAGGCAAAGCAGAAGGGATCCTCGGCAGTATTGCGGGTGATGACACCATATTTTCAACACCTGCACCCGGGTTTTCAACAGAAGAGTTGCGAGATGCAATCCTAAACCTGTTTGATCAGGAATTATAATCGCTTTTCCATAGCGTCCAAAAATAAGCCACTAAACAGTCAGTGGCTTATTTTTATTTATTATTAATACTGATTCTCTGAGCCTTTAGGCTGCGCTAATTTTTTAAGCAGTTTTTCATGTATCCCACCAAAACCGCCATTACTCATAATTAAAATATGATCACCCGCTTGCGCTTCTTTCGCAATCATATCCACTAATGTATCAAGATCGGTACTCCAGCGCGCTGGTTGCACACAATGCTCCGCGATATCACTTACTAACCATTGAATATTCGGTGGCTGGAATAAAAACACCTCATCAGCTCGACCTAATGCGGGAGCGATATCATCCTTACTAATACCCATTTTCATCGTATTTGAACGGGGCTCTAACACCGCAATAATACGTGCAGTTCCACCAACTTTACTGCGCAATGCTTCAAGCGTTGCCAAAATCGCCGTAGGATGATGTGCAAAGTCGTCATAAACACTCACTTGGTTAACTTCACCACGTAATTCTAAACGACGACGCGCATTAACAAACTTATCTAATGCTTCACACGCATCTGAGGGTAAAACACCAACATGATGCGCAGCAACTATTGCCATTAAGCCATTTTGCATGTTGTGTTCACCAGAAAGCCCCCAACACACTTCTCCAACGCTTTCACCTTTATGAAATACCTCAAAATGGCGACTATCATTAGTGAGTTTTTTGGCCTGCCAATCGCCTGTTTCACCCGTGAATTCTTGTTCACTCCAACATCCCATTCCAATGGTCTGTTTTAAATTCATGTCGTTATCAGGCATGATGATTTTTCCACTACCCGGAACGATACGAACTAAATGATGGAATTGTTTTTGAATTGCCGCTAAATCATCAAAAATATCGGCATGATCAAATTCAAGGTTATTTAAAATCAGTGTTCGAGGAGAATAATGTACAAATTTAGAACGCTTATCAAAGAAAGCGCTATCATACTCATCAGCTTCAATCACAAAGAAAGGGCTTTCACCTAATTGTGCTGAAACTTGGAAATTACCAGGTACACCACCAATTAAAAAACCGGGTTTATAGCCACAATCTTCTAAAACCCAAGCTAACATACCCGCCGTTGTTGTTTTGCCATGGGTTCCTGCGACCGCTAATACCCAACGCTCAGGTAAAATATAATCGTGTAACCATTGAGGACCTGAAGTATAAGGTAGACCTTTTTCAAGTACAGCTTCAACACAAGGGTTTCCTCGTGTCATGGCATTACCAATAATGACCATGTCAGGAGCAGGTTCTAATTGTTTAGGGTCATATCCCTCAATCAGTTCAATTCCCTGATTTTCTAATAAGGTACTCATCGGTGGATAGACATTAGCATCAGAGCCTGTGACTTTATGTCCCTTTGCTCGAGCTAAGATGGCAAGACTTCCCATAAAGGTGCCACAAATACCAAGAATATGAATGTGCATGAATTTCTGTCCAATAGCATGAAGTTGGTCACTATTCTAACGATCAAAAAGCAGATAAGGAACGGATTAACCTTTGAATCATTCGATTCTTTGGCTAAACTTGCCACCACCAAGGAGATTTTCCTCCTTTTTTTACTTTACCCACTCACATTCAGGACCTGCGTCATGAAAACATTAGGCGAATTTATCGTCGAGAAACAACAAGATTTTCCCCATGCAACTGGCGAACTTACGGCATTACTTTCGGCTATTAAGCTTGGGGCTAAAATTATCCACCGTGATATTAATAAAGCAGGGTTAGTCGATATTCTGGGTACTAACGGGGTTTCTAATGTTCAAGGTGAAGCCCAGATGAAACTGGATCTTTACGCGAATGAGAAACTCAAAGCAGCATTAAAAGCACGTGGTGAAGTTGCGGGTATCGGATCAGAAGAAGAAGACGATATTGTTATCTTTGAAGGTGATCGCGCTGAAAATGCTAAGTATGTTGTACTAATGGACCCTTTAGATGGTTCGTCGAATATTGATGTAAACGTTTCCGTCGGCACAATTTTCTCTATTTACCACCGTATTACGCCTATTGGCCAACCTGTAACGTTAGATGACTTCTTACAACCGGGTCATCGTCAAGTTGCTGCGGGTTATGTCGTTTATGGCTCATCAACCATGTTAGTTTATACAACAGGTTGTGGTGTTCATGCCTTTACTTATGATCCATCTTTAGGTGTCTTCTGCCTATCTCATGAAAGTGTACATTTCCCACCAACAGGAAATATGTACTCGATCAATGAAGGCAACTACATCAAATTCCCATTAGGTGTCAAAAAATACATCAAGTATTGCCAAGAACAAGATGCTGCAACTAATCGCCCTTATACCACGCGTTATATTGGTTCTTTAGTCGCTGATTTTCACCGTAATTTACTAAAAGGGGGAATTTATATCTATCCAAGCACTGCGAGCCATCCTACTGGTAAATTGCGTTTACTCTATGAATGTAACCCAATGGCGTTTTTAGCAGAACAAGCTGGTGGTAAAGCAAGTAATGGTAAAGAACGTATTCTAGATATTGAACCCAAAGAGCTTCACCAACGTATGCCTTTCTTTGTCGGTACTAAATCGATGGTTGAGCAAGCTGAAAGTTTTATGGCGCAATATCCAGACGAAGAATAATTCATTGGTCTAGCATCAATATAGATAAACCGGGCTTCTTTTTCGTCCGGTTTTTTCATCTTTGAAAATAGGGCTTCTTTTTATTTACTGCTTATTCTTACGTCATAACGCAACATGTTCGGCAAAAAACGGGTATTGTTAAAAACTTTTCGCTATACTACAGGCCACGTAAAATTAATTTTTTTATAGGAAATTTTTTATGAGCCTGAATCATGTTCCTGCTGGTAAAGAACTACCAGAAGATATCTATGTTGTTATTGAAATCCCAGCAAATGCTGATCCTATCAAATACGAAGTTGACAAAGAAAGTGGCGCACTGTTTGTTGACCGTTTTATGTCAACTGCCATGTTCTACCCATGCAACTACGGTTACATTAACAACACATTATCTTTAGATGGTGATCCAGTAGACGTTCTGGTTCCAACGCCATACCCATTACAACCAGGTTCCGTTATTCGTTGTCGTCCTGTTGGCGTACTAAAAATGACTGACGAATCAGGTGAAGATGCAAAACTAGTTGCAGTGCCACACACTAAACTGAGCAAAGAATACGATCACATTAAAGATGTGACTGACCTACCAGAACTGTTAAAAGCACAGATCAAACATTTCTTTGAACACTACAAAGATTTAGAAACTGGCAAATGGGTTAAAGTTGACGGTTGGGAAGGTGTAGAAGCCGCTAAAGCTGAAATTCTGTCTTCTTTCGAACGCGCGAAAAAATAATTTTAATGCTATCAGAATAACTTACTGATAAAAAAGCTCTTCATTTTATTGAGGGGCTTTTTTTATGATGATATCACTCTTTGTTTCAAACGCATTACAAGCAATCCACCACTTATCAATGTGATAGCAATGGCAACTATCATTAACATATAAACTACTGAAACGTCTCCAGTCGAAAAAAACAAAAGCCCGCCCACAATCGGTAAGATCAGTTGATTCAATAGGATAATCAGAGATGACACACTTGCTAATTGATTGAAAGGGATAATCTCAATTCTAAGCATTCTTAAAATATTTCCCGAAAAAACTTTTCCAATAATTGAAATTGCATAGCTGATAAAAAACAAGATCATGGAACCTTGAAAAAATACTAGGAAAGAGGAACTGATAACAATAATCGAAATTGAAATAATAGTGAGTGGCCTTCTCCTTATACATTGACTTAAATAGCTATATAAGTATGTGCCTAATACACCGCAGATCCCCGCTGCAATATCAATAAAACCATAATATTTTATGGGTAATTTCATAGAGCGATCAATTAACGCCGTACCACTAGATTCAATTAAACCATCAAACATATTGTTACCAATAGCAATAAAAATAGAAAATAGAATTATCGGTGATGATAAAATGTAAAGAATCATCTTATTAAAACTAATTATTTCTTGCGAATTATTTTCGTGAATTCTCTTTTTTTCCTTATAAAAAAATAAAAAGAAAAGAGCATTAATAAAATAAAATATAACAGGTATAATAAGTAAATATTTATATCCATAATCAATAAAAAAAATGCCAATGAGAGGACCGATGATCATCCCTGAGAAATCCATTCTAGATATCATATTAATATGATGTTCTTTATTATTACTTATAGATGCAATCATTTTTTCATACGAAATAAGCGTTTGAGAATTTCCAATAGAAATTAAACTGCCAACTAATCCAAAACTGACTGCTATCATCATCTCAGACGTAAAATCAGCATATAATAAAAATAAACACCCTGTTATTTTAAAAACATCAGAAATAATCGATATAGGACGAACACCTAAGCCATCTATATATTTTCCAATAATAGGGATCAAGAAAACCCGAGGTAACCACCATAGTGCGTATGTCAATCCCGCATATTCAATACTTGTTGTTAACTGATAGACAATAACAGGCGTAAGAAATACCATTAATCCATCAGCCGTTAATACAAAAAAAAGCATATAAAAAAAGACAGTATGCATAATAAATATCAGACCTTTTCTTTAATTAACACTTTAATTGGATTATTATTTTCATCATAAACAATAATAGATTTGGGTGTATGATGTGTAGGCTGCTGTTTAATGATTTCCTCTTGTTTAGAAACAATAAATTGATAATAGTTTAAATCTGCCTCTATTTTATTAATAGAATAAGATTGATAGTTTTTATTCGCAATTTTCCAATCAATAACATCATGACCAGGAATATATTCTTTTTCTTTATCTAAATAAATAACAGGGCGATTAACCGTAATCACATTCGCCATATTAAATAAAGCATGAGCAACCCCACAAGGGATAACAAGTTCAAGGTTAGGTGTAGGGTTAAACGTTATCTCATCTTCATAAAATAAAGTAGGCGAGTTCTTTCTCATATCAACAAGCTTTAATGTTATATCACAAGAAGTTTCCCCTAAAAAAATCAAGTGATCTTCTTGCCCTAAATGTAAGCCATAAGAGTCAAAATCATAATCTTCGGGGCCATGGTCAACAAGATACATCGGTGATTTTCGTGTTAACGGAACAATCCCACTCTCTTTACCCGTTTGCATTGTCGGCATCTCACGAAACGCCACACCCATAATTGTCGAGAGTGGTAATTTCATTCTTTGATTTTTGGCTATTCTTTCTCTAAATCTTAAATTAACAGTATCACCATTATCTAAACGAATTTTTCGTGTTTCTGAATGCAAAAATTCATGTTTATTGAGAAGTTCAGACTGGATATCGGCAATGCGATGATAAACTAAATCGGAGGCTTCTTCTGTCATAGGTTCATAACCTTCAATATCATCAATGTTAATATCTTCAGGGAGATTAATAACATCATTATTCGGTGACCATGTAAGATCCTTACAGAATAACTTCTCTAGTGTAGGTAAAAATAAAGTATAACTATTTAAAGTAAATATATTCTCTAAATGATGAAAGGTATGAGCAACACCTGGAGGAATAATTAATGTTCTCGCTGAAGAAGGTGTAATATAAAAGCTTAATACTGACTTAAACGTCGGAGAATATTTACGACAATCAATAAATTTAGCCAATACTTTTCGATTTTCATCACCTAAAAAAGTCAATGTATCTTGTTGCCCGAGATGAATACCATATTGTCCATATTTAAACTCATCACTACCATGATAAATAATATTAATCGGATATGTCGTTGCAAAAGGAATAACATAAGAATCCTTTCTTCCATTGTTTACTCGCCAACGAGAAATCCAATGTAATCCAACGATATTAATATCTTTATTTAAATTAATAATATCCTTATTCATTATTTTATCCTTACGTTTAAAAGCAGCTAACAAGCTGCTTTTAAATTAATTAGATACCGACAACTTCAATGTCATAACCTAATAACTTTACACTTTCGAGGAGTGACGTTAAATTAGATGTATTCAATTTTTGATATTTATCATCAGCAGGTACATTTTTAATACCAGCAAGATAAGCCAATTTATCAACTGTCTCTGTTGCTGTTGTTTTTGTTTGAAATATCATATCAGTAAAAGAATTACTTGCTATATTTTGTTCAACTTCTACAGGTTTATTTTTATAAAGCAATGAGATGTTATTAGAATTGTTCATAAACCACCTTTAAAATTCATATTAAAAAATAATAAAATCTAATTTCATTGATTAACTTAAGTAGTCACTTATCTTTTTAGCATTAATTTAATTTTATTGTCAATAAGCTAAGCATTAATAAAATTCATATCTATAATCATAAGAAATAAAATAAATATTAGCTATTAAATTAAATAAAAATAATAACATTTAAATAAATTAAAGAGTCATTAATAATATAAATAAACTATTATCTATTTATATAAAAATAAAAACGGCTCGATATTCCTATCAAGCCGTTTTTGTATCATATTGAGTAAAAGGGAAATACTCAATTACTCTTCTTCATGACGCTTTAACCAATCACCACATTTTATTTCACGCAAACCATCAACAGGCTTTTGATAAAGGTAGATCCAAGCACTGCCATAAGGCGTTGAAATCAGTTGTCGCTTGTAATCCTGATCGTTCTTTTTCAATTCATCAAGCTCTGTCAAGATAGAAGGTGTTATCCGATAGACTTCACACTCTATCTCTCCTTCACCTTCAATAACCGCAGGGTAAAATCCTAAATCATAGAGTTTATATCCCACTAATTTATGCTCACCGAGAAGCTGAGCATAAGTCATCCAGTGATGGTTACCTTGGTTTCGCCGTAAACTACCATAAACAATAATTCGCATATAATTTAAAACTCAAATTGATAAAGCAGATCTATTGCCTGATTCATACCAGACACTGCTTGTAAATACAACCTGGGCATCAAGCGATAACGTAAGGTTAACGTCGCTAGCGAATCAAATATACCCACTCCATACTTCACTTGTAGGTCGTTCGTTATCTTACCGCTGACCACAACTTGTGAATTATCCCCCACACCTTGTGTATCAAGCGCTAGATCCGAAACACCAAAGGTTTCGCCTATGCGCCCTACAAGCTGACCACTTTGACCAACGCCTAATCCTATCAGCATTGCTGTCATTTGTGATGAATCAGCATCACCACTGTCTAGACCTTCACCTCTTAACAAGTAAGATAACGCTTCTTGTTGTGTTTTAGCTGGCTCAGAGAAAATTTCTACTTTAGGCTGATCAGCAAGCCCCGTTACCTTAACACCAGCAATAACATTGTCTGCGGTATTATCAGGGTTACGAATAGCCTCGATATTTAAATAAGGTTGATCAACGGGCCCAGAGAACAAGATTTGTCCCTTACGCACTTGTAAATCTTGCCCATAAGCTTTGAATTGCCCACGTGGAATATCAACTTGCCCATTTAAACCCAGTCCTTGTTTATTCTGATTGACTTTAAGTGCTCCCGTCAATCTGGCTTTAAGACCAAATGCGTCCAGTGTCACATCATCACCAATATTAATCGCTAAATTGCTTTGAATTGGAATCGATGTCTCTTTTGGCGCTATAGGCTGTAAGTTTTTATCCAGCATCACTTCATCTGAAGATGCCGATACCGCCGACTCCGGCAACTCTTGAACCACAATACGAGCCCAAGGGATATCAATACGGCCATCTAATTTCAGTAAATGAGGGCTAGCCTCAAAAACAAGGTCAGGATTAACATCAATACGCACCATTGGCGGTAACGACACCCTTAGTTTATTACCATTAGCGGCCACCACTGCGCGCCATTCATCTAACTTACGCCAATCGGCATTACCAGTAAGATTTAAGTAACCTTCTGGCGTTTCGATTCTACCGCTTAAATCGGACGTCGCACCATTGAATTGAACATCAACATTCCCTTTCGTAATATCAAACGGGATCCAGTGCCCAACCACTTTTAATTGATTGATACCAAATTGACCAAATAGCAGTGGCGATTGTGCATTTCCGCCTAAACGTAATTGTGCACCAACACGACCTTCAGCTATTTCACCTTTACCTAAGAACGGTTTGATTAAATCTAATGTCAGATTATCAATATCCACCGTACCTGATAATTGGCGTTTTTTCTCAAGATCGGCAACATGCACATTGCCTTTAAAATTACCATTACCTGCAATACTAATCAGCCATTGTAATGTTGCTTTACCATTATTCATGCCCGCATTTAACGTAATGGTATCGAAATCAATAGGTAAAATAGTGCCTTCGATATTCTGTTTTACTGCAACACCTTGCCCTTTTAAATTGACAGATGCTTTCGGTAATCCGCCTTTTGAACTCCATGTTGCAGTAGCATCCCCTGTAAACACACCACGAACAGACGTTTCAGGTGGTAAAAAAGGCTTTATCATTGCTAAATCAAAACGAGTTAACGTAATTCCAGCAGTTCCACTTTCACCAACGGTTATTGCTTTAGGAACACAGACTTGTGCATCAGGATTCACCCAGCAATGAGCACCGATCGTAATCTCTTGCTTTTCTGCCAATAAATTCAGCGTCATTGCTTTATTTAAACGCCATTCACCCACTGGGGTATCAAAAGCCGTATTATTTAACGTCCCTTTCCACTGCTGTTTTTCTTTATCGAATGAACCCGCTAATGTCAGTCCACCAGACACTGGCTCACCATCTACTTTCAAGGTGAGTTTATGTTGTTTTTCTGTACCAGCTGCATCTAACGTTAAATTACGAATAATTAAATCGGCTTGTTTTAACTGGCGTGCTGTAATAACCAGTTTGCCACCAATGTCTTTATCAGACTGAACATCGCCTTTAATCGTAATAGATCCAATACTCACTTGATCTTGCCATTTAATGCCCTGGGCATTGATATCAGCAATAATCTTTGGTGTATTAATATCACCTCGAATATTCACCTTACCTTTTACAAAGCCAGTGAGCCCTGGCACTAAACCATTTAATCCTGGTGCATTAATATTGGCATCTAATGCCCATTTATCGCCTAGGTGCCCTTCGATATCGAGCTTATTTTTCCCCAATATCAGATTTAATTGGGGAATATTCCATTGTCCTGAATCATTACCATAAGCATTCCCCCTCGCCTTGATAAGATTATTTTTGAGATCACCATCTAAAGTGATTTCAGGAACACGTAATTGCCAACTCCCGCCATACAGGCTCCCCGTTGTAGCAATACGTCCATCTAATTTAGCGGGCATATCAGGATACTGTTTTGCCGTATTAATTCCCGAAATAGTGAGCAATGCATTCCAACTAATCGCCTTACTCCAATCAGCAACACCAGTGATATCAGCATGACCCTGTAATGCGGCTAAACGCAGTCGTGTTAACTCAATTTTTTCTTCATTACCTTTTGCATCCAACATTAATTTAGCAGGCGGAATTTCCTGACCTTGGATATCAGAACGCAATGAAAGATCATAATTATCAGTCTGACCATTGAGACGTAATCGGGTGTCATTAAGTTGATACTGTACATCCCCAGTTAATGGCCAACGAACTTTTTGGCTCTCTAGAGTAAGTTTTAACGGAAGATGCGGTTTGGCGAGCTCTGCTTGTGCATCAAGCGTGGCTGTTACTGCACCAGTTAAAGAAAGTGCTAATTTAAGCTCTTCCAGTAATGCTCCTTGCAAAGAAAGCGTCGCTTTTTGATCTTTAAAATCTTCAAGCCCTGCGACATCACGGACAGTCGCATTCACATCTAAATTAACAGGCCACTGTTTATCTAGGGTAATTCCCCCATTTAAACTCACTTCACCTTCTGGTGCATCAATATTTAATTTAGTGAGATTAACCTGCTTACCTTGAGTCTTTGCCTCAAAAGAGAGTTGATTAATGGTAACGGGCGTATCCCCACTCACTTGTAATTGCTTACCTTCAATACCTTCAATATTGATATCAACAGGAATAATAATTTCAGGTAATTCAGCCAATAGTGGCTTAGCAAAAATCGTTTTAATCGTGTCTGCTAGCGCCTGCTCTTTTTCTTCTGGTGTTGTAGGTTCAGTTTTAGGTTTTGCAGTTACGACTTCTTTTACATCTTGGGCAACTGCTTGAACACTGCCTTCTTCTGGTGTTTTGGGTAACGCCACCAGCAAATCATTAATAACTGTTGGGTTTAATGTAACTTGATGCCCTTCCCACTGCGCACCGGTTTTAAACTTACCGAGCGAGATTGCTATATCGTCAATCTTCACATGCGTATTTTCTAATGAAAGCGAGTTTAAATAGAGAGGTAACGGCGCATTGAGCTCAGTTAAAGGCTCTGATGGTGGGGTTTCTTCAGAGGGAGGGAAAGCATTAGTATCAACATTAACAACCACATCGCGTGTCGCCAGTGTATCAACGCAAACTTGTTTATCCGTCAGGCATGCTAAACGTAGTCCTAATGATAACTCACCCACGTTCACATCAACTCCGGGCATTTGATATTCAACTCCCGTTAAACGCAGATCTTTCCAGTCACCATTAACATCTTTGATAACTAAGCCAGGAACCCAGCGAGCAGCACTATTAATGGCAAAATGCAAACCTGATTGTGTTCCTAAGATCCAAGCTACGGCACTGAACGTAAGCAAAATAATGATAAGAAGTGTTAGTGCAATCCATTTCAACCACTTGATCATAATTCTGCTCCTAACCCGATATAAAACTGAAGTCTACGTTTATCAACGTCGCTCACAGGTAATGCTAAATCAAATTTAATCGGACCAACTGGTGATGCCCAGCGCACACCCGCGCCAGCACCTGTTTTAAAATCACTGCGAGTAAAATCATTAACGGCTTCACCACTATCAATAAAGACAGCGCTCCACCAATTACCCGTGACATTATATTGATATTCTAGTGATCCGACTAACATCCTTGATGCACCGGTTAAATTACCTTTGCTATCTTCTGGTGAGATACTTTGGTATTTAAAGCCACGGACACTTCTATCTCCCCCCGCAAAGAAACGTAACTCAGGGGGAACTTGTTCAAAGGCATTAGTTTCAATCCAGCCGAAATTACCTCTTACAACAAATCGATGCCCATCCCAAGGCGTGCGTATCCAGACATGTTGTGCTTGGAACGCAACAAATTCTACATCTGAGCCCCATATTTTATTGGAGTAGTCTAATGTGTAACGTTGACTATCCCCCCAAGAAGGCATCATGCCCCCTCGTTGGCGTACGCGACTTGCTGTCACGCCTGGATAAAGCAACATCGTGGTATTTGTGACATCCCCCTGAGTAAAGTGGCTGAGGCTCCAACGTGTATTCACACTGTATTGCCAGCCAGTGGACATATCCCAGTTTCGAGACACATTTAACGTTGTGGTATCAGAACGAGTGTCATTTAAATCGGTCCGTTTAAAACCACCTTGAACACCATAATATTGCTCTAATGGGTTTACCTTAAGTGGAATTTTATAGTTTGCACCAATAGATTGTTCAGGTTGAGAAACGCTAATGTTGGAAGTTAAACTATGACCACGCGAATTCATCCATGGTTTATCCCACTGCATATTAAGGCGAGGACCAACATCGGTGGCATAACCACCACCAAGCTCTACATAGTTACGAGAACGCGGAGTGACAACCGCACTCATCGGTAAAAGATGAGAACCTTCAGCGCGTGCTTTAGCAATATCAGGGGTCACAACGGCAGAGTTAAACCAACCTGTTGCCGCTAAACGGCGATTAAATTCGGCTAGATCTTCAGAGGCGTAATATTGCCCTTCTTTAAAAGGAACAATATTTTGTAAGTAATCTTCCCGAATTTGGGAGCCTGTATAATTCACTTTGCCAAAGCGATAACGTTCACCACTATTAAAGACAAAATCCCAATACGAGGCATGGTTATCTAAAGAGACACCTAGCTGGCTTTTATCCATTTCAGCATCAAAGTAACCACGACGGATAGCAAGTCCTGTTAATGAACCTTTGAGCTTTTCATAATCACCATGATTTAAAACACTATCAAGAGGAGGGGTATTCTCTTTAATGACCTTTGCATATTGTTCGTCAGTTTTAGCACCGCCTTCAAGAACAATATCGACCCCTTTGAGTAAAATAGGAATACCGGGTTCAACTTTAGCCGTTAATACAGAACGCGCAGGTGGTGTGTTTTCTTGATAAGAGAATGTCACTGTTGGCTGATAATAGCCTAAAGGGCGAAGTCCTTCTTGAATTGCCTTTTCAACACGCGCACGAAAACGCCCGTCAGGTGCAACTTCTTCTGTTGTAATGTTTGATAGCTGGACTCGCGCATTTTTTTCGAGTTGCCCTTCTAAACCTTCCACTTTTAAACGCAAATTTGCCCCATAAGCAACGGGTGCGATAAAAGACAGACAGAGAACGTAGATAACGGAGTATCTCGGCACGTTTTCTCCTCAATATGATTTAATTCATGTGATAAATTGACGACAAACTGTTTTAAGCTTTATTGTAGATTTAGTTTATAACAATATTAAACCTTTACCATAGTAAAGCGTTTACAAATATAAAAAATGGAGTCTACCTTGCAACATCAAGCTTACCAACCTGAGAATGCCTTAAGGGGCACTTCGACGCCATTAGAAATATCTGCTAATCATGCGGTAAATGGGCATTCCATTAATGAGATCCCGGAAAAGATGAGTATCGCTTATTTTGCCATGGGCTGTTTTTGGGGTGCTGAACGTCTATTTTGGCAACAGCCTGGCGTTTACTCAACAAGTGCAGGTTATAGCGGTGGTGTAACAGAAAATCCAACCTACCAACAAGTTTGCCAAGGTTTAACTGGCCATAGTGAAGTGGTGAGAATTATTTTTGACCCCGCAATAATTAGCTACCAACAACTTCTGGCTCTTTTTTGGGAAAATCATAATCCATCACAAGGTATGCGCCAAGGTAATGATATTGGGAGTCAATACCGTTCTGCTATTTACACCGTCAACACTGAACAATATGCACAAGCTGTTGAGTCAAAGAAACGTTATCAACAAGCGATGAATGCCCAAGGTACTACTGAAAAGATCACCACTGAAATTCAGCCAGCGGGCCCATTCTATTTTGCTGAAGACTACCACCAGCAATATTTACATAAAAACCCAAAAGGTTATTGTGGGTTAGGTGGAATTGGTATCTGCTATCCCCCAGAAAAGTAACACTAGCAGAAAATAGTAGGGCGATGATATAATTACGCCCTCTTATCTATCTTTGTGAATAATTCCATCACAATATATTGATTTATCTTCTATTTTTAACACTCTAGTATTGCCCTTTGGATTAAATACTCGGGGTGATGTGAGCCTTATATGCTTAATAGTTTACTCATTGTGCTTTTGCTTTGTGCTATCAGCGCCTTTTTTTCACTGTCTGAAATCTCGCTTGCTGCTTCTCGTCGAATTAAACTCAAACAACTAGTCGATGAGGGCAATATTAACGCCGCTCGTGTATTAAAAATGCAAGAAATGCCAGGCATGTTTTTTACAGTCGTACAAATTGGATTAAATGCCGTTGCTATCTTAGCGGGTATTGTCGGTGAATCCGCATTTTCTCCTTCACTTAAAAGCTTTTATCTACAGTTTTTTGAAGAACCATTAGCTCAGCAACTTGGGTCTATTTGTTCTTTTATTATTGTCACATCAATGTTTATTTTACTGGCTGATTTAACCCCCAAACGTATTGGTATGATTAAGCCAGAAGCTATCGCATTACGAATTGTCAATCCAATGCGCCTCTGTCTTGCCTTTTTCCGCCCTCTGGTGTGGTTATTTAATGGTATGGCGGATCTCATCTTCAAGCTATTTAAAATCCCGATGGTCAGAAATGAAGATATTACTTCTGATGATATCTTCGCCATTGTAGAAGCCGGGGCTGTTGCTGGGGTTTTACGTAAACAAGAACATGAACTCATTGAAAATGTCTTTGAATTAGAATCACGCACCGTTCCTTCTGCAATGACGCCTAGGGAAGATGTGGTTTATTTTGATCGCGAAGAAACTGAAAACGACATTAAAGAAAAAATTGCCACCCAGCCTCACTCTAAATTTTTAGTGTGTGAAGGTGATATCGACCATATTATTGGTTATGTAGATTCTAAAGAGCTTCTTAATCGAGTTATCAATGGACAAAGCCTAAATCTTAATGAAGGCGTTCATATCCGCAAAGCTCTCATTATTCCTGATACATTGACACTCTCAGATATGTTAGAAAGTTTTAAAACATCAGGTGAAGATTTTGCCATCATCCTCAATGAATATGCCATGGTAATGGGCGTTATTACACTAAATGATGTGATGACAACATTGATGGGCGATTTAATTGGACCAGGGCAAGAAGAGCAAATTGTCAGTCGTGATGAACACTCATGGTTAGTTGAAGGTGGTACACCAATTGATGATGTGATGCGTGCACTTGATATTGATGATTTCCCTGATTCTAGTAACTATGAAACTATTGCAGGTTTTATGATGTACCGCTTGCGTAAAATTCCAAAACGCACTGATTACGTGAAGTTCTCGGGGTATAAGTTTGAAGTTGTCGATATTGATAATTATAAAATTGATCAATTACTTGTGACAAAAGTTGATGATATTCCTCCCGTTAAACCCGTCTTACAGGAGCATGTTCCTGTTACACAGACAACAACAACGGAAGTCGAAATCAAAAAAGATGAAAATAAAATTGCTGATTAGTTAGTAACTAAATGAAATTAATAACTGAGCCTTATCTGAAAACTCGAAGAGAAAGACTCAGTTATCTATCAGATAAAAGTTAACCCATTTCAGCCTTAAGTAAAATAACCTGCTGGTTTACTTCACTCATTACATTAAAATGTAGCTTATCTTTTATTTTAGGTAATAGAATTTTACCGTAATCGAATTCAAATGCACCCATTCCTTTGATATAAAACCGTCCACGAAATAACGTCTTAACGTAGAGAGCAATTTTTTCAGGGTTATAGCGATTGAAGATTTTCATCTTTCAGTTAGTCTCCCATGCTCGTTGTTGAGTTTAATAAGTCATAAAGACTTATCTTTATATATCAAATTTAAAGACCTAATTATAAGTACTAGGTTCAACTTATTTAAATTTCTTATCTATTTTTACATTTATTGACAGTAAAGAATGTAAATCAAGATAACGTAAGCAATATCTCACCCTCTCAATGTTAAATAAATGTATCAATAATGAGGTATTATTCTTCACTAGCTTCTATGCTTAAATAGAACCTAACGTGACCTCAATAATAGGACAATAGCTATGCACAAACTCACCTTAGCGACACTTTTACTTAGCACTTCAACGTGGGTATTGGCCCATAACATCACTGAAAATACGGTTCTCCCAGCGGTCACCATCAATGACAAAGGTGAGCTACTTTATGACACAGCCAAAGATAAGTTTAGCTACCAAAATTGGAACAGTGGTCTGCTGAGTGGGAAAGTACGTACTGTTCAGCATATAGCAGGACGGAGTAAAGCAAAGGAGATGAATGCGCCATTTATTGAAGCAGTTAAATTAGCCAAATTCCCGCAAGCGAGTTATCAAACAACAACCATTATTAATACAGATGATGCAGTATTTGGTACAGGTCCCTTTGTACGTGGCAGTGTCGAAGACAGTAAAAAAGAGTTTCCTTGGTCACAATTTATTGTTGATGCCGATGGCGTAGCATTAAAAGGCTGGGGGTTAGAAAAAGAGAGTTCAGCGATTGTTGTACTTGATAAACAAGGCAAAGTCCGTTTTGTCAAAGAAGGTGTGTTAAGTGGCTCGGAAATCACAACAGCCATCAATCTTATCAATGATCTCATTAAAGAATAATCTCTATATCAAAGCCCTTATTAAATAAAGGGCTCTGATCCTATAATATGATACTAAAATATAGAGACTCTAAATCCTGGATTTATCAATGATGCTTTAGGAGAATAATCTAGAGTTACCCCTTTCCAATCGGTAACATGCGCACCTGCTGCAATAGCGATAGCATGACCAGCTGCGGTATCCCATGTATGTGTAGGTCCAAAGCGGGGATAAAGCTGCGCTTTACCTTCCGCAACAAGACAAAATTTTAGAGATGAGCCGACGGCGACCGTTTGATGTTCACCTAATTGTGATAAATACTCTTTTAATTCATCATCTTGATGAGATCGACTAATTACAATCACAGGAGGGTCTGCTCGGCTTGCATGGATAGGTAATCGCTGACCACACTCCTCTTTCCACGCTTTTTTATTGGCAGCCGCATATAACACATTTTGCACTGGTGCATAAACTACACCTAAAACAGGAATGCCCTTTTCGATTAAGGCGATATTCACCGTAAACTCACCATTTTTACTGATAAATTCTTTTGTACCATCTAGTGGATCAATTAGCCAATACCGATCCCAATGACGGCGAACTTCCCATTCAGGTGGATCTTCTTCAGATAATTGTGGGATGTCAGGAGCAATAGAAGCAAGTCCTTGTTTGATAATTTGATGAGCTGCTAAATCTGCTTCCGTCACAGGTGAATGATCACTTTTCTCCTGCACTTGAATCGGCTCGGATTGCTGATAAATCTGCATTATCGCCATACCGGCTTGGCGAGCTAATTTGCTGACTTGTTCTAACATAATGCACCTCTCTTATTTCTATAAGCATGATCACTTCTCTTATAAAAATCAATTACCCTACTATCTCTTTATTTTAGTATAGAGACAACAATAGCCGGCAAAACCGGCTATTTTTTACTCTGATTTGCCGCAGAATAAGAAATTATAAAATTTCTAATAATTCTACTTCAAATACTAATGTTGCGAATGGAGGAATAGCCGCACCTGCTCCACGTTCACCATAGGCTAATTGATAAGGGATATATAATTCCCACTTAGAGCCTACTGGCATTAATGTTAATGCTTCAATCCAACCTGCGATAACACCATTTACAGGGAATTCCGCTGGCTGACCGCGTTGAACAGAACTGTCAAATACAGTGCCGTCAATTAAACGACCCGTGTAATGAACACGAACATGATCAGTACGTGCAGGGATCGCACCTTCACCCGCTGTCAGTACTTTATACTGTAAACCTGACTCTGTAACTTGAACGCCTTCATTTTTCACATTCTCTTCTAAGAAAATTTTACCCGCATCAGCCAGCTCAGCTTGGCGTTCTTGACGAACAGCTTCAGCACGCTCATGCATAGTACGTAAGGCATTGTGTAATGTTTCAACAGGTACAGAAGGCGCATTACCTTCTAATGCATCGGTCAAGCCAGCTAACAGTGCTGCGGGCTCTAATCCTTGAAGACCTGATTCTGTCAGTTGTTGACCGACTTGCAGACCAATACCGTAACTTGCCTGTGATTCGATAGAATCAAATGATGGTTTTGACATGAAAAATACCTGTTTTTTATGAAAGTTGATCCCAAGAATAACAGTGGTAAGGTACAGCGTAAACCTTCTGTCTTGAGTAATGGGGGTTATTCATTAAAAATAGAAGCAATTGACGCTATTTATCCTGTTTTTAGCACTTTTTTAGTGTGATTTGTCATACTTATTTTCACAACTCCGCAACACAGGCATATAATTATCAGTAGGCATAAAACAGCCTAGCCCTGTTAATTCAGCGCTAAATATCAATATACAGATATGTTCAGAGAGGTATTAAGTGAAGATAACGACAAATCCCTATTTCCGCGAACAAGGCTATATTGATGGTCTTTGGTGTAATGCTAAAAATAACGACACGATTGATGTCATTGATCCCGCAACTGGCACACAACTAGGTACAGTTCCTAATATGGGAACACAAGAAGCCATAATGGCGGTTGATGCCGCACAAAAAGCCTTACCGCAATGGCGTGCATTCACAGCACATCAGCGCGGAGCATTATTGCAAAATTGGTTTAGATTAATCACTGAAAATAAAAGAAAACTTGCTGAATTAATGACATTTGAGCAAGGTAAACCCGTTGCTGAAGCTGAAGGTGAAATTACTTATGCAGCCTCTTTTATTGAGTGGTTTGCCGAGCAAGGTAAGAGAACTAACGGTGAAATTATTCCCTCACCTTCTGCTGATAAACGCTTGATGGTGATCAAACAAGGTATTGGTGTCTGTGCTGCTATCACACCTTGGAACTTCCCGGCAGCTATGATCACCCGTAAAGCCGCACCTGCATTAGCGGCGGGTTGTACTATGGTGATTAAACCTGCCAATGAAACACCTTATACCGCATTGGCCTTAGCTGAATTAGCGACTCAAGCCGGTATTCCAGCTGGTGTTATTAATATTGTGACAGGTGATGCCATTAAAATTGGCGAAGTCTTTACCTCCGATAACCGTGTTCGCAAATTAAGTTTTACAGGCTCTACAGGTGTTGGACGTTTATTAATGCGCCAGTGCTCAGATAGCGTAAAAAAAGTCTCTTTAGAATTAGGCGGTAACGCACCATTTATCGTGTTTAATGATGCTGATATTAATAAAGCAGTTGAAGGTGCTATGGGAGCAAAATTCCGTAATGCAGGACAAACCTGTGTTTGCGCTAACCGTTTCTATATTCATAAGGATGTTTATCAACAATTTAGTGAACGCTTTGTTGCTGCTGTTAAAAAGCTCAAAGTAGGAAATGGTTTTGAAGAAGGTGTTACTATTGGGCCTCTCATTAACCGTAAAGCTGTTGAGAAATCACAATCATTGCTTGCTGACACACTAAAACGCGGTGCAACACTGCTTTGTGGTGGAGACGGTGATAAAGCTGGTGAAAACTTCTTCCAACCTACCGTTGTCGGCAATGTTCCTGCTGATAGCCATATCCTTGAAGAAGAGATCTTTGGCCCTGTAGCACCTTTAGTTATTTTTGAAAATGAAGATGAAGTGGTGCATTTAGCTAATAATACCATTTATGGCTTAGCGGCTTATTTTTATAGTGAAAATCCACAACGTATTTGGCGTGTTGCTGAAAATTTAGAATACGGCATGGTGGGCATTAATACGGGTTTAATTTCTAATGAAGTTGCACCATTTGGAGGAATTAAACAATCAGGTTTAGGTCGTGAAGGCTCTGAACACGGTATTGAAGATTATATGGAGATGAAGTATCTCTGCCAGGGATTATAAATAATCGTTAACTCAACTTATAAAAGTAAGTCAGCATGGATGCTACTGCTTTTTCCTTTACTATTTTCTCTTATTATCGAAAAATATTAAAAATTATATTTATATATCTTCAGTTTATTTATTAATTATATAAAAAAAATAAAAATAACTTCTTGTATAGCGAAGGATACTATCCACTTAAAGTAAATAATAAAAATAGAATATTACATAATAAAAAATAAAATCACCCTTGTTGTTAAGCTAACTTTCAATTAATTAATCTAACAGTGGATATTTTTAATTGCATAAAATCATAAATTTTATTAATCTAATTTAAATTTATAAAAAAAGAATTGAGCGGATCCTTAATGATACGGAAGATGATGAAAATGTTGCGGCACTTATCACCATTGAAGAAGCTGATGATGTTCTAAAAAACTTATCTACTCCAACACCTTACAAATCATCGAAAGACACTTTATTTAGTATTGGTGATATCGCTTCATCATATTCTGGAAATATCTATGATATCATATAGAGTCGAAAGGATTATTAATGAATTTAGAAATATTTATATAAGAATTTCAAGTCATGCGGGCGTTAGAGCTTATTTAAATGCGACTCGATATCTAGCAAATAATCCTCGTATTATATATATGGGAGTAGGAACTCAAGGAATGAATTCCGTTTCAGCTGGAGGAGTACGCTTTGCAATTGTATTTTCAGCAACTTATAGAATTGTAGAGCTCATATTTAGAGATGAATATGAGCTCACTAGTTTTTTCATAAATATAACTATGGATATGGCAAAATTGGCTATTGCAACACAAGTAATTACAACTATAGTCGGTGTTATAACAACATTAGGGATAATTTCAGGAGGAAGTGTCATTGTTGTATCTGTAGGAATATTTTTACTGAGTCTTGCAATTTCATATTTTCTCTATAAGTTAGATGATGAATTTAAGATCAGTGAAACCATTATTAAAAATCTAAAATCTTATCGGGAAAAGAAACCTGAAACGCCTTATCACCCTGATCAATTTTTCACACAATGGGGGAGACTTAGCCGTGGATAAAATAAGCCCACTGAAATTATTTTTAACTTCTTTATTTATTTTTTTATTATCTATTTTTTGTTTTTATTTTTCAATATCATATTACATTGAATATTTTTCAATGAAAGAGCGTATATTATTCTCTTTCCAGACTGCATTATTATGTTTTGGCTCACCCTTACTAATATATTTTTCTTATTTAATTTTTATTTGTGCATATAAGAAAAAAATAAAAAAAATGAATAATAAAATCGCCGGTTATCTTGCTATTATTGCAATAGCTGGAATTGTTTTTAGTTTCTTTTTTTCATTTTATGTCAGATATGATTTAGTCTCTAAGGGATATTATATTTGCTATAAACAGTCAATCTTTGCACCAAGCGAATATGTTATATTAAAAGATATGTGTAAATAGCATATATATTTTATATGATGTGATAAAGCCTATGTAATCATACCACTGTTAATACTATAACTTGATGTATTACCAATCAAATAACTTTCACATGAATTATTTTATTGTTCTTTTGATATCACATAATTAATTAAAAAAAATCTAGCATTCCTTTGCTAAAGATTTTTTTATTATTTTATTTTCTATTTATTTTACTTAAATCAGTGATAAAGCATTTCATGAACAATATCATCTGCTTTCATGGAATAAGGGTAATACGTTGGCCAGTTACTTAGTTCTTTAAGTAATTCATCTTGCGATATATTGCCCATATATAAATGGAAGTGCCCTGCTTTCTCTGGCGCAATAATATGGTCGCTAAATTGAATAAATTTAGGTGCTTGGCTTTTAGCATCATCGCAACGGAAAAGATAACGTACGCCTTTTTTACCAGACTCATAATGTAGAATACGATAACCATCATAATGATATTCACAGCTATCGACGTTCTCGCCTCTATGGAACTCAATAATATTGTTTTCAATGCCAACCATATCCACATCAGTTTTATAGCCTTGTGCATAATAGGCTCGGTACTCTTCAACCGTTTTATCTTTTTTCGTTTCTGCTTTCTTTTGTAAAACCTCATCTAGCTCGCCACTAACCAGATAAGGCTCTACAGATTGCCATACGCCATCCCAATCACTAAGCTGGCGATTGAGAACGTCCTTGTCCTCAAAAATACCATTAGCAGCATCTCGTTGTGCTTGTGTTTGTACTTTTTCATGATGATGCCCATGAGCCAAAACAGACATCGCACTACTCAACAAACCCATAATCAAAAAACAAGAAAATATCGGTCTTTGCATGATCTTACCCCTGAACTGCTTTAAAACGTGGATTTGACTTACAAATTACATAAAGACGACCACGGCGACGCACAACCTTACAATCAGGATGGCGCTGTTTTGCACTTTTTAATGAGCTTAATACCTGCATTTTTCTTTCCTTCTTACTTAACAAAACGGCCAAAACGTTTATTAAAGCGCGCCACATTACCTTCTTGAGAATGTGTTTTTTGCTTACCGGTATAAAATGGATGAGATTGAGAAGAGACATCTAACGTGACATAAGGGTAAATTGCCCCTTCATACTCTATCGTTTTTTCCGTCTTAATGGTTGAACCAACTTTAAAGTAAGCATCTGCACTAGTGTCATGAAAAATGACAGTTCGATATTGTGGATGAATACCTGGTTTCATATAAAACTCCAATCATACTTGTAATGTTATAATATAACAATATTGAATTACAGTAATGTAGCGCTTTTTAATTTCCTTGACCAGTTTTTTTTAATCTGTTTTCAATCTTAGAAAAAAGGAGGCTGTTTTAGGCGTGACTTTTTAAGTGATATAAGTGGATTTTCTGACCTTTTTTTATCCAGTTTATCTATTTTCCGCTAAAGTTATACTAAGACGGCAAAACAAATAGGACATATTATGACTCATTGGCGCGATAAGCTTTTCAGTAAGTCACCTCTGTCTATTGATCTTAATATAGACTTTCCTAATGTTTTTCCTACTTCTACTCCTTCGCTTTTTTCACTGTTAATTCCTTATGAAATAGGCGATGAGCCTTTACCTGATGAATTAAATCTATTGTCAGAAAACCACTTAAAAGAAAAATCAAATAATGAATCTATTCCTTTCAGTTGGTCAGCAGGCGCTCGCGAAGGTATTATTCTGCATCAACGGATAGGTCGCGCGATCGAACAGCAACCTTCACAGCAATCATGTGAGGAATTTATCCTATCACTCTATAACGCAATCAAAAATGTTGTGCTTTTACCCGATAAAGATCATATCACTTCTTTTTATGCAATAGTCTGTCAGGATAAACTCGCCCCAATAACTTATCTTTCCCAGTTGATCGACCAAATAGAACAAGATGAAGCATTGTTTAAAAATAAGATCTATTTTCAGTTGATCTTATGGATCTTAAAACTGAGCCCTGATAAGAATCCCGTTAAAATCGCTTTAGGGTTGTTAAGATCATTTCGTGATAATACTTCTCAACGTTTACTTTTATTGTTCGCCCTCCACCCTGAATTTACACTTTATGCGATTCGTTCGCTAAAACAGCGCCTTTCTTGTGAAGAGTTTGAGCCTTTTTTACACGCCCTCGGTCAACGAACTAAAGGCTGGGGACGAATTCAGTTTATTGAACATCTGCCATCAACTCTTTCGGTAAATAATCGTTATTGGTTACTCACTGAAGGGTATAAAAATAATGTAATGACAGAATATGTCGCCTATGACTGTGTAACGAAAGGCAAACTATTAGAGATACTCCATACGCATCCTTTAGATAACACACTGCTACTGGGTTGTAGTGATTTATTACGTGCATTGCTTAATGGTGGCCCAGCAAAAGATATTTATGATTACAGTGAGGGTGCTCAAGTTTGCAAAGCGTTTATTTCACAAGTCGATGCACTGCCACCAAAAGAGCTAAAATTACTTTATTGCGTTTGTGAAATCACTGATTTTGTACAAAATAGTGGTGAAGATTGGTTATTACTCGAAACATTAGGGTGGGATGACCATGGCCAACAGCAAATTATGTCTGTTTCACAAAATATTATTCAAAAACCAGAGTGGTCAACACTCATTATTGAAGCATTACAACATCCCTCTCGCTCAAAAAATTACCAAGCAAGTCTGGTAGCAAAGTCTCTTCGCCTTGATATTTGGGAATTACTCTTTTCACTACAAAAAGATAATCCAAATGCAGACTGGTGGTATCAATTAATGCAAACAGATGCTTCTCATAAAATAGAAAGAGTAGTCAAACTTGCAGAACAACAAATTGAATTAACACAATTAGGTAGCACAGATGATCCATTAATAACTACCTACTCTGAATATCAGCCCCATCATGCCGTTGAATATATTATGCAAGATCTTGGTGGTTTTCCCGGTATCGGCTGGTCACTCATCAAACGGCAATTACGTAGCCCGATATTACGTGATAGAAATATGGCGCTGAATGTTCTTTCAACTTGGTCTGATACATTATTGCCTCATGATCTTTATGGTGAATTAACACAAGCCTTAACCATAGAAACCGATAAAAATGCTTATCAACGTATAAAGTTATTTTTAGTTAATCATCAAGGAAATGAAGAACATTAATGGTTAGAGAAAATAGATAATTCTGAAAAGAATTCAGGGAGCAGGTTAGGATCATGGTTCGTGCTAGTATGGCTACAAGGAATAAAAAAGATGTTACAGCAATTCATAATACTGATTCACAGATCAATAATGAGGTGAATATGGGCAAATTCCCTGGCTTACATCGTCGAGCAATACTGGTTATTGCCGTAGTTTTGTTGGTCGTGTTTTTTTGGCCGACAAGTGAAAATAATGGTGAGCCACCTCAACCGTCATCATCAACACAAGATCTTCCTGTGCCAATTGCACCCTCAGTCACTAACGAAACGCCAATTTATCAGGCACCGATCCCTCAAGCTCAAGATAGCTTAGATGCCGATCAAGGAACAGAGAGCCCCAGTGAACACTCAACGGCAAACAATATAGATGAAAACGTTGATCAAACAGCGCAACCACAAGAGTCTGCTTCAACATCCACACAAAAATGGCAAACATATACCATTAAAGAAGGGCAAACCTTAGCGCAGCTCTTTAGAGATAATCAACTTCCAGTAAATGATGCTTTCTCTATGGCAAAATCAGAAGATCAACAGAAATCATTAAGCCAATTACGTTCAGGGCAGGCGATTCGATTACAGCGTAGTCCACAAGGTGATGTCAGTATGCTAGAAGTGACAAACAGCGCAGGTACCGTCATTACTTATACACGCTTAAGCGATGGAAGTTATTATCGCACGCCATAGACTATGGTAAAAAAACTTAAATTTATTCAAAAAAAACGCCAGCTAAGCTGGCGTTTTCCTTATCAACATTCACTGTTTAATCAAAGATTATTCAGCAACGATGATAACATTCAGTTCAGCGAATACGTCACTGTGAACTTGGAAGTGAACTTCGTGGTCACCAGTAGTACGCAGAACGCCATTTGGCAGGCGAACTTCGCTTTTGCACATTTCAACGCCAGCTGCAGTTACTGCATCAGCGATGTCACGAGTACCGATTGAACCAAACAGTTTACCTTCGTCACCCGCTTTAGAGCTGATAGTGACAGAACCCAGTGCATTGATTTTCGCTGCACGAGCTTCAGCTGCTGCTAAAGTTTCAGCTAATTTAGCTTCTAACTCAGCACGACGCGCTTCGAAAAACTCAATGTTTTTCTTAGTCGCAGAAACAGCTTTACCCTGTGGGATTAAATAGTTACGAGCATAGCCCGATTTTACGTTAACCTGATCACCCAGGCTACCCAGATTCGCTACTTTATCAAGCAGAATAATTTGCATTACCTTATCCTCTACAAGTCATTAATGGACTATATACCTATTACTGATGACGATCAGTATAAGGTAATAAAGACAGGTAGCGTGCGCGCTTGATAGCACGAGCCAGCTGACGCTGGTATTTTGCACGAGTACCGGTGATACGACTTGGTACAATTTTACCACTTTCAGTGATATAGTTTTTCAGCGTAGCGATATCTTTATAATCGATCTCTTGTACGCCTTCTGCTGTGAAACGGCAGAACTTACGACGACGGAAATAACGTGCCATATGGCTAGTCTCCAGAATCTATCAATTCAATCTGCTCGGCATGAAGCACCAATTTAAACAGTCCATTTCGCGCCTGATGGCTACTAATGAATCCTGAAACGGTGATTTGGCTGCCGACCGTTATACTGTGAGTAACTGCTTGTAACGCTTTCCCGCTAGCAATAATGGGCATTCGACACCATGATTGTCTCTTTAATCCCGCCTCTTCTTGCATTGAACGATGTTCAATAACAAATTGACAGTGCGGGATCCCTGCGGGGCTAACTTTTCGTATTAATGCTTTGCACACTGTGCCAGTTAGCACCAAATGATTATTAGCCGTCACAGCACTAATTACTCTGCAGAATCCTCTGCTACATCATCAACTTCATCTTCATCATCAAGGTCATCAGCGATATCACGACGGCGTTCGTCTTTTGCTTTAACCATTGGAGAAGCTTCAGTTACTGCGTGTTTAGTACGCATGATCATGTTGCGGAGAACGGCATCGTTGAAACGGAAAGTAGTTTCCAGTTCATCAATCACTTCCTGCGGAGCTTCAACGTTCATCAGAACATAGTGTGCTTTGTGCAGTTTGTTGATTGGATAAGCTAATTGACGACGACCCCAGTCTTCTAGACGGTGGATCTGACCATTTGCATTAGTGATAGCGGTTTTATAACGCTCGATCATGCCCGGAACTTGTTCGCTCTGGTCAGGATGAACCATAAAAACGATTTCGTAATGACGCATTTGATATTGCTCCTTACGGATTTATCAGCCTCCTGTCAGGGTCAGTCACCACCCATGGAGGCAAGGAACTTGTTTAAGTTGTGACTGAAAAAATTGACGCGTAACTATACCCCCGCGGTCAATAAAACTCAAGGGAGTATAGACAATAAAATAAATTAAGCAGTTATTTCACAGAAATACGCTGACGCATTGCTTCAAATAAGCACACACCCGTTGCGACAGAAACGTTGAGCGAGGACACCGTTCCAGCCATTGGAATACTAATCAACTCATCACAATGTTCACGTGTTAAACGGCGCATGCCTTCACCTTCTGCGCCCATCACCAGAGCCATAGGGCCTGTGAGTTTGCTTTGATATAAGGTGTGATCTGCTTCCCCTGCTGTGCCAACAATCCAAATGTTCTCTTCTTGCAGAAAACGCAATGTACGGGCTAGGTTAGTCACTTTAATTAAAGGAACACTTTCTGCCGCACCACAAGCCACTTTTTTAGCCGTTGCATTTAACTGTGCTGAGCGATCTTTCGGAACGATAACAGCATGCACACCAGCCGCATCTGCGCTACGTAAACAAGCACCTAAATTATGGGGATCAGTAACACCATCTAGCACTAATAAGAAAGGTGTACCAACTGTAGCTAATAAGTCTGGTAAATCTTGTTCTTGATACTGACGACCTGGTTTTACTTTAGCAATAATTCCTTGGTGAACAGCCCCCTCTGTTTGGCTATCTAACCACTGACGATTAGCGACTTGAACTAAAACCCCTTGGGCTTCCAATTCATGAATAACGGGGGTTAAACGGCGATCTTCACGCCCTTTTAATACATAAACTTCTTTGAATCGTGCAGGATCACGCTCAAGCAATGCTTTTACTGCGTGAATACCATAAATAATTTCTTCGCTCATAGCGGTGCTTACTCATTAAAAAATAAAAGGCACAAAACAGATAAAAGGCGGAGTTTCCGCCTTTTAACAAGAACCAGAAAAACAAATCTTATGCTTTATCGCGTTTGGCTGCGCGCTTAGCTTTAAGTTTTGCCTCTATCTTTTTGGTTTGTGATGATGCTTTCTTACGTTTGCTACTCGCTTTATCTTTCGCAACTTGGTCTTTTACAGCTTTGTCTTTGCTCGCATGACTTCGAGCTGATTTGCCTTTTTTAAAGGCGCTATCAGGCTCAAAGTTTTTATCTTTACTTGCATCACGACGTCGAGACTTGCTAGAACTTGCGTTTTTCTTGTCTTTTTCGCCTTTTAACCCACGAACTCGTGCTGTTTTACCTGGGTTACGTGCGGTGCGTGTTGTTGAAATTAAGGAGAAGTCGATAGTACGTTCATCCATGCTCACAGCTTCAACTTTAACTTCAACTTCATCACCAAGACGATAGACTTGTCCTGAAGACTCACCAATCAAGCGTTGCCCTACATTATCATACTGATAATAATCATTATTTAATGTAGAAACATGCACTAAACCATCGATAAACAGGTCATTTAAACGAACAAAGAAACCAAAGCCCGTTACGCTGGTGATAATACCCGTAAATTGTTGACCTATTTGATCCAGCATAAAATCACATTTCAGCCAATCAGCCACATCTCGTGTGGCCTCATCAGCACGGCGTTCTGTTAAAGAACAGTGCTCACCTAATTGCAACATGGTGTCCATATCGCTATGGTAACCCCCTGTTGGCGTCCAACGCTGTGATCCATGACCTTCTTGTTTTGCAATTTGATATTTAATTGCTCGGTGCAAAGCTAAATCAGGATAACGACGAATTGGTGAGGTAAAATGTGCATAAGATTTTAGCGCTAAGCCGAAGTGCCCGCGATTTTCAGGATCGTAAATCGCCTGTTTCATAGAGCGTAAGATCATCGTTTGTAGCATTTCACGGTCAGGTCTGTCTTCAACCTCTTTCATGACACGCGCATAATCTGCAGGCTCTGGTGTTAATCCACCCGGCAATGTTAAACCTAATTCATTAAAGACTGAACGTAGATTCAATACGCTCTCTTCTTTTGGTTTATCATGAATACGGTATAACGCAGGTTCTTCGTTTTTCTCAACAAATCGAGCAGCCGCGATATTCGCTAAGATCATGCACTCTTCAATTAATTTATGTGCATCATTACGAATAACAGGCTCAATACGCTCAATACGGCGCTCTGCATTAAAGATAAATTTCGCTTCTTCTGATTCAAATCCAATCGCACCACGCTGTTGACGTGCCTTATCAAGCGCTTGATATAATTCATAAAGATGCTCAATATCTTGAACAATAGGCTTATAGTGTTCACGTAGCTCTTCATCACCTTGAATAATTTTCCATACTTTGGTGTATGTCATTCGTGCATGAGAGCTCATCACTGCTTCATAGAATCTATAAGAAGACAGACGACCTTGCTCAGAAACGGTCATCTCACAAACCATACATAAACGGTCAACTTGTGGGTTTAGTGAACACAGTCCATTGGACAGGACTTCTGGCAACATGGGGACAACTTGAGAAGGGAAATAAACAGAGTTTCCTCGACTACGCGCTTCTGTATCTAATGCCGTTTGTGGACGTACATAGTAACTAACATCAGCAATTGCGACCCATAAACGCCAACCACCGCCTTTTTTACGTTGGCAGTACACCGCGTCATCGAAATCTCGTGCATCTTCACCGTCAATGGTAATTAAAGGCAAGCCACGTAAATCAACACGGCCTTCTTTGGCTGATTCAGGCACTTCTTCTTTTAAATCAGCAACTTCTTTTGTGACTTTTGCTGGCCATGTATACGGAATTTCATGAGTACGTAATGCGATTTCTACTGCAATACCTGTTCCCATCGCCTCACCTAAAATTTCGACAATACGACCTACGGCTTGAGTCCGTCGCGTTGGTCTTGTAGTGACTTCAACCACTACCACATTCCCCATACGCGCACCCATGATATCTTCTTTAGGAATAAGAATATCAAAACTTAAACGACTGTCATCCGGTACAACAAATCCCATACCAGATTCAATAAAATAGCGACCAACAATTTGGTTATTTCTTGGTTCAATAACACGTACTACGCGACCTTCACGACGACCTTTTCTATCCATCCCTAAAGGTTGGGCCAGAATAACATCGCCGTGCATGGTTTTTTTCATTTCATCTTGAGAAAGATAAAGATCATCTTTTTGACCTTCTGCGCGTAAAAAACCATAACCGTCACGGTGACCAATTACTTTGCCTTTCCATAAATCAAGACGTTCAGGTAATGCATAGCACTGGCGACGAGTAAAAACTAATTGACCATCACGCTCCATCGCTCGTAAACGACGACGTAACGCTTCTAGATCTTCTTCACTCGAAATTTTTAACGCCTGTGCTAAATCTTCACGGCTCATTGGTGCCGTGCGCTTTTTCATTTCTTCTAAAATATATTCGCGACTAGCAATTGGAGAGGCGTATTTTTCTGCTTCTCTATCCTGAAAAGGATCTTTTGACATTATGACCTCCAAGCTATCAGATTTGATGAAATAGTAGACTCAAACATCTTCTAATAACAATTTATATAAGGAGCTATTGTTTTCAACTAGCTCTGCGAGTGTGTGACGGTCTAACTCTTTCAAAAACTGCTCAATCGCCTGATTTAACACCAGTTTTAATCGACAAGCTGGGGTAATGTGACAAAACTCAGCGCTACAGTTTACTAATGAAAGTGGCTCTAAAGCACGGACAACATCACCAACAATGATGTCTGTTGCAGGCTTTCCTAAACGGATCCCTCCATTTTTACCACGAATAGCCTCAACAAAACCTAAATGGCTAAGTTGATTGATAATTTTCACCATATGGTTACGTGAGACACCATAGACTTGCGTCACTTCTGTGATACTTGTCATTTTGCCTTCTGGCAGTGAAGCCATATATATCAATGCTCGCAATCCATAATCTGTAAAACTGGTTAATTGCACAATGACCTCTGAAAAGTGGTTTTCCCTATTAAGTTCATTAAGGGATAAGTAATTATTAATGAGAATATCATTTTATTAAGCAATATTATGTTTAATTTTTGGACATTTAGCAAAGATATACTCAAAAGCGAGTTATTTCCGTCTCTCACTTGACTATTCACAAAATAATAGCGACATCACAAACAAAGAAAAAGCGATACTGTCGGTTTTCAACAGATCGCTTTTTTATTTTTAGCATTTCAACAATAATATTGTCTTATTGTTTTTACTCGTTACCAATAAAACAGAAGCAAAACCGAGTGTAAAGCTGTCTTATCTTAATGTATGTAACGCGTATTTTTATCTTCAATTCACTAACGAATAGATACGAAAAAATCGCCCCTGTCATTTTCAGGGACGATTTTCACATCAAACCAATTTAATACAGATTATGCATCAAATGGATGACGGAGAATGATAGTTTCTGAGCGATCTGGGCCCGTAGAAACGATATCAACAGGAACACCTGTTAACTCTTCTACACGTTTGATGTAGTTCAGCGCAGCTTGTGGCAGTTGAGCGTGATCTTTCACACCAAAAGTGCTTTCGTTCCAACCCGGCATGGATTCATAGATAGGCTCGATCCCTTCCCAATCATCAGCTGCTAAAGGTGTTGTATCGATCACTTCACCATTGGGTAAGCGGTAACCTACGCACAGTTTCACTTCTTTTAAACCATCTAACACATCCAGTTTAGTCATGCAGAAACCAGACAGTGAGTTGATTTGAACAGCGCGACGGATGGCGATGATATCTAACCAACCAGTACGACGGCTACGACCTGTTGTAGCACCAAATTCTTGGCCTTTCTCACGTAGGAAGTCACCCACTTCATCAAATAATTCAGTTGGGAATGGACCTGCACCAACACGAGTAGAGTAAGCCTTGATGATCCCTAATACATAACCCACATAGCGAGGGCCTAAACCGGATCCCGTAGCCACACCACCTGCTGTTGTGTTTGAAGAGGTTACATACGGATAAGTACCGTGGTCGATGTCTAATAAAGTACCTTGTGCCCCTTCAAACATCACTAACTCACCGTTTTGCGTTGCTTTGTACAGTAAGTCAGAAACATCAACAACCATACCTGTCAGAATATCAGCAATTGCCATGATATCATCTAAGGTTTTTTGGTAATCAACAGGTTCAACTTTATAGTAGTTCACCAGTTGGAAGTTATGATATTCGATGATTTCTTTGAGTTTTTGTGCAAACGCTTTTTTATCAAACAGATCGCCTACACGTAAACCACGACGAGCCACTTTATCTTCGTAAGCAGGACCAATACCACGACCTGTTGTACCAATAGCTTTCTCGCCACGCGCTTTCTCACGCGCATTATCTAATGCGATATGATAAGGAAGGATTAATGGGCAAGCTTCAGACAGAAGTAAACGTGAACGAACAGGAATGCCACGTTCTTCAAGTTGAGTCATTTCCTTCATCAGCGCTTCTGGTGATAAAACGACACCGTTTGCTATGATGCTAACAACATTTTCACGGAGAATGCCTGATGGGATTAAATGAAGAACGGTTTTTTCACCGTCGATGACTAGAGTGTGACCTGCGTTATGGCCACCTTGGTAGCGAACAACATATTTAGCGCGTTCTGTCAGCAAATCGACTATCTTGCCTTTGCCTTCGTCACCCCACTGGGTGCCCAATACGACAACGTTATTACTCATTTCAAAATACACTCGGTTGCTTAAAAAAGGATTCTACCATCTCAAATCAAGAGTTACAGTAGATTTTATCTAATTATGTCATCCCCGCTTTTAAGCAATAGGTTATCTTGCCATTGTCAATATTTTTGCCCGAAAAATCTGCACCACAAACGTATTGTGACTTTTATCAACGATTTTGATCGCAAAAATAGGAAGCAGAGTGACATAAAAGTGAAAATGGCGAAGAAGACGCTTCGGAATTGCCGAAGGTTTATCTTGAAATGCAATTTTCACTTTATACTATCCCAGCTAAAACCATTTTGGAAACCATTAAGCATAAATTTTCATCTTTTTATGTACAGTTTTTTATTTCTTAAACAATTTATTAGTTTTATCTTATTGATTTCAAAAAAAATCCCCCACTTTTTAAGGTGGAGGATTTTATTATTTATCTAAACGGTTTAACGTATTTAGCTTACTCTTCAAGCGCTCTCGCTTTTGTTGGAGCTTTCATATAGCGTAAGAAATCGCTATCTGGGCTTAGCACTAAGACGTCATTACCGTCTTGGTTAAAGCTCTTCTCATAAGCACGTAAGCTACGAATAAAGGCATAGAAGTCAGGATCTTGACTGAACGCATCAGCAAACAGTTTTGTTGCTTGAGCATCACCTTCACCGCGAAGGCGTAACGATTCACGCTCAGACTCAGCTAACGTTTCTGTAACGGTCTTATCAGCCGCTGCGCGAATTTTCACTGCTTGCTCTTGACCTTGTGAGCGGTGGCGACGAGCGACAGCTTCACGTTCTGCACGCATACGTTGGTAAATCGCCTCAGAAACTTCCATAGGCAGGTTGATTTGCTTAATTCGAACATCAATGACTTCAATACCTAATGCCGCCATACTGTTCATATTGATAGCAGGAGCTTGACCTTTAGTTTCTTCAGCCACTTTCTTCGCAGCAATGGCAATCGCATCATCAGCAGCACTTGTGTCGCGAGAAGGTGTACCTTCATTCAGTGCATTACGAACATCAATAGTTAAACGACCTCGAGAATCCGTAATAATTTGGTTTACGCTCATACGACCAATCTCAGAACGTAAACGGTCACTGAATTTACGACGCAGTAAAGTTTCAGCTTGTGTTGTATTACCACCCCCCGTTGCCAGATAGTAAGTACTGAAATCACTGATACGCCATTTTAGATAAGAATCGACTAATAAGTCTTTATTCTCACCTGATAAGAAGCGGTCTTGCTGGATATTCATAGTTTGAATACGCGCATCCAGTTTTTTCACATTCTCAATGAATGGGATTTTAAAATGAAGACCTGGCTCATAAACAACAGGTTTATTTTCAGCATCACGTACAACTTTGGCAAAGCGTAAGATGATACCACGCTCATATTGTTGGACGACAAACACAGAGGAGTACAACAACGCTAAAATAATAACTGCAACAACAGCGATAACTTTACGCATGATTATTGTCCCCCTTGATTATTGCCATAAGGCTGACCATAACCGCCATTATTACTACCATATCCACCATTACCATAAGTCGTTGTTGCAGGTTTTTGTGTTGGTGCTGGATTTACAGTTGGAGCAGGTGCAGGCATACGAGTTGGCGCCTCATGGGTATTTGATACTCCCGATTGAGATGGCTGACGTAACATTTGCTCTAAGGGCAACACTAACATGCTGTTACCTTTATCATTAGCAATGACCTTACGTGTTTTCGATAGCACTTTTTCCATTGTTTCAATGTACAGACGCTCGCGAGTAATATCGGGAGCTGCACGATATTCAGGTAAGATTTTAGCGAAACTCGCCACCTCACCTTCAGCTCTCATCACCACACTGGTTTTATATGCTGTTGCTTCTTCAATCATACGTTGAGCGTTACCTTTAGCGAGCGGTAACACTTCGTTTTTATAAGCTTCAGCTTGACGAATTGTTTTTTGTTCTTCTTCACGAGCGGCAATTACGTCATCAAATGCCGCTTTTACAGCTTCTGGTGGGCGAGCAACTTGGAAGTTGACGTCCACAATCGAGATACCCATGTTATAAGGGCGGATAGTCTCTTCTAATTCTTGACGCGTCTGGTCACGAATTTCTGAACGGTTTGAAGTCAGAATTTTTTCCATTTCTGAACGACCAATCACTCCACGTACAGCACTGTCAGTTGCTTGACCTAAGCTGTTAATAGGTGTAGTGAGGTTAAACAGAAATGTTTCTGGATCAGAGACAACGTACTGCACGTTTATCTCAACTTGAACCATATTTTCATCTGACGTTAACATCATGCCACCCGTCGTTAAATCACGGATAGTTTTCACGTTAACAGGCTGAACTTCATCAACAAAAGTCGGCTTCCAGTTCAGGCCAGGTTCAACGATTTGGTAAAATTTACCAAAACGAGTTACTACACCCTGTTCTGCTTCTTTAATGGTATAAAAACCACTTGCAGCCCAAACTACGACAACCGCACCTAATGCAAGAGAAATCAGAAGATTTCCAGCATTACCACGAGGTCCGCCATTTTGCCCAGAAGAGGAGTTCCCACCTTTTTTACCGCCGAAACCACCGAGTTTTTCACTCAGTTTACGGAACATATCATCGAGATCTGATGCTCCACGATTCCGACCTCCTTGATTGCCGTTGGAGTTACCGTTACCATCGCCATTATTATTGCCGCTGTTTCGGTTACCCCACGGGTCGCGGTCTTGTCCGTTGTTACCGGGCTGATTCCACGCCATGTTCTAGCTCCATTATTATGATTAGATTTATCAGGCTTAAGAGCCGATTTCGTCGCCAGCTCTCAGTTAATGTTCTTTTTTATGGCCGAATATCAGACCACGTAATCCAATAAATTGGGTTCCTGCTTGCAAAGGCGATGCCAGTCTACCATAGGCATACGTATGATTAGCCCAACTTTACCGTCTTTTTCAATCCATTCGCGTTCTATGGACTGTAATTGATAAAAACGACTACGCAAGCGCCCTGTCTCTTCTGGCGGTAAACGTAATTCAAAGTGTGCGATCTCACCTGAAAGACGTTCTGTCAACGCCTGATATAACAGAGGAATACCTTCGCCTGTTTGTGCTGAAACCCAAACCCTAACGGGTAAGTTTTCTTCATTTCGATCAATTCTTGGGGTGAAGTTTTCAAGAAGATCAATTTTGTTCATGACATGCAGTGTCGGTATTTCTTGAGCATCTATCTCTTCTAATACACGCTCAACTGCATGAATATTATCCTCAAAACGACTATCAGCTGCATCAATAACATGAAGAAGTAAAGTAGCTTCTCGTGTTTCTTGTAAAGTAGCTTTAAAAGCAGCAACAAGATCATGAGGTAAATGTCGAATAAAACCAACAGTATCCGCTAATACAACCGTACCCACATCATCGACTTGAATACGTCTTAGTGTCGGATCCAATGTTGCAAAGAGCTGATCTGCCGCATACACATCTGAACAGGTAATATGATTAAATAAACTCGATTTCCCTGCATTCGTGTAGCCAACAAGGGATAATGTTGGAATATCAGCTTTACTTCGCGCTTGTCGTCCTTGTTCACGCTGACGCTCAACCCTACCCAATCGCATTAGAATTTGACTAATTTTACCTCGGAGTAAGCGACGGTCTGTTTCTAGCTGAGTTTCACCTGGTCCTCGTAACCCAATCCCCCCTTTTTGTCTTTCAAGGTGAGTCCACCCTCTGACTAAACGAGTTGATAAGTGACGTAACTGGGCGAGTTCTACCTGTAGTTTTCCTTCATGGGTTCTTGCTCTTTGTGCAAAAATATCCAGGATAACTCCCGTACGATCAACCACACGGCATTCACAAAGTCTTTCCAGATTTCGTTCTTGTGCAGGTGTCAGTGCATGATTAAATAAAACAACATCTGCACCACTTGCTTTTACAGCTTCGGCAATTTCTTCTGCCTTACCTTCACCCACATAATATTTAGGATGAGGCGCTTTACGATTTCCTGTAATAATTTGAACTGGCTTAACACCCGCAGATGTCACCAAAGATTCAAATTCTTGCAAATCATCAATGTCCTTTTCTTGAGAAAAGAATACGTGCACTAAAACGGCTAATTCGCCACCTTCATAACGATCAAACAAAGGCGAAACCTCTTGGACTTTATAAAAACAGGAAAAAACATAGGTAAAGTCTCCCTACCTATGTTTTTCTTATATCAAGAATAATATTAGATAATTATTCCGCAACATCATCCTGCTGAGTAGCACTACCAGTGTAATTTGTGCCTGCTTGGTTAGTACCTGTATTACTATGATGAGAAACAGGACGCGAAGGCACCACGGTAGAGATAGCATGTTTGTATACCATCTGACTTACTGTGTTTTTCAGCAAAATAACAAATTGGTCAAAAGATTCGATCTGACCCTGCAATTTAATACCGTTTACCAAATAGATAGAAACGGGAACCCTTTCACGACGTAATGCGTTCAGGAAAGGATCTTGCAAAGATTGCCCCTTAGCCATTCTATGTTTTCCTTATTTTGTTGTTTTATATTAGAACCCAATTGGTTCGAAAAATGAACTACTCAAAAATTGCGCTTTGGCAACTATCAATTTTACACAAACCTACCATCTATGCACTAACTACCTGCAAAACAATGTCAAGAGATTGTTTCTGATCTTCACTATCAAGCCAGTGAATATTATTCCAGCCTCTTAACCAGGTGATTTGTCGCTTTGCTAATTGCCGGGTAGCACAGATCCCTCGATAAACCATCTCATCATAATCTATTTCACCAGATAAATATGACCACATCTGGCGATAGCCGACACAACGTACAGAAGGTAGATCTTCATGCAGATCGCCCCGTTCATATAATGATCTTACTTCATCTTCAAATCCACACGTTAACATCTGTTTAAAACGTGCTTCAATGCGTTGGTGAAGAACATTTCTATCTTTCGGAGCAATCGCAAATTGATAAACATCATAAGGTAAAGATTCACCTGATATTTTAGTCAACTCTGTCATTGTCTTACCTGAAATCAGGTAAACTTCTAATGCACGCGAAAGCCGTTGAGGGTCATTAGGATGTATCCGTTGTGCTGCTACGGGATCCACTAATGATAACTCTTTATGTATTGCTTCCCATCCTTGCTCCGTTGCTTTTTTCTCTATTTCAGCACGAACATCTGGATTAGCGCTGGGTAAAGGCGATAGGCCTTCAAGTAACGCTTTAAAATATAGCATAGTCCCACCCACTAATAGTGGAATTCGCCCAGCGGCCGTAATTTCTTCCATTGCATTTAATGCATCTCGGCGAAAATCTGCTACTGAGTAGGGTAATGCCGGGTCTAGAATATCAATTAATCGATGTGGCGCCAGCGATTGCTCTGCCACATCTGGCTTTGCTGTGCCAATATCCATACCACGATAGATAAGAGCTGAATCCACGCTAATAATATCTACAGGCAGTTTTTGTCTTAGTGCAATTGCTAATGCTGTTTTACCTGATGCTGTAGGTCCCATTAGAAAAATTGCTTTAGGTTTTATTTGCGTGTTTACTTCGCTCATTATTTAGTGCCGCTACCACCGGTTGTAATTCGATTAATTGTAATAAGTTTTTTGCTGGCTGTCTGACATATTGAGGACAAAGCCTTTCAATATCAGCCAATAATCCTACTGCTTGAGCTTGCGACCATTGCGTCTGCTCTGCACCTATTTGTTTTGCAAACCATTGTCCGAGTTGTTGCTCGGTACAAGATTGTTCAACTGACAAATAGCCTAATAATGCTGTCAGTAACACAGGTAAATTTTGCTGGCGCAAAGGCAACGACACTGCATGTATTGTTGCTTTACCGTGAGAAATTTCGATAACGATCCCGAAATGACTGATTAGCGATTGAAACTGATTGAATATTCTTATTTCTTCTTTGCTCAATGCTAATTTTAACGGCACTAACAAAGGTTGAGGTTTCAATGTTTCATCTTTAGGCAGTAATTGCGCACATTTTAGCAGAAAATCAGCTTCTTCCAATGATAATAGCCCAAGACCTTGTGAAGACTCTATTAACGCATATTTCTGCTGATAAATTGCCAATACTCGCCCAAAAGTATAATCAGTTTGCCCCTCTTTCGTATTGACAGAATAAGGCATCACCGACATCACATCTTTTTCAATAAGATTAGTTGTATGAACGATTTCACCTAAATTCAATGGGGCGCGTTCAGGAAATAACGGTATTTTCTCTTTATTCTTTGATAAGGATGCACTTTCTTGCATCATTTTTTGATAAAGAGCGCCTTGTGTGCGTTGATAACTTTCACCAAACTGACGACGCTCTCCAACTTGAGAGGTCTGTTTTTGATGATGATTGCTATTACACTCTCGTGCACGGTGTTGGTATGAAGATGACTTATTTGAGCTAGGTTGAACGTCGGGCGTTTGATATGGCTGAGAAAATACGTTTTCGCCTGCAACTTGACGGTTTTCAGGAAAGTTTAACGCAATTTCGTTTTCTTCTTCGTTATCTGATATCAGTGATAAAGGTTCTTGTGTCACTTGTCTTAAAACACTCAATACACCTTGATAGATAAAATCGTGCACTAGGCGGGACTCATGAAAACGAACTTCATGTTTAGCGGGATGGACGTTAACATCAACTTGGTGAGGGTTAACGCTGAGATAGAGAACATATGAAGGTTGTTGCTCTCCTTGTAAATACCCTTCGTAAGCTTGGCGAATAGCATGGTTAATCAACCTATCACGCATCATTCGCCCATTAACATAGCAATATTGAATTTCACTACTTTGCACTGGAGATAAAGGGTGTTCCACCCAACCTTTTATTGCCAAATCACCATGTTCCCACGTTAAATGCATTGATTGGTTAACAAAGTTATTACCACAAATTGCACTCAAACGCCGATTTTGCTGACTTTCATCTTTTACTGCTCGGTATTGACGAACACGTTTGCCATTATGAGTAAGATTAATAGAGACATCAAAACGTGATAACGCAATTCGGCGAACCACTTCATCAATATGTGCAAATTCTGTTTTTTCAGTGCGTAAAAATTTACGTCTTGCTGGCGTGTTATAAAATAGATCAAGCACTTCAACCGTGCTTCCTACAGGATGAGCGGCAGGTTTAATGGTAACCGCCATCTCTCGGCCTTCAGCATAAGCTTGCCACGCTTCATCTTGAGATTGGGTACGTGATGTCAGTGTTAAACGAGAAACAGAGCTGATACTGGCTAATGCTTCTCCGCGGAACCCCATACTCATTATGGCTTCGAGATCATCAAGACTCGATATCTTGCTTGTTGCATGGCGAGCAAGTGCTAACTTCAAATCATCGCGATTGATACCGCACCCATTATCACGTATACGGATAAGCTTGGCACCACCTTTATCAATATCAATATCAATTGTGGTCGCACCTGCATCTAAACTGTTTTCCAGCAACTCTTTGACGACAGAGGCTGGTCTTTCAACAACTTCCCCTGCGGCAATTTGGTTTGCAAGCTGAGGAGGTAATAAATTTATCGCCATTACCTTTATTCCATTTTACTCAATCACTTAGGAGCATTTTGTAAAGGGTGGGCCAGAAAATAATTTCTTAACCCTGCATGAATAGAAGTGGCCAGTTTCTCTTGATAAGCATCAGAAATTAGTAACTGCTCTTCAGAAGCATGACTAATAAACCCCGTTTCAACTAAAATCGAAGGGATATCCGGTGAACGTAACACGCCTAAACTCGCATGTTCTGGTGTCTTTTTATGTAGTGAACCGACTTTCCTAAGTTCAGATAATACTGCAACCGCGACGTCATAACCTACTCGCTGTGAATTACCAAACTGCAAATCAAGTACTGTTTGACTTAAATAAGGATCAGCCCCCTCGGATAACGCATCACCTGCACCACCGAGTAATTCTGATTGTTTTTCACTTTGTTCAAGCCACTTACCTAATTCACTATTTGCACGGCGATTAGAAAGTACCCACACGGAAGCCCCTCTTGCACTACGATTTGGCGCCGAATCTGCATGAATAGACACGAGCATATTTGCACTTTGCTTGCGTGCAACTTCAGAACGCCCCGCAACCGAAATAAAATAATCACCGTTACGCGTTAAAACAGGTTTAAACATAGGATCATTATGTAAACGAGCTTCTAATTTTCTTGCCACACTCAGCGTTACGTCTTTCTCACGATTACCTTTTTGACCAATCGCGCCAGGATCTTGTCCACCATGGCCAGCATCTATCGCAATAATAATTTGGCGAGAGCCCGTTTGTGGTTTTGATGGTGTAGAGCGTGGTTTTGCAATAGGGACAATTGGCGTCTCATCTGTTTTTGGCTTGGTAACTAATGGTGCCATTTCCCTATTGGAATTTGATGCGGTCACTGTTGTTGGCGGTGATAAGGCAATTACACTTACAGTTGGTTGAGCATGACTATTTTGTCGAGCACTCATCGCCTTGATAGTAAGTACTAACTTATAATTACCACTTGTATTCTTCAAGCTCTCCGTGACCATAACAGGTTGAGCGAGCTCCAGCACTATACTTTGGTATTGGTTATCTTTAGATTGCGTTGAGCGAATCTTATGAACTAATTGCTCACTCCCTAATGTTGCAGGTAAACCAGTGATTTTTGTACTCTGCTTAAAATCCATCACTAAACGATCAGGGCTTTTTAATGAATAATATCGATAACGAGGCTTCCCATCACTAAAAGAGAATGTAAGGGTTGTTACTGAACGACCATTTTCTGCTTTTACTTCTGTCACAGTGGAAGCTTGTGCCACTTGCACAAAAAACAAAGAAAAAACAACCAACAGAAAGGCAACCAAATAGCGCTGACTTTGACTCACAATGGTGATGAGGCTCGACATAATCAATATTCCTTTATGCGGACTGAATACGGGATAAAACAGTATTCCCTCTCTGTGAAAGGGCAACAAAACGCGCTTTTCGACCTTCATCTTCGTAGCTTAAATGAAGTTCTAAATCTGCGTTAGGCAAAAAACCTTCACCTTGAGATGGCCATTCAATAAGGCATAATGCATCTTGCTCAAAATAATCCCGTATTCCCATAAATTCTAACTCTTCAGCGGATGCTAAACGATAGAGATCAAAATGATAAACAGGGTTTGGCGAGAGCATATAAGGCTCAACTAATGTATATGTTGGACTTTTAACATGGCCTTTATGTCCAAGAGCTTGCAAGAACCCTCGACTAAAGGTTGTTTTTCCAGCGCCCAGATCGCCATATAAATAAATGATCAATCCACTCTGGTTAGTCGCCGTGGCAACAGTGCGCCCAAGTTCAACTGTTGCCGCTTCATCTTCTAATGTAACAACCCATTCTTTCATATTTATATAATCTATTGTTAATTTATAACAGCTTAGTAAAGTAAGATCGTTGGAAAACATCAAATACTAAGCTTTTTATATTTTCCTAAGGCAAATAGTTATCGAAATCACTATCAAATAACCATACCATAAATCTATTTATTGCGAGGATTTTTCCTATAGCCTCACTATGATACACTGCGCGCTCTTAGGACTCACCTCTTACCTATTGATTCGGTTTATTCATGTCATCACTCGATCTTAATCTTCTTGCTCAAAACATTAAATTATGGGGTTCTGAGCTAGGTTTTCAACAAACTGGGATATGTGATACTGACTTATCACTTGAAGAGCCTCGCTTACAAGCTTGGTTAGATAAGCAATATCATGGCGAAATGGCATGGATGGCTAAATATGGCATGACACGCGCAAGACCCCATGAACTGGTTCCTGGTACATTACGTGTTATTAGCGTGAGGATGAATTACCTCCCTACAGACGCCGCTTTTGCGCGGACATTAAATAACCCAGAACAAGGCTATATCAGCCGTTATGCACTTGGTCGAGATTATCACAAAGTATTAAGGCAACGTCTTAAAAAACTCGGTGAGAAAATTACACAATATTGCCAACAATATGAATATCAAGGGGTCGTCAATTTCCGCCCTTTCGTTGATTCAGCGCCTATAATGGAACGCCCTTTAGCAGTTAAAGCTGGGCTTGGTTGGGTTGGTAAACACTCACTTGTTATCAATAATCAAGCTGGCTCTTGGTTCTTTCTGGGCGAATTACTGATTGATTTACCTTTACCCACAGATAGCCCTGTCGAAGAGCAATGCGGTAAATGTGTCGCCTGCATGACAACGTGCCCGACTGGCGCGATTGTTGCTCCTTATACTATCGATGCACGGCGATGTATTTCTTATCTCACTATTGAGCTTGATGGCGCTATTCCTGAAGAATTTCGTCCATTAATGGGTAATCGTATCTATGGTTGTGATGATTGCCAGCTTATCTGCCCTTGGAATCGTTTCTCATCATTGACAGATGAAGCTGATTTTTCCCCCCGTCGAGCACTTCACACTCCTGAATTACTCGATCTTTTTCAATGGAGTGAAGATAAATTTCTGCGTATCACAGAGGGTTCACCGATCCGTCGTATTGGCTATTTACGTTGGCTTAGAAATATTAGTGTGGCGTTAGGAAATGCACCTTACCAAGATAAAATTATACTTGCTTTGCAAGAACGCTTTGGATTGAGTGATGTTTTAGATGAACATTTAAATTGGGCGATTGCACAACAGACAGCGAAGCGAAATGAAAAAGAGGTAAAAATACAAACTTCACAACAAAAACGTCTAGTAAGAGCAATAACTAAAGGTTTACCTAGAGATGCTTAAGTTTTAACAGAATAAACATATAACGAGTAATCTTTAATTTCATCTGTGAATAAAATAAAAATCCCTTGCCTATCAACATGAAAAAAAAATTCAAGCGAACTAAGACCCAAATTTAAAAAAATTAAAATAAACTTATTTATCAAATAGATATAAAATCCTATTGATTTATTAAAGAGAACAATATCCTTATCACTTAATGATAGGTACTTGTGGATAACTCTGTGCAGTAAAAAAATAAATAGCGCTCGGATGCGGTGGTTATTAGTATCTCACTGTGGATAAAGTGATTCAGGAAGATTTTAAGAATAGTAGAATATATATCAGTTTTTTTTAGAGAAAAGCCTGAAAAACACTTTTCTTTTTCTAAAATACTATTCAATACATGTTTAACAGTATAAAGGTCTAAAACCTAAAAAATGAACTTGCCTCTAGTCTCCCCTCTAAATGAGGAAAGGCGCACATTCTAGTGCTGTCAAAATAGAAAAGCAAGCAAAGATCAAAGATAGATCACAAAAAAATAGCTTGATCTTACATGCAGTAACAGTATTTTCTTTTTTGAGCAAAAATCCCCCACACTCCTTTTACGTGTATTAAGTAAAATGCCTTAATCTGCATCCTAAAACAGTGTAGTCCATATTTAAAAAAGCGAGAGAAAAAACTTAAAATTTCTTTATGAGGATTAAAAATGAGATTTGGTAAAGAAGAAGAGAAAAATTTGGAGCGGGAAACGAGACTCGAACTCGCGACCCCAACCTTGGCAAGGTTGTGCTCTACCAACTGAGCTATTCCCGCATTTGGTAAGTTTTGACAATGATGAGTGAAAGATTTGGAGCGGGAAACGAGACTCGAACTCGCGACCCCAACCTTGGCAAGGTTGTGCTCTACCAACTGAGCTATTCCCGCATCACATAATACTACTCACCATTGTTAAGAAAGATTGGAGCGGGAAACGAGACTCGAACTCGCGACCCCAACCTTGGCAAGGTTGTGCTCTACCAACTGAGCTATTCCCGCATCTTTCTTATACCTGTACAAACGAAATTCTTCATCGGTACGGGAAGCGCATTATACGAGAAAAATGCTTAACCGCAAGCCCTTATCAACAAAAAAATACGTTTTTTTGATTGCATGCCGATAAAATCATCATAATGATGCAATATCAATCATGAGTGCATATTTTTTACTCTTTAATAAAGGTCTTACGGTAATAGTCTAGCTCTGCAATAGATTCACGAATATCATCTAATGCTTGATGCGTATTCTTTTTCTCAAAACCGTCTAAAATTTCAGGCTTCCAACGACGCGCTAACTCTTTTAATGTACTGACATCAAGATAACGGTAGTGAAAATATTGCTCTAGCTCCGGCATATAACGGTACAGAAAACGTCGGTCTTGGCCCACACTATTACCACAAATAGGTGACACCCCTTTTGGGACCCATTTTTCTAGGAATTCAATTGTCGCTTTTTGTGCTGAATTATCATCATATTGACTGGCTCTCACTCGCTCAATCAAACCACTGCCTGTATGAGTGCGAGTATTCCATTCATCCATTAAACTCAGTTGTTCATCAGATTGGTGTACAGCAATTACGGGACCTTCGGCTAAAATATTAAGTTGAGGATCTGTCACAATGGTGGCAATTTCGATGATACGGTCACATTCAGGATCAAGACCGGTCATTTCCAGATCTATCCAGATCAGATTGTTCTCGCTTTTTGACATAATATATCCTAGCTGTTTCTAAGTGTGAGACATGATATTTTAGCGTTTATCATAGCGCGTTTACTCAATAAGCACGACAGAAGAACATCTAACCGAATAAATACAAGTGAGGATCGGTGACAAAACGTAAATTATCTAAAGGCCAGCAACGCCGAGTACAAGAAAATCATAAAAAGCGTTTGCAGAGCAAAGAGAAAAAAAATCACGTTGAATTAGACGATACGCAATTAGGCGAAGCGTCCGAAGGTTTAGTGATCAGCCGTTTTGGTCAACATGCTGACATCGAAGCGACTGACGGCACGATTACTCGATGCAATATCCGGCGCACAATTTCATCACTGGTAACAGGTGATAAAGTTGTTTGGCGTCCTGCGCTACAAACACAAGAAAATGTCCGCGTAAATGGTATTGTTGAAGCAGTACATGAACGTACCTCTGTACTAACACGCCCTGACTATTATGACGGCATTAAACCTATTGCGGCTAATATTGACCAAATTATTATTGTTTCCGCTATTTTGCCTGAGCTTTCTTTAAATATTATTGACCGTTACCTTGTCGCTTGTGAGACTTTAAATGTTGAACCGCTGATTGTGCTCAATAAAATTGATATGTTAGATGAAGAAAGTCGTAAAACAGTCAGTGAATGGATGCAAACTTATAAAGATATTGGTTATCGTGTTCTGGAAGTCTCTAGCTATAGCAAAGAAGGATTAGACGCACTGACTCAAGAACTTATTGGACGTATTTCTATTTTTGCAGGGCAATCTGGTGTTGGAAAATCAAGTTTACTAAATACTCTTTTACCACCAATGGAAGAAAGTATTGTTGTTAATCAAGTCTCTGATAACTCTGGCTTAGGCCAACATACCACAACTGCATCGCGCCTTTACCATTTCCCACAAGGCGGAGATATCATTGACTCTCCAGGTGTACGTGAATTTGGCTTATGGCATTTAACACCCGACCAAGTAACAAAAGGGTTTATTGAATTTAGGCCATACCTTGGGGGATGCAAATTCCGCGATTGTAAGCACTTAGACGATCCGGGTTGCTTAATCAGTGAGGCTGTAAATAACGGAGAAATATCAGAAACACGCTTTGAAAATTATCATCGTATTTTAGAAAGTATGAGTCAGGTGAAAGTTCGTAAGAACATTAATTTAGACTCTTAATAATTGATTCACTGACAACCCTATTAAGGGTGGGTACAATAGACCCCTTTTGTCTATTTTTTATCGTTTAATCCCAGAGGTTGCCATTTTGGACAAGCTAAAAATTAAACTACAGTATTTATTGCCTAAATTATGGCTCACACAGCTAGCAGGTTGGTTTGCAAACAAAAAAGCGGGTGCAATCACCCAGTTTGTTATTAAAGCCTTTGCAAAAGCCTACAAAGTCGATATGAATGAAGCGAAAGACAGTCAGTTTCATGCTTATTCAACCTTCAATGAGTTCTTTATTCGAGCTTTAAAAGACGGTGTTCGCCCTATTGTTGAAGGTGATGATAAACTTGCATTACCCGCAGATGGCGCTGTCAGTCAACTTGGTCTTATTCAAGACGATCAAATTCTGCAAGCTAAAGGGCATCATTATACCCTTGAAGCGTTACTTGCGGGTAATTTTATGTTGGCAGATAAATTCCGTAATGGTCAATTTATCACCACTTATCTTTCACCTCGTGATTACCACCGTGTTCACATGCCTTGTGATGGTTTATTAAAAGAGATGATTTATGTTCCGGGTGATCTCTTCTCGGTTAATCCATTAACAGCAGCTAATGTGCCTAACTTATTTGCACGCAATGAACGCATTATTTGTCTTTTTGAAACACAATTTGGCCCAATGATACAAATTCTGGTCGGTGCAACCATTGTGGGTAGTATTGAAACGATCTGGTGTGGCATGGTAACACCTCCTCGTGAAGGTATTATTAAGCGTTGGACTTACCCTCAAGCAGACAAAGCAGGAGCGATATTCTTGAAAAAAGGGGAAGAAATGGGCCGATTTAAGTTGGGCTCAACGGTCATCAATCTTTTCCCTGAAAATACCGTTCAGCTGAATAAAGATCTTATGAATGGTTCCATTACATTAATGGGGGAACAACTTGGTTCCATCATCAATGTCGTGGGCAATGACAACATGGCCATCAGTGAATAACACGTAATTCGGAGTAACCTTTGTGCGCCTGATAATCAGTCTTTTCTTCTCGCTTTTTTTGACGCTTTCATTAAGCACATCTGCAATATCAGCGGATGTGGAAAAATTACGTCAAGATATTAAACAACTTGAAGGAAGCACTAACCCTCAAGATATTGAGGCCGTTCAGGCGCTACAAGGTACGATTAACTGGATTAATGATGGCGAGAAAGCACAAGTAAATGCGGATAATTATCAAAAAACGATTGATGATTATCCACAAATAACACAAGAGCTAAGAACTAAGCTTCTTGCAGAAAGTCATGCTGTTCCGACTATCCCTGAAAAAATTAGCATTCCTGATTTAGAACAAAAAATTATTCAAGTCAGTAGCCAATTAATGGAACAAGCAAGACTTCAACAACAGGAACAAGATAAAAGCCGTGAAATTAGTGAATCTTTAAATTTATTGCCCCAACAACTCTCTGAAGCGCGCCGTTTACTGAGTGACGCGACAGCACGACTGGCCTCTGCCAGTGCCTCAACAACCCCTTTAACAGAAGCTCAAAATAAGCTAACTCAAGCTGAAGTCACGGCACGTAAAGCGATGGTCAATGAGCTAGAAATGGCACAACTATCAGCAAATAATCGCCAAGAAATTGCACGCCTTCGCTTAGAGTTATTTAAAAAACGCTATCAGCGCCTTGATGTACAACTACAACAATTACGTAGCTTATTAAACATAAAGCGCCAAGAAGTCGCCGATCTTGCGTTAGAAAAAACAGAAATGTTGGCCGAGCAAGGTGGCGAATTACCCGAGTTTCTGACAAAACAGATCCAAACTAACCGCGAACTCTCTCAAATTCTGAATAAACAAACTCAGGAAATGAGTGAGCTATCAGAAAAACAGCGCATCACCACACAACAAACCCAACAAGTCCGTCAAACACTCACAACGATTCGAGAGCAGGCACAATGGTTAAGTGGATCAACCGCATTAGGGGAAGCGTTAAGAACACAACTGTCCCGTTTACCTGAAATGCCTCGTTCACAAGAGCTTGATAGAGATATCATTCAATTACGTGTCGAACGTTTAGGTTATGAAGATATGCTGGAAAATTTAAGTAAGATCCAGCCACCAGAGACGGCAGATGGCTCTAAACTGCCAGAAGCTCAACAATATATCTTTGATTCACTAATTCAAGCACGTCATGAATTACTAAATTCATTGCTATCAGGCTATGATTCTCAAATTCTTGAGTTAACAAAATTAAAAGTTGCGACGACACAACTAGCGGATGCATTAAAAGAAACAAAAGATGCGACAAACCGTTATATGTTCTGGGTTGCAGACATCAGCCCAATCAAGTTCAATTACCCAGTTTTATTAGTCAAAGATATTACTCGACTACTTTCGCTAGATACCTTCTCACAATTAGGCCATGCCGCTGTGAGCATGCTTAAAAACCAAGATACGTTCTTATTCCTATTTGTGACCTTATCCATTGTCGGTTTTAGCCTTCGCACTCGAAAACACTACAACGCCTTTCTTGAAAGAGTCAGTAACCGTATTGGAAAAGTCACACAAGATCACTTTTCACTGACAATTCGCACCGTTTTTTGGTCTATTTTAATTGCGCTACCGTTACCTCTTTTATGGTCTGCTGTCGGTTATGGCTTACAAAGTGTTGAATGGCGTTATCCAATGGCGGGTGCAATTGGTTATGGTGTAACCGCAGCTGCTCCCGTGTTATGGTTATTTATGATCAGCGCCACCTTTGCACGCCATAACGGTTTGTTTATCGCCCAATTTAAATGGAAAGAGAGCCGAGTCAAAAAAGCAATGCGCTTTTATCAGCTTTCTATTTTTGTCATCGTTCCGCTAATGATGTCATTAGTCACTTTCGAATATTATAGTGATAGAGAATTTGCCCCAACGGTGGGTCGCTTCTGCTTTTTATTACTTTGTGTTGCCTTAAGCTTTATTACTTCTAGCCTTAAAAAAGCACATGTCCCGCTTTACCTTGATAAGCACGGCTCTGGCGATAATATTATCAATACCATTTTATGGTGGTTATTACTGCTTGCCCCTGTAATTGCTGGATTAGCCGCTATTTTAGGTTACCTTTCGACCTCGATTGTCTTGCTTGGTCGTTTAGAAATGTCCGTAGCAATTTGGTTTGCTTTACTGATTATCTATCACATTATTCAGCGATGGATGCTTATTCAACGCCGTAAATTAGCCTTCGAACGCGCGAAACAAAAACGAGCTGAAATTCTCGCTCAGCGAGCGAAAGGTGAAGATGAAAATACTATTGTAGGGAGTAGTGGTGAAAGTACAGTAGGATTAGAGATTGAAGCCCAAGAAATAGACCTTGATGCAATCAGTGCACAATCTATTGGTTTGGTTCGCTCTATTCTGACCATGATTGCATTAGTGTCGATGATCTTACTGTGGTCTGAATTAAACACCGCATTCTCTTTTGTCGATAATATTCGACTTTGGGATGTAACGTCATCAGTGAATGGGGTTAATACTATACAACCCATCACTATGGGCTCTATTTTAGTAGCGATCCTTGTAATTATTATCACCACACAATTGGTGAGAAACTTACCGGCTTTACTTGAACTGGCTATTTTACAACATCTCGATTTAACACCAGGTACAGGTTATGCCATTACTACCATGACTAAATACAGTATCACGTTAATTGGTAGCATCGTGGGCTTCTCTTTATTAGGAATTGAATGGTCAAAATTACAATGGTTAGTGGCGGCAATGGGTGTCGGACTCGGTTTTGGTTTACAAGAAATCTTTGCCAATATCATTTCAGGATTAATGATCTTATTTGAAAAACCAATCCGTATTGGCGATACCGTGACAATTCGTAATTTAACGGGGAATATTTCTAAGATCAACACACGAGCGACCACGTTGACCGACTGGGATAGAAAAGAAATTATCGTCCCCAATAAAGCCTTCATTACAGAACAATTTATTAACTGGTCACTGTCAGACTCTGTTACCCGTATTGTGATGACTATCCCTGCTCCAGCAGATTGCAACAGTGAACAGGTAACAAATGTGTTATTAGAAGCCTCAAAACGCTCTACGATGATTTTAGAAAATCCAGCACCAGAGGTTTATTTAGTCGATTTACAACAAGGTATTCAAATTTTTGAATTGCGTGTTTATGCAGCAGAAATGGGGCATAGAATGCCGGCAAGACACGAAATCCATCAAAATATTCTCTTAGCCTTTGCAGAACACGGTATTCCATTACCGTTCCCGCCATTTCAAGCAAGAGTGGATATGATGGGTAATACAATTCGTAGCTCAATGCGAGCGACACCAAGAGAGGTGGGGGGATTATAAATACCATTTCAATTAATTTGATGAAAAGTCATTATTTTGTCGAAAAAAAATGAAAGATAATGGCTTGATTCTTTTTTCTATTTTCTTTTTTCCACATTTTTATCCCTCCCTACGCTATGTATCTCTTTCTCTTATAGCTTGTTGATTGTATAAAATATATCCATATTTTCGTCCTAATTTTTTATTTCTAGAAAAAAGGAAGATTATTTTTTGATTTTTTGATTAATAAAACTGATAAATAATAACACATAGAAACTATCTATCACTCGATAACAATATAAAGATAATAAAATGAGCATCATAAAAAGATTGCCATTTTTCGGATAAATAATTTTAAAGCAGTATATTTTTCTAACAAAATACCTATTTAACAAAAGAAAAAAATGCCATTTTGGATAAAGCGTTTCATTCACCTTAAGATAAAATCTATTTTGCCTTACCTTTATTACTTTGCTTCACTATTACGAGTAGCGGATGCTTAACCAAAATCGACCTACAATTATTTAATTAGATCATATTTTTACGTTTTTATACTTAACTTCACTCTCTATATGAGTGATGATGACTGTTCTATTGGCGTTTAAATTTTAATTTGATGTCTATAATAGCACTTACTTCTTCCTTAAATTAAAATATGCTAAGTCATTTATAGAGCACCGGACTTAATATTATAATTTAAAATATCAATAGTTTTACATAGCAAGATCCAATCCCGTTTCAAAATTTAACACTACACACAGTCTAATTTAGATTACTAGGTAGTATTTACCATCAAAAACAGTTTCTTTTATTTTAGTATAATTATCTAATCTAAATACGGAATATTTTATTTTTTTAACTTTATACTAAAAAAAGAATAAGAATAAATTAAAGATAAATAGCAAAAAAATGATAAAAATAAAAACAAGATAATTATAAAAATAGTAATTTTAGAAAAATATCACTTAAATCTTATAATTCAATAAAAACAAAAAAAGAAATAAAAAAAATAAAAATATAAATATAAAGTTTTCACTTATTATAATAACCAACATATTTTATGTTATATAAATTAAATCAATAACAAAGAGTAAAAAAGATTTATCGCAATCGTATAAAATAAAATACAGAGAATAACAAAAATAAAAATTAATAAATATTTTCCCTAATGACTGAACTACTTATTAATTAATAGCATTACAGCTTATAATGTTAATATTTTTTAAACTTGTTTAAAAAATGAGTATTACTACCTATTAACAATGCTAAGATATATTGCTAGCTTCATTTTAAATGAGTATTAAATAAACAATAATAAGAAGGTTCCATTATGGAAAAATCCCGAACGACTCTCGATCAGTGGATTACCTTACAAGCCGTCGTTGATTATGGTGGTTTTGCTCAGGCAGCAGATGCCTTACATAGAACACAATCATCAATTAGCTATACAATCAATAAATTAGAACAAACATTGGGCATTGAAATTCTCTCTTTAGAGAAAAGACGAGCAGTACTTACGCATGAAGGTAAGCTCTTACTCGAATTATCGAGAGAATTGACTGAAAAAGCCATTTCACTGGAGAAAGAAGCAAAAAAATTAATACTTAACAATAAGTTAAAAATAAATATACTGATTGATCCTTTATATATTTCAGACTTGTTTTTAGATAAAGTCTCGCAATTTATTAAAGAGAATAAACATTATGATATTAATATTCATAAAATTTCACTCAGCCAATCGGACGTATTATCTCAAAAAAATCAGGATTTAGTAATAACGCACCACAATATAAAATCATTACAACCTATTGATTTAGAAAGTATTAAAACGGTGTTGGTGACACACCCTGAAAGTGCATTACAACAGATCCCAAATAGTGATTTATGTAAGGAGTTACAAAAACATACATATATTTCATTATTTCGCAATAATACTGACATCGATCATAATAACCAAGTAATTCATGTTGGCTCAGTGGAAACCGCAATAAGCCTTGTTAAACATGGTCTTGGCTATTCTCGACTCCCCTTAGCTGTCATTCAGGAAGAATTGAATAAAAATTCGATTAAACAATTAAATACGCACAACAACGATAAAGAATATAATTTTTATCTTTATTTGAATAAAAATTCATTCCCTATAGAGGATATAGAGAAACTATTATTAGCAATAAACAGTTCGCCTCGTGATTTAATTAATGACTAATTAAACATTATTCTTAATTAAAAAAACAAACATTAAACATTTTGATATTAAGACAAAAAAACTCATGTAAATCTTCATTAACTTAAATTTTTTGTAATGCTATATTTTATTGGCATATCTCCTATGCGGATAAATCTATACTTAAATCTATACTTATAAATAAATTAAAAAGTAAAAATAATTACTTTTTATACAGGACTGATCATGAGCAAATTAAATAAATCACTCTATTTATTAGGGATGAGTTTCTCTCTACTTTCTGCACCTGCAGCTTTTGCATCGGGCACGATTAATTTTACTGGAGAAATAACAGACCAAGCTTGCACCGTAGATAGCTCTTCTAAAAATCTGACTGTAGATTTAGGAAAAGTATCTTCAAAAAGCTTAACCACTAAAGGTGAAATCGCGGGCCTTAAAGATTTCACAATTAAACTAATTGATTGCCCTATTGATACCACTGTTGCCGTACGCTTTGGCGGTACTCGTGATGCAATTGATAGCGATATTCTAGCTATTGACCAGGTTTCTGGTGGTGCAACAAATGTCGGTATTGCATTATTTGAGAAAGATGCCGTATCTCAAATTAATCTCTATGACGACTCTAAAGAGGTCGAAATTAATGGTACTGAAATTAACTTAGATTATGTTGCTCGTTATAAAGCAACAGCACAAGCAACACCAGGTCCAGCTAACGGCTCAGCCGTCTATAGCATCCAATACAAATAATAAAAAATGAGGGTAATACTTATTACCCTCTTATTTCTTCTTAACTTTATGGCACCAATATGAAAAAGAATATTTTTCTCACATTATTTTTTTACTTTTCTCTCATAACGGTATGCCATGCTGCAGGGATAAGTGTGGGTGGAACACGGTTTGTTTATAACGATAATGCTCGTGAAATCAGTATCCCAGTTCTAAATACCGATAAAGAAAAACCTTATTTGATCCAAAGTTGGGTTTCAGCTTTTCAAGGTAATGACAAAACACCTTTTATTGCGACTCCCCCTCTTTTTCGTATTGAGCCAGATAGCACTGGTACGGCACGTATTTCTTATACAGGAGCCCCCTTAAACTCAAATACCGAAGTTGTCTATTGGCTTAATATAAAATCTATTCCTCCCGTTGAAAAAAGTCCTGAAAATCAACTTCAGTTGGTGATTAATTCTCAATTTAAGCTCTTTTTACGTGCTCATGATATCGAGCCACTTAATTTTAATAACGTCGAACTATCAAAACAAAATCAAGGCTTAGTACTTAAGAACAACACACCTTATCACTTAACCATTAAACATATTTTTATTGATGATAAACGCCACCCTTACGATCCTTTAATTCAGCCACATCAAGAAGTTGTATTACTAAAAGAAACACCTACTTCTCAGAAAGTTACAGTGCAGTTTATTAATGACTACGGTGCAACTGTAGATAAAGTATTAAACTAAGAGCGTATGGCGATGACTTTATCCATAATAGCGTTATCAACAAAACGATTATTCGTATTTTCTACCAATAATCTCAATCGCCACGGTTTGCTGACCATGGCGATCGCCACTATTTTATATCCTTATCAGGTAACGGCTGAAGAGCAATTTAACCCTGATGCACTCAATTTAGGAATAGAAAATCAAGTTGCGGATATTAATAGCCTTGATTATTTTTCTTATGCCGGAGGTCAACTTCCTGGCGTCTATTCTGTTGATATTTATCTCAATAATAAATTAATTGATAACCGCCAAGTACGTTTTATTTTTAACGAAGAAAAAAAGACACTTACACCAGAGATAACTAAACAAGACTTATTAAATTGGGGTGTCAAAGAGTCTGTAATACCACCATCTAATCAACAAATTAAAAATGAAACGATCACTGATATTGCTCGAGTTATTCCAAATGCAACATATCAGTATGATTTTTCACGAGCACGCCTGTCATTTTCTATACCACAAATTGCTTTATATAATTATGGGCAAGGCTATATTCCCCCCACACAATGGAATGATGGCATTAATGCGGCTTTTGTGAATTACACCTATCGACAAAATAAGTATTGGTATCATGATCAACATAATAGCGACTCTCTTTTTTTAGGGTTACGCAGTGGTGTTAATGTCGGTGCTTGGCGTTTGCGTAATCACAGTAACTATAATAAAAACAGTGATAACTCTTCACAGTGGAAGAGTTTGCAAACTTATGTTGAGAGAGATATTCGTAGTTTAAAAAGCCGTTTAACCCTCGGCGAAACTGCCTCTGATAATGATGTATTAGAGAGTATTCCATATCGTGGTATTAAACTTGCTTCTGATGAAAGTATGTTGCCACAAAGCCAACGAGGATTTGCTCCCGTTGTGAGAGGAATTGCTCAAAGCAATGCCGTGGTTACTGTTCGTCAAAATAACAGTGTGATTTACCAAACATCCGTTCCACCAGGTGAATTTGCTATTTCAGATTTATATCCCACCTCTTACAGTGGTGATTTACAAGTCACGATTGAAGAAGCGGATGGAACAACTCGTACTTTTTCACAACCCTTTTCAGCTGTTCCCATGATGCAACGTGCAGGTAGCTTAAAATACAGTGTAGATATCGGTAAGTATCATGCTGATACAGCTGCGAGAAAGCCTAATTTTTTTCAAACCTCTGCTATTTATGGGCTCCCTTATAATTTATCCATTTATGGTGGCACATTAATCTCTGCTGATTACCAAGCTTATGCATTAGGTACTGGGGTTAATCTTGGCTATTTAGGTGCCGTTTCTGCCGATATTACTCACGCGAAAACAACCTTAATAAATGATGATGAAGTTCAAGGACAATCTTATCGTATTCAATATTCTAAATATTTACCTGACACCCAAACAGGTTTTTCACTGGCATCTTATCGCTATTCAACAAAAAATTATTATGATTTCTCGGCAGCTAATGAGCGTTTTTCTCATCTTTACCGTAAGAAAAAACAGTTTCAGTTATCTGTATCACAATCTTTAGGAGATATAGGTTATCTCTCATTAAATGGTTATCAACAATATTATTGGTATCAAGACAGAGTCGATCGTAATGTCAATCTCAGTTTTAACTCTAACTACCGTGCTTTAAGTTATAGCGTCTCTTATGCGTATAACAAGCGCCAGGAAAGTGGGCTAACCGATCAGATTTTATCCATTAATTTAAGTCTACCGTTTAATTTTACTCAAAATAATAATTGGTTAAGTTATCGCTACAACACCAGTCGACAAGGTGATTCGATTAGCTCAGTGAGTGTCAGTGGAACACAGCTAGAAGACAACAATCTGCAATATGATGTATCACAAAATTATAATCATACTCGCCAAGAATATAGTGGGTCAGTCAATGGTAATTACAGTGCATCCGGTGGCGAAGTAAATGCAGGTTACAGTTATGATAAACGTTATCAATCAATGAATTGGGGAGTAAATGGTGCGCTCTTAATTCATCAAGGTGGTATAACGCCATCTCGTACAATCTATGATTCTGCAATTTTAATTAAAGCGGAAGATGTTGGTAACTTAAAAGTCAGTAGTGCGCAGAGCCTTTATACCAATAACCAAGGCTATGCGGTTATTCCTAATGTTTCACGTTATGAACGCAATAAAGTCACCGTCGATCCTGCCTCTTTAACGGGTAATAACGATGTTGAATTAACATCAACGACGGTTATACCGACCAAAGGAGCAATTGTTTTAGCTGATTTCAAAGCAAGAAAAGGGGCTCGTGTGCTTGCAAACTTACACTACAATGGAACACCATTGCCATTTGGTACTCAAGTTGAGATTTATCAACACGGACAAGTGCTTTCAAGTGGGATTGTTGCCAATGATGGTGAAGTTTTCTTAAATGGCGTACCTGAGCAGAGCCAGTTACGTGCTAAATGGGGTAACAGCGCCGTTGAACAATGCAAAACATCTTTAAATGCGGATCTCTCGTTAGAAAAGATCCAGTTTTTACAACTTGATTGCAGATAGGTGATAACAATGAATAAATATATAACACTAGGTTGTCTGTCTGCTTTTTTGTATACATCAACCACTATGGCTGAATTTAGGGCAGAGCTCACTACTAAGACAGTAACTTATTCAGCACCTATTTACGTATCGCGTTCAGCACCAATTTTAACGGAAGTCGCCACAATCCCGTTAGGAACAATGAATGCATGGACATGGTGGAACCTTTCTGGAGGCGAAGTTAGACCAGGGATTTATTTACCTGGTTCGTTTAATGCTTCCAGTCCTAGAGTGAATGGGGCTTATGTCAAAGAACTTAACAACAGTGGTATTGGCTATACGTTACATGGCACGATTAGCGGAAGTTGTAGTGGGTCTGCTTATGTCGATGGTCAGCAAAATATTGATGGTAACTATAGCAACAGGCTTATTTGTTCATCCAACGCCACCAGTGGTAATTACTCCGTTACATTAGAAATGAAGCTGTATAAGCTACGTGATAATGTGAAATCACAAACCATTCCAGGTATATGGGCTGCGATGTTAATTGTCTATAACAATGGTTTTATCACCAGTGACTATACAGGAAAAACAGAGCCACGAATTAATCTTTCACCATTGACCATTATTTCTAGTGGTTGTGATGTCATGAATAACAATATTAATGTACCGCTTGGAGCTGTCCCTAAATCCAGTTTTAATGGTGTTGGATCTGTAAGTCCTGAGAGTATTAAAGATTTCAATATTGATTTGAGTTGTGATCCTGTTTCACCGATTAAAATTCGCTTCGATGGTGTTGCCGATAGCCAACAAACCTCAGGCACCATTGGCTTAAGTAATCCAACAGACAGTAATACAGCCAAAGGTTATGGTATACAGATTAAGTATCAAAACCAGCCAATAAAGCTGGGACAATTAATTACAGTAAGTGAAAAAAACAGCAGTTCCGGAAGTTATTCTATTCCTTTGGAAGCGGGTTATATTCAAACATCCGATACGACAAGTGCGGGAAAAGCAAACGGTACATTGCAATTTACAATGCAATATCACTAACGAAATTTAGGCTGATTTAAAAAGATAAGGCGAACAATATTATCTTGCTCGCCTTTTTTCTTTAGAGAAGATCACACTTGATATAATTTACGTAAATAATGAGGCACAGCTTCATCGGCGTTAGTTCCAATCACTTCCATATTGGGGAGGAGATCTTTTAATGCTTGATGGGCATTTTTCATAATGCAACCTTTACCCGCTATCTTTAGCATCTCTTTGTCATTCATACCATCACCAAACGCGATCGCATCTTTCGCAGAATGTTGCATCAGTTCGGCCACTTTCTCTAACGCTTCACCTTTAGATACGCCTCCTGCCATCACTTCTAAGCAATTACGCAGTGAGAAACTCACATTAACCTTATTACCCCAGCGCTGATTAATTTCACTTTCTAGTTTCAACAAGAGCTCATGATCATCAGAGGTGAAGAAAACCTTACACACATTGGTGGTCGGGAATCCCGTTTTACAATATAGTTCATAGCCAAAGTCTGATTCTCTAAAAAACTCACAAGCCCCTGGCATCTCTTTATTAACATACCAATAGTCGCCAGCATAAATATTCGTTTCAATTTCAGGGTGATCAAAAACCATAAGGGACAAGTCATAAGCAATTTCAGGTTCAAGATCTTGGCTAAAAATAAGATCCCCATGCGTGTTATGCACTCTTGCACCATTAGAGGTTATCATATAAGCGTTAATGCCTAATCCATCACGAATTTGAGCAACATCAACATGATGACGACCTGTTGCGAATACAAAATGCACCCCTTTATTAATAAGTAGGTGTAGTGTTTCTTGCGTATAGGGGGTTAATACATGATTAGGTGATAACAACGTGCCATCAAGATCTGAAGCGACTATCGAATACATACACATTCCTGATTAAAATAAATGCTTATCATAAAACTCACAGATTTCATTCAATGCTTGTGAGCGTAGCTTATCTATTTCGAACAAGATTTCATGATGCGCACCCTTAATCACCAGTGGCAATTTTTGCTTTTCTTCTCTTGTTCTGGACTGACTATAACGTTCACAGAAAGCCCTTAGCTCTTGATTATCTACCACCTTGTCATGCTCAGCCTCAAGCACTAATAAAGGGGTATCAATCTCTCCCGCATGTTCAATTAACCAATCTCCTGTTTGTAGGCTTTCGCCCATCCAATGATAAGTAGGGCCACCTAATCGTAGCTCAGGGAAATCAGCGTAATAACGTAAATAACGACGGTATCGTTCATGGCTATGTGTTAACACATTTAGAATAAAAGGTAATGGAAACCATTTACCTGTTGATACTGCGTAGTTATTTCTTTCAGATTGACTTTGTTCTGCTCGATTGACTAAAAAATTAGCCACCCAGCGAGGTATCGGTAATTTAATACCAAACATCGGCGCACTTAATGCGGCTGCTTTAAAAACATGAGGATGTTTTAGAAGATACCCCGCTAAGATAGCACCGCCCATTGAATGGGCTAATGCAAAATAATGTTGGTATTGATAAGGCAACACTATCGTATCAATGAATGTTGAGAAGTCATCAATATAATCACTGAATTTTTCCACATGACCTTTTTGTGAGTCTTCTAATAGTCGGTCAGACAGGCCTTGCCCTCGATGATCAAGCAAAAAAACATCGTAGCCAGTATGGAAAAAATCAAATGCAACTTCAGGATACTTTACATAGCTTTCACTACGGCCTGAAGCAATTACTAGTGCTTTATTGTGCGATGGCGAACGCCAATGAACATAACGAATCTTTGCTCCATCAACACCCGTAAATTCACCTTCTTCACGTTGGTTCCAAAAATCCAATAAAGCGCCATTCGTAAAAGCAGAAAACTGCTTTTCACGAGATAACCACGAATGTTTAAAAAGAGTGGTTGTCATTGGCTCTCCTTGTTGGCGTTATTCGAAGCCCTCAATATGGTCACGGATCAGTGTCATAAAAGCGGGTCCAAATCGTTCTAATTTTCGTTGGCCGACACCGTTTATTAATAACAACTCATCAGGATAAACAGGACATTGCTCGGCCATTTCTATCAACGTGACATCATTAAAGACCACAAAAGGCGGAATATTCTCTTCATCAGCAATAGATTTACGTAATTTACGTAGTTTCGCAAATAGTTTTCTATCGTACTGTCTGTGCGCATTTTTTGTTTGTTGATTACGGCTTTTTGTTGGACTTAATAATCTAGGCACAGCTAATTGTAAGGGGACTTCACCTCGAAGGATAGGCCTCGCCATTTCCGTAAGCTGTAATGCAGAACGGTGTACAATATTTTGTGTCACCATACCTAAATGAATAAGTTGCCGTATCACACTCACCCAATGTTCGTGACTTTGTGCTTTTCCTATGCCATAAACAGGTAACGTATCGTGTCCCGAATCTCGAATACGCTGATTATTCGCGCCTCTTAAAATTTCAACAATATAACCAATACCAAAGTGCTGACCAGTACGATAAATACAGGATAAAGCCTTTTGTGCATCCACCAATCCATCATATTGCTTAGGAGGATCAAGGCAAATATCACAGTTGCCACACGCATTTTGTCGATGCTCGTCGAAATAATTAAGAAGCACGAGTCGTCGACATGTTTGTGCTTCTGCAAAAGCGCCCATTGCGTTGAGCTTATGCATTTCAATCGCTTTTTGGTCGCTTTCAGGTTTTTCATCTAAACAACGACGCAACCACGCCATATCAGCGGGATCATAAAATAATACCGCTTCTGCAGGTAATCCATCTCGCCCTGCACGCCCAGTTTCTTGGTAATAAGACTCAATATTACGAGGTATATCGAAGTGAACCACGAAACGCACATTAGGTTTGTTTATCCCCATTCCAAACGCAACGGTTGCAACCACAATTTGCAAATCATCACGCTGAAACGCCTCTTGCACTTTGGCTCGCTGTGTCATTTCCATTCCAGCATGATAGCCCGCAATACTTAATCCACGCTTACTCAGTCGCTCTGCAGTTTCTTCTACTTTACTGCGACTGTTACAGTAAATAATGCCTGACTTTCCTTTTTGGCCACGAATAAAGAGCCAAAGCTGATCAAGAGGTTTGTATTTCTCGACTAAAGTGTAGCGGATATTCGGTCTATCGAAACTGCTGATATGTATTAAAGGATCACGCAACACTAACTGATTAATAATGTCATAACGCGTTGTGTTATCTGCCGTAGCTGTCAGTGCAACAATAGGCACATCGGGAAGATATTGTCTTAATAATCCAATTCCTCGATATTCAGGGCGGAAGTCATGCCCCCACTGTGAAATACAGTGTGCTTCATCAACGGCCAATAATACGGGTTTCCACTGTACCAATTGGTGCAAAAAACTTTCCATCATCAAACGTTCAGGAGCAATATACAGCAGTTTTATTTCACCCGTTTGACAACGCATTTGAACATCGAGTTGCTCTTCACGTGTTTGTGTGGAATTTAAATAACTAGCTTCAATGCCATGAAGACAAAGCTGATCGACCTGATCTTTCATTAAGGAGATCAGAGGCGACACAACAACGGTTAATCCATCTAACAATAATGCGGGGATTTGATAGCAAAGGGATTTTCCACCCCCTGTCGGCATCACAACAAGGCAATCACGTCCTGTTGTAATGGTATGGATGATTTCTTGCTGACCAGGACGAAACTGCTGATAACCAAAGGTTTCTCGCAAAATAGTCTGTGCTGATGGCATTGAATTAAGAACTTCTGCTGTGGACACGCCGTTCCTCTGAAAAGCTACTGATAAAAACTATGATGAGGAGCCAAAGAAAAGGCACCAATATGAAGGTGCCGTCATCATTTATAGCGTTATGCTACCTCAGAACGAGGAAAATTACAGCATATCATTCAGCATCACACCCACACCAACACGTGTCTGGCGAAAATTATAGTCAATCATCGATTCACCATAACCACTAAATACTTGGGTATAAAAGCGGACATGCTTAGTAATTGGATAGCTCCAACCTAATTCAGCCGCCCCATAGCCACTGTTCCAGTTATAGCGACCCGTCACCGTGATCACACTTTCACCTAATCGGTAACCTGCTTTTAAACGATAATAGCCCATGTAACGATTAATATCTGGATTATCATCACGTTGTGCACTTTCACTAAAGCGATACCATGGTTTTAAATCAAGTTGTAAATTACCTTTTTGTGCCATAAAGCGTGCATAAACTCGATTCCAGCTACGAGATGTGGGATCTGAACGCCCATTGGATTCATGGTTAAAACCCGTTTCAACTTCACGAAGTGTCCAACCCGCAAATTTATAGTCAGTAGCCCACCCTAAAAAGAGTTGTGGCTCATAGCTTGTCTCCCGAAACGGAGCTGACTCTTTTTTATTACTTAATTGCCACCAAGAGCGCTGAGTATAAGAAGCTGCTAAAACGGAATTTTCACCCGCTATACCACGCCATAAAGGGAAAGCAAGACTAAGTTGAAATTTCACCTCATCTTTTCTAGCCTTATTGCCCCAATCATAACTTTCAATAGCCTCTTTATTCATATCCGAGGTATCAGTATAAATAATGTAATTGGATTCATAAGGATAAAGAACAAAAGGTGAATCATATTCTTGTAATAAACCAGAAATGATACTGCCCTGAACAAGCGGTGCCGGAGACGACGATATTTGTACTTCGGATGCAAATCCCCATGCTGGATAGAATAAAGCCACCGCGAGTAAAGAACGGATGTAACACATAGTTAATTATCCTGTCTCATTATTGAATAATATATAAAGTTAGTACTTACTTTGGAATTAGTTCTTATAAATGTGCTTTATTACACTTAAGCGACCATATTTTACACGTAATTGCCATTAAATCTCGTATATTTTCACGCCATTATATTTATAGCACGAATGTGCAATTACGGTTTCGTCATGTATCATTAACATAATATTAACTTTATGACGTGATATCGGAGGTTTTAAAAATGGAAAAACAGCTAACATTAGAAGAAGCTCAAACATTAATTGGTCATGTTTTTGTGTATAAAATGCCATTTAACCAATTGATTGGCTTAGAGTTAGTTCGTTTTGAACAAGATTATGCAGAAATTCAATTCCGCTACCAAGATAAATTGGTTGGTAATATTGCTCAACGCATTTTACATGGTGGGCTCATTGCGTCGGTACTTGATGTCAGTGCAGGATTAGTTTGTGTAGGTAACGCATTAACACGTTTAGCACCAATATCCCAAGAGCAACTCGAACAGAAACTCGCTAAAATGGGTACAATTGACTTACGAGTTGATTATTTACGACCTGGACGTGGGGAGTGTTTTACTGCAAGTAGTCATATCTTACGCAGTGGCAATAAAGTCTCTGTTGCTCGTGTTGAATTACATAATGAAAAGCAAGTCCATATTGCAAGTGGAACAGCAACTTATATTGTGGGTTAAATCTTTGTTAAAATTCATTGCGCACTATGATACTTAGAATATTATTAATTACTTGTAAAAATACATGCCTAATGACACATTAGATAATGTCATTGGGTATGATAACCCCGTCACACATTTCCTTTCCATCAATTCCAGAGATAGCATGAGCCAGAAAAACACGATGAAAGGCGTTTTATGTGCCTTAGGCGCCTATTTGATCTGGGGTATTGCCCCTGTCTATTTTAAAAGCATTCAAGAAGTGCCCGCTGAAGAGATCCTCACACACCGTATTCTATGGTCATTCTTTTTTATGTTGATTTTAATGACTCTCAGTCGTCACTGGCCTTATTTACGCCAATTAATACGTCAACCTAAAAAAATTCTACTCTTAGCACTGACAGCCGTGATTATCGCAACTAACTGGCTTACCTATATATGGGCCGTTAACCATGGTTATATGCTAGAAGCTAGCCTTGGCTACTTTATTAACCCCCTTGTTAACGTACTTTTTGGCATGCTTTTCTTGAGCGAACGTTTCCGTCGTATGCAATGGGTAGCCGTAGGTTTAGCTTTTACTGGTGTCTTTATACAACTATGGCATTTTGGTTCAGTGCCCGTCATTGGGCTCAGTCTCGCGGTTACTTTTGGCCTTTATGGCCTACTGCGTAAAAAATTAGGGGTCGATGCACAAACCGGGATGCTAGTAGAGACTTTATGGTTATTCCCAGTAGCATTAGTTTACATTTTATTTTTCACCCATTCGCCAACAAGTAATATGCTTGAAAATAGTTGGTCATTAAACACCTTGTTAATTGCAGCAGGTATTATTACAACCGTACCGTTATTACTCTTTACAGAAGCAGCACACCATCTGCGTTTATCAACATTGGGTTTTTTCCAATATATTGGCCCAACCTTGATGTTTATCCTTGCCACAATGGTGTATGACGAAAAAATTGATGCTGAACGATTAGTCACCTTTGGCTTTATCTGGGTTGCACTGATCCTCTTTACTCTCGATGCACTTTATACTCAACGTCGTTTAAGACGTAGTTAGTTATTTAAAGCTCACTCTTCCGCTAAATTACTAATTTGAGTAAAAGCGGAAGAGAATTTTTTCTTCTTATTTTTCTTTAGCAAAGATGTCCCCTTCGATATCTCTTCCACATAACGATGTGAACGCCTAAATAACGTTGATATTGTGTTATTAATCACTTGAATATGGTTAATCACAATACTGTAATAGAGATTGATACGAGGAACAAAATCACGCTGATGCCTCAATAATTTACAATACAGATCTTCTTCAAATTCATTAATCGGCTCACTAGGGTGATAACGATCACGAAGAACTTCCTCGACATTTTCGACTCTAATATCATTATTAGAAAAAGAGATAAGAGAAATTTGCGTAGCAGAAGAGACAAAAAAATAGGTATGAAAGAAGGTGCTAGAAAGTTTCATCAATAGATCTCATTAGTAAGAATAGGTAACGAGATTATTAAGTAACCAAATCGTATTTCCCTTAAAAAAACACCCCTACTTGCCTATCCAATCAGTAAGGATGTTTTTTATATAAGATAGTGACTACCTACTTTAAATGGCGACCTTACTCTAGTCGAGCAAATGCCGCGACTAGCCATTTAATACCTTCACCATTAAAGGCAATTTGTAATCGACAGTGCTCACCACTGCCTTCAATATTGATAATTGTCCCATCACCAAACTTAGGATGTTTCACTCGTTGCCCTAGCGAATAACCGGTGTCATTGCTAATAATTGGGGTACCTAAACGGCTATGATTAACAGGACGTGAAACTGTTGCTCGTAAACGGACTTCTTCGACACACTCTTTAGGTAATTCACCAATAAAACGAGATGGTCGATGACTCACTTCTTTTCCATATAGACGGCGGTTTTCAGCGTAAGTAAGTGTTAACTTTTTCATCGCGCGAGTTACACCAACATAGGCCAAACGACGCTCTTCTTCTAAACGCCCACCTTCATCTAATGACATTTGGCTTGGGAACATCCCTTCTTCAACCCCCACAATGAAGACTTGTGAAAACTCAAGCCCCTTGGCGGAGTGAAGCGTCATTAATTGAACCGCATCTTGATATGCATCAGCCTGGCTTTCACCTGATTCTAATGCGGCATGTGAAAGAAATGCTTGCAGAGGCATTAAATCTTCGTCTTCATCTTGATAACTAAATTGGCGGGTCGCGGTGACCAACTCCTCTAAGTTTTCGATACGGGCTTGGGCTTTTTCGCCCTTTTCTTGCTCATACATCGCTTTTAAACCTGAATCACGAATAATTCGGTCTGTTTGTACATGTAATGGCATATCTGCTGTTTCAGAGGCGAGTGTTTCAATCAGTTCTAAGAATCGTTGAATTGCAGCAGTTGCACGTCCTGCCAACATTTTATGTTCGATAACCTGTAATGCGCTTTCCCATAAGGTAATTTGGTTATCTCTCGCGACTTGGCGAACAATATCTAATGTTCTATCACCAATACCCCGTGTTGGTGTATTCACAACACGCTCGAAAGAAGCATCATCATGGCGATTAGCCGTTAATCGCATATAAGAAAGCGCATCTTTAATTTCTTGGCGTTCAAAGAAGCGTTGCCCGCCGTAAATACGGTATGGCATTGCCGCTTGTAATAGTGCCTCTTCCATTATACGAGATTGAGCATTACTACGATAAAGAATGGCACAGTCTGTCAATGCCCCCCCTTCTTCTTGCCAGCGCTTAATTCTGCCGACAACATAACGCGCTTCATCTAAATCATTAAAAGCACAATAAAGCGAGATAGGTTCGCCTTCTGCACCTTCTGTCCACAGATTTTTACCTAATCTGTCACTGTTGTTTGCTATTAGCGCATTGGCAGCTTTTAGGATATTGCTTGTAGAACGATAATTCTGCTCTAATCGGATAGTCTCTGCGCCAGGAAATTCATTTAAGAAGTTTTGAATATTCTCAACTTGCGCCCCACGCCAACCATAAATGGATTGGTCGTCATCGCCTACAATCATCACTTTACCCGTTTGACCTGCCAGCATTCTTATCCATGCATATTGAATACGGTTAGTATCTTGAAATTCATCAACCAAGATATTAGTAAAGCGATTTTGGTAATGTTCTAAAATTTGAGGTTTATTAAGCCAAAGTTCGTGGGCTCGTAATAAAAGCTCCGCAAAGTCCACCAGCCCCGCACGATCACATGCTTCTTGATATGCCTGGTACACTTTTAACCATGTTGTTTCTACAGGATTACCATAGGTTTGAATATGCTGAGGACGTAATCCTTCATCTTTTTTACCGTTGATATACCACATTCCTTGTCGTGCAGGCCATTGTTTATCATCAAGGTTCATCGATTTAACAATGCGACGAATAAGGCGATATTGATCGTCACTATCAATAATTTGAAAATCTTGTGGTAGGTTTGCATCAAGATAATGTGCGCGTAATAAACGATGAGCCAAGCTATGGAAAGTCCCAATCCACATACCGCCTTGACTGGTACCAATTAAATCTTCAATACGATGACGCATTTCTGCAGCCGCTTTATTGGTAAACGTCACAGCCATAATAGAAAAAGGAGACGCTTGCTCAACAGATAATAACCAAGCGATACGATGTACCAATACGCGTGTTTTACCACTACCTGCGCCAGCAAGCACCAACATATTTATACGAGGTGCGGCCACGGCTTCGCGCTGTTTATCATTAAGGCCTTCTAGCAGATATGAGACGTCCATAATTACCAATCATTTAGTGAGGAAAATACTGTGGATATATACAGAAATAGTCAATAAGCAACAAACTAACAGGATTTCATCCGTGATGCAAAGTAAAGCCTTTTTCAATTGCGTTTATCTCTGCCATTTTGACCTAATATTACGTTAAACCAATTCTATCAGTTTACTTAAATCTGTAATTTCAATATGTGGCATCACGCGAGTTTCACCTTCTTCAAACAAACTACGGTTATCAAGGTTAATCCAGCAAGCTTGTAATCCACTATTAATAGCACCCTCAACATCCGTCACAAGATGATCACCCACATGTAAAATTTGTTTATGAGGTACTTTTAAAAGCGTTGCCGCTTTATCAAACATATCAGAATAAGGCTTAGAGCGACCATCAGGGCCAGCTTTTAAAATATGTGAGAAATACTGCCCTAAACCACAACTTAGCGGGTTTGCATTACCATTTGTAATGGCGATTAAAGGAATTTTTTCTGCTAATTGAGTGAGGACTTGATGTGTATTTTGAGGCACGTTAATACGACTACGCCAATAAGCAAAGTGCGCCATAATTTCATCTGCACCTTGCTTTGCTTTAGCTTCACTGTAGTTGTAATCTAACAACATATTTCTAGCAGCAAGCCAACGCCACTGTGTAATATCGTGAAATATCTCTGGATTATTTTCTATAAGTGGCTTTTTATAGGCATTCACATCTTCTTTTGTGAAATGATTAAAACGCAGATCATATTGACGAATAAAAGCCAGTGTCTCTTTTTCCGTTCTGTCCATCACGGGCACATTGTCATACAGCGTGTCATCTAAATCAAAAGTCATCGCTGCAATTGGCGTCAGAGTTCTGTAAAAGCGCATTATGATTTTTCTCTCTTAGCTCTCGGATGAGCAGCATCATAGACTTTCGCTAAATGCTGAAAATCTAAGTGGGTATAGACTTGGGTAGTCGATAAATTAGCGTGCCCTAATAACTCTTGTACGGCACGTAAATCACCACTGGATTCCAGTAAATGCGTAGCAAACGAGTGGCGTAATTTATGAGGATTCACATGGCTATTTAGTCCTTGCTTTACCCCCCAAAGTTCAAAACGTTTTTGTACACTGCGCACGGATAAACGCTTACCACTTTGAGTTGAGATAAAAACAGCCTTATCTTCTGGTGCATAAAGTTCTCGCATCGGAAACCAATTTTGTAGCCATTCTATCGCTTTTCTTCCTAGAGGAACTTTACGCTCTTTACTTCCTTTACCTAATACACGAACTTCACCTTCATTCAGATCAATATCGTTAATATTGAGATTGGTCAGCTCAGATAAACGCAAACCCGCACCATACATAACCTCTAGCATGGTTCTATCTCTGACAGAAAGGGGATCGTTTAAATCGATATTCATTAATTGGTTTACTTCATCTACATCCATATTTTTAGGAAGATGACGACCTGATTTAGGTGTGCGAATACCTTTCGCTGAATTAACATCCAGCATACCTTGTGCTACTTGCCAATCAAGAAAGCTACGTAACGCAGAAAAGCGCAAAGCCAAGCTGGTCGGCTGTAACCCGCTTCGATGACTTTTTGCCAATAACATACGTACATGTTGGCTTTCAAGTGATCGCCATTGCGTTATTTTTATCTCGACCATCATTCGCACTAAGGCCATCAATTGGCGATGGTAATTTTCTACCGTTACAGGACTTAATCTGCGTTCAACTTGAATGTAACGCAGAAATTGCTCGATAACCGTGGTGAGTGTTTCTGGAAGATCACTTGGTTGGCTCATTGTCTTGCCACCCAACGTGTTAATAATTCCGGTAAGATATGGGCTAATTTATCCAACATGACGGTTCCCATTCCTTCCTGAAAATGTTGATTATCTCGGCTATTAAAAATAATCACCCCTAAATCACCGTAATGGCCTAATAATGAGAGTGCAACAGAGCCTGAATGTCGTACATTAGGCATCAACAACATGATCTCTTGCCCATTTAGCGTGCCTAAGTAGTGATTATCATCCCCCATACGCTGAATACGGAAATGTTCAAAGGTTTGACGAGAAAGTGCAAGTGCTTGGGCGTCTAAAGGCGGTTGTAATTGCCAGCGATCAGTAAATAGACGTAATTGAACAGAATACAACCCCAACCCTTTAGCCCAGAGGTTTAAACGCTCTAGCATTTCATTGAGGGAATCACTACGGGATAATTCAGTAATTAATAATAACAGCTGACTAAACAGCGATTCATTTTCTGAAGCTTGCTCTATCAGTAAACGCATATCTTCTTCAAGATAGTGAATACGATTACGTTGGCGTGACATTATCCACTCAACTAATGAGACTGTTCCTCTTATGGGATGAGGAACTTTCATTTGCTCAATGTAGCTTGCATTACGGATAAAAAAACCAGGATGCTCTGTGAGGTAACGAACCACTTGTTGATCATTAAGTTCGTTTGTTTCAGGACAACAGAACTGCTCATTTTTATCCGTCATACAGATAGCCTCTCAAAAAATAAAATTATAGCTGGATGATCCCATCATAAATATGTGTCGCAGGCCCTGTCATATAAAGAGGGTTACCCGCTCCTTTCCATTCGATAAATAGCGATCCTCCTGGTAACGTGACTTTCACTCGTTTATCTAATAAACCTTGAGCAATACCGATCGCAACAGCGGCACAAGCCCCGCTACCACAGGCATTTGTTTCACCTGCTCCACGCTCAAACACACGCAAATGAAGGTTATTTCTATCTACGATTTGCATAAAACCAATATTAGCACGTTCAGGGAAACGTTCATGTTGCTCTAACACGGGTCCTAATAATTCAACTTCGGCTGTTTGAATGTCTTCAACTTGAATAACACAATGAGGATTTCCCATTGAAACTACACCGCATAAAACAGTCCGTTCCATTGTCCTGATAATATAGGTCTTTTCCATTTTTTGTGCACGGAAAGGGATTTTTTGAGGATCAAATTCAGGTTCGCCCATGTTGACACACACATCGTCATTATCCATAACATGTAAGGTCATTCTGCCGGACTGCGTACTGACTTTTATCTCTCTTTTATTTGTAAGTCCTTTTAGTCTCACAAATCGAGCAAAACAACGCGCACCATTCCCACATTGTGCAACTTCACTTCCATCCGCATTAAAAATGCGATAATGAAAATCAAGTTCAGGATCATAAGGTGCTTCAACCACCAATAATTGATCAAATCCAACACCAGTGTGGCGATTCGCTAATCGACATATTAATTCTGGTGAAAAATAAACATTTTGGGTCACAGCATCGACCACCATAAAGTCGTTGCCAAGACCATGCATTTTTGAAAATTGCATTTTGCCCCTGCCTGAAACGAAATTACCGTTTCTAAGATTGACTAATTGGTCTGAGTTGAGGCGCCCTCAACTTGCTGGGTTGGCTGGGATGACTGGGTCATTTTTGCCTGAGTATCTTCAGGAGGGAAATAAAGAGGGCCTTTCAAGCCACAACCCGAAAGAGAAATCAGTGTTATTATAGCAAGAGTGCAACGTAAATACGTTTTCATTCGAAATCTGCCTATCAATTATTTGGTTAATATCCTCTATAATCGCAGTTAGATCTCGAAAAGCAAATAGGAAATGAAGATGAACGACAGTGAATTTCACCAATTAGCTGATGAACTCTTGTCAGAAATTGAACAATCTATTGATAATTATGAAGGTGATGCAGATATTGATTGTGAAATCAATGGTGGTGTAATGACCTTAACCTTTGAAAATAATAGCAAAATTATTATTAATCGTCAGGAAGCGTTTCATCAAATTTGGTTAGCGACACGCTCTGGTGGTTATCACTTTGATTGGAAAGATGATCAATGGATTTGTGATAGAAGTAGCGGTGAATTTTTAACCATGCTGGCACAAGCAATAACAGAACAAAGTGGTGATGCGTTTTCTTTTTGAGAAAAACGATTAATCATCATAATGGGAGCTTTTTATGGCTCCCATTTGGGGTTTATTGGCTTGTACTTAATTAAGAATGTTGTACAGCTTTATAATCTGTAAATCCATGCGCAACTAAACTCATCTCAGGTTGTACTTCTTTATTACCCAGATCGGTCAGTTTACCAAAAGATCCTCCTGCAAAAGGCAACACTTGTGTTGATCCTTCCACTTTCACAATTTGATAAAACTGTGGCAAGTTAAAATTAATAAAGCTTGAACCATATGTGAATCGATCATGAGATGAAGAGTAAAAACGGCTAACATCTTTCACTAACTCTTCTTTACTTCCTTCACAATGGGAATAAATTTCGACGCGATTTGCTTCATCTAATATATAGATATTAAAGACATTATTATCTTCTGTTGTTTCAAAGAAAAATTGGATAATCCCTTCACACGCAAAGCCATCAATGACTGCAGGTAAATAACGAGCATCTTTGTCCAGCTTAACAGGCAATCCATGAAGCTTGTTATAAGAAATTGCACCATAAAACTCGATGGCATTTTCTAATTTTTGTACCGACACATTGAGACGTTCAAAAAACAATCCCCACGTTTGCCCCGCAATACGTAACGCTTTAAACCGACCCGGTTCTAAACGATTCGTTGATAAACGCAGTTCAATACATTCCGATACTAGCTGTTGCACACGAGTACGAATTAAACCTCGTAGATGTTGACTATAGCAGAACACTTCAACTGAAGCGGGAGGAGCTGCATCTTGGTGCATTTTACCTAAAATCGTTTTTAACGATTCCAACATAGATTGTGTCCCGCTGAAATGAAGAGTTCTGACTTCATTCCATGAATTACGGTATAACAAATCAATACTACCAATAAGACACTGCTCTTCTTCACCAAAACTAAAAACATCAAGTTTTCTAAAATCAAAGTGAACCACTTGATCAGAAAAACGCTCGGTTGGATCTGTTTCCAAATTGACAATAATGGCTAGATGCCTGATTTCGCAAGGGCTATACAATGCTTTTGGCGTTGGTGCAGGTAAACGAATTGGGAAATGGCTTGACATATCCCTGACTAATTCATTCAGTTTAATTTCATCACAAGAGGATCCCCCTTGATGAATATAAACACGAGAATCTTTCGTTAACAGTCCATTAAAGTAAGACCACGCGACTAATTTATTTAAATAGCGGTTATATTCTAATGGTTGATGTCCAACGATATTTTCAAAATCAGGCGCACGATTATATAAATACCATCCACTACGATTCGCTCGGCCTTGTGGCACATAGATAAAGGTTAAATGTGATTCTGATAAATCAGGTGATATTTGCGGGTTAACCAGGGTGACTTTACCAGGCAATGCTTCAAATGCTGCGTAAAGTTTGCGTGTTAATACACCAATATCCTGTGGACTTGCACTGACACTTAAGTTATTACGACGCGCAAAGCGAATAAGATTGCGATAGCTTTGCATCATTGTATCTAACAGTTCGTTATGCGCATCACGCACCCGCTCGATTTTCCAACTATCACGGGTATCGAGTATCGTTAAACGTTCGTTATCCCATTGCCACTGAGTCACTAATTGCGATAAGACTTGTCGTCTCCAACCTTCGGATTCATTTTGTGTTTTTTCGTTAGATAATTTTTCACACACTTTTAGGTAGAAACAGCGACGAATAAGATCAAGACGAGTTAAATCATTGATAGATAATAAATAGCGAGTAACACGCTCAAGCATCATACAATAAGCATCTAAACCATAATTGACAATTTCGCCACGGTGAAGGTGTTGCTTCATCTCTAATGCTAGCAGTTTTCCATTAGGATAATCCGCTGAATAAGCTTCTAATAAAATACTTTTTAATACTGCTTTATAAGGTGAATCGACACTTTTATAAAGTTGCCATAAACTCGCACCGAAATACTCTTCGGCTGAAAGTTCACCTAATCCCCCTAAATCTAACCACTCATTAGGTGTTAATACACCTTGGGCATAAAGGGAGTTAACGTACTCATCATAATGATGTTCTTCTTCTACTGGCACCATCGTCCATAGCAAGCGTTTACCTGCAAGGCGTACCGCGGTACGGTAAAATTCATCAAGTAAAAGAATATGTTGAGTAGAACCACAATCTTCTCCACCTAAGCTACCGCTTGCATGGTGGCGAAATCTATTTTCATCGATTAAAAAAAATGTAACATCAATACCTAGCTCACCAGCCCACAGTTCAATCAGTTGGCATTTGCGTTGTAAAAGCGCACGCTCACCCTGATCCAGCCATGATTGATGGCAGACCCAAATATCAATATCGGAGCAGTGACTTTGCCCAATAGAAGAAGTACTCCCCATCGAGTAGATGCCCGTAATTGGCAACTCTCCGCTGGCATACCCTTCCATTGGCTCATCACATAATGCGTTAACCAGCTTATTGGCCCATTGACGTTGCATGTCATCAGGTTCAAAGAAACATGTACCGTGAGGAACATTTCCTTGTAGGTAGCCGGGTAACTCAGGATGGTGGTAATGCAATAAAACAGGAATTAAACCATAAACCTGTTTAAAAACATCACACATCGATGCAAATGCTCGTTCCAGTCTGAGTTGATTAATCGCATCCAGCCGTTGCTTCAGTGTTTCAATATAAAGATACAAGAGTTTCGCCTGAACAATACTAAGAAGATAGTAGAATCTGAGTTTATAAGTGACCGAGCTTGAGTTATTCCATTATTAATAGATAAAACTTTACTAACAAAATCTCGGAAACGTGATCAATTTAACACCTTGAGCGCAAGGCGTAAAGAGGAACTCAAAATATAGCACCAAGATCTAAAAATGATATTTAAGAGCTTAATCGTGTAAAGCTTTACGATTAATATCTTTATAATCATATAGATGAATCATTTTATTTGTACAAAAAATGACAAGAAAAATATTCCAATCCATCATTTAGCCTACAAAAACCCCTGCTTACTCGATGATGAAACACAAAATAAATTCTAACAAAGCTTAAAAAATAGATAAAAAAGGAAAATAAAGATAACTTATTGATAAGTTTTATTTTTTCTATCTTTTTTTGTTTTTTTACTTTTATATTTAAAATAATAAAAATTTTTTATTATTAATAAAAATGATATTTAAATAATTAATCAATATTCATTAATTAATTATTTAATTTAAAACTCAATTTGTTTTTTTATTTTTATTATTCATCTTTCTTTTATTTAATAATATTTTTGTTAAAATTTATCGTGTTTTTATATATCGGGAGATAATTGCTAAAAAAAGATTATTTAAAATAATAGTTGTTTTATCAATATGTTCAGATTAGGCATTATGCTTATCTTACTTACTGACAAACAAATGTTAACAATCGTATGTTAATGTTTTATATTTGTAAATAACCACACTCTTTATATAGATATAAAAAGAATAAATCTTAGAAAATAAATAAAGCCATTACAATGGATCTCTATTTTGCTTATTTTTTATTTCCTTTTTCTTTTTTTCTTTTTCGATTAATACCTAATTTCTTTCATTGTTATCACCACTCAAAGTGCCTTAACTGGAAAATTGAGCTTTAAAGTGTTAAAACAATGCCTTATTTCTAAACAAAAATATCGCTAATCGCTCGGAAGAGATAATACTATTATGTCAAAAAGTACCATCCGTATTGCTACCCGCCAAAGCCCTCTTGCTATGTGGCAGGCGCTTTATGTGAAAGAACAACTACAACTTGCTCATCCAGGTTTAGTCGTCGAATTAATACCGATGGTCACTAAAGGTGACATCATTTTAGATACACCTTTGGCTAAAGTGGGTGGTAAAGGACTCTTTGTCAAAGAGTTAGAACTTGCGCTACTTGAATCTCGTGCAGATATTGCCGTTCACTCCATGAAAGATGTTCCCATTGATTTTCCTGAAGGTCTAGGGTTAGTAACAATTTGTGAACGCGAAGATCCTCGAGATGCCTTTGTCTCTAATCATTATGATTCGTTAGAGCAACTTCCAGCAGGTAGCATTGTAGGTACATCGAGCTTACGTCGCCAATGTCAGTTAAAAGCACAACGTCCTGATCTGATTATTCGCGATTTACGAGGTAACGTAGGTACTCGCTTAGGGAAATTAGATAACGGCGATTACGATGCCATTATTCTTGCTGTTGCTGGTTTAAAGCGTCTTGGTCTTAATGAACGTATCCGCACACCGTTATCCGCAGAGCAGTCATTACCTGCCGTTGGACAAGGTGCAGTGGGAATTGAATGTCGTTTAAATGATAATGGAACTCGCCAATTATTAGAAGCCCTCAACCATTCTCGTACCGCCATTTGTGTTAAAGCGGAGCGAGCAATGAATACGCGCCTTGAAGGTGGTTGCCAAGTGCCGATTGGAAGCTATGCAATTTGGCAAGATGACAAAATTTGGCTACGGGCATTAGTCGGTTCACCCGATGGCGAAACTGTTTTACGTGGTGAGCGTTTAGTTTCCCCACAAGAAGCTGAAACTGCGGGTATTTCACTGGCTGAAGAGCTTTTAGATAAAGGTGCCAGAGCCATTTTAACAGCAGTGTATCAAGGCAACGCACCCGCATGAGTATTTTAATCACACGCCCTGATCCCGCAGGAAAAGAATTAACCCAGCGTTTAATTGATGCTGGAAAAATAGCGTTTCAGGCCCCCTTAATAGAGATTATTGCGGGTCGAGAACTCTCTTTATTAGATGCTAAACTAAAAAGCTTAAGGGCGGGTGATTGTGTCTTTTTACTTTCTAAAAATGCGGTGTCGTACGCAAACTGGCAACTAAATCAATTACAACAATCATGGCCAGATACGCTATCCTATTATGGGATAGGTAAAAGCACAGCGAAAGATTTCCAACATTTAAGTAGTTTTCCTATTTGCTATCCTGAGCAAGGAGAAACCAGTGAAGATCTTCTTGAGCTTCCTGCTCTTCATCAGGTGAAAAATAAGCGAATATTACTACTTAGAGGTAATAGTGGTCGTGACTTACTCGCAACAACATTGCGTCAACGAGGTGCAATCGTTGATACATGCGAATGTTACCAACGCCTATTTATTCATTATCCTCCTGAGGCTTTTGCGCTTCAGTGGGAAAAAGCACAGGTTGATACTCTTGTTGTCACTAGTGGTGAAATGTTACAACAGCTCTTTGATCTGGTGGCTGAACCTAAGAAAGCATGGCTATTAAACTGCCATTTACTTGTGGTGAGTGAACGATTAGCAACAATAGCAAAAACATTAGGGTGGGAAACCGTCACCGTTGCTGAAAGTGCCAATAATGATGCTTTATTTCGTGCATTAATATAGAACCTAAATGAGACACCGATATGACGGAACAGAAAAATACGAATGACAATAACTTGCCAAAAGAGGCAGCTAAAGCTGATGAGACTGTCCGCTATCAGGAAGTCAAACCTGTTAATAATAAGCGCTCAGGTCTAATTGGAAGTGCTGTTGCTATCCTGGTTATTTTAGCGATAGGTGGTGGTCTTTACTATTACACCAATCAGCAAGCCTCAAAACTAAGTTTAGAAAATCAATCACTAAAATCAGAACTTGCTCAATTACAGCAGTTACAGAATACCTATCAACAACGTTTTGATAATATTGATAGCTTGTTTAACTCACAAAAACAAACTATTGAAAAATTACAAAACGAGCGCCAAGCCACAGAGAATCAAATTCAAGATCTGCAAACTCGATTTGCTGCGATTTCCAGTGCTGATGTCAAAAGTTGGCTATTGGCACAAGCCGATTTTATGGTGAAAATGGCGGGTCGTAAATTATGGAATGACCAAGATGTGGTGACAGCCGTTAGTTTACTGAAAGGCGCTGATAGTAGCTTGGCAGAAATGAATGATCCAAGCTTGCTTGAAATTCGCCGTGCTATTAATGAAGATATCAGTCATCTAGCCGCACTAACCAAAATTGATAACGACGGTACTATTTTACAAATAAATCAATTAGCTAATCAGGTTGATAATCTGCGCTTAGCAGATCTCGAGCGTAATGGCTCACCAATGGATAAAGATGACGAAACCATTTCTGGTTCGCTGTCAGATTGGAAGCAAAACCTCAGTAAAAGCTGGAAGAGCTTTATGGACGACTTTATTACTATTCGTCGTCGAGATACTGAAGCCGTACCTTTATTAGCACCAAACCAAGATATTTATTTACGTGAGAATATTCGTTCACGTTTATTAATTGCTTCCCAAGCTGTTCCTCGCCATCAAACTGAGATTTATCAGCAATCACTTGAAGCAGTATCCACTTGGGTTCGTGCTTATTTCGATACCTCGGATCCTAGTACAACGGCATTTTTAGATACGGTATCTGAATTAGAGAAACAACCTATTACACTGACAATGCCTGCTGAATTAAAAAGCCCGGTACTGTTAGAAAAACGTGTCGAAAAACAGATCCGTAATTTACTGGCGAAAAATGAGTATACTCAACCGCAAGCTGTTGAAGCTCAAGATGCACAAGCAGTAGTAGAAGCTGAACAGAGTACATCAGAAAGTGCACAAGATGCAGCAGCTGATGCACCAGTAACACAACAAGGAGAATAAGCTTATGTTAAAAATACTGCTCCTTTTTGTGGTGCTTATTGCGGGTATCATCTTTGGCCCAATATTGGCAGGGCATCAAGGCTACGTGCTTATACAAACAGATAATTGGGATATTGAAACCAGTGTTACCAGCCTCGTCATTATGTTTATTTTACTGCAATTGGCGCTGTTGCTAATTGGTTGGAGTTATCGCCGTTTTATTGGCACAGGCTCAAAAGCCTACAGCTGGTTTTCTTTCCGTAAACGTAATCGTGCTCGTAAACAAACCAGTATGGCGTTAATGAAATTAGCAGAAGGCGACTTTAAAGAAGTTGAAAAACTGATGAGTCGCAACGCAGACTATGCGGAACAACCCGTTGTAAACTACCTATTAGCAGCAGAAGCAGCACAACAGCGTGGTGATGAATTCCGAGTTCAGCAACACCTTGAACGAGCAGCTGAACTTGCCGATACCAATCAGCTTCCAGTTGATATTACACGAGTGCGTATTTTATTAGCGCAAAATGAAAATCATGCGGCGCGTACTGGGGTTGATGAATTATTAAATCAAGCACCTCGCCATCCTGAGGTTTTACGTTTAGCTGAAACGGCTTATACCCGAACCGCTGCTTGGCAAGCATTACTTGATATCATTCCATCAATGCAAAAAATTGCGTTGCATACGGATGATGAATTAGAACAATTACGCCAAAAAGCCTACATTGGCATTATGGGACAAAAAATGTCCGAAAGTGGCTGTGATGGGCTAAAAAATTGGTGGAAAGCACAACCACGTAAAGTACATCATGATAATGCATTACGTGTTGTTTTGGCTGAACATCTTATTGAGTGTAACGATCCTATTACGGCTCAAACGATCATATTAGAAGGGATCAAACGTCAATATGATGAGCGTTTGATCTTGCTGTTGCCACGCTTAAAAAATACAGACGCTAACGTGATTTTAAAAGTGCTTAATACATTGATTAAACAACATGGACCAACACCATTACTCAATAGCACATTAGGTCAAATTGCCATGCAACAAGGGCAATGGGCACAAGCAGAAACGGCATTTCGTAATGCGCTAAAACAACGTCCTGATGTTCATGACTTTGCCTGGCTTGCTGATGTCTTAGATAAACAGAAAAAATCTGAGGAGTCGGCCAAAGTACGTAAAGATGCTTTGTTAATGACACTGAAAAAAGATTCTGTCATTTTTGAAGAGCCGAAAAAAAGCCAATAAACTCACAATAGATATCATTTGATCCACAATGTTAAAAACCCTCTTTATGTGAGGGTTTTTTATTTAATTTAAAAGTCATGTTGAAATAACAACACAAGTTCTACACATAAAGTTAAAAACAGATACACCCAAGCGATACGATAAAAACGACAGGGTATTCCTTTCATGTTTTCTTGAACAAACGATAAGTAATATTTTCTTGCTTGGTAAAATACCACAATATAAATCAGTGCGATCCCCTGGCAAAGAAAAGCCACATATTTAGCCCATGATTTTCCACCAATAATCAGCATGATCAAGGGGAGCAAAAAAAACAATAATGGGCCAAACTTTTCAATAAGAAAGAGCCTCTCCTGTGCAAGGTACGCTTTTTGTTTATTTATCATGATACGGCTATCTCCTATCTACCCTCGCACTGGATGATAACGTGATAACGCGATGAACACAAAACGGATAGGCTATATATAGCGTGTAAAAAAGCACATAAAAAAACGCCTGTATAAAACTATACAGGCGTATAAATATACAATCAGGTCTACAGACGGATGGTGCCTCACTCAACGTTTCGTCCTGTTGATGATGAATGATGTTCATCGTTAACCTGGACGTAGGCACCGAATAATCGGCTCTGCATCATTCCTAGGTTTATGAAGCCAATGCTATCATAAGGAGTGGAATGAGCATCTACGATATAAATAATGCATTTAGCGTGCCAATTTTTATTTTCTGATAACAAGAATTACCTGCTACAAAAATATAAGATAACTCATTGAATTTTCGTTTCCCTTTTCTGTTTCACTCTTTTTTTATGATAAAAAGTACATTGTCTGTACTTTCACACAGCGATTGCTAAATAGAAAAGAAAATATAAAGCCAAACGTACGTCTCTTTTTCACGACAAGAAAAACACACAACATATTTAAGACCAATAAATCAAGATGTTAAATGTCACCTATTGGCGACATTAAAAATACCAAGTGTTGGCATTTACCGACACAAAAAATAAAATTCTTATATTTCATATAATTAAAATATATTTTTTTATTAATTTACCTATTCTTTTTATGAAGATAAAAATAAGGTAATAAATTAAATTATTAATAAACCTTAAGTGATAAGACCAGATATCACTTATAAAAAGTGACGTTCTTGTTTACGCTCAATTAAGAATAAGCACTAGAAAAGATAGCCGAAGCTAGAATTGGATATGGATATAGAAAAATAAATATACTTAGTTTAAATATAAGATTATAAATCGCAGATACGAAAAAGCCCCGATAAAATCGGGGCTTTCTCTTATTGGTCGGCGAGAGAGGATTCGAACCTCCGACCCACTGGTCCCAAACCAGTTGCGCTACCAGGCTGCGCTACTCGCCGTCTGAATGACTGCTCTTATCTTGTTTATTGGTGCGAAGGGGGGGACTTGAACCCCCACGTCCGTTAAGACACTAACACCTGAAGCTAGCGCGTCTACCAATTCCGCCACCCTCGCATAAACAATAACTAAGATAAGATGGGGTGGCTAATGGGACTCGAACCCACGACAACTGGAATCACAATCCAGGGCTCTACCAACTGAGCTATAGCCACCATAACAGCTATCTTATTACTTCTTACAACAACGCTCTTCACCGTAACTCTTAGCACGCTTTAATGGCGCGCCCGACAGGATTCGAACCTGAGACCTCTGCCTCCGGAGGGCAGCGCTCTATCCAGCTGAGCTACGGGCGCTTCACGCCGTTGCGGGAGAGGATAGTACGGATTTACACACTGTCTGTCTAGTGCTTTTTGAAAAAAAAAGTTTGTTTGACGATACTTTGTGCATTTCGTCGATAAATGGAGCGTTTTTACGCACTAAACGTCCCGCTAGTATAATAATTAAACAATAAAGATGCTAGGTGAAAGCGTGAATAAATTCTTGATTCAGCCACGCCTAGCAAAAAAGATGTTATTCTTATTACAATTTATTGGAATAGTAATACCCAACAAACTTTAACAGCTTAAATTGACGCTTAATTCGGCTTGGTTGTGATAACAGGCGGTATAACCACTCTAAACCAAGATTCTGCCATGCTTTAGGAGCTCTCTTAACATGACCTGTAAATACGTCATAAGTCCCCCCCACGCCCATATATAATGCATCAGGGTAAATCTCACGACATGCACGGATAAATAGCTCTTGCTTAGGTGAACCCATAGCAATAGTCACTATCTTCGCACCAGAGGCCTTTATACGCTCAAATAACCCCTCTCTATCTTGGGGAGTGAAGTAACCATTTTGACTCCCCACAATATTCACATTCCATTGTGCTTTTAGCTTATCTTCTGTTTGAGCAAGAACTTCTGGTTTGCCACCCACAAGAAAGACGGGGGTTTTTTCTTTACCCGCTCTTTCCATCAGGGCTTCCCATAGATCAGCACCGGCAATACGAGAAACATGTGCATCTGGATATTTACGGCGAATACCGCGCACAACACTGATCCCATCCGCATAAAGATAATCGGCTTCGTTAAGCAACTCATTCAAGGCCGTATCGGTTTCTGCGGTAAGGATTTTTTCTGCATTTATGGCAATCAGAGATCCACTTTTTATTTGTGTTCCTTCATAAAGATAATCCAGAAAATGAGCCATATCGCGAAATCCCCAGATATTATGTCCACGGATTGAATACTTCGGAATTGAATTGGATCCCATTACTTTTCCTTTTTCTCTAAACGAGGTTCACTTTGTATTTGACGAGTCACGTAATTACGCACTAATCCCGCACTTTCAAATAACCAATAAAGCAGTTTTGCAACAACCAAACATAAGCCAAAAACCAAACAGAAAAACACAACACGAGAGACAAAGGAATCAACCCCTTCTCGTGCTAAAACAATCATATTAAAAATTGCCCCAAAGCAGAATGCTTGTAAAATAGCGGATTTATAACGATTGCTTTCATTCAACCCTTGCTGATACAACCAATCAAACCACTTAATAATTAATCCCACCACAATTGCACCTAATGGGATAAATACAACCCCTCCCATCACCACCAAAGAACCAATTAAGGTTGGTGAAATTGCAAGACCTGCATGGTAATTAAGGACTTCCCATGTAAAGTAGTTTGCAGAATTGAGTACAACATCCGGACGCTCAGGCCAAACCCACGAAGGAATAAAAACATAAAAATCACGAATAATTGGAGCAAGCCCTTGAAACTCAATCTTGTCATAATTATCAATTAATAACGCTAAGTTTTCCCAAGGGGAGAACGTATCACGGGTTAGGTATAAGAAAGTATAGAAAGCCTCAGCGCCACTGACATCAAGTCCATAGCGTTTTAATGCCAACCAGAACATGCCGACAATACTCATCACCCCTGCAGTAACCAGCATCCACAACGTTATCCAACCACGAACAATGCCGATAAATAGAAACAGAGCAAAAGCGATAATGATATTCGCGCGAGTTCCACCCACAATGATATAAGTTAAAACTCCGAAACCGACCGTTGCACACAAGAAGAAAATCCAACGCTGTTGTGTCGGTTTTAAAAAATAAACCACCAGCATGGCGGGAATAAAGAAATAGAAAAAGCGCTTAAGCGCCACTCCTGATACTTGGCTCGAAAAAATTTGGCTATATGTTTTCAGCTTAAAGAGTAAAAAACCATTTTGTAGGAAAAAAATCCCCACTGTCACAAATGCAATTAATGCCAATAAGATCCAAGTAAGATTGGTTTCTACCCTATTCATCGTAAATAACGACCTAGAAGGGCCACTAACGGGCTTTCTCAACCTAACCTTATAAGTCACATAATAAATCGCATAGAAGCAGGTAGAGGCTAATAATGCGTATAATAATGAATCAACAGAAACAACCGCGACATCAAATTGGAACACCAACATACAGGTCAATGGAAAACCAAAATAGAATGTCAGCAAATAGAGCATTGAGAAAAAAACATTAAAATTAAAGCGAACTCGACGAAACTCTTGATAAGTCAGTAATAAAATAAAACTTAAGGAGATAAAATAAACGAGTGTTAAGCCACCCAGTTCCGCCAATGTCATTGGGGTTCTCCTGTACTTATCTCAATCAACTGCTTCCAACCTTCAGTAAAATTAGGTGCAAAGAAGGCAATATTTTTACGATCAAGCATCAATAATTGACGTTTAGCCTCTTCAATCAGCGCAATATCTAATTTATCACCCGAGAAAAAAACAGGAACATTCTGTTCAGTTAAATCCTGCCAAAATGGGTTTTGACGGCTGATAACAAAAGGAATAGCAAATTGGATAAGCAGGCAAAGTGTGCCAATACCTTGTTGACGATGAAAAATAAAATAGCCTAAATCACATGTTTTTAATAAGGCCAAATAATCATCAAATGCCAGTTTATCACGTAAAATTTCAACCTGATTATCAGGAAGTAACTGATTAACAGCGTGAGAAACTTCGTCAATATAGTTGTGATTATTCTCAGGATATCCCATTGGGATAATCACTTTTGCACGTGATCCATATTGTTCTGCTATTGATTGTAATGCTTCAATATGGCGATTTGATCTGTCTCCTGAATTTCCCACAATAATGGTGATTTGTTGTGCATCAATAGGTGACTTTTCTGCCACCGTCAGTGCAGGATCCATTCTTGTTGGAAAATAAAGCAAACTTGCTGGAATATTAACGTTAAACTGCGCGAAATAGTTAAGATCACCTCGTGTGCCAAATACTCGCCCTACCCGTTTTTGTGCCAACTTGCGAAGAAGATAAAATAGTCTAAATTTGAGTTGCTTAGCATCCTGATACAGATCAGCCCCCCAAATGTGCCACCAAAACTGATGACGCTTAATTTTACCTGTCAGTAATGCCAGCCAAATAGGCGCATTAAATTGGCCTAAAAAAAGGAATCGTTGGTGAATATCGGCTTTTGCCAATGTAATCACTCTCTGCGCAACCTGCTTTTTATCTGCTAAACACTCGATGTCTAAAGCAGAGTAGCTTTCTTGCAGTGAAGTATCTTTACTGGCAACGATAAAACGAGGTTTATACGTTAATCTCGCCTCAGTGACGAGATGGTCGTTAAAAAACCGTAACATTGTGTTGTTATGATGCACAATGTCTGAACCTAGTACGTAAATCAAAGTTGTCATTTGCGCCTGCAATAAATAACGAAAACAGAACTACAGAGAAGGAAGTAAATAATATAGGTTGCCATATAGGCTTGAGCAGCACCCAATGCGCCATATTCAGGAATAAGCCAACGGGAAAATAGTGTTAATAAAGCAAACTGGCTGACTTCGGTGAGAATATAAAAACGCAACGCCGCTTTTGCAATGACCAAATAGCCAAAGACATAAGCGCCTACTTTTAAAACATCACCGACAAGTTGCCATGCAAATAAATCACGCATAGCGACAAATTTATCTGAAAACAGTAACCAAATCGCAAAATCACGCAATAACCACACCATAAAACTGGCAACGGCAACCGCAGGAAGTACAAACTTCAGTGATTTCACGATCTCTTTGGTAATGTCACTCTTTTGCGTTAATCGAGAAAGTGTTGGCAACAAATAAACAGAAAAAGAGGCTGTAATAAACTGTAAGTAAGCATCTGAAATGCTAGTTACACCTTGCCAAATACCAACATCATCCCAGCTATAGTGCTCAGCAAGTAAATTACGCATCATAATATAAGCGACTGGCAACGTAATCGATGTCAGTATCGCCATAATCGTAAATTTACCAAGATGGCTTGCTATTACCTTATCCCAACGAGGTTTAAGCTCACTTAACGCAAATCGTTTACGTTTTAATACTATTACTGTAGCAGGAAATAAGATCAGCGCAGGGACTAATGCTAGCCCAATCAACGCACCGTGATAGCCCGCAAATAAATAGCATAAATAATAAGCAACAACACCAATGATACTACCGGTAATAATTGATAATGCATTACCAGCCGCATCACGATACCCCTTTAATATCGCCAGGAAATAATTGCTATACGCTATTCCCATTTGAATAAAGGCGACGGCTCTTACAATATCTTGATATTGCTGATAATTATCACCAAATAGCACTTGGCTTATCGGTGCTGAGAAAATAAGAAAGACAATAGCTAACAGTGTGGAAAACAGCAGGATCATAGATGATGATGTGCCCAACACATTTTTGCGTTGGCTGTCATCATCTTGATATTGTGCGATTAACTTCGTTACACCATTAAAAATCCCCGCACCAGATAATACGCCGAGTACGGTAATTAATTGGCGAAAATTACCCGCTAATCCTACGCCAGAAGGACCAAAGGAGACAGCGAGTAACTTAACGACAAGCAGACCAGCCCCGATTTTTATCAGGGTTGATCCTGCTGTCCAAATTGATGCTTTAGCTAATGACATAATTAAGCAAAGAAATCGCGAATATGGCTAATAACGGTTTGCTGTTCTTCTTCTGTCATATTGTAGAACATTGGTAAACGCACTAAACGCTCACTTTCTTGTGTAGTGAAAATGTCTTCGCCATCAAAACGACCAAATTTCATACCTGCTGGGCTGGTATGCAATGAGACATAGTGGAAGACAGTTAAAACTCCATGCGCTTTCATATAGTCATTAAACGCCGTACGTTGCTCGATATTGTTCAGTTTGATATAGAACATATGCGCATTGTGTTCTAATCCTTCAGGAACGATTGGAAGCGCTAATAAGCCTTTCTCTGCTAATGGCGTCAATGCATCATAGTAAATCTGCCAAAATGCTAAGCGGCGTTCATTAATCTTTTCAGCTTCTTCAAGCTGTGCCCATAAATAAGCAGCTTGTAAATCTGACATTAAGTAACTAGATCCAATATCACGCCAAGTGTATTTATCTACCTGACCACGGAAAAACTGACTACGATTAGTGCCTTTTTCACGGATAACTTCTGCACGATTGATTAAATCAGGATCGTTAATGAGCGTTGCACCACCTTCACCACCCGATGAATAGTTTTTGGTTTCATGGAAGCTATAGCAACCAATATGACCGATAGTGCCTAATGCCTTACCTTTATAAGTTGACATAACACCTTGTGCAGCATCCTCAATCACAAATAGATGATGCCTTTTTGCAATCGCCATTATCGTGTCCATTTCACACGCAACACCTGCATAATGAACAGGCACGATAGCACGGGTTTTATCTGTAATTGCTGCTTCTATTTTTGTTTCATCGATATTCATAGTATCTGGACGAATATCAACAAAAACAATGGTTGCTCCACGTAATACAAACGCATTAGAGGTCGAAACAAAGGTAAAACTCGGCATAATGACTTCATCGCCTGGTTTGATATCTAATAAGATAGCTGCCATTTCAAGCGATGCTGTACAAGATGGCGTTAACAGCGTTTTATGACAATGAAATTGTTCTTCTAACCACTTTTCACATTTTTTTGTGAAATTGCCATCACCACAAAGCTTGCCACTTTCCATAGCCTGTTTCATGTATTCTAATTCGGTGCCGACAACGGGTGGTTTATTAAACGGAATCATATTATCCCCTGTATAACCAATAAGTGGTGCTCTCTATTAAGCCTCCACTATGTGTGTATAAACGCGAAGCAGCAATATTGCTGATTTGTGTTGCAACATATAGGGTTGAAATACCTTGCTGTTGACACCAAAGCTTCGCGGCCGACATCAGTTGTTTACCAATGCCTTGTCCTGTTCTATTGGGCATTACGGCAAGTAATCCCACTCTTGCTTCACTTTCAGATATTCGACGTAAAGTGACAAAACCACTTACCTTGTTTTCATTATCATAAGTCAACAAACAAAGATCATCGAACGTGCCTAATACCGCTTTTTTCACCCATAATGCATAAAAGCGACTACTATCGTCTTCTTGATACCATGGCGCTCGAAAACGACTTTGTGCAAAAGCCTCTGATGCCGTTTTCATCAGTAAATGAATATCCGCATCATTGGCTTTTCTAAAACATAGTTCGGGCGCTTTCTTACAAGCATTTTCTATGCCAATTGGAAGCTTAAAATCAATCTCACCTTCCGCAAATTGAAAACCTAATTGACTGAGTTTATCGATGAGTGAAAGCTCATGAGATGCGACTTTAGCTTGAACTAGCGCAAATGCATCAAGCTGTTTGTCTGTTAATACAGGCGCTTGAGCGTCAAACTCAAGGCGCCCTGTTTTGAGTGAGAAAAATTCACTTTCCCACTCAAGATAATTAATATTGGCGAGGACGGACATGTAATAAATCCAATAGATAGCGACCATAACCCGTTTTAGACAGTGATTTTGCACTTTCTCTTACTTGGTCATCATTGAGCCATCCATTACGCCAAGCAATCTCTTCAAGGCATGCCACCTTAAATCCTTGGCGTTTTTCAACTGTTTGAACGAAAGTGCTGGCCTCAATTAAACTGTCATGAGTACCCGTATCTAACCATGCAAAACCACGCCCCAACAGCTCAACATTCAGCTCGCCACACTCAAGATACATTTGATTAATCGACGTAATTTCTAATTCACCACGAATAGACGGTTTTACTTTTTTAGCAAAATCAACCACACGGTTATCGTAGAAATAAAGCCCTGTTACTGCCCAATTAGATTTTGGTTGTTCCGGTTTTTCTTCAATCGACAAGACTTTGAAATTATCGTCAAATTCAACAACACCAAATCGTTCAGGATCCATCACTTGATAACCAAAGATTGTCGCTCCACGTTCACGTTGAGCAACTTGTTTTAGTTTAGGACTAAATCCTTGACCAAAGTAGATATTATCGCCTAACACTAAACAGCAATGATCATCACCAATAAATTCTTCACCCAAAATAAACGCTTGAGCTAAGCCATCTGGCGATGGCTGAATTTTATATTGAAGATGAACACCAAATGCAGAACCATCACCTAATAAACGTTGGAATGAGGTCATATCATCAGGTGTTGTGATGATCAAAATATCTCGAATACCAGCAAGCATCAGAACTGAAAGCGGATAATAGATCATGGGCTTATCGTAGATAGGCAACAACTGTTTCGATACCCCTTTGGTTATCGGATGTAGTCGTGTACCAGAGCCACCCGCTAGAATAATACCTTTCATCATTTATCCTTTTACTTAATCAGTTTCCAAGCCCTAAACGTTCACCTGCATAAGAGCCATCAAGTACGCGTTTCCACCAAGTTTCGTTATTTAAGTACCACAAAACAGTTTTACGAATACCTGATTCAAATGTCTCTTCGGGCTTCCAACCTAATTCAGCTTCAATTTTCGCAGCATCAATGGCGTAACGCAGATCATGCCCCGGTCTGTCTTTTACATACGTAATTAAGTCAACGTATTGAGCAACACCTTCAGGTTTTACTGGATACAACTCTTCTAATAGCGCACAAATTGTTTTAACAACATCAATATTACGGCGCTCATTATGACCGCCAATATTGTAGGTTTTACCCGGTGTTGCTGTTGTGGCGACTAAATAGAGTGCACGAGCATGATCTTCAACATAGAGCCAATCACGAATTTGCTCGCCTTTACCATAGACAGGTAATGGTTTTCCTGAAATCGCATTTAAAATAATTAAAGGGATTAATTTTTCAGGAAAATGGTAAGGCCCATAGTTATTTGAACAATTTGTGATCACCGTGGGTAAACCATAAGTCCGTAACCATGCACGTACTAAATGGTCACTTGATGCTTTAGACGCTGAATAAGGACTACTTGGCGCATAAGGTGTGGTTTCAGTAAAGAAATCATCTGTACCTTCCAAATCACCATACACTTCATCTGTGGAGATGTGATGGAAACGAAATGCCGTTTTCTTCTCTTCTGGGAGAACTTGCCAATAATGGCGAGCAGCTTCCAATAAAGTGTAAGTACCAACAATATTGGTTTCAATAAACGCAGCAGGGCCATCAATAGAACGGTCAACATGGCTTTCAGCCGCTAAATGCATCACAATATCTGGCTGATATTGAAAAAATAAACGGTCAAGTTCTGCCCTATCACAGATATCAACTTGCTCAAAGGCATAGCGTTCACTGTTAGCAACGGGCGCTAATGACTCTACATTACCGGCATAAGTCAGCTTATCCACCACAACAACGCTGTCATTGGTATTTTCAATAATATGTCGAACAACAGCAGAGCCGATAAAACCGGCTCCACCTGTCACTAGAATGCGTTTCAACGCCATACTCCTTTAGTATCTACAATCCATCTTTGAGTGACTTTACTACCTGGGATAGCTTTAAACTGTTGATGATCAACGAGCATTAAGACAATATCAGCGTCTTTCAATGCTTGCTCTGTTGATACTAATTCAGTGATCCCTTTTAGTTTCGTTGGTAACTCATGAATATTAGGTTCAACCGCTAATGTCGTTCCGCTGTGCCAATCTGCCACCTGCTTTGTGATATTCATGGCTGGGCTTTCACGTAAATCATCGATATTCGGTTTAAAAGATAAACCAAAACAAGCAATTTTAATTTCATTGGCACGCTTACCTGTTTCTGTCAGGCAATCTGCAACCGCGGCTTTGACTTGATCAATAACCCATACTGGTTTGCCATCATTAACTAAACGCGCGGTGTGAATTAAGCGGGATTGTTTCGGGTTTTGAGACACGATAAACCAAGGGTCAACCGCAATACAATGTCCCCCAACACCTGGACCTGGTTGTAAAATATTGACGCGAGGGTGGCGATTCGCCAAGCTAATCAGCTCCCAAACATTGATACCTTGATCCGCACAGATAAGCGATAATTCGTTAGCAAATGCGATATTAACATCGCGGAAGCTGTTTTCTGTCAGCTTACACATTTCTGCGGTACGTGCATTAGTGATAACACATTCACCTTCAAGGAAAATTTTATATAATTCGCTCGCACGCTCCGACGATTTACGGTTCATTCCCCCCACAACACGGTCATTGCGAATAAGCTCAATCATGACCTGACCCGGTAATACACGCTCAGGGCAATAAGCGATATCAATATCGGCATCTTCACCTTGTTGGTGAGGGAACGTTAAATCTGGGCGAGATTCTGCTAACCATTCGGCCATCTGTTCTGTAGAGCCAACCGGTGAGGTTGATTCCAGAATAATTAGATCACCTTTTTTCAGTACAGGTGCAATAGAGCGCGCCGCTGATTCAACATAAGCCAAGTCAGGCTCATGTTCGCCTTTAAAAGGTGTTGGTACTGCAATAAGGTAAGCATCTGCTGGCTGTGGCGTGGTGTAGGCTTTTAAGTGACCTTCTTCAACAGCTTGTTTAACAACTTTATCGAGATCAGGCTCAACAATGTGAATTTGACCTTTGTTAATTGTATCAACTGCATGCTGATTAACATCAACACCGATGACGCTTTTTTTACGAGAGGCAAAAGCTGCCGCTGTAGGTAAACCAATGTAGCCGAGGCCGATAACAGAAATAGTTTCAAAACTCATAATGTCACCTGATTTTTTTTCAATGCTTCAAGAATACGTTGGCAGGCATGTCCATCACCATAAGGATTTATCGCCTTACTCATTTGGTGATACGCGTTTTCGTCTGTCAATAAAGAGGTTACTTCGCTAACAATACGTTTAGTGTCTGTTCCCACCAAACGAACAGACCCCGCTTCAACCGCTTCTGGGCGTTCTGTCGTGTCTCGCATTACAAGAACGGGCTTGCCTAATGAAGGGGCTTCTTCTTGAATTCCACCAGAATCAGTCAAAATAAGGTAAGCATGGTTCATTAGATAAACAAATGGGAGATAATCTTGTGGTTGTATCAATTTAATATTATCGATACCGTGAAGAATACGTTGGACAGGTTCACTCACATTAGGGTTTAAGTGAACAGGGTAGACAACTTCAACATCAGGGTGCGCTAATGCGATTTCAGCTAATGCTTGGCAAATACGCTCAAACCCCCCCCCAAAACTTTCGCGACGATGTCCCGTCACAAGGATCATTTTTTTGCCTGGTTGAATAAAAGGATAGTTTACAGCGAGTTCATTTAAGAGTGTTTGATTGCCCATGACTCTATCACTTACCCAAAACAACGCATCAATCACCGTATTTCCTGTGACAAAAATATTTTTATCAGCAACTGCCTCGCGCACTAGGTTTAATTTTGCCGTTTCTGTCGGGGCGAAATGGTACATAGCAAGATGCCCTGCTATAGTACGGTTTGCTTCTTCAGGCCATGGTGAATAAAGATTGCCAGTACGCAATCCAGCCTCCACATGACCAACTGGAATTCGTTGATAGAATGCAGCTAAACTTGCTGCCATCGTTGTCGTTGTATCACCATGCACCAAAACAACATCAGGTTGGAATGATGCTAATACCGGTTTTAACCCTTCTAAAATACGACAGGTAATATCCGTTAAATCTTGTCCTGGTTTCATAATATTGAGATCATAATCTGGTTTGATCTCAAAAAGATTTAATACCTGATCAAGCATTTCTCGATGTTGGGCCGTAACACATACCTTCGCTTCAAACGAATCATCATTTGCTAAAGCGTGCACTAAAGGTGCCATTTTTATCGCTTCAGGGCGTGTGCCAAAAACAGTCAACACTTTCACAGTGGCTCTCTTTTTTTCATTGTTATATCGCTTATTTTTGGGAAAGCAATATGCCCTTATACTCATTACATCAGGTGTCGAAACACCTGATGTTTCGTTATTGTCATCAATGACAACATTTAATAATTATTATTTTTTTAATGAGCTACGTCTTACTAATGCAACACCTGCGCCGACTAACACGCCAATTGCTCCCCAAAGCACCATCATAAAGGCACGGCGAGGGCTATCACGTTTTACAGGATCTTCAGGAGTTCGTAAGAAACGATAAGTTTGGAAGTTATCTTGCAATTTTGCCCCCACAGCGAGGGTCGCTAACATTGCTGTATTTTGATCATAATCGCTATCAAAATCAGCACCTGTCGCCACTAAAGTTTCTAGCTGTGATTGCAATAAAGGAACACCTAGTAAAAACAATTTAGAGTCTGGTAACTCATCAATCGCAATAGATGTCTGTTTTTGAGAAATACCTTGTTTCTCAGCGACTTTTATTGATTGCTCTAATAAGTTAATTTGACGTTGATAAGCCGCTTGAGCCGCCATTTCTTGGCGTTTAACTAACGCTTTCATTGACTGTGTTCTTGTTGCCCATGCTGTTATCACCTCATCATTAAGATGGGTAGATGCTCTTTTATTAGCAAAAGCAATATACTCATTTAATAACTGGCTCGCCTCTTTTGAGGATTCGGCAATGAGTTTAAGTTGATCATTAACCAACTTTTTTTCATCAGCAGGCGTAAATTGAATATTGTTAATTAACTCATCCAATAACGCAGCATTAGCTTGCTCATCACTTTCTTTACGTTGTTTGAAATAATCCGTCTGTAGCCAAAACTCACGACGAGTATCAAACGCAGCAATTTGAGTCACAAACTCTTGATAAGCTTCATCTGAAATAGTTAAGCCTGGGGTTTGTGCTGAGGGATTAATTTGTGTATCAAGATTACGTAAAAACTGAGATTGCGAATAATAACTGCCTAAGTTATTTATCGTTGGTTTCTCTGTCATTGCGATTGCACTCCATTTAGGTTGCATCAAATAAGATGCCCCTAGTGCAATCACAGCAAAAAGCAGAGCGAACCCTATAATCCAGCTTTTTCCTGACCAAAGCGCACAACAAAGACCTCTAATATCGAGTTCATTATCTGGCTGATTACCCTGTCGGGAGGCGTTATTTTCCGAGTTCATCACGTTAAAAAACCTCTGCTTATATTAATGCTGTTGTGTTGCCCTACGTAAGCGACGCTTATGTCGTTTAATAAAACGAGCGACTCGCCACGCGCGTTTAATGCAATAACCATACATAACAAATGCAAGCAAGAATAATGCCAACATGAACCATTCAGGAACAAAAGACAGGTTCTGGCCAATAATACCAATTGCAGCTAATAGTGCAGCTGCCACAGTAATTAAAATAAAGGCTTGGCGAGAGGTGAAACCCGCTCGCATAATCAAGTGATGAATATGTTGACGATCTGGTGAGAAAGGACTCATGCCTTTACGTAAACGACGATACATAATGGCCACCATATCCATAAGCGGAATAGCAATGATCCATAATGCAGTGACTGCTTTTACAGGACGAGGTTGAGTTTGTGTTGAGGCAACTAATAGCCAAATAATAGTAAATCCGATGAGTGTACTCCCCGCATCACCCATAAAGACTTTGAATTTTTTACCGCAAACTCCTAAATTTAACAGGATATAAGGTAAGATAGCCGCAATAAATGAGAAACACCAAAATGCGAGTGCAGAATTACCGCCTTGATATAATAAAATACCAAGAGCACCAAAAGAGACACAAGAAAGACCACCTAATAACCCATCAATACCATCAACCATATTGAAGGCATTAATTGCGGCCCAAACAGCAAATAGTGTAACAATGTAGCCAAAAGGCCCTAAATGCATTTCCCAAGGACCAAAAGCATGGCCCAATGTGTCTAGTTTTAACCCAGCTCCCACCATCATTACAATCCCAACAAAGGCTTGGATTGTTGCTCTAATCTTGACACTAATATCGAAGCGATCATCTAACGCACCGATAAAAACAAGAAGTCCCGCACATGCCAGATACAATTCCTTATGAGGAATATAGATATCTGAAATATAAAATGCGAAAACAATACCAAAATAGACTGAAATCCCGCCCACAAGAGGGATCAATCCATGATGTTTTTTACGATAATTCGGTTTATCCACGAGTCCTATTTTCTTTGCAATTTTACGAGCCAAAAATAAAAATGCGAAAGAAAATAAGAACACATAAAAAACGCTTGTGCTCATTTTTAGTATATCCACAGTACTGTTCTCTATAATAAATATAGCTGGTTATTTTACCCTTCCCTGTGTTTTTATTCTTTTTCCAGCTCACCACGACGAGTTCATTCGAAAACCCACCACCCTTCATCAATTATAAGTTTTCCTTAACTATGTTTATTGATGCCATCGCTATTTTTATCAATTATTAACTCATGCAATATATATACCAACTTCTCATTAAGATATCGCACTCAAAATTTAATTAACCCATCAAAAATAAAAACAAAAAACGCCACAAAGAGTGTGGCGTTTTGTATCATATCGTCATTCCAACAAAGTAAATGGACTTAACAGCATATAAATTGAGGTGATATTACTTACTTCTGTAATAGAGCACACTCTTTTAATATTTTAACTTTGTTATCAGCCCAAGAACGTTATTAACAAATTTTATGAGCGTTTCATAAAGTCGAAGAATTCTTCATTTGTCTTCGTCATCGCTAATTTATTAATGAGGAATTCCATTGCGTCGATCTCACCCATTGGGTGAATAATCTTACGCAAGATCCACATTTTTTGTAGCTCATCTTGCGTTGTTAGCAATTCTTCTTTACGTGTACCAGAACGATTATAATCGATCGCTGGGAAAACACGTTTTTCAGCAATTTTACGAGACAGGTGTAATTCCATATTACCTGTACCTTTAAATTCTTCGTAGATAACTTCATCCATTTTAGAACCCGTATCAACGAGTGCTGTAGCAATGATCGTTAAGCTACCACCTTCTTCAACATTCCGCGCTGCACCAAAGAAACGTTTAGGACGATGCAATGCGTTTGCATCCACCCCTCCCGTTAACACTTTGCCTGAAGAAGGTACAACAGTGTTATAAGCTCGCGCTAAACGAGTAATAGAGTCTAACAGGATGATAACGTCTTTTTTATGCTCAACTAAGCGTTTTGCTTTTTCAATGACCATCTCTGCAACTTGTACGTGCCGAGAAGCCGGTTCATCAAAGGTCGATGCGATAACTTCACCTTTTACCAATCGTTGCATCTCGGTTACTTCTTCTGGACGTTCATCAATCAGAAGTACCATCAATACGCAATCAGGGTAATTATGAGCAATATTTGCTGCGATATTTTGCAACAACATTGTTTTACCCGCTTTTGGTGGAGCAACGATAAGACCACGTTGACCACGACCAATTGGAGCCGCTAAGTCAAGAACTCGCGCAGTTAAGTCTTCTGTTGAACCATTACCACGTTCCATGCGTAAACGATTATTAGCATGTAAAGGTGTTAAGTTTTCAAAGAGGATTTTACTGCGGGCATTTTCTGGTTTATCAAAGTTAACTTCATTAACTTTTAGGAGGGCAAAATAGCGTTCACCTTCTTTAGGAGGACGAATTTTCCCGGCAATGGTGTCACCAGTGCGAAGGTTGAAACGGCGAATTTGGCTTGGAGAAACATAGATATCATCGGGACCAGCAAGGTAGGAACTGTCTGCGGAACGTAGGAAGCCGAAGCCATCCTGCAATATTTCCAGCACACCGTCACCGAAAATATCTTCTCCACTTTTCGCGTGTTGCTTCAAGATAGAGAAAATAATGTCTTGTTTTCTCATTCGAGCCAGGTTCTCTAGCCCCATATTTTCGCCAAGTGCTATCAGTTCTGATACCGGCGTATTTTTTAATTCGGTAAGATTCATAATGGTGGGTTCTTAATAACTCGGGGTAACTCTCGAACTATGAACGTGAATAGTATAACAGCGAATCGCTGTCAGTTTCGTCATGTGTAAAATTACAGATTATAACTTTCTAACATAAGGGTATAACTAAAATGATAATGTTAGAGAGTATTAATACTATTAGACCAGCCTGCTTTATCTCCAAAGAAGTGACATTCATTATTACGATGCTATGAGCGTACTTTCAACTTATGGGTTAGGAACATATTTGGAAAAATTTATATTCCCTGAATACTATAGATTATTCTAAGGCAACTTGACTGGTTAGATGAATTCAGATTACTTATATTAAATATCATATTAGATTGAATATCATATCATGTTATTCAATTCTATTACTTAGTACACTTGATATTCAATATCTCAGACTTATTTAATCGTGTCTAATCATATTGACAAGAAGATCCGATATATTATGTAAGTAAGTGGCGCTAACTTATCATGCTTCGAAGCGGACGTCTAGCGGTCAATAACAGAAATACTGACAAGGTCTAAACGTCCTACTTTATTTTTGATATCTAAATCAAATTAGATATTTTCGTCTAAAAACTCTTTCAGTTGAGTTTTTGACAACGCACCAACTTTAGTTGCAGCCACTGCACCGTTTTTGAATAAAATGAGGGTAGGAATACCGCGAATACCGAATTTTGGTGCTGTTAGCGGGTTTTGATCGATGTTTAGCTTCGCAACTGTTAATTTACCAGCGTATTCTGTTGCAACTTCATCTAGAATAGGAGCAATCATTTTACAAGGGCCACACCATTCAGCCCAGAAATCAACGAGCACGGGGCCGGTTGCTTTTAATACATCAGCATCGAATTTGCTGTCAGATAAGTGAAGGATTTTATCGCTCATTGTTCTACTCCAAAGAATAATATTGACCGTACCAGTGTAACATTAAATAACAAAAGTCCGTCTGCATTTCAGCGGATAAACTTTTGTAATGCAACCCATAACTGATATTCTATTACATTATGAGCAAAACATATTTGACAGAAAAGAAGTTTTCCGACTTCGCCTTGCATCCAAAAGTGATAGAAGCCCTTGAGAAAAAAGGGTTCTCTAATTGTACACAAATTCAGGCATTGACGTTACCTATCACTGTGAAAGGTCAAGACATTGCCGGGCAAGCCCAAACAGGAACAGGAAAAACGTTGGCGTTTTTAACTTCAACGTTTCATTATCTTTTAACTCACCCTGCAAAAGAGGGGCATGAAACTAATCAACCTCGTGCTCTTATTATGGCACCCACACGCGAATTAGCCGTACAGATTTATTCTGATGCTAAAGAAATTGCGCAAAATACAGGGATAAAAATGGGTCTCGCTTATGGTGGCGATGGCTATGATGAACAACTAAAAGTATTAAGTAAGGGTGTCGATATTGTTATTGGCACAACTGGGCGATTAATTGACTACGTTAAGCAAGGCCATATCAATCTTAACGCAATCCAAGTTGTAGTACTTGATGAAGCTGACAGAATGTACGATCTCGGCTTTATCAAAGATATTCGTTGGCTCTTCCGCCGTATGCCAGTTGCAGCTGAACGTATGAACATGTTGTTCTCTGCGACACTCTCTTACCGTGTAAGAGAACTTGCTTTTGAACAAATGAATAATCCAGAATACGTTGAAGTTGAACCTGAACAAAAAACAGGTTTTAGTATAAAAGAAGAGCTTTTTTATCCTTCAAACGAAGAAAAAATGCGTCTTCTTCAAACGTTAATTGAAGAAGAATGGCCTGATCGCTGTATCATTTTTGCCAATACAAAACATCGTTGTGATGATATCTGGGCGCATCTTGCTGCCGATGGACATCGTGTTGGTTTATTAACAGGTGATGTTCCTCAGAAAAAACGTCTGCGTATTTTAGACGATTTTACCCAAGGTAATATTGATATTCTGGTTGCTACTGATGTTGCAGCTAGAGGTCTTCATATTCCATCAGTAACACATGTTTTTAACTATGATTTACCTGATGATTGTGAAGATTATGTTCACCGCATTGGTAGAACAGGACGTGCAGGTAATAGTGGTAATTCAATCAGTCTTGCATGTGAAGAATATGCGCTAAATTTACCAGCGATTGAGACGTATATTCAACATGCTATTCCTGTGAGTAAATATAATAGTGATGCGTTATTGACAGATCTTCCTGAGCCTAAACGTCGTCACCGTCCTCGCCAAGGTCAGCCTCGTCGCAATAATGCGCCGTCGCGAAACAGAGGAAATAATACTCAACGTAACAACCGAAATAAACGCCCGAGTCATCCATAAATTATGCTGAAATCTTCATCACTTTATGCTGCTATTGATTTAGGTTCTAACAGTTTTCATATGTTAGTCGTTCGAGAAATTGCGGGATCAATACAAGTACTTTCTCGCGTAAAACGTAAAGTTCGACTCGCTGCTGGCCTAAACAGTGAAAATGAATTGTCAGAACAGGCAATGGAACGCGGTTGGCAATGTTTACGACTTTTTTCTGAATATCTACGTGATATTCCAGCTGAACAAATCAGAATTGTCGCAACAGCCACATTACGTATTGCCAAAAATGCAGATATTTTTGTCGCTAAAGCGTCTGAAATACTTGGTAATACGGTTCATGTTATTAGTGGTGAGGAAGAAGCGCGCCTTATCTACCGTGGTGTTGCACATACTACAGGTGGTGCAGAGCAACGTTTAGTGGTCGATATTGGCGGTGGAAGTACAGAGCTAGTTACAGGTACTGGCGCTAAAACAACGCAATTAATGAGCCTCAGCATGGGGTGTGTGACTTGGTTAGAGCGCTATTTTACTGATCGCAGTCTAACTCACGAAAATTTTGCCAAAGCTCAAGATGCAGCTAAAGCGATACTCGCGCCTGTTGCTGAGAAATTAATTGAACAAGGCTGGCAAGTCTGTGTGGGAGCATCAGGCACTGTTCAAGCCCTGCAAGAAATTATGATTGCGCAAGGAATGGATGAATTAATTACCTTGCCTAAATTAGAACGACTTAAACATAAAGCCATTGAATGTGGAAAATTAGAAGAGTTGGAAATTGATGGGCTCACCTTCGAGCGAGCCTTAGTGTTTCCAAGTGGGCTAGCTATCTTGATCGCTATATTTGAAACCTTGCACATTGAAAATATGATCCTCGCAGGAGGCGCATTACGAGAAGGTTTAGTCTACGGTATGTTACATCTGCCTATTGAGCAAGATATTCGCCAACGTACTCTACGTAATATCCAACGTCGTTTTCAAATTGATATTGAGCAAGCACACCGCGTACAACAACTGGCTGAACACTTTTTTATTCAAGTCAGTAAAAGTTGGCAGTTAGATAATCGCTGTCGTGAATTACTTAATAGTGCCAGTGCATTACATGAAATTGGCCTGAGTGTTGATTTCCGCCAAGCATCATCGCATGCAAGCTACCTGCTTTCTCACCTTGATTTACCAGGATATACACCTGCACAACGACGTTTATTAGCGTCGTTGTTAAAAAATCAAACAGGTATTATCGATCTTGGTCCTCTGAATCATCAAAATGCATTGCCGATGAATCAAGCTAATCGATTGGTACGTTTACTACGATTAGCCATTATTTTCGCTAGCCGTCGTCGCGATGATACACTCCCCGCATTACGATTACGTACCGAGGACGAAACGCTCATTATTACTCTACCTTATCAATGGCTTAGTGAACATCCGTTACGTGCTGAAAATCTCCAAGAAGAGATCCAGCTACAGAGTTATGTGCATTGGTCATTAATGGTTGAAGAACAAAATAGCTCTCGTATAAGTTAACCACATTTTACTGAGGCAAAATAAAAACCCCTTGAACATTAAGGTGTCAAGGGGTTAATAATTAATAATAAGACTTATTCAGGTTTATGCTTTGCCAGCATCGCTCTTAACCCCGCCACACCCCGCTGCCCTTTTTCTTGCTTTTCTTCTGCACTTAACACTTTCTTTTTATTCGTATCCCAATTTAAATCATCTTGAGGTAATTCGTACAGAAAACGACTCGGATCAGGTCGAATTAATTCACCATATTGGCGTCTTTCTTTGCATAATGTAAATGTTAGTGTTTTTTGTGCACGAGTAATACCCACATAAGCCAGGCGTCGCTCTTCTTCTACATTATCTTCGTCAATACTACTTTGATGAGGTAAAATCCCTTCTTCCATTCCCACTAAAAACACGTGTGGAAATTCAAGGCCTTTAGAAGCATGTAGAGTCATTAACTGAACTTGATCTAGCTCTTCTTCTGTTTCACCTCGCTCCATCATATCGCGCAAAGTAAAACGGTTAACCACTTGAGAAAGCGTCATAGGTTCATGTAATTCATCACCTTCTAGCATTTCACTCATCCATGAAAATAGCTGATTAATATTCTTCATCCTCATTTCAGCCGCTTTTGCACTACTTGAGGTTTCATATAACCAGCTTTCATAATCCATTTCATGAAGTAAATCACGCACCGCTAATAAAGGTTCTCGTTCTGCCTTTTGTACAATTCGCGACATCCATTGTGAAAAAGCATGCAATGAATTTAAACCTCGCCCAGTTAGCGTTTGGCTTAATCCTAAATCAAAACAGGCATTGTATAAGCTTTTATCTCGAACTTTTGCCCATTCGCCTAATTTTTGGATTGTCATCGGTCCAATTTCACGACGAGGTTTATTCACAATACGTAAAAATGCCGCATCATCATCAGGATTAGTAATGACTCGCAAATAGGCAAGAATATCTTTTATCTCCTCTCGCGAGAAAAAGGAGGTTTCCCCCGAAATACGATAGGGAATACGATTTTGCATCAAGTATTTTTCGAAAATACGAGACTGGTGGTTACCACGATAAAGTATCGCGTAATCTTTATAATTCGTTTTATTAATAAAATGATGAGCAATTAATTCACCCGCAACACGTTCAGCTTCATGCTCTTCATTATTGGCGGTTAAAACGCGAAGTTCATCACCATAACCTAATTCTGAAAATAACCGTTTTTCAAAAACATGGGGATTATTTTCAATCAAGATATTCGCTGATTTTAAAATACGCCCTGAAGATCGATAGTTTTGCTCAAGTTTGATCACATTCAGTTGTGGAAAGTCTTTTTGTAACAACGCTAAATTTTGAGGACGAGCGCCACGCCACGAATAAATAGATTGGTCATCATCACCTACAACGGTAAAACGGGCTCTTTCACCCACCAACCATTTTACCAATTCATATTGGCTTGTATTAGTATCTTGGTATTCATCCACCAGCAAATAACGGATACGTCTTTGCCAGCGTTCTCTGACTTCTTCATTTGTGCGCAGTAATAAAGTTGGTCGGCAAATTAAGTCATCAAAGTCGAGCACGTTACAACTACGCAGATGTTGCTCATAACGTCGAAAGCATTCAGCAAATGTATGGTCTTGTTGCGATCTCGCCATTCCGATTGCTTGCTCTGGTGTGAGCATATCGTTTTTCCAGTTAGAGATTTGGCTCTTTAACTGAGAAAGTAAATCTTTATCTTCTTCTAATAAATCTGCCGTTAATTCTTTGAGTAGTGCAGATTGGTCTTGATCATCAAATAATGAAAATTTAGCTTTAATCCCTAATACTTTGTATTCGCGTTTAATAATTTCTAGTCCCAATGTATGGAACGTTGAGATCATTAATCCCTTCGCTTCTTGGCGACCTAAAGTTTGAGCAACACGCTCTTTCATTTCACGCGCAGCTTTATTGGTAAACGTAACAGCTGTAATTTGTTTTGCTGGGTATTGGCATTGACGAATAAGGTGCGCAATTTTATTAGTAATAACCCGTGTTTTACCCGACCCTGCTCCTGCCAAGACCAAGCAAGGGCCTGACACATATTCTACTGCTTTTTGCTGACCGGGATTTAATCGCATACTTTTTCCAAACTTCATTAACTAAGAACATAACGGGGGATAATTGTAGCAGAAAGCGCTCAAAGTCTTGAGTATTCCCTCTTTCAATTTTCCTCATACTATAAAAAACAAAAAACCGCATTCCATTAAGAAATGCGGTTTAAAATAAAATTTAATCTTCAATCTTCGCTTATTTTTCTAAGCTATTTGCGTGAGAAGAAGGCGACAACGGAGGTTATCGCGTAAATAGCGACGAAAAATTAATTACCAACTGCAATCTTCTTCATATCCGTCATATACCCACGCAACGTTTTACCTACGGCTTCAATGGGGTGCTGACGAATGGCTTCATTGATATCACGTAACTGTGCGTTATCTGTCCCATTATCTTGAACTTTCTTCGCTAAATCGCCAGGTTGCAGTGTTGCCATAAACTCTTTCAACATCGGCACAACGGCAAATGAAAACAGATAGTTACCATATTCTGCGGTATCTGAGATAACCACATTCATTTCATATAAACGCTTACGAGCAATAGTATTTGCGATCAATGGTAATTCATGCAGTGATTCATAATAGGCTGATTCAGCAAAGATCCCCGCTTCAATCATCGTATCAAAGGCTAATTCAACACCAGCTTTCACCATCGCAACCATTAATACACCGTGATCAAAGTACTCTTGTTCGCTGATTTTACCCTCATATTCAGGGTAGTTTTCAAAAGCACTTGCGCCAGTCTCTTCACGCCATGTCAGCAAGTTTTTATCATCATTTGCCCAGTCTGCCATCATGGTTTCAGAGAATTTACCTGAAATAATATCATCCATATGCTTTGCAAACAGTGGCGCCATAATTTCTTTCAATTGCTCTGATAACGCATAAGCACGCATTTTCGCTGGATTAGATAATCTGTCCATCATTAAGGTGATACCACCTTGCTTCAATGCCTCTGTAATGGTCTCCCAGCCAAACTGAATTAACTTACCTGCATAACCTGGCTCTACACCATCAGCAACCATTTTGTCATAACATAACAGTGAACCTGCTTGTAACATACCACACAGAATAGTTTGCTCACCCATTAAGTCTGATTTTACTTCGGCTACGAATGATGACTCTAAAACGCCAGCACGATGTCCACCAGTTGCTGCAGCCCATGCTTTGGCAATAGCCATACCTTCACCTTTTGCATCGTTCTCTGGGTGAACTGCAATCAGTGTCGGAACACCAAAACCACGCTTATATTCTTCGCGCACTTCGGTACCAGGGCATTTCGGTGCAACCATCACAACGGTGATGTCATCACGAATTTTTTCGCCCACTTCAACGATATTAAAACCATGAGAATAGCCTAATGCAGCACCTGATTTCATCAGCGGTTGAACCGCTTGAACAACCGCTGAGTGTTGTTTGTCTGGCGTTAAGTTAACGACTAAATCTGCTTGTGGGATCAGTGCTTCATAAGTTCCGACTTCAAAACCGTTTTCAGTCGCTCGACGCCATGATGCACGTTTTTCATTAATTGCTTCTTGGCGTAATGCATAGGCGATATTCAAGCCAGAATCACGCATATTTAAGCCTTGGTTAAGACCTTGTGCGCCACAACCAATGATAACGACTTTTTTGCCTTTCAGATAATTTGCTTCATCAGCAAATTCTTCACGCGACATAAAACGACATTTACCTAATTGCGATAACTGCTGACGCAGATTCAATGTATTAAAATAATTTGCCATAGAAGACTCCAAAATCGTTGTGTATATGTTTGCTATTATTATCCTCACTCTCCGTGAGGTGTTGCATGACTTTACTATAGGGGATGAAAGCCATTGCTTAAATTGATATATTTACAAGATAATGTTGCAAAAAATGCAACGTTCTTTTTCTTTACTTCAAATAGGTGGCTGACAATGGATATTCGAGATCTCAAGCTTTTCTTGCATTTAGCGGAAAGTTGTCATTTCACCAAGACTGCACATGCCATGCATGTCAGCCCTTCTACGCTATCTCGTCAAATTCAACGTCTTGAAGAAAGCTTAGGCCACCCACTTTTTTTACGTGACAACCGACAAGTCACTCTTACTGATGCTGGCGAACAATTAAAGCGCTATGCCCAACAAACCTTGTTGCAATATAAGCAACTTAAACACACGCTAAATCAAAATAGCCCTAGCCTTTCTGGTGAGTTACGCCTATTTTGTTCTGTTACTGCCGCTTACAGTCATTTACCCCCTATTCTTGACCGTTTTCGAGCTGAAAACCCATTAGTCGAAATAAAACTCACGACAGGTGATGCCGCTGATGCTGTTGATAAAGTGCAATCTGACGAAGCGGATTTAGGTATTGCAGGGAAACCGGAAAAACTACCGGAAAATATTTGCTTCGAAAAAATAGGCGAAATCCCATTAGTGCTAATTGCACCAGCGCTACCTTGTAATGTTCGCCATCTTGCCACGCAAGAGAAACCCGACTGGCTCAATATTCCGTTTATCATTCCTGAACATGGTCCATCACGACAACGAATTGCGTTATGGTTTAAGCGACATCGTATCCATAACCCTTTAATTTATGCGACGGTTTCAGGACATGAAGCAATTGTCTCAATGGTCGCATTAGGTTGTGGTATTGCGCTTATTCCACAAGTTGTCGTTGATAACTGCCCAGAGCCCGTTCGTAATCGCATCTCGTTGCTCGATAATATTTCAATGGTAGAGCCTTTCGAGCTAGGCGTTTGTGGATTAAACAAACGCCTTAAAGAGCCTGTGATCAGCGCGTTTTGGCGATTACTCCACGACTAAACTTTTTGTTTGTGGTGACAGGAACAACTGAAAAGAGGGATTTCCTGTCTCATCATGATATTCATACCCCAAGTCATCTAAATGCCGTTCAAAGCGCCCTTCGGTCTCAGGTAATTCAAATGCCACCAGCACTCGTCCATAATCAGTACCATGACTACGATAATGGAATAGTGTGATATTCCAGTAAGTCCCTAATGTTTTTAAAAACTTCATTAAAGCACCTGGCGATTCAGGGAACTCGAAACTAAAAAGACGCTCTTTAAGCGGTTTATTAGGACGACCACCCACCATATAACGCACATGCAATTTTGCCATTTCATCATCAGATAAATCAGCAACTTGATAACCAGCGACTGTCAGCTCGCGTAAGATTTCTTTACGCTCTTGTAGCCCTTGACTTAAACGCACTCCGACAAAAATACGTGCATTTTCAGGATCAGCATCGCTATAACGATAATTAAATTCAGTGACAACGCGTTGACCTAAAATTTGGCAAAAACGTAAAAAACTGCCTTTTTGTTCAGGAATAGTCACCGCAAACAGGGCTTCACGTTTCTCACCCAATTCACAACGCTCAGAAACATAACGTAAACCATGAAAATTCACATTTGCACCAGAAAGTACATGGGCTAAACGTTCCCCTTTTATTTGATGCTCTTCAACGTATTTTTTAAGTCCTGCTAATGCCAATGCGCCTGAAGGCTCTGCAATTGCTCTCACATCTTCAAATAAATCTTTTACTGCGGCACAAATAGCATCGCTATCAACAGTGATCACATCATCAACATATTTTTGGCATAAACGGAAAGTTTCATCGCCAATACGTTTAACCGCAACACCCTCTGCAAATAATCCAACTCTTGCTAATTCAACGGGATGTCCTGCCTCTAAAGCCGCTTTTAAACATGCAGCTTCTTCAGCTTCCACACCAATCACCTTAATCTCTGGCATAAGTTGTTTTATTAATACCGCGACACCTGCAATTAAACCACCGCCACCAACAGGCACAAAAATACGGTCAAGATGAACATCTTGTTGTAAAAGTTCCATTGCCAATGTTGCTTGTCCTGCAATTACCGCAGGATGATCAAAAGGCGGGACAAAGGTGTATCCCATCTCTTCAGATAGCGCGATAGCTTTTGCTTTGGCTTCATCAAAATTAGCACCATAAAGCAACGCTTCTCCACCAAATTGGCGAACAGCATCAACTTTGATATCTGCTGTTGCCACTGGCATCACAATGAGTGCTTTTACTCCCATTCGATTGGCTGACAACGCAACACCTTGTGCGTGGTTCCCCGCTGACGCCGTCACGACACCTTTCGCTTTTTGCTCAGGCGTTAATCCAGCAATCATGGTATAAGCACCACGTAATTTAAAGCTATGAACTGGTTGTCTGTCTTCACGCTTAACTAAAATCGTATTTTCTAAACGTTCAGAGATTTTTGTCATCTCTTGAAGCGGAGTTACTATTGCGGCTTCATAAACAGGTGCGCTCAGCGCCGCTTTTAAATATTCAGCGCTACTTGGCGCTGAATTTAAAGGTCTAAAGGCAGCCATTTCTTAGCCCCCTAATTTAGATTTATCACGCACCGCACCTTTATCGGCACTGGTGGCTAAAGAGGCATAAGCACGTAAGGCAAACGAAACTTGGCGCTGTCTATTTTGTGGTGTCCATGCTTTATCACCACGGGCATTTTGTGCATCACGACGAGTTGATAACGTTTTATCATCTACCTTTAATGAGATCTCTCGGGTTGGAATATTGATAGAGACAATATCGCCTTCTTCCACTAAACCAATGACGCCACCATTTGCCGCTTCAGGTGAAACATGCCCAATAGATAAACCTGATGTTCCACCAGAGAAACGACCATCGGTGATAAGTGCGCAAGCTTTTCCTAATCCCATTGATTTTAAATAAGAGGTTGGATATAGCATCTCTTGCATACCTGGACCACCTTTAGGTCCTTCGTAGCGAATAATTACCACATCGCCTGCCACTACTTTTCCACCTAAAATAGCCTCTACCGCATCATCTTGGCTTTCATACACTTTAGCAGGACCACTAAAGATTAAATTATCTTCATCAACACCGGCAGTTTTAACAATACAACCATCTTCCGCTAAATTACCGGATAACACCGCTAATCCACCATCTTGGCTATAAGCATGCTCTTTACTGCGGATACATCCATTTTCACGATCGGTATCTAAGGTCGGCCAACGACAATTTTGAGAAAAAGCTTTTGTTGTACGAATACCTGCAGGACCTGCTTGGAACATGGATTTTACTTGCTCATCTTGAGTTAACATCACATCATATTTCGCTAACGTTTCTGGCAAGCTTAACCCTAAGATATTACCCACATTGCGATTGAGTAATCCGGCTCGGTCTAATTCACCTAAAATCCCCATAACTCCCCCCGCACGGTGAACATCTTCCATATGATATTTTTGCGTACTTGGTGCCACTTTACATAAATGAGGAACTTGGCGAGAAAGTCTGTCGATATCTTCCATAGTGAAATCAACCTCACCTTCTTGTGCGGCTGCTAATAAATGCAGAACCGTATTTGTCGAGCCTCCCATTGCAATATCTAAGATCATCGCATTTTCAAAGGCTTCTTTTTTAGCGATATTGCGCGGTAATGCAGATTCATCATCTTTTTCATAATAGCGCTTAGTTAATTCAACAATACGCTTACCAGCATTGATAAACAGTGTTTCACGATCAGCGTGTGTCGCTAATAATGAACCATTTCCGGGTTGAGATAATCCCAGTGCTTCTGTTAAACAGTTCATGGAGTTTGCAGTAAACATACCTGAACACGATCCGCACGTTGGGCAAGCCGATCGTTCGATTTGCTCACTATCAGCATCACTCACATTTGGATTTGCGCCTTGGATCATGGCATCCACCAGATCCAGCTTGATCAGTTGATCTGAAAGCTTCGTTTTCCCCGCTTCCATAGGGCCACCTGAAACAAAAATAACAGGGATATTTAAGCGTAAAGACGCCATTAACATACCTGGGGTGATCTTGTCACAGTTTGAGATACACACCATTGCATCAGCACAGTGCGCATTAACCATATACTCAACAGAATCAGCAATAAGTTCACGCGATGGTAAAGAATAGAGCATACCACCGTGCCCCATTGCGATACCGTCATCAACTGCAATGGTATTAAATTCTTTAGCAACACCACCCGCGGCTTCAATTTGCTCAGCAACCAGTTTTCCTAAATCCCGCAGGTGCACATGACCAGGTACAAATTGCGTAAATGAGTTCACAACTGCGATAATGGGTTTACCAAAATCAGCATCAGTCATACCCGTTGCACGCCATAAGGCACGGGCTCCAGCCATATTACGGCCATGTGTCGTTGTTGCTGAACGGTATTTAGGCATTTTTCACACTCCTGCGATAAAGAAAGCGAGTAGGGAACATCTACCCGCTAAACAAATTTATTTGATTATGTTTATGAATTGATTGGATCTAACCAGCCGTATTTATCTTCTGTTTCCCCCGTAAATAGACCAAAGAACGCTTTTTGAATCGCTTTGGTCACAGGACCACAACGTCCGATACCTACTTGGATACCATCAACGCTACGTACCGGTGTAATTTCTGCTGCTGTACCGGACATAAAGACTTCATCTGCAAGATAAAGTGATTCCCGAGAAAGTACTTGCTCACGGACTTCATAACCCAGAGCTTTTGCCAGTTTAATAATGGCATCACGAGTGATCCCTGGCAGAGCTGACGACGTAAATGGAGGCGTAAAGATAACCCCATCTTTTACCTCAAATAAGTTTTCACCCGCACCTTCAGATAAATAGCCATGAACATCTAACGCTATCCCTTCTTGATAGCCATGACGACGCGCTTCACTACCCACTAATAATGAAGATAAATAGTTACCACCGGCTTTTGCTGCAGTTGGGATCGTATTTGGAGCTGCACGATGCCAAGAAGAAACCATCGCATCGATGCCTTTATCTAAGGCTTCTTCACCAAGGTAGGCTCCCCAAGGGAATGCAGCAATAATCACATCTGTCTTATAACCCGCTGGTGGATTCACCCCCATACCAACATCACCAATGAAAACTAATGGACGAATATAAGCACTGACCAATTTGTTTTTACGTAAAGTTGCGCGACATGCTTCCATTAATTCGTCAACACTTTGCTCAACAGGCATACGATAAATTTTTGCTGAATCATGTAAACGTTGCATATGTTCACGATGGCGAAAGACCACAGGACCCTTATGAGAATCATAACAACGCACACCTTCAAACACAGAAGTTCCATAATGTAATGCGTGAGACATAACATGTACTTTTGCCTCAGCCCATGGAACCATTTCACCGTTAAACCAAATATAATCAGCTTGCTTTGTCATTCTTTTATCCTTACATGGCACTGAGTGCACTAATGAATCTTATTTTTTCTTTCTGTTGATGTGATACTTGAATACCTGCAACATCAGCTAATTTTGTTAACTGACTGCACAGAAGTTCTAATGGGCGCTGGCTACTTACTGTCAGACTTAAATTGATATTATTACTTTCCGTGATACTCATGTTCATTGAGCATATATGAAAACCACGATGGCGGATAACTCTCAGGATACGTTCTAAGATCTCTGGACAAAAACGGGCTTCAATTGTGATATTGTGTTGGTTCATTTTGATTTCTCCATCATCTCATCATTACTTGCGCCCGGCGGAACTAAAGGCCAGACATTTTCAGCGTCATCGATAGATACCTGTAGTAAATAAGGGCCATCGCTCTCTAATAAACATTTTATTGCATCAGCAACTTGTGCTTTTTCTGTAATGCGTTGCCCCGGGATATCAAAAGCTTTGGCTAAGGCAACAAAGTCTGGATTGTCTGTTAAAATGGTTTCGCTATAACGTTGTTCAAAAAATAGCTCTTGCCATTGGCGAACCATGCCAAGGCGTTGGTTATCTAATAACACCAATTTGATTGGTAATTGTTTACGTTTGATTGTGCCCAGTTCCTGCACATTCATCATAAAAGAGCCGTCACCTGAAACGCAGATAACACAAGCATCTGGTCTAGCTATTTGAGCACCAACAGCAGCTGGGATACCAAATCCCATGGTACCTAAACCACTCGAGGTGATAAAATTTTCAGGTACATCAAATGTCATATGTTGCGCCGACCACATTTGATGCTGGCCAACATCTGTTGTCACAACGGTATTTTTAGGTTTCGCATCTGATAATTGTTTTAATAATAATGGTGCATAAATTGCAGAGCCCGGATGATCATAACGCCAAGCGTGCTCTGTTTTTAATTCTTGTACTTCTTGTTGCCAAGATGCGATAGATAATGACTGAGACAAAACAGGCAACAACGCCTTAGCATCTCCCAATAACGCAACATGCGCCTGTTTCAATTTATTTAATTCTGCATGATCGATATCGATATGGATAACCTTGGCATTAGGTGCAAAAGTATTTAATCGCCCCGTGACGCGATCATCAAAACGCGCACCAACAGCAATTAATAAATCACTACGCTGAACAGCATAATTTGCCGCTTTAGTGCCATGCATACCTAACATGCCTAAATAGTTAGCATCTAACGCATCAGCACAACCCAATCCTTTTAAAGTGGAAACAACTGGCATTTCTGTTTGCTTCACAAACTCTCTTAACGTTTCCACGGCATTGCTCATGGCAACACCACCACCGACATACAAAATAGGTTTTTGTGCTTGTGATAACATTTGCTTAGCTTGTGCTAGCTCTTGTGTTGGGTAAGGAAATTCTTGTTCTTCAGGTAATTCATAGCTTGATAAATGGGAAGCATCAGCCAATTGAACATCTTTAGGAATATCAATTAAAACAGGTCCTGGGCGACCTTGAGAGGCTATAGAGAATGCCTCTGATAATACTCTTGGTAACTCATCCACCGATGAGACTAAAAAACTGTGTTTAGTACATGCCAACGAAAGACCTAAAACGTCAATCTCTTGAAATGCATCAGTCCCAATTAAATCAGAGGCAACTTGCCCCGTGATGGCAACAACAGGCACAGAATCTAACAATGCATCAGCAAGTCCAGTGATAACATTAGTAGCGCCTGGGCCTGATGTCGCAATACAAACACCCGTTGTGCCAGTAGAACGGGCAAAACCAATAGCAGCAATGGCAGCACCTTGTTCATGACGACATAAAATATGTTCAACCCCACCATCATAGAGTGCGTCATAAACAGGCATGATCGCACCACCAGGATAACCAAAGACGGTTTCAACTTGCTGTTTTCGTAATGCCTGTACTAACCACTGTGCTCCATTCATCCTCTCACCCTGCTATCTTAACTTCTTGTTTAATTTAAATTTATTTTCAATTTAATCTCTTTTTCAAACTCAGGCTCAAAAAAAACCCCCGCGCCTTTCGGTGCGGGGGTTTTTAAGAGATCCGGCTAGTTTAGTTAGCCTTTCTTCGTCCTAGTGCAGCCCCGCACGGTGGGTTAATAATCACCACCACGCTGACAATAATTAGGCTAATCACTAGGACGATAGTATTCATAGTTTTATAACTTCTTTTCTTATTTAAAATGTATGTTTTTATGTTGTGTTGTGTTTTCTTTCACTCTGTCCTTTTAGAGTTATCATGATATTTTAGAATTGACAACGTTTATTTTTAAAATAATTATAACTCAATGAATTTTATATGTTTTTTATATCACAAACATTCATCGGAATATTATACTGAAAAATATTTATTTTAAAGTTATTAATACTAATAAAGAACAGGTTATTTTATTTTTTCTACTATTGCATTTTATTATTTTAAGTTAAAAACCAATTATACTTTTTATTATATTCATATTAATTTAATTAATTGTCTATTAAATTATTTATTTATTGAATTTCAATATCTTATGTTATTTTCGAGATATCTCACATTTATTTACCTCTCTATTTAACACAAAAAGAAAAATAATTTAAAAAGAAAAAAATAATGGAGAATAAAAAATGGCATTAGCAATAATATATACCCGTGCCTCTTTAGGAATATCAGCTCCGCTTATTACTATTGAGGCTCATATTAGTCAGGGATTACCCGGATTAACATTAGTTGGATTACCTGAAACTGTCGTAAAAGAAGCAAAAGACAGAGTAAGAAGTGCATTAATTAATAGTGGGTATATTTATCCTGCCAAAAGAATAACAATTAATCTTTCGCCCGCTGATTTACCCAAAGAAGGGGCACGTTATGATTTACCTATTGCACTTGCAATATTAATTGCATCAGAACAGTTAATTTCAGATAAATTAGAACGTTATGAGTTTATAGGAGAGCTTGCACTTTCTGGAAAATTACAACGAGTAAACGCCATTATTCCTTCAATTCTTAGTGCTTCAAAAGATCGTCGAATATGCATTGTATCAACAGAACATCAGACTGAAGTTGCATTATTACCAAATAGATCTGTGTTATTAGCCTCTCATCTTTTAGAAATTTGTCATCATCTAGAAAATAATACGCCATTAATTGAAACGGAAGAATTTATTATTAATGACGCAATTGAAAGTCAAGATAATAAAGATATGAGCGATATAATTGGTCAAAGCAATGCCAAAAGAGCTGCAGAAATTACAGCAGCAGGAAATCACAACATTTTATTTCTTGGCCCACCGGGAACAGGGAAAACAATGTTAGCGCAAAGGATAAGTACGCTTCTTCCACCTTTAACTGCTAAAGAAGCACTTGATGTATTAATCATTAGTAGTTTAAGAGGAATAACATTTGATGAAAAAAAGTGGCCTACAAGACCATTTAGAGCCCCACATCATACTTCCTCTGCTGTTGCTTTAACAGGAGGAGGGGCTCTTCCTAAACCAGGAGAAATTACATTAGCACATCACGGTATTTTATTTTTAGATGAACTGCCTGAATTCGAACGCCGTGTACTCGATGCACTACGAGAACCTCTAGATGCTAGAGAAATTACTATTTCACGAGCAAAAGCCAAAATAAGCTACCCAGCCAACGTATTATTGGTCGGTGCATTAAATCCAAGCCCAACAGGGCACTATCAAGGTAATCACAATCGAGCACCAATAAAACAGATCCTGCGCTATTTAAGCAAGGTTTCTGGACCTTTTTTAGATAGGTTTGATTTATCTGTCGAGATGCCCCTTCTTCCTCAAGGCGCACTTATTCATCCCTCATTTGCGACAGAAAACAGCATGACAATTAGAGCACGAGTTTTAAAAGCAAGAGAACAACAATTTGCGCGATGCGGAAAAGTGAATACTTATCTAACAGGAAAAGAAATTGAATGCTATTGCGCATTAACTACCAGTGATGCAACTTTTCTTGAAGATACACTCAATAAATTAGGATTATCTATACGAGCATGGCATAAAATTTTAAGAGTATCGAGAACAATTGCAGATCTTGCTGGTGAAGAGAAAATACAGAGAAATCATTTAATTGAAGCATTAAGTTTTCGCGCAATGGATAGATTAATGATCTACTTACAAAAGCAATTAGATGGATAAATAAAAAGGAGCGAAAAAACGCTCCTTTTTACTAAAACTAATGATATTAATCATCAGAGTCGGTATAGTCATCAGATGGATCGAGCTGTGGCTTTCCACCCGATAATGTATGAAAACGTTTTGGACGACTTATACGACTGGTGTATTTCTTCCAAATTTTTTCTTCAACCGTTGCTGCTTCTCGTTCGCCACGACACATGGCAACAAATAATTTTTCCGCTTCAGTTGTAGGTTCTCGTTTACCTAGATCAAGTTCATTAAAGGCTTGACCATGACGTTCCAATATCTGGGATTCCTTGATAGTGAAATCGCCATGACGAGAAAAACCACGCGGATAATGTTTATTGTCAAAAAAACGATTAGTCGTGATAAAACTTTCTGCCATCTGACACACTCCTAATTCTCTATCGTCATACTTATGGCGCGGAGTATTAGATAGTCATGCGGTTCTGTAAAACAAAATATTTAAATCGTAACGACAAATTTTTTTGGAGATAGATGTGGATACCGAATTACTGAAAACCTTTTTGGAAGTCAGTAAGACTAGACACTTTGGCCGAGCCGCTGAATCTCTTTATTTAACGCAATCTGCGGTTAGTTTTAGAATACGGCAATTAGAAACACAATTAGGCACAAATCTGTTTACCCGCCATCGCAATAATATCCGCCTCACAGTCGCCGGTGAAAGGCTTATTCCTTATGCTGAATCGTTAATGAATACATGGCTTTTAGCTAAAAAAGAAATTAGCCATGCTTCTCAACATTCTGAACTATCAATTGGCGCCACAGCATCACTCTGGGAAGCCTATCTAACATCTTGGTTACAGGAATCTTATCTAGAAAGAAAAGAGCTCAGAATCGAATCTAGAGTCTCTACAAGGCAATCTCTTGTAAAACAACTTCATGCAAGAGAACTTGATCTTCTTTTTACAACTGAAGCACCTAAGATGGATGAATTAGAAAGCAAAATTATTGGTGATATTACTTTTCAGTTGATGAAAATAAAATCAGATAAAATAGAAGAAATAGCACAATTTATCAAAATAGAGTGGAGTGCTGATTTTCAGTCTTTTCTTCCTAATGGAACAGAACCGAAAATTGATCCTATTTTAACCACTAATTCAGCAATAATTGCCTATCAATTAATGAAAACAACACATGCTGTCGCTTTTCTCCCCACACATTGGCGTGATCTTTATTCTGATCTTACGCCAGCCTCAACAGATATTATTCAAAAACCTTTATTTGCTGTTTGGTTAAATACCAGTGATCAACAAGCATTAATACAACAGCTATTAAAACAGCCTATCAACCATGAATAAAGTTTAGATTTCTTTATGGTTATCAATAAATAACGCTAGAACTTAAGCATTATTTTTTTCATTAATGAGAATAAATAACAATAGTATCATACTGATATATTGGTATAGGAAAATGTATGTTGTCGATTTGTTAGGCTAGAGCATAATCAATGCTTAGGAAGGAAGATTTAGAGAATGATAGATAACAAAAAGCCCAGTTAATTAACTGGGCTACAAAGAAGTATAAATTTTGTTATTACTTAATTGGTAACTGGCAGGGGCGGAGAGGCTCGAACTCCCAACACCCGGTTTTGGAGACCGGTGCTCTACCAATTGAACTACGCCCCTAAATAGTTGGCGGAACGGACGGGACTCGAACCCGCGACCCCCTGCGTGACAGGCAGGTATTCTAACCAACTGAACTACCGCTCCGCGTATTCTTTTCGCACTTAATGTTTTACAACACTAATGCTTTAATTTAATGCCTGGCAGTTCCCTACTCTCACATGGGGAGACCCCACACTACCATCGGCGCTACAACGTTTCACTTCTGAGTTCGGCATGGGATCAGGTGGGACCGCTGCGCTATGGCCACCAAGCAAATTCGGTTTTATTACCCGCTTCTTTCCTTTCGGTCAGTCGCCAGTAATATCAATCTTAAACAAGCCTACTTTATCTACTCTTCGTCTCTCAGACAAAACACCTTCGGTGTTGTCAGGTTAAGCCTCACGGTTCATTAGTACTGGTTAGCTCAACGTATCGCTACGCTTACACACCCAGCCTATCAACGTCTTAGTCTTAAACGTTCCTTTAGGTCACTCAAGGTGACAGGGAAGACTCATCTCGAGGCAAGTTTCCCGCTTAGATGCTTTCAGCGGTTATCTCTTCCGCACTTAGCTACCGGGCAATGCCATTGGCATGACAACCCGAACACCAGTGGTGCGTTCACTCCGGTCCTCTCGTACTAGGAGCAACCCCTCTCAATCTTCCAACGCCCACGGCAGATAGGGACCGAACTGTCTCACGACGTTCTAAACCCAGCTCGCGTACCACTTTAAATGGCGAACAGCCATACCCTTGGGACCTACTTCAGCCCCAGGATGTGATGAGCCGACATCGAGGTGCCAAACACCGCCGTCGATATGAACTCTTGGGCGGTATCAGCCTGTTATCCCCGGAGTACCTTTTATCCGTTGAGCGATGGCCCTTCCATTCAGAACCACCGGATCACTAAGACCTACTTTCGTACCTGCTCGAGCCGTCACTCTCACAGTCAAGCTGGCTTATGCCTTTGCACTAACCGCATGATGTCCGACCATGCTTAGCCAACCTTCGTGCTCCTCCGTTACTCTTTAGGAGGAGACCGCCCCAGTCAAACTACCCACCAGACACGGTCCCCGATCCAGATTATGGACCTAGGTTAGAACATCAAACGTTAAAGGGTGGTATTTCAAGGTTGACTCCATGCAGACTGGCGTCCACACTTCATAGTCTCCCACCTATCCTACACATCAAGGCTCAATGTTCAGTGTCAAGCTATAGTAAAGGTTCACGGGGTCTTTCCGTCTTGCCGCGGGTACACTGCATCTTCACAGCGAGTTCAATTTCACTGAGTCTCGGGTGGAGACAGCCTGGCCATCATTACGCCATTCGTGCAGGTCGGAACTTACCCGACAAGGAATTTCGCTACCTTAGGACCGTTATAGTTACGGCCGCCGTTTACTGGGGCTTCGATCAAGAGCTTCTCCCTAAGGATAACCCCATCAATTAACCTTCCAGCACCGGGCAGGCGTCACACCGTATACGTCCACTTTCGTGTTTGCACAGTGCTGTGTTTTTAATAAACAGTTGCAGCCAGCTGGTATCTTCGACTGGCTTCGGCTCCGTCCGCAAGGGACTTCACTTACCGCCAGCGTGCCTTCTCCCGAAGTTACGGCACCATTTTGCCTAGTTCCTTCACCCGAGTTCTCTCAAGCGCCTGAGTATTCTCTACCTGACCACCTGTGTCGGTTTGGGGTACGATTGTTGGTAACCTGAAGCTTAGAGGCTTTTCCTGGAAGCAGGGCATCAATTGCTTCACCACCTTAGTGGCTCGTCATCACACCTCAGCATTAAGTGACCGGATTTGCCTAATCACTCTGCCTACATGCTTGAACCGGGACGACCGTCGCCCGGACAACCTAGCCTTCTCCGTTCCCCCATCGCAGTTACCACCAGTACGGGAATATTAACCCGTTTCCCATCGACTACGCTTTTCAGCCTCGCCTTAGGGGTCGACTCACCCTGCCCCGATTAACGTTGGACAGGAACCCTTGGTCTTCCGGCGTGCGGGTTTTTCACCCGCATTATCGTTACTTATGTCAGCATTCGCACTTCTGATACCTCCAGCATACCTCACAG